>JAGAAX010000004.1 GCA_017614995.1 Spirochaetaceae bacterium
TGCGGCTGATAGCTCTTCATTCTCCTTTCCAGAGGTCATCGCCCCTACTAAAAATGCCGAACTAACGCCTGGGTTCCGCTGAATCACTTCAGCGTATCACATATCCGCCTGCTCGTTTATATTTTTATCACGCCTCCTTTACTTTATATAACAACATTGTGAAATGTTACAATGAAAATTTAAAAATGTCAACGGACGGATATGGCTTGAAACGTATCATTTTCTACTATAAAATAGCTCATCATGAAAATTTCAGAAACAATGATACCTACACTCCGCGAGGTTCCGGCCGAAGCGGTGATTGCAAGCCATCAGCTTATGCTCCGCGCAGGAATTATGCGCAAGTTGGGCAACGGTCTTTTTGCATATTTGCCTTTTGGTTTGCGGGCATTCCGCAAAGTCGAAAATATTATCCGCGAAGAAATGGATAACATCGGCGCGCTGGAATTTAAGCAGCCTGTTGTTGTTCCCGGCGACATCTGGAAAGAGTCAGGCAGATGGGAAACAATGGGTCCCGGCATGTTAAAAGCTGTAAACCGCGTTGACCAGGAACTTGTTGTAAGCCCTACCGCAGAAGAAGCGTTTACCGCAATTATCCGCGACGAGCTGAGCTCTTACAAGCAGCTTCCGGTTGTCGCTTATCAGATAAACACAAAATACCGCGATGAAATCCGCCCGCGTTACGGTGTAATGCGCGGACGCGAATTCACAATGAAAGACGCATATTCATTCCACACAACGCAGGAAAGTCTTGATGAAACTTATGAAAAATTCGCAAAAGCTTACCGCAAGATTTTCAAGCGTCTCGGCTTGAGCGTTATCCCTGTCCGCGCCGATTCTGGTGCAATGGGCGGAAGCGGCTCAGAAGAGTTTATGGTCGAAAGCGTTATCGGCGACGACACGCTTATTCTCTGCCCAAAATGCGGTTACGCCGCAAACACAGAGAAAGCAGCCTGTGCACCTGATATACCAAAAACAATTGACGGTGCTCCACAGAAAGCAACTGACAAGCCTTATAGCGAAATTGCTACACCTAATGTAAAGACAATTGAACAGCTTACAGACTTTTTAAAGACAACGCCGCAATCGTTTATCAAGACGCTCATTTATCATGTTGTAAACAGCGAGCTTGACCTGTCAAATGCTCCGGGCTGTGCAAAGCTTAAGAGAGTAACCGAAAACGGCGGCGCAAACCCATATTATCCGGACAGTTTCTTTGCTGTATGTATCCGCGGCGACCTCGATGTAAACGAAGCAAAACTTGCAGCCCTGCTTAAAGCAAGTGAAGTTGAACTTGCTTCTGACGCAGACGTTGAGCGCATTACAGGCGCGGCAGTCGGTTTTGCAGGTCCAGTAAAACTTGCGACAGTTCCGGTTGTTGCAGACGAAACCGTCATGGCTATGCACGACTGTATAACCGGCGGCTTAAAGACAGACGTTCATTTTGAGCATGTTGAGCCGAACCGCGATTTTACACCGTACATTACAGCCGATGTGCGCACCGTTGTTGCAGGCGACATCTGTCCGCATTGTGGCGCAGAATTCTACAGCAAAAAAGGCAACGAGTTGGGTCATATCTTCAAGCTCGGCTACAAATACACAAAGACAATGAACGTAACTTACCTTGATGAAAACGGAAAACAGCAGATTCCGACAATGGGCTGTTACGGAATCGGCGTTGACCGCGCATTAGCTTCTATTATAGAAGAACATCACGACGACAATGGAATTATCTGGCCTATGTCAGTCGCTCCATATCAGGTTGCAATCGTTCCTGTAAAATTTGAAGGCGCAATGAAAGACAACGCCCTCGCAATTTACGAAAAATTGCAGAAAGCAGGCATTGAGGTTCTGCTTGACGACAGAAGCGAACGTCCGGGCGTTAAATTCAAGGACATTGATTTGCTCGGTATTCCGGTACGCATCGTTGTCGGCGATAAAAACCTGCCGAATGTCGAGCTTAAATGCCGCAGCAGCTCTGAAATGCAGCTTGTTCCTGCTACAGAAGCAGCCGAAAAAGCTGTTGAAATAGTCAGGGCAGAGCTTGCAAAGCTTAACGGCTAAAACTTCGGGCAGCTCTTTCGGGCTGCCTTGTAATTTTTAAAGCGGTAAGTTGTTCAACAATTGCTTTTACAACATCATTAAAGGGGAAAATATGTCTTTAAACCGTCGTTTTTTTGTTTTTGCCGCATTGCTTTTATGCTGTTCTTTTGTTTTTGCCATTCCGGGCGTTGAGTCAAAAGTCGATTTTCCGGGCACTTTTGTTTATTACAGAGACTACACTTACGAAGATGAAACCTACATCGGCTTTTTGCAGTATGATGCCGGAACTTATGCGCTGCGCTATTTTTCGCCGCAGGCAAAAAAAGGCGCAAAGACAATTGAGCTTTACATAACCTGTGACACAACCAAAGACACAGTTGAAATGACCGGCGAAAAAATAGTTGGTGAAATTACGCAAGTTGATGTAGAAACACTGAATTATCTTCATGATTTGTTTTACGAGCTTTCAGCCCGCCGCAAGGCACTTACCTCCAAATTTGACGCTTCTATCCGTTCAACAGAAGAATATCCGCAGTTTGGCGGCGAAGTTCAGATAAATTACGAGCCTTACATTCCAATGTTCGGTTTGCGTTCAATCCTTTCAAAAGATAAGCAGCCGCTTTTCAAGCTTGCCTATATCGGAATCTTGAACGAAGGCAGCGAATTTACAAACTTTTGCGGGCTTTTAAATCCGCAGAATGTTGAAGCGCAGAGCATTTCCATTAAGAAATATGCAAAGTCAAAAAAAGTTGCTGTTGAAACTTATGAATTTGCGCTTGACGACCAATGGCAGAGCGACGGCAGTCCGTCAGCCGTTCAGACTTGGTGGCTTAACAACAGCGAAAACGAGCCTATCGCAATGATTTCGCCTTATTTTGTCAATTTTCCGCCTGAAGAAAAAAATGCCGTTGAGCAGCTCAAGCTGATTTCGCTTATCTCGCAGAGCGATTCGTGCATTGATTTTGATTCGCTTGCAATTTCAGAGAATGCCAAACGCATACAGATAAGCGCAAAAATGAACCAGCCGGACAAAGTTGTGCACAGCATAACCACATTTTACAAGATAAGCGAAACCGAGTATTTTGCGCTTGCCTTTTCAGCTGACGAACAGGTTTACAGCAAAAACGAGCGTTATTTCAAAAAAATAATTGATTCGGCAAAAGCTAAGGCGCGCTGATGAGCGGTTCACTTAAAGTGTTTATGGGCGGCGATGTTTTTTCTGACGCAGGCATCGCCGTAGTCGAAAAAAAACTCAAAGACTTACGCCAAAAATATTCAGTTGATTTTGTTATTTATAACGGGGAGAACGCCTCCGGCGGCAACGGGCTTTTAGAATATGACGCTAAAAAGCTTTTTGAATCCGGTGTAGACGTAATAACCGGCGGAAATCACATCTTTGAAAAGCGCGACAGCTATCCGTTTTTAGCTTCAGAAGAAAGAGTTTTGCGCCCTCATAATTATCCCAAAAATTTAGGTGCAGTCATTGATGGTGCAGAAGAAATCCCGGGACGCGGCTTTGCCTTTTTTGAGTGCAAAGGACATAAAATAGCCGTATTAAACCTTCAGGGGCGCGAATCAATGACCGCGTTGGACTGTCCTTTTAAGACGGCGGCAGAATGTGCAGAAGAAGCCGCTAAAGATAACGCCCTGCTTTTTGTAGATTTTCATGCCGAGTCAAATGACGAAAAAGAAGCTCTTGCTCTCTTTTTAGACGGAAAAGCCGCCGCCGTCTGCGGTACACACACACATGTGCAGACTGCCGACGAGAGAATCCTTCCAAAAGGCACAGCCTATATAACAGATTTGGGCATGAGCGGCGTTGCAGATTCTGTAATCGGCAGCGACCCCGAAATTGTAGTAAAGCGCAATTTGACGCAGGTTCTTTATAAAATGGAAAACGCGGCCGGTGAGGCTGTAATTCAGGGTGCGCTTATTTCAATAGAAGATAAAACCGTTAAAAGCATAGAGCGTATTAAGTTTTAAGGCTGGGCAATTTGAGCAAGGCACTTTCGGTTTATTATAAAGCTTTTGAAACTCAAATAGCAGAAATCGATAAGGCCGTTCAGAGCGGCTCTGCAAAACCGCGTCTGCTTCTTCATGCGTGCTGCGGCCCTTGTTCAAGCGCGGTGCTTGAGCTTCTTGTCAAATATTTTGACATAACAATTCTTTACTATAACCCGAACATTTTCCCGGAAACTGAATATTTGCGCCGCAAAGATGAATTGTGCAAATTTCTGCCCGCTTTTTTAGGTGAAAAAGCACCGCGCGTTATAGAACTTGCCTATAAGCCGCAAGATTTTTACGAAGCCGTAAAGACTGTAGACGGTTTTGAGACCATGCCCGAAAAAGACGAACGCTGCCGTATGTGCTACCGCCTGAGACTTGCGCGCTGTGCCAAAGAAGCCTTTGACCGGCAGTTTGACTATTTTACAACAACATTGTCTATAAGCCCGCATAAAGACGCGCAGAAAATAAACGAAGAAGGCAAAGCCGCCGAGCTTGACCTAGAAAAAACTCACGCCGGTGCACAAAAAATTCCGCAATATCTTTATGCAGATTTTAAAAAGAAAAACGGCTTTAAACGCTCGTTAGAGCTTTCGGCAGAGTACGGTCTTTACAGGCAGGACTATTGCGGCTGCGTGTACTCAAGCCGGAACAGTACGCGCGGCGCAGATTCAGAAACTACAGTGTAAGCTCTGCGAATTCTGCTTCGGCGGCTTCTGCAAGTTTTTCTGCATTTGCAAAAATTTGTAAGCCGCGCTGACCTGCGCTTAAGGCAATTGCGTCAAAAAGAATTGCGGTTTCATCAAAAAAAGTCGGGTACTTCTTTTTCATGCCGAGCGGAGAACAGCCGCCCCTAATATAGCCGGTTAAACCCAAAAGTTCATTCTGTTTTACAGGCGCAATCTCTTTTGAGCCGGTAATGGCGCGGACTTTTTTTAGATTTACCTCGCTGTTTGCAGGCACGCAAAAAACGTAAATCTGCTTGTGCTCGTTGCGCATAACTATAGTTTTAAAAACTTGTTCCGACGGCAGATTCACTTTTTTGGCCGCGGTCTCAGCGTCCGAAAATTCTTCGTCATATTCGTAAGATTTTGTCTCAAACGGAATGTTCTTCTGTTCAAGGATTCTGATTGCGTTTGTTTTCATGTGGTCTGCTGTTTTGTTCCTTTTAAAATATGCTTGCGGCTGTACATTTTTTTGTCTGCGCGCTCAAAAATAGAAGTGAAACTGTCATTTTCTTCCGGCTTAAATTCTTCCATTCCGCATGAAATAACTTCTCTGCCATTACGGAGATTTTCTTCCATTTGAAGGTTGAAAGCTTCAAGCAGCGCCTCTCTGTTTTTAAAGTCCTCGCCCTCAAGAAGCACCACAAATTCATCGCCGCCAATTCTAAAAACAGGGCTGTGCTGAAACTGCCGGCAGATAATGCTGCACGAGTCTTTGATGTACTTGTCGCCGGCGTCATGCCCCTGCGTGTCGTTTATAGCTTTAAGATTATTCAAGTCAAAAACGGCAATAGCAAACTCTTTGAGTTCACCTTTAGAAAGGCGCTCGTCAATTTTAAGCTTTGCTTCCATGTAGGCATATTTGCTTTTTACGCCGGTAAGAATGTCTGTGTACACAAGCTGCCGTGTAGAACCAAGTTCCATTTCCTGCGACTTTTCTTTTGAAATAAGTTCCTCAAGCTCTTCTCGGTAGTCTTCCTTCTGGCGCTCAAGAATAAACGTATGGACTATGCACGTTCCCAAAAGATACCCGATTGAATAAAGCGGAAGCAGCGGGTACACCGTCTGCAAAATAATAAGCAGGCTCATTACTATTCCGAATGCTCCGATTGTAAGATGCCGGTGTCTTATTTTTTTGTCTGTATGTGATGAAAAGAATAAAATGTACAAAGCTGTGGTAAGAAACAGCAGAATCTGAATAAGCAGCGCAATATATCTTACAGCGCACGCATGGTAGATTCCGTCTTTGTCAAAATAAAATTTAATAGGAATAAAAAAGTTGACCGCAAGCGTGATAACATCAAAAATGATATGAAGCCAGCCGGCATAATAGAGCGCATGGGTGAATGCATTGTTCTCATTTAGATAAGCTATAACAGCCTGAGTCCACAAAAACACAGCCACAGCCATTGCAAGGTAGTAAACAACGGTGTCAGCATAAACCGCAGCTATAAGTTTTGCCTCGTATAAAATACCCCAAAAAGAGTCGCTTATAAAATACACCGCTACAGCAATCAGAAACCTCCGGTAAGCCCTGTATGCTGCGCGGTTTGTGTTAGTTTTAAGAATATCGTAATTGATTATTAAAAGTATAAGCAATGCCAGAATGGCAACAATCGAATACTCCATGTATATATAATAGAATGATTTTGCTATTCCGCCAACAAAAAAATAGGAATGATAACATTACAATCTTCTGAAATTACGAGCTTGTGTTTCTTAAAATTGCCGGGCACGCTTTTGCCGTTATAATTTGAAAAACCGAACGGTTCTTTGGGAATACCGACAAGATTTGTGTCCAATTGCCCGTTGCCGTTTATGTCGTGGTACACGCAAAACGCATATTCTCCGGGCGCAAGATTAAGCGTGCACAAAACAGACGGAACTTCTGGAGAAAGTTTCAGCGTTTTAAGCGGAACCTTTTTGCTGAAACTTTTATCGCTGTCGTGAATGCTCATTATGATTGTTCCGTCTGCTGTCTTTATGTTTGTAATGCTGATGCTGACTTTGCATGTTTCGGAATTAGTGGAATTTGCCTGTGTTTCTGCAAAACATAAAGCACTCAAAAACATAAATGTAGCAATAAACGCTGTAAAATGAAGCTTTCTCATAGAAGATTCTCCTGTTTTAATCACAAGCTTTTTGCGTAAATATCAAAGCGGCACTGTTCAAGAACTTCTTTGCCCAAAAGTGTAATTGCGCGTTCCGGACATGCATTGGCACAGCGGTAACAGATTGTGCATTTTCCGGCTGTAAAAACAGGTTTTCCGTCTTTTATAGTTATTGATTTTGTCGGGCAGATTGAGGCGCATTTTCCGCAAGCCTTACACAAGTTCTGGTGAATGTTCAGCTTTGTTGCAAGTTTTTTTGCCGTAGGAATAAACCAAAGCCGCTGTCCAAAAAGTCCTGCGAGTCTGTTCCAGAAGAAAAGACCGTCTTTCGGGTATTTTCCGTCTTTTATAGCTGCCGCAGTCTGGGCAATTTTTTGCTCGGCTGATTTTATGATAGCAGTATTTTCGCTCATCGGTTTTTTGAGCATTTTAACATCGCCGATGGTATCCGGCATTCTGAGGTGGAGTCCGCCAAGAATTTTTACGCCCTGCTTTTTCAAAAGCCTTGCGCCTAGCCCTGCGCCGTCTCCGCTGAAAAGCCCCATTGTTACAATAATAAAGACCTTTTTGCCGCAAAACAGTTTGCCGTTCTGCAATATGAATTTTTTTACAATACTTGGAATATTGCTGTAATGAGTCGGGTAACCCAGCGCAATTTCACTTTCGGTTTTTAAAAGCTCAAGGGCTTCCAGGCTTTCGATTGATACTGCTCTGCCGTCGGTTGCTTTTGTAAAAGTTTCCATGCAATGTTTTGTGTTTCCATTTCCGCTAAAATAAATTCCGTTCATATTTTGCTCCTTTTATTGTTTCAAGAATTATTTCAAGAATTCGCAGCCAAAAATCTGCATAAAATCTGCCAGCTTTGCTTCCCATTTTTTGTTGTAGGTTATGTTTCCCATTGTCGCCAGCGAAGTAATCCCATGGACAAATGCCCACAGCGCAATTATTGCATCATTCCATTTTTCTTTCGGGTAATTTTTTTGTGAAAGAATCTGAAAAACAACAGACTTGAAAATTTCAAAAGGCTTGTAGTTTTTCTCAGAATCAGCATTTTCGGTCAAATCAAGCGCGATGTTGTATTTACCAAAAAGAAAAACAAAATAATTGGGGTGCATCACAAAAAACTGAAGATAAGCAGAGCCCAGTTCCATGAGGACATTTTCCTGTTTTTCGCATTTTGCGATTGCTTTTTCAAGTTCTTCAGAAAAGCTGTTCGTAATGTAGTTCTGCATTTCTTCAAGCAGCACGTCTTTGTTCTCAAAATGCGAATAAGGCGCTGCATGAGAAACGCCGCAGACAGCTGCAACTTTTCTTAGCGAAAACCCTTCAAGCCCTTCTTTTGCAACAAGCGTTATGCCGGCTTCAATCAGCTCTTCCTTTAAGTTTTTGTGATGGTAAGTGTCTTCTTTAGTCATACACCCTGCTCCATAGTTTTGGTTTGTAGAATCTTTACAGTGGTAAGATTACCGCACAATCTTTACACTGTCAAGATAAAAATGAAAAAA
>JAGAAX010000037.1 GCA_017614995.1 Spirochaetaceae bacterium
ACAACATTACATTCTTCTATAGATTTGCATGAAAATTCCTGTTCAAGCAGATGCCCGATGCGGATATGCGGCAATGTCTCGCGGTTGAACACGATATTATTGCCTTCTTTTCCTATATCAAGGTAAATGCCGAAAAGAACGTATTTGCTCTGAATGAGAAAATCTACAGTGTCGTATGCGATGCATGTAAAATGGTTACGCGCTTCCAAGATCTTTCCTTATAAGTAATTCAAAAGCATTTGTGTTTATAACTGGAATTTCGTCTCCGCCGTAAACGAGCGTGCCGAGGAAGAAACCTTCTTCGTTGTTGCCCGGAATGACGTTCATATCGCCTTCTTCCATTTCTGCAAAAAACAGAATGTCTGAAATATGGAGAGAAATCTCGTCATCTTTCCTTTTCAGAATGAGGAACAGCGGCTCTTTCGGCGGGGTAGTGTCGTCTTCACCGAATAAAGCAAGCGGGTTTATAACTGTAAACGGATCTCCGCGCCTGTTAAGAACGCCTTCAATATAAGACGGCATAAAAGGCAGCTTATAGACAGAAACATCGCGGATTATTTCCATTACATCGCCGGAACGGACAGCGTATTTTTTCTTTCCTATAGAAAAAATAAGCCATGTAATCATGTTTTTTTCTTCAATGATTTCTGTCTTTTCCTCGGTTTTTTGAACAATCTGTTCAACTATTTCTTCATTCATGCTTCTGTCTCCGATTCTTTTTTGTTGTTAAGTTCCGAAGCTATTGACGAAAGGTTCTTTGAAGCCTGAGAAATATGCTCTGTTGCTGCAGTAAAGTTTTCTACTCCGGACGCAATCTGCTTGAGCGTTATCAAAATCTGCTCGCTTGCTGCAGTCTGCTGGTGAATTATCGTCGTAATGTCGCCGGAACTTGTTGCCGTAATTTCAGATGCGTTCTTTATGCTTTCAAACCGCTCAGAAAGAACCGCCGCATTTTCTACGCCTTCGTTGATTTTTGTTGTGCCGTTTTCACTGGCAAGAATAAGGCTGTCCGAACTCTGCTGAATTTCGGTGATGCGTTCCTTGATTTCTTTTGTGCCGTCAATAATTCCGTCTGCAAGGCGGCGGATTTCTGTGGCAACAATGTGGAAGTTGCGTCCGGCTTCGCCTGCGCTGCTTGCCTCAAGCTCGGCGTTAAAGGCAATAATTTTTGCCTGGTCTGCAACAGAGTTAATGAGCGAAACAATATCCCAAATGTTGCTGATTTTGCCGCCGAGAGACTTGATGCCGTCTATTGTTGTCTGGTTTGCGTCTGCAATTTCGTGAAGCTTGTGCACATTTTCTGAAAGGTAGGCAACGCCGTCAGCAACGTCATTATTTGTCTTTGCGGCTACATCAGAAACATCCTTGATTTTTTCAGAGATGCTTTCTGAAAGCGCGTTGTTGTCTTCCATTGTGGCTACAATTTCTTTTACGGCAGCACTCTGGTCTTGGCTTGTGGCTGCATTTTCTTTAGCGGCAACAAAAAGGTTCTGCGTTTCAGAAATTAGCTGCTCGCTGAGCTTCGCCTCTTTAACTCTTGTAGAGTTGATGATGTTTCCGTTAAAAACAACTATGCCAAGAATCAGAAATACAGTAATTGCAATCATTCCATAAAATGCACCTGCTAACTGGCTTGAAAAATCAGAAACAGGGCCTTCTACAATTGCAAACCATGAAGAATTTTCTATTTGCTTAACAGAAAAGAAATAATCGTTTTTTACAAAAGCTTTTTGAGTACCGTCAAGATATGTTTTGGCATTATATGCTTTTTTATCAAGGTGCGTCTCATCAAAATAGTTTTTGGCAAGAACATAAGACGGATCTTTGTGGGTAAGGTATCTGCCTTGAGCGTCTATAACATTAATCTTGCTGTTCTCTGAAAACTTTATGTTTGCAACAGCTTCTTCCAAATTTTTAAGCAGAAGGTCACATGCCGCAACACCAAGAAATTCGTTCTGGGCATTGTAAATGGCGATAGAATAAGAAATGCACAGGTTTCCGCTTGGCTGAGAAATGAAAGGCTCTCCATAAAAGAGTTTGCCCTTTGCAGCAGCTGCACCGGTAAACCATGGTCTTTCTGCATGTTCAAAGTCATCTGGAACATCCCAGTCGTTGTTTGTAATAAGCCAGCCGCCTTTCTTGTGTGGCGTTGCTGTGGAATAATAAAATTCAATGCACTGCGGATAATGCGCTGCAAATGATTTTAAAAGCGAACTAACGTTTGCCTTGTTAGGATTTGCTTTTATTGAGTCTGCAAGACTTTCGAGAGCAACCGCAGGAGATTCAGAAGCTATTCTCGCCTCGTATGCAACTCTTTCGCCTACCATTCTTGACTGGTCAGCAAGACCGACATTTATTGCAAGACTAAGCATCCTTCCCCAAGCCACGCATATAACTACCGCGACAATTACGAGCGGTGCTACAATAAAAATAATTTCTTTTGCCCCAAGAGAGAAAAATTTCTTTTTCATGTTTGCGATACCTTCCTTTATCTCTATATTGTGTGTTCTGTTCAATATGGTTTATTTTGCAAGTTCTTCTGCAATGCCCTGCAAATTCTGTGAAGCAACTGAAATATTTTCTGTTGCTCCGCTGAAAAGCTCTACGCCTGAAGCAATCTGCTTGAGCGTTATAAGAATCTGTTCGCTTGCTACAGCCTGCTGCTGAATAATTGTGGTGATGTCACCTGAACTTGCAGCCGTAATCTCCGAAGCATTTTTGATGCTTGAAAAGCGTGTCTCAAGATTCTTTGCACTTTCTACGCCCTTGCGGATTATCTCTGTGCCGCTTTCGCTTGCAAGGATAAGACTGTCTGAACTCTGCTGAATTTCTGTAATGCGTTCCTTGATTTCTTTTGTGCCGTCGATAATTCCGTCTGCAAGGCGGCGTATTTCAGTTGCTACAATGTGGAAATTCTTGCCTGCATTACCGGCTGTAGAAGCTTCAAGCTCTGCATTGAACGCAATGATTTTCGCCTGGTCTGCAACAGAGTTGATAAGCGAAACAATATCCCAAATGTTTTCGATTTTGTCGCCGAGCGAGCGTATGCCGCTGATTGTAGACTGATTTGCGCTTGCAATTTTGTGAAGCTGGCGCACATTTTCTTCAAGATAGGCAACGCCGTCAGAAACATCGTTGCTGGTCTTTGATGCAATAGAAGATACGTCTTTGATTTTAAGCGAAATGTTTTCAGAAAGCGATGTGTTGTCTTCCATTGTAGCTACAATTTCTTTTACGGCTGTGCTCTGTTCTTGGGCTGTTGCCGCATTTTCTTTAGAAGATTCCGCAAGATTCTGCGTTTCGTTTAAGAGCCGCTCGCTTGCGCCATGTTCCTTTGCCCTCATGCGTCCGATAATCAGCGTTGTAATTGCCATAATCGTTACAAAAAGCAGAAAGAACGATATAGAAAGCATACCTCTCATTGAATTTGAAAATGCGTCAACGTCATGTGTGCGTTTTGCCAGAATGTAGAACCAGCCTGTCATTGGAATTTGTGTAACTTTGAACACATACTTTGTGCCGTCAAGCTTGCCTGTAACAAATCCGTCTTTTGCTGCAAGAAGTTTTTCAGCAACTTCTTTATAAGCGCCGTTTTTGACAATGAGCATGTTGTCGTCCGGCGTGTAAATTTCGTGCATAAAATAATTTCCGGCGGGCGAAAGTATAAACGACAAATCGTTTTCATCGCGCCGCAAGTCACTGACAATAGCCTGTAAATCAGTGAGCGGATAATCAAAGGAAACTACGCCGTCAAGCTGATTGTTCTTGTAGACAGCTTGCGAAAATGTAACTACAAGCCCACCGTAGGAAGCGTCCACATAGACATCAGAAAAATACATTTTTCCGGCACTTTCTACAGCACCTTTGTACCAGCCGCGCGTTGTCGGGTCATATCCTTCCGGGAAAAACAATTCGGGCGGGCTGAAAATCGTCTTGTCTGTTCTACAGCCGTAAAAGCCTGAAAAATTCGGGTACGCCTGTGACATTTTGACGAATACATCATTTGTTGCGCTGTTATTCTGATAAAAGCCGTCTTTAAAAACCCACGCAATCGATTCTGTCATTTTCATCGGGGCGGTCAGCGTTTTTTCAAGCTCAAGCACACATTTTTGTGCCTCGTCCTGCATCATGCGGTATGTCTGTTTTTTAGTAAATTTTGACGTGAACGTTGTAACAATTATTGTAGTGAGGATAAAAAAGAGCGCAACGGGCGTTCCAATTGTAATCATGGAACGTCCGACAGAGCTTAAATCAAAAATTCTTTTTTTTTTATGTCCTGTGTCAAACGCTTCCCAAGCAGCTTCTACATTTTCAAGAGCTGAACCCTTGGAAATGTCGTCCATAAAAGAAGCAGTAAACGAATTGCGTATAATCTGTTTAAGCTCTTCAAGAGAAAAGCCCATTTCAGAATAAGCGTTCCAGTATTCGTCAAGAAGCTCCACGCCGAAGAAAAGCGGGTCGTCAGAGTTGAGCGTTACAGGAATGCCCTTGTCAAAGAATTTGCGCATCGGGTGGTCTGCAAGATTTTTTACATATCTCTGCGTAAAAATGTTGCTTGTCGGGCAGATTTCAAGCGGAATCTTTCGTTCGGCAAGTGTCTGCATAAGATTTTCGTCAAAGACAGCAGAAATGCCATGACCTATGCGCTGTGCCTTTAAAATGTCAATTGAATCCCAAATAGATTCCGGACCAACGTCTTCGCCGGCATGTGCAACTGTTGCAAGATTGTGTTCACGTGCCTTTGCAAAAACATCGCCGAAAAGCTTAGCAGGCCCTTTTTCTTCAGAGCCGCCGAGTCCGATTCCGATAATTTCAGGAATTCTGTATGCAAGAAGAAGCTGCAAATTCTTTTCTGCATTTTCCATGCCGAAAGTACGAGAAACATCGATTAAAATGCGGACTACGATTCCAGTTTCAGATTTGATTTTCAGTATATTGCGGCGGTAAATTTCCACCATTTTAAGAAAATCAAAGCCTTTTTTCATAAGAGAGCTTGGAGAAGCAAAAACTTCTGCATAAGTTATGCCGTTGCGTACAAGATAATCTTTTAAGTCGGCGAACACGCAGTCTAAGTCTTCTTCTGAATCATACAAATCTTGTACGGCAAGATATGCTCTGATAAAACCGTTCAAGTCTGAATATGTAAAGACTCTTTCTATTTCTTTGTCGGCTTCAGCTTCGCTTAATGCCGGAAAACGGCGCATGTAAAAGCGCTTTATTGTATTTTTGCTGACTGTCGCTTCAAGATGAAGGTGCAGTTCTGCTTTCGGAATTTCCTTAAAAAAACGGACAAAATCTTTCTTATTGATTTCAGGCTTCATACAAAAAATTATAGCACTGCTTTTAAATCTTGTGATTTTTTTTATTGTAAAATTTCCAAAATTTCTAAATTATCTAATGCAGAATACTAAAAAGCCGCAACCCAAAACGGATTGCGGCTTTCTTTTATACAATAGAAATTACAGCGGAATGTTGCCGTGCTTTTTGAGCGGCTTGTTGGTGAAAATCTTTGTTTCAAGGAAGTCAAAGCTTGCGATGATGCGCTTTCTTGTATCTTCCGGCTTAATGATTTCTGTAATGTAGCCGCGTTCTGCCGCAATATTCGGTGTCATAATTTCAGATTTGTATTTTTCAGAAGCGGCAGCAACTTCCTGTGCCTTTGCAGGGTCTTTAAGCTCTTTTGCGTAAAGAATCTCGATTGCGCCTTCTGCGCCCATAACAGCAATTTCAGACTGCGGCCATGCGTAGACAAAGTCTGCACCAAGATGCTTTGAACACATCGCGATGTAAGCACCGCCATAAGCTTTTCGGATAATTACCGTAAGTTTCGGCACAGTAGCTTCGCTGTAGGCATAGATTACCTTTGCGCCATGGCGGATAATGCCTTTCTGCTCCTCTTGCGGACCAGGTATAAAGCCCGGAACATCAACAAAAGTCAGAAGCGGAATGTCAAAGCTGTCGCAGTAGCGGATAAAGCGCGCAATCTTGTCAGAAGCGTCGCAGTCAAGAACGCCGCCCAAGCCCGCAGGGTTGTTGGCAATAACGCCGATTGTGCGTCCTTCAATCTTGCCGAAACCTACAACGCAGTTGACAGAAAATTCTTTCATAATTTCAAGGAACGAATCTTCGTCGATGACGCAGTTGATTACTTCGCGGACATCGTAGCACTGACGCGGATTTTCCGGCAGAATTGAGTTTATCTTCTTTGCAGCTTTTTTCTCGTCAAACTTGAAGTTTTTATCAGGTTCAATTTTGTCGCCGAAATAATGCGGAATATAGTCGAGCAGGCGGCGGACTGTTTCGTAACATTCGTTTTCGTTTTCACAGCGGAAGTGTGAAACGCCGGACTTTTGAGCGTGAATGCTTGCACCGCCCAAATCTTCAGCGGAAATATCCATGAACATTACAGACTTTACAACTTTTGGACCTGTGATGAACATCTGAGTAACTTTATCAACCGTAAAGATAAAGTCTGTAATTCCAGGTGAATAAACCGCACCGCCGGCGCAAGGGCCTGCAATAATAGAAATCTGCGGAATAGCGCCGGACGCGCGGACGTTCTGGTTGAATACGTTGCCGTAACCGCCGAGAGCCTCAACGCCTTCCTGAATACGCGCTCCGCCCGAATCGTTGATGCCGATTACAGGACAGCGTGCGTCAATCGCCATTTTTGTAAGATCTGCAATTTTGCGTCCGTGCATGTGACCGAGCGAACCGCCCTGAATAGTAAAGTCCTGCGCATAGACGGCAACCTTGCGTCCGTTTATTTTTCCAAAGCCGGTAATTACGCCGTCATAGGGAATCTCTTTTTTATCCATGCCGAAGCTGGTGCAGTTGTGCTTAACACCCTGATAAGTCTCTACAAATGAATCTTTGTCGCAAAGTGCATTAATGCGCTCAATAGCGTGAAGCTTTCCCTTTGCGTGCTGTTTTTCAACATTGTATTCCATAAATAACCTCAAAAGAATAATAGTCTAACGCGCTTTTAGTGTCAATATGACAAAAATTATTTTTATGTCAAGAATGATTGATTTGTGCGGAGTGCTAAATTTGTTCACACCTAGTTATACTGAAATCCAATCTCTATGTAAAATATGCTGACTCTATGTTATAATGAAATTATGGTTAAAAAAGAAGAAAATCCATTTGAAATAGATTTTGACTCATATATACGCCAGGGTGAGCCGGACAAAAAAGAAAAGAGCATCGCTTGGGCAATCGCAACCGGCTTACAGCAGGTGGACGGGCTTACTCCATCAAAGTATCTTTACGAAACCGCAAGACGCAATATTGAAGGCGAGATTACAATTGCCGAAGCAAAAAATCTTATAGATTCATATTACGAAAGTAAATCAATCCGCACAGAAGAAGATGATGACAAAGACGAAGCTGACAAAGTCTCTGCAAGAATTACCGAATTGCTTTCAGAAAAATCTTTTAGCTTTGCGCCGAATCAGTTAGTTTCAATTCATGAAAGATTGTTCAAAGGTGTGTTTTATAAAGTAAAGGCTGGAAAATACCGCGACTACAATATCACAAAAAAAGAATGGGTTTTAGACGGCGACACAGTTTTATATGCCAATGCAGATTTGATCAGCGAAACCCTTAAATATGATTTTGAAACAGAAAAGAATTTTGATTATTCAAAACTGACCCCAGAAGATGCCGTAAAACATCTTACACGCTTTATCGCAAATATATGGCAGATTCATCCGTTTGGCGAAGGCAATACAAGAACTACGGCGGTCTTTACAATAAAATATTTGAAGTCTTTAGGCTTTAACGTAGACAATGAGCCGTTTGAAAAAAATAGCTGGTATTTCCGTAATGCCCTAGTACGCGCAAATTACACAAACATGCAGAAGGGAATTTATATGAATACCGAATATTTGGAACGGTTTTTCCGTAATCTGCTTTTAAGTGAGCATAATGAACTTAAAAACAGGTATACACATATCCGTTATGATGAATATATGAAAACATATTCTGGAAGCGTGGGCACAAAAGATAATGTAAAGTCACACGAAAGTCACAGTAAAATCACTGAAAGTTTAACCCAAATTCAACAGAAAATTCTTGAAGAAATTTCAAAAAATAAATACATATCTCAAACTGACCTTGCAGCCCAACTTTCTATTACCCGTGAAACAATTAATAGGAACATGAAGAAGCTTCAGAATCAGGGCATTATCCGCCGTATCGGTGCTGACAAAAACGGCCATTGGGAGATTCTGGAATGAAAGCGGCTGATAACTTCAAGAAGTACGCAGTATAAAGCCACTTTCTTGAATTGCGGCGAAAGTGGCAACGGCGCAGACAAGAGTTGCGCTGTATTTCAAATTGATTACTTGCATTGTCAGTGGAAGGACAAACAGCATTACGCCGGTGATTTTGTTCATTATTGAATGAACTGCCGGAAAATGCTTTTGCCTGACAAAACCAGCCGCAATATTAAAAGCTTTTATCGCAGCAATTCCTGCAATCCAAATATAAAGCCACAACGGCATAAGCATTTTTGGGAGCAGTTTAAGCATACATACAGCGGCAAACACAAAGTCTGCGGCTGTGTCGAGTTTTGCGCCGAATTCACTTGCCGTATTTGTTCTGCGTGCCACAGTGCCGTCAATCATGTCTGAAAAACCGGCGGAGAGATAAAGTGCATAAAACACCGGAGAAAAAGCCGGACAAAAAAGCAGTGCGGCACTAATCAGTATTCTTAAGCCTGTTATGATATTCGCCATTTTTTTTCGCCGGTCAGCCGTTATTTCCTTCCATAAGATTTGTTTTATGTAAAATATATTATAATAGACTTGGAATAAAATTTGAATTATACTATTATCAAGTTACAATGAAAAAAAGAGGTTTATTATGAGAAAATTGTTCCTTTCATTTTTGCTTTTATGTCTATTTGCGGCATTAATTACAGGCTGCAAAAAAGACAAAACTTCTGATAATACTGCGACTGCGGTAACAGAAGAAACTGAAACAACATCTGCAAAAGTTGTCCAGACTCCAGACGTAAATGGAATTATGATTTCCGGCTGGTATTATTCGCTTGGTGAGGACAAAGACGGCAATGAGCTTATGGTTGCAGAGTCCGAGGCAAAAGTCGGTACACCTGTAAAGCTTTATTCAGATTCAAATGAAGAGCTTGGTGTTATTACAAAGAAAGATGCCGCTGTAGACGGAGGCGGAACACGCGACTTTGTAAAAGTTTTTAGCGAAGATTTTGACCAAGATTTCTGGGTAAGAGATTATGCAGTTGTTCCTTTTGCAGCCGGCGGTGTAGTTACAGAAGAAAATATCTTTCTTTATACAAAACCTGATTTGGCAAGCATCGGAACACGTGTTGTTGAGCCGTTCTCAATCTTTGCGGTTTTTGATGAAGCCCCTGAAGGCGATAAAGACGGACGCTTTTATAAGATCCGTTATTATATAAATGACGGCAAAACTTATACAGTAAACGGCTATCTTCTCAAAAAGAATGTGGAAACAAATGTTCCGTATGAAATGATTCAGTGTGGTGAACGGATTGAAGCACTTAAAGAAGAAATTGCCAAAGATGAAAACAGTGTAGATTCTTATGTTATGGATGAATTAAATGAAATCTATACATATTATGCAGACAAATATAATGGTTCTGCGTCTAAAGGCATTAACTAGGAGAAAGCTATAATGAAAAAGTCTATTATTTTGGCAGTTCTTGTGCTTTTATGTGCATTTGCTGCTTTTGCAGAAGAAACGGTAACAGCTACAGTACTTCAAAATGAGATGAATCTTTGGGTTGAAAAATCAGAGGGCATGATGGAATGGTCAAAAATCAATCTTAATGCCGGTGAGACAATTGATGCCTATATTTCAGGTTCAGACGAAAAGAATAACCCGGTTGCGCTGACAAAACGCTCTTCTTGGAAAAATGCCAAAGAAGGACAGACTCTGCTTTTTACAAAAGTGCGTTATAACGAACAAGACTATTATGCTATTTCAAACAGAATTGCACTTGGTCTTAAACCTGGAATTGTTCTTGAAAATGCAGCAACTTATACGTCTAAAAACTTTGCTGATATCCGCAAAAAGGGTGTTCCGGAGGGTACTGTTATAGCGGTAGATATTACAGATAAAACTTCAGGTGTATATACTCTTGTAAAAATGGCTTATTACGACGAAAAAGCTTATGTTAAGCGTGAAGGCTACATTATGAGCAGCAAAATCAGCACAACAAAAGATGACATAAGCGCGTACAAGCTTTTGAAACAGGCTGAAAAAGAGTCTGACGAAGCAAGAAAATCTGCAATTTTGAACAGCATAACTCAGTTGAGCATTTCTTCAAAAATGAATGAAATGGTCAAAAATCAGAGTGAAGAGGCTGAAAAATTGAAAGACCTTACTCCATGGGGAATTACAGATTTGCCTAATCAAGGTCTTAACTATAGGTTCGGTATTATTGATTGCAAAGGAAAAGACAGAGACCATTCTCCTTATGATATTGACTCTCTTGAATATGTAAACTTGCGCTCTCTTCCCGGGCTTGATGGCGAGGTTATTTGCAAACTACAATTGGCACGAGGTACTCTTAAGAAAATGACTAATGAAACAGTTACTATCGATGGTGTAACAGAGCATTGGTATTATTTTGATTCAGGTCGGGTAAATGAAGAAACTGGCGAGAGTGACCATGGATGGGTATTCGGTGCTTACGTCAGAGAGTTCTATGTAGATGGCGATCCATGGTGATAAATCTGTATAATTAGCATTTCTGAAACACAGTTTGAACTTTTTATGAGTTCAAACTGTGTTTTTTTGTGCCTAGACTTCCATGAATTTTGCTTTCCGGCATTTATTCTACTATATTATAGTATTTTTCAAAAATCTCATTGCAGTTTGTCTGTTCGTCGTTGAGGCAGATTGTAAGACTGCGCTTTGTGCCGCGGTTATAAAAGCTGAAAAACTGAACGCCCGGGTCAAAGCCTTCAAGAAAGACTATCCGCGGATTTTCATGGCGCATCCAAAAGCCAAGTCCGTAAAGCCCGTCGTCGCCTTTAAGCTGTGGCTTCCATGCTTCTTCGATTAACGGCGCGAGGGCACTTTGCGGGTTCAATTCCGGGTCGAGCTTGTTCCAGAAATTTGCCATATCAAAAACAGTGGTGAAGGCTCCGCCGTCGCCGCCGCCAATTACGGGAACGCCGTAAACATTGCTTCTGCCGTTTGTCTGATAGCCTGTTGCTCGTACAATTCCGGCTGGAGGCGCTTCGTCAAGTCTGAAAAAGCCGCTTTTGTGCATTTCAAGTTTTGCAAAAACGTTTTTACTTACATAATCTGAAAAAGCACTGCCTGTAACAGCTTCTACAACTGCCGCAAGAATTACAAAGCCGCCGTTAGAATATTTGAAATTTCCAGCCGAAGAGTAGGGCGTTTTCTGTTTTTTCCAGACCGCCTCTGTAAGCGGAAAAAAATCTTCAGGTTTTTCGTAGTGGTAATTGGCATTGCCATGTAAACAGCCTTCAAAATCATCAAAGATTTCCTCGTCAAAATAATCTGGAACGCCGGAAGTATGACTTAAAAGTGAGCGGATAGTCACTGCATCTGAAAGCCATTCAAGTGAACCGTATTTTTGCACTGCGCCGTCACTTTTGAGTAAAATCTGCTTAACAGAGCTGTCAAGACTTAACCGCTTTTCTGCAACAAGCATCAGAATTGCAGCCGCTGTAAAGCCCTTTGTTCCAGAAGCTGTTGCATAAGAAAAATCTGTGTTGTTTTTTATGCTGAAGTTCTTGTCTGCAAAGTCTGCACTTCCGTTTTCAATCAGTTTTGTGCGCTCATATAATGCGAATACGCCGGAAAAATTCTTGAAATTCATGCTTATATTATAGATTACTTTTCAGTCAGAAACTATAAACTTGTAGTTTATTCTTGCGGGTGGCTTCGACTACGCTCAGCCACCGCGATTCTGAAAACTCGACATTCAGGCTATAATTAAACAACCGGAATCCAAAGCTCGCACATCAAGTCAGGGTCGCCGTCGTCGAAATAAATTTCAAAATCTGGAGATTCTTTAGTCTGCAAACCACTTTGTGGAAGGAAGTTCTGAAAATAGTTTTCCCAAGCCTTTGAGATGCAGTCTCCGTCTTTTCCGTAGCAATTGAAAACCACATAGCGGCTTTTTTCAACCTGCCATTTTGTAAAACCTTCTGGTGCTTTGCTAAAATCAAAAGATTCGGGAACAACAACGGCAAGTGCATACACAAAAGAGGTAGAATCTTCCTTTAGTTCTGAACAAAGCCCAAAAACTCTGTTGTCATTTTTAGTGCGAAAGGATTTGAGCAGCTCAAGCTTTTTATTCTGAATGCATTCACCCCAAAAATCAGAAATGCTCTGGTCGTCATCATCTTCGATTATGTCTACAGGAAAAGAACGCGGAATTACGAGGAAGGTAACTGTTTCAAGTTCGGTCATCTTATATTTGATTGGTGTTGCTCCTTCCATTGTAACTCTGATGGAAAGCGGGTTATACATGGCAAGACTCACCCCGCCCGCTTTTACCGCACTTGGTGTAATTCCGTGAAAGCGCGAAAAAGCTTTTGTAAAACCGTCGGCGCTGTCAAACCAGTATTTCATTGCAAGGTCTGTGATTTTGATGTCTGTGTATAAAAGCTCCTGCCCAGCAAGCGAAAGCCTTCGGTTTCTGATGTATGCGCCCGGTGTTATGCCCGAAATAAAACGAAAGGTTCTGTGGAATTCATAAGGTGACATATTCACCTGCTTTGCAACATCGACATAAGTGATGTTATCAAGCAGATGAGCTTCTATAAAATCTACAGACTTTTGCAGTATTTCGTAGCCTATCATTTTATTCCTTGGGCCTTACTTCGCCAAATCACAATTCATCTGAATTATCGTCTCTAGTGTAAGCAGCGCGTTTTCAATATCAAGTCTGGATTTTCTATTATCCAGAATTGATTCAACAACATCATGACAAACAAGCTGGTAGCAGTTCTGTGGCTCAAGCTTTACTTCTTCCCGCTTTTCATCGGTAAAGATTTCGAGTTTTGTTTCTGTTCTTCCGTCCTGGTAACCGTCTTCAAAAAAGCGGATATAAGCCTTTTCAAAGGTTGCCTCAAAGCCCACGCTGAAAGGACAGGAATTAAAAAGCGCAGAATTTCCACAGATAGTTGCTGCCGCTTTCTTGTAGCTAAACTGTGCAGTTACGGCAGAACATTCTGGGCGGACATCTTTTCCTTCAACAGAAATTGTATCAGGTTTACCAAATAATTGTAGCACAAAATCAATGTCGTGGTGCATAAGATTCAAAGAAATATTTTTAAGGTCAAGATTTCCCCACCAGTGCGGTGTCTGGCGTTTTATCTGAAAATTGATTAAATCGCCATACCGCTTATCTTCCTTTATCTGATTCAAAAGCTGGTACGGATATTCAAATTGCAGAAACAAATCTACAAATACGCGGCGCTTACATTCTTTTGCTGTTTCAAGGATTTTTCGTCCGTTCTCAACAGTGTCTGCAAGCGGCATTTCCACAAAAACATGCTTGCCCGCGTGCAGGGCTTTTATGGCATATTCTGCGTGAACCTTTGTAGGAAGGCATATGTCAACAAGCTCAATAGTTTGGTCGCTTAATATGTCGTCCAGATTTGTTGTGGTTTTTACGCCGAGTTCTTTTTCAATTTCCTTAAGCTTTTCTGGATTGCGCCCCCAGACGATAACTTCATCAACCAGCTTTTCTTTGCAGAAAAGTCTTGCGTGCTCTTTGCCAAACCCTGTTCCTAAAACTGCGGTTTTCATTTTCTCTTAGCCTCCATTCATGGGAAGTCTAGCACCAGAGAAAATGTCCTGCTCGAAATATCTTGCGGACTTTTGTCGGGAGGCTCTGAAAATCTCACTTTTTTTGTTCAAGAAGCCTGCTGTTATAAAATAAGAGGGTAGCAAGGACTATAATATAACCGGCAAGCTTGAGCGGAGTAAGATTTTCATGAGCAATCAGAATTCCCATAATGCTTGCTGTCAGAGGATTTATTACTGTAAGTACTGCAGCACTTTCGGCTGGGACAAATTTTTGTCCCAGCGGTTGAAAGGTAAAGCCAAAACAACTGCAGAAAACGGCGAGTACAAGAATTAGAATCCACTGATTCTGTCCGGATGGCATCGCAAAGCTTTTTGTTGCTAAAGAAATCAAAAGACTTAGAAATCCCATTGTTCCAAGCTGAAAAATTCCAATTGTAACAGGGGCACACTTTTGAGCTGCTTTCTCTGTAAAAAGAATGCAGACCGCGTAAGTAAGAGCAGCACAAATCATAAGGATGATTCCAAGTCCACCCTTATTACTTTGAATTTGAGTAAGACTAAGAAAAGCAACTCCTGCAAGAGCAAGCAGAGCACAAATTATTGTTTTGATTTTTGGCAGAGTTTTTGTAAGAATCGAAACATAAAGCGGAACCAGAAGAATTGCCATATTTTCAATCAAGGAACTGACCCCGGAATCTATCAGCCTTAAACCATACATTTCAAAGATCATGCAGATTGTGTAAAGCAGACCGAGCATTACTCCTGATACGAAAGATTGTTTTGTGCATTCTCGGATTTTTTTGAAAAAGACAAGGCAAAGAATTATAAAGGCCAGAAGAAATCTTGTCGCAAGAATACTCATAGGAGACATGCTTGTCAGAAGATTTTTTGAAAATAAAAAAGAAGTACCCCTCGCCATGAAAACGGAGGCCAGCAAGATTTTAGCAGAAGACTGTTTCATAGTTATATTATAAATAAATTGTTTGTTCTTGTCATTCAGGTATAATAATGCTGTTTTCATACAGCTTTTTTTGCAGTTCCATCCACTTATTCAGCCAGTAAAGCTGCCAGTCTATAAACTGTTCGTCTATGCAATTTATGCCGTGAACTTCAAGAATTGTTGCCTGAAGCTGAAAATGTCTGATAGCAACCCAGTCGGAAAACGTAAGCTTTTCTTCCGGGCTTAACGAATGATGGCGGATGTAGCCTGAAATAAAGTTTTCATAAACCGCGTTGGTTGTTTCTATATCTTTCTCTTGCAGATTAAAATAATTTGTCATATCGCACATAACCATTACATCGAACATAAGAGGAGCTTTGCAGACTGTGTCAAAATCCAAAAAGTAAATCTGACCATCCTTTGTTTGCAAAAGGTTTCCGCGGTGAAGGTCGCCGTGACAAATACCGTAGGGAAGCTTCTCAACTTTTTCCCATAGCCGCTCACCAAGCTTTTCATAATCGGAAATTCTGGGATATGACTTTTGGCGCAGAAAATTAATATAGCGCCCGATAAAAAAGTCTTTATCACGGAAAACCGGCTGAACAGGGCAGTGTTCCATCAGACTGTGAAGCTTTCCCACAAGAGCGCCGACCTTTCCGGCAGTTTCTGGCTCTTCGAGATTCGGCTCTTCACCTTCAATAAATTCCTGCATGAGAATCAGACATGCTTCTTCATCAGCCGGAATCTCAATAATTGCTTCGCCTGATTTAGTCAAAATTGTCTTTGGAACAGGAAAGCCGCTTTCTTCCAGAAACTGCGTAATCAAAACTGATTGTTTTGCTGTATCCTTAAACGCATTTCCAATTACCTTAAGCAAATACTTTTTTCCGCAATTAACAATATAAGTTTTGCAGCCGCCTTCTCTAAGAAATTCCAGACTTATATTTTCCAGTCCATATTGAGTTTGCAGCAATTGAATCAGTTTTTCTTCCATTCCATTTTTCATAAAAATATTTTCCAGTTAAACAAAAGTGTTCGTTACTAAAAAAGCTTCCGGAGTTTGAACAATAACCGATGCATTCTTGTAATCCCGCACATTTCTGGTCAGAATTATTTTTATATCATGGTCTAAAGCGGTGTAATATTGAATTGCATCTTCAAAATCTGTGAAATCAGAATTAAGTGCTTTGTCTATAATACTTTCAGAAGATTCAACGACATGAAGCAAAATTCTAAGCTTTCTTAGTGCGTTTTTAGCTTCGCTATTTCCAAGCTGTTTTCGTAAGATGTAAAAAGTGTTTGCCAGAATTAATGGGCTTGTATAAAGTTCAAGTTTCTTCATTTCAGCAAATGTAAAAAGCACCGCAGAAAAATGAAAAAAAGGAATGCGTTCTGCAAGTAAATCTAAAATTACATCTGTATCAACAAAGACTTTATTCATATTTTTTGTCCAGATAAGAGGTGTAATCTGATTTGTAATCGTAGTTTTCGTCCAGTTGGATAATTCCAGAAAGTTCATTTACAAGCGGGCTATATGAAAACTGTGCCGGTTCATTGTTGAGTGTAAGGCTGTCAAAAAAGTTTTCTACAATTGAGGAAAGCGATGTTTTCTTTTTTGCCACGTATTCTTTTGCGCGGTTAATTGAATTGTCGTTAAGTTTTAAGGTTAATTTTGCTTCCATGATTATACCTCTATACGTATAAAATAACACGCGGTATACGTATGGTCAAGAAATAATCACATCATCTTTAGACGGGTAAAAGCTCTGTATAAATCAAAAACTGCCGCGCACACAGCCGCAATTACAGCTATAATTGCTGTAAGCGGATACCACACAGACATAACATTATATGGATAATGGAAAACGAAAGGTAGAATAATTGCTGCAAGAATAACAATAATGCTGATTGCAATGCGCGCAATGCAGACGTTCTTTGATTTTTTATTCCAGAATAAAAGAACAAAATAAATTAATGATAGAACAAAGATGATGCACAAAAAATCACCAATCCCAAGTAAATCAAAATGAAAACCGATTTTAATAGTTTCGCCAAGAAGAATTCTGTAAATGCCGTCAGCAGTCATTGTTGCAGAAGAGCCGGCAAGATTTGAGAGTACAAAAACTGCCTGATTCTTTTTCCTGCTGATAATCACATGCGAACAAAAATTAGGATTGTTTCCGCCGTGACTTATAAAATCCTTGTAAATGTACCAGCCACCAAAATAATTAGCGGATTTAGAGACGTCGTGCTTCAGAACGGCTTCAACCAGACCAGAACTATCATTTGAGTCAGTTCCCCAGTAGTTCATCCATTTCATTAAGTCTGAAGTTGAAGAAACAAGATAGCCCGCAGCAATGTTTCCATAATATGTCGGAGCATTATAGGCATGTGCTTTCATAAAAACAGTTCTATAGCCCTGTACAATTTTGTTTATATCTTCATCATTCGTTCTGAAAAATGAATTCTGCATATCGAGCGGCTTTAGTATATGTGAGGTAACATAATCTTCATATTTTTCACATGTGATTTCTTCAAGAATCAGCGCAAGAACATCATAGTTAATGGTTGCATAATGATGACGTGTGCCCGGCTGAAAATCCAGTTTCACGTCTTTGATGTTCTGAACGGTTTCTTCTAATAAGCCTTTATCACTTTCTGTGCCGGCCGGAATTGCGGAAATTGTCCATGCCGGGATTCCGCTTGTGTGGCACAAGAGATTTTCTATTGTGATGTTGCAGACTGATTTTTTATAAGTCGGCTTGAACCATGGAAGATAATCCGAAACAGAATCTGTAAGCTTCAGGCGGTCGTCTTTTTCAAGCTGCATGACAGCCAGTGCTGTAAAAGCTTTTGTTGTTGAGCCAAGCTCAAAACGGCTGTTTTCATCAATTGCCTTGCCGTTGTCATTCCCGTAGTTTATAAAGTATTCATTTTCGCCGTCTATAATTGCAGCCGACAAGCCCGGAACGCCATAAAGCCTGCACATTTTCTGGACATAGGCTTCTAGATTATTTCGTGAATATTCCTTGTTGTCATAATGACTTGCGAAAAATATGATTGTAAGAATCAATATAAAAGCAAGAATTATCCTTCTGATAATTTTTTTTGTCATAATTATTTCCCCGGATAGCTGATTTCGTCGTTCCAGCTAATTGCTTTTTATATCATTATACAAAGGAAAAAGTCTATGGTACACTAACATTTATACATCAAGCAAAAAGGAACTTAGTAATGACAAAAGTTTATTTCATCAGACATGCGGAACCGGATTATTCAAATCATGATGATTTATTGCGTCCGTTGACCGCAAAGGGAATGCAAGACAGAAAAATCGCTACAGATTATCTAAGTGATAAAAAAATTGATGTCGTACTTTCAAGTCCGTATAAAAGGGCAGTGATGACGATGGAAGATTTTGCCGGTAAGTATGGATTCAATATTGAAACAATTGATGATTTTCATGAAAGAACCGTTGGAACTGAATGGATAGAAAATTTTGGAGATTTTTCTAAAAATCAGTGGGCTGATTTTGATTACAAACTCGAAGGTGGAGAAAGTCTCCGCGAAGTTCAGTCAAGAAATATTGCGGCTCTAAATGAGGTGCTTCGTAAATATGAGGGCAAGAATATTGCAATTGGAAGTCATGGAACGGCTCTGAGCACAATAATCAATTATTATGATAAATCTTATGGTTGTGCCGATTTTGAAAAAATCAGAAACGTCATGCCATGGATTGTAGTTTTTGAGTTCGATGGTGAGAAATGTATCAGCATAAAGAATCTTAAAAAGCCTGAGCTATGGGATGCTTATAATTCTGATTATGAAAAACTTGACGGCGTTACTTTAATTCGCGATGATGAAGCTAATTTTCCGGAAGGTGCATATCATCTTGTGTGTGAAATACTTGTTCGTCATGTTGACGGCACTTATCTTTTGATGAAGAGAGACCCGACTAAACCTCTATATCCGAACATGTGGGAAGCAACTGCTGGTGGCTCTGCACTTAAGGGAGAGACTGATATTGAAGGTGCTCTACGGGAACTTCGAGAAGAAACTGGTATTGTTGCAGATAAACTAGAATTTCTGGATAAGAGCATTGGCGGACATTGCTGGCATGTAAGATTTTTGTGTGTAACTGATTGCGATAAAAATTCCATTAAGCTGCAGGAAGGTGAAACCTGCGACTATAAATGGGTAACTGGAGAAGAAGTATTGGCTATGTCTGAATCAGAACTGGTTGGCTGGCAGATGAAAAAACACATTAAATAAAAATTGTGTAAAGAACATATATAATTAAACTCGGTATATTAAAAGCAGTTGGCTTGAGATAGAATCTCTTTTGTAAGGTGACGGTATGAAGTACAGAAATGCACAGGACATTTTTCCGGAAGATCTCTTAAAACAAATACAGCGATATGTTTCTGGAGAGACTATTTATATTCCGGCCGGAAGCGGAAAAAGATCCTGGGGCGAAACTTCGGGATATCAGCAGTTTATCCGTGAAAGAAACGCTGCCATTAAGGCGGACTTTGAAGCGGGCAAAACGATTGATGACCTTATGGAAAAATACTGTCTTTCTTATGATTCGATTAAACGAATTGTTTACAACAAGAAGGAGGTTTCTATGTTAAAGTACAGTGCAACTTTGGAATCGGCAAAAGC
>JAGAAX010000038.1 GCA_017614995.1 Spirochaetaceae bacterium
ATCACCTTTTTATAGACAGTTGGAATACAAGTGCGCAAAGGCAGATCCATTGAAAATATGGTTTCTGAATGACCCAAAAACAAGTAGCCTTCAGGTTGAAGATATTTCATAAATTTCATTATCACTTTTTCCTGTGTTGCCTTGTCAAAATAAATCAGCACATTACGGCAGAAAATAATATCATATACTTCCGGCATACGGAAATCGGCGTCCATAAAGTTGAGTCTTTTAAAAGAAACGTGCTTTCTAAGATCAGGCTTTATGCGCGCGCAGTTCATCTCCCGGTTTGTGCACTTCAAAAAATATGATTTTTTCAAATGCATTGGAAGCTGTTCAACAAGGTCAAGGTCATAGACTGCGTTATAAGCCTTATCAAGCACGTTTGTCGAAATATCTGTGCCAGTAACCTTGAAATTCACAATCTTTCCGGGATTGTTTTTCATAAATTCCGAGACAACCATTGAGATAGTGTAGGGCTCTTCGCCCGAAGAACAGCCCGCCGACCAGATTTTTATGGTGTTTTTCGTTTGCGCAAATTCGGGCAGAATCTTATTTGTAAGATACTCAAAATGCTCGTTTTCCCTGAAAAATTCGGTCTTGTTTGTTGTCAGCACATCAATCATGAGTACAAGCTCGTCTGAGTTTTTGCTGTTAAAGACATAATCAATGTATTCGCTGAACGAATTCATCTTGAGAACTCTGAGCCGCCGCATCAGCCTTGACTGCATCATTATGCGCTTTGTAGCAGGCATTTTAATGCCGACAGTTGATTCAATATACCTGGCGATGGTCTGAAATTCTTTGTCGCTCAATTCCTGCACAGACTGAACCGGATAATTTGGTACCTGCATATAAGTCCTTATTCGGCAGTCTGCTTTGCTGTCATGGCTGAAGTATTCGCAATTTCCATGTTCTTAACAATATCAGACAGCTTGTATATATCAAGTATCAGTGCAACAGAACCGTCTCCGAGAATTGTCGCGCCAGAGAAACCGAATGTATTTTTGTACAAACGTCCGAGCGGCTTGATTACAGTCTGGTAATTGCCGATTACCTTGTCTATTACAAGCCCGATTCTGGAATCCTGATCGTTGACGATGATAATCTGTTCCATTGCAGGAATCGGATCGTCTATCTCAAAGAAGGTTCTTAAATCAATGTACGGAATAACTTCGTTGCGGATATTAACCGAAGCGCAGAGCTTTGCGTTTTCCGGGCGCTCAAATTCAAGACATTCAACAACATTTGAAAGCGGCACAACAAAAGACGCATTTCCGATTTTTACGAGAATGCCTTCAATAATGGCAAGTGTGAGCGGAAGCTTCAGTGTAAACTTTGTGCCTTTGCCTGTTTCAGTTGTAGTAGAAACAGTGCCGCCAAGTGCAGTTATGTCTTTCTTTACAACGTCCATACCGACGCCGCGGCCTGAAACTGAAGTAACCTGCGACGCTGTAGAAAAGCCCGGCTGAAAAATAAGCTCGTAGATTTCGTTGTCTGTCAGCTCGTCATTGGCGGTTATTACACCGCGTTCAATAGCTTTCTGCCGGATTGCCTTTTTGTTAAGCCCTGCGCCGTCATCTTCAATTACAATAGAAACAAAGGCACCGTTGTGCTCTGCCTTTAAGACGACAGTTCCCTGCGGATTCTTGCCCGCGGCTTCGCGTACAGCCGGAGTTTCAATTCCATGGTCAACAGAGTTGCGGATAAGGTGAACAAGCGGGTCGTTGAGCTTTTCGATAACGGTTTTGTCAAGCTCTGTTTCTGCGCCTTCTGTAACAAGCTCAATATCTTTCTTGAGGTCTTTTGAAAGGTCTCTGACGAGCCGTCTGAATCTTGAAAAGATTGTGCCGATCGGCAGCATACGCATGTCCATAGTTGTGTCGCGGAGCTCAAGAATAAGCCGCTCTCCCTGTTCTGCAAGCGTAGAAAGCTCGCTGTTCTGAATTGACTGCGAAAGCTGCCCGAGTCTTGCGTTGAACGTAACAAGCTCGCCTACAAGGTCAATAAGCTTATCAAGCTTTTCAGAATTAACCTTTATTGTCTGGCTTGAAGTTTCCTGCTGCTTCTTTTCCTGCAATTCGCGCAAGTGTTTCTGCTCGGCAAGAGCTGCCTGCATTGTTTCTTTTGAAACAACTTTTGAATCAGTAAGAACCTGACCGATGGTCTTGTGGGCAGAAATAACTTCGTTGATAACGTCCGCTGTGGTTACATTGCGCTCAACAAGGATTTCACCGATAAGTTTCGGCTGGTCGCCCTGATCTTCGTCAACCGTAATGTGCGTAATCTGAACAGTGCTGGATGAATCAAGAAAGATAAAGACATCTTTTAAGTCATCTTCTGTTGCCGTTGTGGTTATGATAATTTCCCACGAAAGGTAACATACTGTCGGGTCTATGTCGTTCAGGCGCGGAATCTTTGAGAAGAACGGCGTAATAGAGCATTTGCCCATGCCCTGAAGTTCCTCAAGAAGTGCAATTGGACGCGTGCCGTTTTTGAATACGTCTGCTGCCGGAACAAAATGAATACGCCATGTAGATTCTTCTGCTTTTTCGGCGGGTTTTGCCGTTTTCTGCGGCTTTGGTTCAGGCTCTTTTTCCTGCTTAGGTTTTTTGCTGTGCTGCTGAACATAAAGCTTGAAAACCTCTATCAGGTCTTTAGACTCGCTCTCGTTGTCCGGGTTGTCAGGCTCGTCAAGCAATTTTCTGATGTGGTCGCGAGCGCTCAATGTATGTGTAATAAGCTCAGGCGTAACGGCAACCTCGCCGTTTCTTACGCCGTCAAAGGCAGACTCAACCTCGTGGGTAAAGTGAGAAATTGCATCGAAACCGAACATGCCGGAAGAGCCTTTGATTGTGTGCATAATGCGGAAAACGGCTTGAATTGTTTCGATGTCTTCAGGATTGTTTTCAAGCTCCAAAAGCAGGTCTTCAAGTTTGTCTAATAAATCATTTGCTTCATCTAAGAAGATTTCGGCCATTTTATCCATCATGACGCAATCCTTATTTTTTCAGAAATTTGATTGATGATAACTTCATCGTTCAATTCCATTTTAGATATTATGCCGGCAGCAAAAAGCCGTTTTTTTACAGACTGGGTGAAAGTTCCTTCAAAAACAATTTCTTTGCTTTCTTTTTTTGCCTGTGCGCAAAGTGCATAAAGCAGCTGTATTATTGAAGAATCTAAATCTTCAAGAGAAGAAAAATTTACGCATATTGTAGGAAATTCTTTCAGTAATTTTAGCATGGCATTTTTTATGTTTTCAGCGTCGCTTACAGAAAGGTCACCTTTCAGTGAAAGTCTTCCGCTGTTTTCAGAATCACTCATTGCATCCTCCGCTAATTGAGCAGCAAAAAAACAAAACTCAACTCATATAGTTTATATGCTAAATAATGAATTTTGCAAGTTTTTTAGTTAGGAGAAAGACACCCCTCTACTCGGAAGCGGGGGTTTCTTTCTCCTAAAACCTCTATCTTCCCCAGCACCGTTCAAGGGGACACCCCTTGAAAATCCCCAGATGGTGCACAAAGGGTAGTTGATGTACAGGCGTCTACCTTAAAAGCGGGTGTACAATGACACGCATTGATGGTGAACCTGAAATGTTTTACACTTTAAATAAATGTTTTTTTATTGATATTATTTTGTTTACTGGATAAAATGGAGAAACTAGTTTAGTATAATCAATTAGTTGTGGAGCGCCCTGATATGAAGAATAAATTTTTAGTGTTGTTCTATCTCTTTATAATAGCAGTAATTACGTCATGCGGGGGGGGCGGTGGCGGAGGCGGTGCTGTAACCGGCAGCCTGCACAAGACACAGAGCGGCGAACTGCATAACGGCGGCGGCAACAGCGGCTGGGGCAAGGGCAACCAGACCGGCACAGGTTTTTCAAATGCATCTGACATTACAGGCGACGGCGACCTGCTTATAAGCCAGATGGCAGCCTTAGACAACATAACAAATGTAAGAATTGAACTGACCATAAATGGCGTAGCACAGGAAGCAATAATCGCAGACGCCACTACAACCACAGACGTTCTTCCCAAAATCAGAGCTGATGACACAGTTTCCGGCACTGCATATATAAACTTGGCAAACGGTACAACACGCGTTGCACAGCTTGATGAAACCGAAGTTGCACTCGGTGCTGTCTTGAAATTCAAAGTTCCATATTATTACACATGCCTCAATTCAAGCGGAGCTGAGATGGTTCCGTCTACAGAATATTTTGCCAGAAGCGGCATAGACCTTTCTGCACACACAACAGACAACATGGCAGGCTGGCTTTGTTCAGACGGAACCATGCACAACGGCAGCCATGTAAGCGGTGTGCGTGGCGACATTACGCTTACGCCTGTCTATAATGCTCCTGACTGCACTATAAGCGTTTCACCGGCGGGCACAGGCATAACAAGTCAGGGCAGCGATGTATATGAAATCAGTGCATTAACAGATTCCTTCAATTTTGCCGTTGCGCTTACTGACGGCTCAAGTTTCCCTGACGGAACAAACATCTCATGGCAGATAAACGGAACGCCTGTCAGCGGCACAACACCAGAGACTTGCTCTGCAAGCCCAAGTTCTCTCAGCATGAGCGCAGTCGGTTCAAACGCAACTAATGCCACAGCTCTCAATGTTTCTTGTATTATCGAGATACCGGGCGAGCCGACGGCAGCAGCTACAAAGACTGTAAAAGTCTACCAGAAGATTACACTGCCGACATTCAGCATAAGTGTAGATGAACCTTCTAGCGCAATACCAGTTACAGGCGTAACAGATCTTTATGCAATTACGAGCGTTACCGACCCGTTCAGCCTTACAGCAACTCCTGCAGCACCGGCGGCGGCGTTCCCGGCTGGAACAACGGTAAGCTGGACTATTACCAACGCTTCGGGCGGTTCAACAACAAAGATCGGTGAGACAGTGACCGTAAACCCAAGTGAAGTGGGCGGCATATCTACAATTTATGCTTCGCCGACAGCATGGAACATATCTTGTACAATAAGCCACGCTGACGCTGTGAACACGCCGAACGACACCAAGACAATCTCTCTTTATAAAGAGCAACCGTGCAAGATAAGCGTAGGCACTGCTAACGGTGCAACGTCTTACAGTACACCGGCTGATACATACAAGATTGCAAACATGACGAATCCGTTCAGCTTTAGTGTTACAGAAGAAAACGGCTCGCCGCTGACAGCAGACTTCCAGTGGTATGTGGACGGAAACCCCGTCAGCGGTGAGACATCATCATCGTTCAGCAACGCAACGCCTACACTGCTTGGACTTGACGAAACCTCTATCGGAACAAATAAGACAAACGCAACTGAGGTAGAAGTTAAGTGCGTTGTTACCCGTCCGAGCGGCTCAATAGTGCCTGTAGTAAGAACCATAAGACTCTTTAAGCAGCCTGTGATTCCGGCATTTACGATAAGCATTGAAGATCTTAACTCTGGATATTATGATTCAAATAGCAGTGATATAAACGCAAGTCCGAAAGTCTATGCGCTTAAAAGCAGTTCAAATTCATTCGAGTTTAAAGCAGTACCGTCAGGCGGCGCATCGTTCCCGGCAGGAACAAAGTTTAAATGGAAGGTATATGTAGACTCAACTCTTAAATACGACCCGAACGCTATAACGTCTACCTCATGTTATGCAGCACCAACAACGTTGGGACTGAACGACACCACAATGGGCACAAATGCAGCCGACGCAAAGACTATAACCGTTAAGTGTACGGCAATGCATGACGACGCCGCGGCAGATGTGCCTGGAACAGACGCATCTGTGAAGATTTTCCGTCTGACGCTTCCGGCATTTACAATAAGCATTACTCCGCCGACTGACGGTATAGACTCAACAGGCACCGATCTGGCAAACCGTATCTATTCAATGACGGATTTTGCAAACGCGTTCACCTTTACTGCGACACCGGCAGGCGCAACATTCCCTACAGGAACAGACCTTGTATGGACAATTAAGGCGGACGGCTGTTCACCAGTTACCAGAACTTATTCAGCTGACAGCACTAATACCTGTCAGGTTTCTCTTGCTGACCTCGGAATAAGTGATAGCAACATAGGTACGTCTACAGCCACAAAGACTGGCATAACCGTCAGCTGTACGGCAAAAAATAGCGGAACACCGGCAGACAAAGCCGGAACGGATAACACAATGTCTGTGTATAAAAAACCTACACTGCCGTCGTTTACGTTGAGCACAACTGCGCCAACTGCTGTTGTAGGAACAACATCTCCGTATGGTCTTTTCAACCTGTCTGATGAATTTACATTTGAAGCTGTTGCAGCAGGCGGTGCAGATTTCCCGAACGGAACAGTCTTTGTATGGAAAGCAAACGGAAATGTTATTTCAGGACAGACAACCGCTACTTGTAAGGCAAGTGCCACCGCTATGGGAATTGCATCTACAATAGGAACAACTTCAGGTACGGCGACAGATGTTACCATAACCTGTAACATAAGCCACCCTGACTCAGCGGTAGCAGCCCAAGTTTCGCCTGGTATCAGTGAAACTACGGATATTTCAGTTTATAAGATTACAATTCCTGATATTACGGTAAATTTTAGCGGACCGTCTAACACAACTGAAATTTCTTCAATGGCAGGTACATATAAACTCAACACAGACACAGGAAACTGTACATTTACTGTAAATCCTTCGAATATACCTTCTGGCGTAACTTATAGCTGGTCAATTACAAAAGCAGACGGAACGCTGTATACAACAGAAACAACAACAAGGGTTCTTAATGTAAGTCTTGCAGATCTCGGTTTCACATCTGCAACTATTCCGACTTCTAAGACTGCAGCAAAGAGTATTACTGCAACCTGTAAAGTTGGTGTTGACAGTCTGCCTGAAACTGAATGGAAGACCAATAATAAGACGGTAAAAATATATAAACCAACACAACAGCTTTCTAAACCTACAATAAGAGTAACTGTTTCACCTAATTTAGATAGCTACGCTACTAATTCTTACAAAGTAACCCAGATGTTTTGGGATAATTACAGTTCTGGCAGACATTATCCATGGGCAATTGATGTCTCTGCATCTTTACCTAGCGGTGCAATAAAGAGCTGGAGCGGCGGCGGTTTAAGCGGTTGGGGAAATACGAATAGTGTACGTGCATATCTTGATGAAATGTTCTCTAGTTTTACTAGAATTTCTACAAGCGGGTCTGCTGTAACAATAAGATGTAAAGTCTCTCACGAAGATTATCTTGATAATGAAGGGGAGCTAACTCTTACATTTAAGAGAGTATCAAACTAAGACAGTCACAGTGTACACGCCCCAAACATGGGGCTGTGCACTATGGCACGCTCTTTTGGGGCGGCTGTACATGGACTAATGGGGGCACGTGTACACAGGCTGTGCGGGTTTTGCTCCGCATGGACGGGGTATTAAGCTTTTGATTGTAGTTCTTCAGCAAGTTCACGTACTTTTTCGACTGGTAGACCGGTGCAACGCGCTATCACATTTTCAGGAATATTTTCCATGAGAAAATTCCGCGCAGCTTCAAACTTGGCACGTTCTTCTCCACGTTTTTCTCCGATGGCAAGGCCTTCCTCTTTGCCAATTGCAATACCTATTTCTTTGCCTTCTTCGAGTTTATCAAAATCGTGGATATTACATCTCATATACTCGCTCCTGAATTTTTCGTCCCGTTTGTTGGCTTCAACCTTATCAAAGATTTCGCTTGTGAAATCGTCCTCGGGAATATTTGTACTGACATATTGAAGAAAAGCGTAGAGTTCCGGGTCGGTCTCTTTCTTGTATGCACTTGCATTATAAAAGACTTTATGCGTTTTGTCATCGAAGATTTTTTCAGGGTGGTGCTCAAAGATTGTCTTTGTCTGATAGCATGGTTCTCCAAGTTTGAACGGATCGCCTTTGCAGATGAATATAACGTAACTTTCTTTAAGCTCTTTAAAGCTTGCTCCTTTTGCAAGCAGATCCATATCCATCATCGTCTGGTAGTAGCGCGACCGCTTCTCAATTTCCTGGTATTCCCTGTTTTGCATTTCAATATCGTAGATTTTGTCCGAGTCTTTGACGTACACATCAAACCGCACACCACGCGTTTCGTAGTACGGCGAAATGTCTTTTTGCAGCGTTATAAGCTCAAGCTTTTCAACTTTGATGTGCAGAAGGCGTTCGATAACTCCTTTACAGATTTCCTCATTCTGCATTATTGCACCGAACATGTAGTCGTCGGTGAAAGTTAAATCATCAACTGATTTCATTATGAAGCTCCTTAAAAATGAATTTCACAATGACTATCTATAAGAAATTCGTTTTTTCTGTACCAATTTGCGGAAATTCTTAAAGATTTTACAAATAAGTTGTGCAAAGGCGCGCTTTTGTGGCTGCTGTATATGGACTAATGAGTGCAGCAGTGTGCAATTGCTGTCTGTTTTTGCTCTACAAAGGCTGTCTGTTTTTGCTCGCAAAAACAGACACTTTTCGCCGATTGGGCTTTTTCTGTAGATTAGGCTGTCGCGAAAAGAGTTTCGCCGGATGGACTTTATTCTTAGATTAGGCTATTGCGAAAAGAGGTAGATTAAGCTGCTGCGAAAAGAAAAACAGCAAACGGCAAGCTGCCGTTCCTCGTTTTTCACCAAAAACAGCAAACGGCAAGCTGCCGTTCCTCGTTTTTCACCAAAAACAGCAAACGGCAAGCTGCCGTTCCTCGTTTTTCACCAAAAACAGCAAACGGCAAATTGCCGTTCCTCGGTTTTTAGCAAAAACACCAAACGGCAAAATGCCGTTTCTCGTTTTTCAACGAAAACACCAAACGGCAAAATGCCGTTTCTCATTTTTCAGCAAAAACACTAAACGGCAAGTTGCCGTTATTCATTTGTAGAATAATCTGTTGCGAAAAGAGTTATTCTTCCGCTAGTTCACGTATTTTTTCGAGTGGAAGACCGGTAATTTCAGCAATTTGCTCTATAGTACCGACATTCTTCAAAATCATATTCCGCGCATCATCAAGCTTGGCGCGTTCCTCTCCGATGGCAATTCCTTCTTTTCTGCCTTCGCGGCGCACGTCGCTGTCATGCAAGCTCCATGAAAGATAGACCTTCTTCAATTCTTCTACTTTCTTCTGTGTTTCAACCATGTCATCAAGCCTCCGCGTAAAATCTGATTCTGCTGTGTTTGTCTGCACAAATTTGAGGAAAGCTTTTAAGCTTTCGTTCTCGATTTTTTCATGAGCCGTGCAGTTGAAAATCTTAACGGTTGCGGCATCGTCAACAAATACTGATGAATCTTCTTTGCACGTTCTCCGTACAGTATAGCACGGAATACCTTTTTTGAAAGGGTCGAACCGGCATAAAAAGATTAGCGTTTTGCAGTAGCTTAATCTTTGGAATTAGTCTTATCGAGCAAAACGCCAAGATTCCTTACGGAATCTTGTAACGAATTTACAACGGTTGCTAAGTTCGCTATCAAGTTTTCGGTTACGAAAACTTGGTCGTTTCGCTTGATAAGACCAAAGTTATGAATAAATCTCAATGCGAAACACGAACATTAAATCATCATAAAAGCAGAGTTCTTCAAACGGTTTTATGTAACTCATAAGTACCTCCGCATTAATATCATTAAAGTATTGTTTTTTTTGTACTTTTCAGCGGAAATTCTTAAAGATTTTACAATTCTAGATGAAGCTTGAAAGCATATGTACAATGCACGCTCATTTAGGCTGGGTGCACATAGGTACGAGGGAGCTGAATGTGGTTCAAAAATGCCCTGTTTGTTGTGTCGCGTAGCGACATGTATATAGTTTCCATACAACAAACAGTGCATAGCGCGGTATAACATCATCAACTTAAGACACTTTTTAAAATCTAAGAAAAAGGATAGAATTTTCCCAGGTGGGGAAATGAGAAAATTCTTAAATATAAGACAGGAAAACGGGTATCAAAGAATATACGAAAGAAGAATAATTGAAACGGC
>JAGAAX010000039.1 GCA_017614995.1 Spirochaetaceae bacterium
AAGCGGAAGCGGACGAACCATTCTTTGTAGAGTTCGCTGGCGGCGGTCTGCAGGGCTTCTATCTGCTTTTTGTAGTTTTGTATGAGGTTATCGTAGCAGGACAAGATTGAAGCGATTTTTTGCTGGGTGGGGAGAGGGGGAAAAGTCCATTTTATATTTTCAATATCGGATGGGCTCACATTTGCTTGATTAGCAGCTCCATAAGCTCGATTACAAATAGAATACTTAAATGATTCCGTATTTAATAAATAATACAGATAATTTTTATCGGCCTTTTTATTTGGAAGAACTTTTCCAGCACGTTGATTTAATAAAAACTCTGTATCACTAAAATTTCTGCAACTTCTACCAACCATTGAATTTGGTTGATTTATATGGCTTCCTGTTAAAGAAATTAATACATCACCTTTTTTGACATGATATTTTTCATCAATTGATAAAAATTCTTTTGAAACATATTGTGTTGAATTATCTAGAATTACATCATTTCCATTACTGATATTTCCAATTTTGATAACAGGAATCTCCGTTCCATTTGCTAAATCAGTTGATTTAAATGCGTATCCTGAAATAATTTTGCAATACTCACCAAGTTTTTCCATCATTACCATTCCACTTTATTATAGATCCCGAAACAAGTTCGAGATGACAGTTTTTTTTTTCTTGCCCGCCTGCGAGCTTTCATGCGTTAGGGATTGTAGGGGCGGCGTTAGCCGTTCTCGCGAAGCGAGAATGAAGCGATAGCGAAACCCCGAAAAGCCCGACCTGCCGTAAGGCAGGGAACGCCCTAATTATCTTCTCACACATTCTGCAAAATCGCCGCAATCAGAGATGCATCCAAGAGTTCAAACGCAAAGCACTTCTTTCCTAAATCTTTTAGCGATGCTCCAATGTGATAAAGTGTTTTATTGTCAACAATCAAAAAGCGGTCGTGCATTTTTGTTGTGTGCTTCACCGTCAAAGTCGGATATTGTGCGTTGAACTTCTGCACGTCCTGTGCAGTCAGTTTTGTTTTTGGGTCAGTGTAAATCGTTATATTTACGCCTTTCTTTTTCTTTGAAAGCCTGTCCAAAACTGTCAGGTCTACATAGCTGTCTATCAGAATGATTTCTTTTTTTGCCTGAGCAATAAACGACTCGAATTTTGAATAAGCGTCAAAAATCTGTCCCTGAAAGAAAATGCCCTGAGTGTCATTTACATTATATTTGTCTATCAGTGCGAATAACTCTTCAACTTTTTTATCTGTTTCTTTTTGATGAATATCTGATTCAATCTGGTGCTGCCTGAGACTCTTTAGTTCTGCAAAAATCTGAGCATTTCCCTGCAAAAAATGCCTCATAGAGACAAAAGCTCTCATAATCTGAATATTTACATCAACGGCAACAGCACTTTTCAGAACAGAAGAAAGCATTGCAACGCCTTGTTCAGTAAAGGCATAAGGAAGTTTTCTAACACCGCCCCAACTTGATGTCACAATTTGTGATTTCAAGTTTTCATCAGAATTGGAGGTCACAAATTGTGATTTCCAATTTTCAAACTCTTCATCACTCAGTTGAAACATGAAATCTTCAGGAAAACGCTCAATGTTTCGTTTTACAGCCTGATTCAAAACACGAGTTTCAATTTCATAAAGTTCTGCCAGGTCTCGGTCTATCATAACCTGCTGATTTCTTATAGTGAGGATTTTTGATTCTATTGTTTTTACGGCAAGTTCAGTATTGTTTTTTGTTTCCACTTCTCAATTCTCCATTTTTTTCACAGCTTGAACCGGTCACAATTTGTGACATCAAAACCCAGATAGAGTCTCCTTATTCAAACAACTCCTTCAAGTTTGCCGCAATCTGTTTTTCGAGGTCGGCGGCTTCTTTGCTCAAAGTGGTAAGCTCCGTGTTGAGACCGAGCATTTTGTCTTTGAACTCCTGTTCGGTCATTCCGTCGTCTTCGATGACAACACCAACATAGCGGCCGGCGTTGAGGGAATAATCCTGGTCGCGGATGCCGTCTTCGCCTTCTATGCTGGCGGCCTTGCACAAACCAATTACGTCGTTGTAGGTACCGTTCGGGAAGCGTTCTGTGAGCCAGTCTATCTGTGTCTGCCAGTAGGCTTTTGTTTTGATTTCTTTGTCGTCGCTGGCTTGAGGAGCGGATTTTTTGGCGGCTTCGTATTCTGCAATAAGGGCTTTGAAAGCCTGTGTGTCGCCATCGTAAAGTCTTGTGATTATGCCGAGATTTTTAATCTGCTCGTCGCTGAACTTTCTGTGCGCGCGGTCTACCTGTGTAAAAATTGAGCGGGCATCTATAAAAAGGATTTTGTCTTTTTTCTGCGGATCTTGTGTTTTCTGTTTATCGAAAAACCACAGGGTTGCAGGAAGCGTAACCGACGAGAACATATTGCTTGGAAGCGTTACCATCTGGCTGATGATTCCTTCTTCTATCATCTTTTTGCGGATTTCAAGTTCTGAGCCGCCTGCATCGCTTGCAGAGTTTGCCATAACGAGGGCTGCTTTTCCTGTTGCGTTAAGCGAGCTTGCAAAATAGTTTATCCAGAGATAGTTTGCGTTTGGAACGGTTTCTTTTTTGTCGCTTCCTTTTTTGGCGGTTTTTGATTTGTTTTTTGGAACGCCGTAGATATTAAAGCGCGGATCGTCTTTTACTTTGTCGTAAACAACTTCGTCTACATTGAACGGCGGATTTGCCATTACGTAATCAAAGTTTCCTACTGCGTTATGCGGGTCTGAATAAAAGGAGTTTGCTTCTACAATTTCGCCGCGCACGTTATTTAGAAGAAGATTCATTTTTGCAAGTTTTACTGTATCGGGTTCTTTTTCTACTCCGTAGCAGCGGAACTTCATTACTTCGTTTTCTTCTTTGTTGTGGCGGTGCATAAAGCGGGCTGCCTGAACAAACATACCGCCAGAACCGCAGGCAGGGTCTAAGATTTTCTTTTCGCCGTTTTGAGGCTGGAGCACTTCTACCATATAGCGGACAACGGTTGCAGGCGTATAGAAGGTTCCGCCGTCTTTTCCTTCCTGAAGGGCAAACTCGCCAAGGAAGAATTCATAGATTTCGCCGAAAAGGTCTACGCTGATATTTTCGGGAATATCCATGAAGATGCGCATGATGTTTGAAAGGAGTTCAGGTTCTTCTTCTGGTACGAGCTGGCCGTACACTTCTTTTGGAAGAACGCCGTCCATCTTTTCGTTTTCGCGTTCTATGGCTTCCATCGCCTTTTTAACGAGTGTTGCTTTGTTTGCGTCATCGGGAGCGTCGTTTATTGTTGTGTAATAAGCTTCTGGCGGGAGATAAAAGCCGCAGTGTTTGATTGAGATTTCTTTTATTGTTTTTTCGGCACGAGTGCCTTTTGATTTATTGTATTCTGCTTCGATTTCGGCTTTGTGCTGTTTATAAAGAATGTCTGCATAACGCAGGAAGATAAGGCCTAAGATTGGCTGTCCGTATTTGTTTGCGGCTAAGTGGGCGCCTGCTCGGAGTACGTCGGCAGCATGCCAGAGATTGTCTTTTAGGGTTTTGAGTTCTAAGTCGGTCATGGATTAATTATAACACAATAAATAAAAAAAGCACCTTCTGTATAGAAGATGCTTTTTTTGCTTTTAGCCGGTTTTCAGCTATTTATTTCTTTGCAAGATATTCATTGATACCGCGGGCAGCTTTGCGGCCTTCGCCCATTGCAAGAATAACAGTTGCAGCACCAAGAACAATGTCACCGCCGGCCCATACGCCGTCAATTGATGTCATTGCACCTTCGTTTACGGTGATGTGACCCTTGCTGTCTGCATTCAAGCCCGGTGTTGTCTTAACCATAAGCGGGTTAGAGCCGTTGCCAAGTGCAACAATTACAGCATCACACTCAATGTCGTGCTCACTGCCTTCGATTGCAACAGGGCTTCTTCTGCCAGAAGCATCAGGTTCACCAAGCTCATAAGAAAGCACTGTAACGCTCTTAACGCGGCCGTTCTCGTCGCCGTTAATCTTTACAGGGTTTTCAAGGAATCTGAAATTTACGCCTTCTTCCTCGGCGTGAGCAACTTCTTCACGGCGGGCAGGCATTTCTGCTCTTGTACGGCGGTAAACAATGTCTACTTTTTCAGCACCAAGACGGTAACCCATGCGGGCAGCATCCATTGCTACGTTTCCGCCGCCGACAACTACAACATGATTTGCCTTGTACAAAGGTGTACATGCTTTTTCTGTGTCATAAGCCTTCATAAGGTTGGCGCGTGTCAAATATTCGTTTGCACTGAAAACACCGATAAGGTTTTCGCCTTCGATATTCATAAACTTTGGCAAACCTGCACCAGTTCCGATAAATGCTGCATCGTAACCATGCTCTTTTAAAAGCTGAAGCAATGTGCCTGTGCGGCCAACCAGATAGTTTGTTCTGAATTCAACGCCCATTTTTTTGAGCATTTCAATTTCTTTTGCAACAATAGCTTTCGGCAGACGGAATTCAGGAATACCGTAGACCATAACACCGCCCGACTTGTGGAAAGCTTCAAAAACTGTTACGTCGTGGCCTGCGCGGCGAACATCTGCCGCTACTGTAAGACCGGCAGGGCCGGAACCTACAACGGCTACTTTTTTGCCTGTAGGGGCTGCAACCTGCGGAACAGTCTGCAAATTGTTGTTGCGCTCGAAATCTGCAACGAATCTTTCGAGACGACCGATTGAAACAGCTTTTTCTGCGTCTTTGTAGGTTTTTCCTACAGTACACTGACCCTGGCACTGCTTTTCCTGCGGACAAACGCGGCCACAGATTGCAGGCAGAAGATTCGCTGTCTTGATAATGTCAACAGCTTTTTTGAATTCGCCTTTTGCAACTTCTGCAATAAAAGCCGGAATCGGTACATTTACAGGACAACCAGAAACACAAGGCTGGTTCTTGCACTGCAGACAGCGGTTTGCTTCAACGATTGCCTGCTCTTTTGTGTAGCCGAGTGCAACTTCCGTCATCTGGCGTGCACGTTCTTTCGGTTCGCCTGTCGGCATAATCTGCTGAGGTATTGCCATACGGTCTTTTGGAGAAAGTGTTTTTCCCTGAATCTTTGCATATTCAGTTTTTGCTGATTCATCAAGTGTTTTAAAATCAATATATTCAGACATTATTTTTTCTCCCCTGCTGCAAGAGCATCCGCCTGAGCTTCCATCTTGCATTTGTGGAAATCTTCTGTTTCGCGCTCTTTGAATGACTTCATGCGCATCATCATATTGTCCCAGTCAACAAGGTGTCCGTCAAATTCAGGGCCGTCAACGCAGACAAACTTTGTCTTTCCGCCGATTGAAACGCGGCAACCTCCACACATACCAGTACCGTCAATCATGATTGTATTAAGTGATACTGTTGTAGGAACATTGTATTCCTTTGTTGTTGCAGCACAGAATTTCATCATAATTGGAGGGCCGATTGCTACAACTTCTGCAGGCGGGCACTGTGATTCACAGATTTCCTTAAGAGGAACTGTTGAAACACCTTTTCTTCCGGCTGAACCGTCATCAGTCATAATGATAACTTCGTCAGCTACAGCTTTCATTTCATCGACAAAAATCAAAAGGTCTTTTGTACGTGCTGCAATAACCATAATTACTTTGTTTCCGACTGCTTTATGAGCCTTAACAATCGGATAACAAGGTGCAACACCAATACCACCACCGACTACAACAACAGGACCGTCTTTTTTTTCGATATGTGTCGGATTTCCGAGCGGACCTAAAATTGCCGCCAGTTCATCACCTTTCTGCTTTTTAGACAATTTAAGTGTAGTCGCACCTACAGCCTGGAATACAAGAGCAATCCAGCCTTCTTCTGCATTTGCGTCTGCAATTGTGAGCGGAATACGCTCTCCGTATTCAAGGTCAAGCTGAACCAAAACGAATTGACCTGCCTTACGGTTGCGGGCAATATCCGGGGCACTAACCTTGAAATAAAAAACATCGGCAGAGAGTTGCCGCTTTTCAAGAATTGTATACATTTTTCTTTCTCCAACGAATGGGAATCCCGGCAAAAGACCGGCGTATACCTTTGAGTGTACAAAAAATGAAGTATTCTGGCAATCAAAATTTGCATATTCATGCAATATTTTTGCATTTTATTCAGTATTTATGCAGAAATTTGCGGGATTAATCCAAAATTTATCGATAAAAACCTTTCAGAGCAAGAAATTTCCTAACGGTATAAACAGTCCAAGATTCCGTTTAATTCTGCAATTGCAACTCCGTAGTTTGTCATTGGAACAGCGGCGGCCTTTGCATTCTGCTGGCGCTGAAGCACGTAGGGCTTGTTAAACATGCACGCACCACAATGAATGATTAAATCGTATTTTTGAAGCTCGGCTGATGTTTCGGGGAAGTCTGTGCCACGCACAAAATCTATCTGGATTTTTGGAGCTATTTTTTTGAGCATCGCCGGAATTTTAACTGTGCCAATGTCTTCGTTTGCCGGTGCGTGGGTACATGCTTCAGCAATAAGAACGCGGGAATTGTCGCTTAGCGTTTTTAAGGCTTTTGCGCCCTGAACAAAAAGCTCTATGTCACCTTTGTACGCCGCCATTAAAATTGAAAAAGACGTCAGCTTAGAGCTTGCAGGCTTGTTGTCATTCACAAATGGAAAAATCTGAGAATCGGTGATTATAAGATCCGGCGGATTTTTGAGAGAGTCTATTGTCTGCAAAAAAGTGTTCTGCGTACAGCAGTGAATGCAAACCTTACGGTCAAGCAAATCACGGATTGTCTGAACCTGAGGTAAGATGAGCCTGCCCTTTGGCGCCTGGCTGTCCTGCGGCATAACGAGCAGCACATTGTCGCCGGGTTTGCAGTATTTCTCGGTAAGTGATGTGCTGTAAAAATCATCTGGAATTCTGTTTTTGATTGCAGACAATATGGCTTTTTTAGCTTCGCTGTTTTTGCCTGATGCAGAATCTACAAAAACCGGCTGATTGTTTTTGAAAAGCTCTGCCTTTTGAAGCGCAGGTTTTTCATCAGCCTTTGCCTTTGTAATTACCCAGATAACCGGCTTGCCGCTTTGAATGAGCTTTTGAAAGCCTTCCGTCTGAAGGATTTTTTCTGATGCGGTAGCGTTATCTGCTTCTTTCAGTTCTTCACTGGAAATAACAGCAATGACCACATCGCATTTTGCAAGCGCATCATAGGTTTTTGCAAGCCGTTTTTTGCCAAGCTCTGTCTTGTCATTGAAACCTGCTGTATCAATAAACACAGCAGGACCTATATCAGGAAGCTCCATGCTTTTTTGAACCGAATCTGTCGTTGTGCCCGAAACTTCGGACACAATCGAATAGTCCTGACCCACAAGCATATTCATCAGCGTAGATTTTCCGCTGTTTGTGTTTCCGAAAATGCCGATGTGAAGTCTCTGTCCTTTTGTAGCTTCCATGACGCCTCCTAGAATCTGAAGTCGCGCTTGCCGTTTACTTCTTCTTTAAGATATTGAACGCAGCGCTCGCGCACAAGCTCGTTCGGAATTGTCAGGAGTTCTTTTTCAATAAGCTTGTCGCCAAGCTGCTTTGTATCAGGAGATGCGTAATCTTCAAGATATTCCTTAAGAGTCATAAGCGCATTCGGGTGGCAGCAGTTTGCAATCTGACCAGATTTTACAAGCGACATAAATCTATCGCCGGTTCTTCCTGCACGGTAACATGCAGTACAGAACGAAGGAACATAGTTCATTCTCATAAGCCAGTTTATAACTTCATCAAGAGTACGGCGGTCGCTTACATCAAACTGGGCAGTATCTTCGGGACGTTCTTCTTCGCAATAGCCGCCGACGCTGGTTCGGCTGCCACCGCTAATCTGGCTTACACCAAGAGCAAGCACTCTTTCGCGGCTTTTCTGTGACTCGCGGGTAGAAACAATCATGCCGGTATACGGAACTGCAATTCTGATACAAGCTACAATTTTGGCAAAGGTTTCATCATCAATTGCATCCGGGAAAAGCGCCGGGTCTATGCCGTCCGCAGCGCGGAGTCTTGGTACAGAGATTGTATGCGGGCCACAACCCTTTGCAGCTTCAAGATGCTCGGCGTGCATAAGCTGACCGACAAACTCGTATTTGTATGTGCCAAGGCCGTAAAGAACGCCGCAGCCAACATCATCAATTCCGCCGTCCATTGCGCGGTCCATTGCTTCTGTGTGGTAGGCATAATCTGATTTCGGGCCTGTCGGGTGAAGCTGTTCGTAGCGTTTTTTGTTGTAGGTTTCCTGAAACAGAATGTATGTTCCGATTTCGGCATTTTTGAGGCGTGTGTAGTTTTCTACAGTTGTTGCCGCAATATTTACGTTTACACGGCGGATTGCGCCGTTTTTGTGCTTAATTGAATAAATAGTCTTGATTGAGTCTATTATGTACTCAATAGGATTGTTTTTTGGGTCTTCGCCAGCTTCAATAGCAAGGCGCTTGTGTCCCATATTCTGAAGTGCAATTACTTCGGCGCGAATTTCTTCCTGAGTAAGCTTTTTGCGCGGAATGTGGCGGTTTGTTCCATGATAAGGACAATAAGTACAGCCGTTTATACAGTAATTTGAAAGATAAAGCGGCGCAAACAAAACAATGCGGTTGCCGTAAAACTTAAGCTTGATTTCTTTTGCAAGGTTTTCGATTTTCTGATTTAATTCAGGAACTTCGCAGGCAAGCAGAACCGCTGCCTCACGGTGATTAACTCCGTTACATTTTGCAGCTTCTTCCAGAATACTGTTAATCAGTTTTTCGTCTGTTTTGTGTTTTTCAGCATAATCAAGTGTTTCAAGAATTTCCTCATCGTTGATAAATTCTTCTGCTTTATTTGACATTACATTATAACTCATAATTTTCCTCCATTAATATAAATGCGAAATGTGCTTGTTGAATAAGTGTCTATAAGAATAGCCGAGCCTGTCGTTATTTATTCGGAAAGACAGTTTTTGCGCTGATGCCGTCAATTGCCCCAAGCTTTCCGCTTAAAGCATTAATCTTGTCCTGCGGCGCATCAATTGCAACACTTATTAAAGAGATATTTTCTTTTTTGTAAGGAATGCCCATACGGCCGATTATGTATTCGCCGTATTCATGAAGAAGTCGGTTAAGCTTATCCACAGCATCTAAGTTAGAAACTACAATGCCGATTAAAGCAACCTTTGTTTCGGTTGTTTCCATAATAATTCCCCTTTCCCATCAGACCGCCGCCAGATTTTCTAAAATCACCGCATCTTTTGGGTTAGTAAAAATTTTCTAGTTCTTTGATGTTATCTGTTCATTATTATAGAGAAGTTTCGTTTTATTTCAAGGGGTATGCTGATTCTTTAATTATTGAAGCATTATAAGATAAGGACGCGGTTCAAGCGCAAGCACTTCTTCGGGCGTCATCATCGGTGTGTCGTAGCCTGCGCCTGCAATAACCGGCTTTGTAAAGAGCTTGAACGATTTAAGCGGAATGTTTTTAGCTTCTGCGTTTGCAGCATAAGAATCTTTCTTTTGAGCCGGTGTTCCAAAGCCGTCAGCACAATGAACAAGATTGACCCGCTCAAAATTAGAGCGGACTTCTGAACGGCGGCTTATCATCCAGGGCTTAAACTGATGAATGACGAGCATACGCTTGCCGGGAAGATTGTTCTCAACAAGATAGTCTTGTATCATCTGCTGGGCTTTATTCACTTCTTCGGCTGTAACCCAGCCGATTTCCTGCATAGGCTTAGTTGTGCGCCATTCAGGGTCAAGCGCAAGATGCACGTTTTCATACTGAAGATACGGCAAAAGCCTTTTTGTAGCGTATTCTACGGAGTATTTGCCAATCTGGTGGTCTAAGAACACAAGCCAGCCACGCTCTGCAGCATAATCAATATATTTTTTGCATGTTTCGCTGTTCAAATAGCCGATTTCGCCTTCAGGCCAGCATGTACCGAAAATCAAGTACAATGCCGGAGTAACGGTTCTTGTGCCGTTTACAGCGTCATAGTCTGCGGCAAATTTAAGCAGAAGCGGCTCAAGGTCCTCAAGCGAATACTGTCCGATAATTCCCATTGAGGCGGCATTCGGATGACCGTAAAAAGCCATTACGTCGCTGTTCATCATAATGGGGTCGTAAGAGCTTAAAAAATGAAGGGCTAAATCTTCGTCAGGAATTACAGGTTCTGCCGCCTGAAGGGCTTCCTGCTCTTTTATGGATTCTTCTTCGGTAACCGGACCGTATACTGGCTCGGTAATTTCCACAGGCTGATCCGCTTCTTCGGCCTTGTTTTCCGTCTGAACAGCAAAAAGTGCATGAGAAACAAACAGAAATGCCAGGCAAAACACAGAATAAAGACAAACTAAAACCAAACTATGAAATTTTAATATTCGCATAAACCAAATGCTGTGCAGATTAGATTGTTTTTTAAAAATGAAGCGCAGCCACATTTTATTATCGGCACTTCTAAAAGCAGCTTAATCAATTTTACATAACTAATTACATTTATTGCTCGTGTACATGTTAAGAAGATTCTGCTATAATCTCAAAAAATGCGCGACGCGCAGGAGGTTATTATGGACGGAACATTATGCCCATGTGGTTCAAAGAAAAAATACAGCGAATGTTGTGAACCAATCATTAAGGGAAAAGCAAAAGCCCTTACCGCAGAAGCTTTGATGCGCAGCCGTTATTCAGCTTATGTAAAACACGAAATAAACTACATTGCAGATTCATGCATACGCGAAACTGAAGATAACGAAATTGACATGGAAGAAACCCGCAAGTGGAGCGAAGAATCAATCTGGAACGGACTTAAGATTATCCGCACAGAAAAAGGCGGAGAAAACGATACAGAAGGTGTTGTTGAGTTTACAGCCGACTACACAAGAAAAGGCATCCGCGACATACACCACGAAACCGCAAATTTCAAGAAAATCGACGGTACTTGGGTTTATTCTGACGGTTATCTAAGCACTGAAACAGTCCACAGAGAAGGCAGAAAAATCGGCAGAAACGAAAAATGCCCATGCGGTTCAGGCAAAAAATACAAGCAGTGCTGCGGCCGCTAATTTATCACCAATAAAACTGAAATAAAGGAATACTATGCAGATAATTACAGGTTTTCATGCTGTTGAAGAAATGATGCGCTCTGCAAAATGTACGGCAGACGGAGCAAAACCGCATATTGAATATGCAAAGCCCGGTCCGCGCATTAAAAAAATTCTTGAGGACGCAAAAAAGCGCAATATACCTGCCAAAGAAACTACAATGGCAGAGCTTGACCGTCTTACAGCGGAACTTTCTGAAACAGCACAAGACCACCGCGGCATAGTTCTTATTATTGAAGGCGGTCAGCAGGCTGTTCAGAATTTTGTTCAGTTTGAACAGACTGTGGCTGAAATAAGCAAAAAAGACAATGCAACCATTGTACTGCTTGATTCTGTTACAGATCCGCACAATGTTGGCGCAATAATCCGCTCTTGCGACCAGTTTGGCGCAGATTTGGTAGTTATACCTGAAAGGCACAGTGCAACCGAGGGTGATGTAATTATGCGCTCAAGTGCGGGTGCGGCGGCATGGGTTCAGCAGGCAGTTGTAACAAACCTCAGCAGAGCGCTTGAAAAGCTTAAGGAGAACGGCTTCTGGATTTACGGCGCTGACGCGGGCGGTTCACCTTTGGGAGAAGCTAACTTTTCTGGCAAAGTAGCCATTGTTATGGGCAGCGAGGGCACCGGCATGAGCCGCCTTGTCCGCGAAAAATGCGACGTTATTTTGTCGATTCCAACTTGCGGCAAACTTGACAGTCTTAATGTGTCTGTTGCGGCTGGCATTCTGCTTTACGAAGTGCACCGCTGCAAATCTCATCTGAATCAAGCCAAATAGTGAAAGGTCCGTCGTTTAAGAGACTGACCTTCATGTCTGCGCCGAATTTTCCATGTTCAACGCAGCCAGTTTCTTTTTTTATAAGGCTTAGAACATGCTCATACATGCTGTTTGCAAAATCTTGCTTGCCGGCGCGGTCAAACCCAGGTCTGTTGCCGCGGCGGCAGTCTGCATAAAGCGTAAACTGCGAGATTACGAGGGTTTTTCCGCCGACATCTTTGAGCGCAAGGTTTGTCTTTCCGTTTTCGTCTTTGAACACTCGCAAGCCCAAAAGCTTTTTCACCATTTTTTCAGCAATTTCGTTTGTATCGTCGTTTGAAACACCAAGAAAGACAAGAAAACCTTTTCCGATTTCACCTATAACAGCACCGTCAACAACAACATTTGCGTTTGCAACGCATTGAACCAACATTCTCATAAAAGCCTCTTTAGATTTCTTTAAATATTGCGCCGCGGATACGTTTTATAAAGCCCGCCCTGCTTACAGAAACTGTCCTGATTTTCTTTTCCGGTTCAACGCAAAGCTTAAGAAGAGCATCGCCTTCGTTTTTTTCAATTCCGACAGGAGTACCGACTATCCGCTCGCCTTCTCCGTCAAAAGAGATTTCTATCATGCTGCCGGTAGAAATTGCATGGTCTATGACGTGCACCTTGCCCAAAAAGTCCATGCCGCCCGCCTCAATGCGCTCAAAACGCACAGACTCTCCGCGGAGCTGGTTTGCATTGACTATAATCTTTCTGCGGATTCTTGAGCGCAGGCCGTCAGCCTGTTCTTCTGGCAGGTGTTTATTCTCAAGCTCGGCGTATAAGGCATTTAAAAGATTGTCTCTTTCACGCTTAGACAAAGCCTGCTGTTCAGGCTCTTTAATTGCAAGACTTCCGCCGTTTTTCAGGGCAGAGAACGGAAGCGGATGGCGTTCAGGCTTAGAAGTTTTAACCGCACCCATATATTCAAGCCCGCTTTTTTTGAGAAGCTCGCCTGCCTGTTCATCGTCTATAAAATCAAAAAGATAAACACCTTCGGCAAGTGTTGCAAGCAGATATGGCTTAAGTACTCTGCTGCTTTCAATAACTGCACGTTTTTCTTTGTCTACTTTGAGCACATAGCCTTTATAAAGCGCAACCGAATTATACGAATGTTCCCATTCTTCAAGCGAAAATTCTATGCTCTGCGAAATTTCATAGACTGACGCATCTTGAAGAATCTTTTTGATTTCTTCAGTGCTCATACCGCTGTCAAATGCGCTGCTGCAAGACTGCTTTGAAATTTCAAAAACCGGAACTGTATCAAAACGGGTTATGCACAAAATCTGCATAAGCGGAAGCATTTCTGGAAGCCCTGCACCCGGAATAAGCGCAGCAGAAAAATCGGGGTTAAGCGACAGACGCCCTTTCAACATTTCAGGCGTATCTACCTTAATATCTGAATTATGGTTCTGCAAAGCCATATCAAAAAATTCAGACCTTACAAAAACGCCGTCAGACTCAACAAGAAGCTTCATCTTTATTATCTGCTTAACAACCGTAGAAAGCTCAACCGAAAGCGGCAAATCATTATCAGCTTGAATTACGTCAGTTTTTGCGGGCTTTATGTCCTCAAGCAGAGAAGCAAGCCTGCCTTTTTTCAGCGTAAACGGCTCCGGGGCTTTTTCGCTTTGCAGCAGAGCAAGCCGCATCAAAACAGGGTACGAAAAACCGCCCTGAGGCACAGAATTGCAAAGTGAAAACACAAACTGCGCGTGCTTCAAAAGCATTTCGCTTGAAAAGCGCGAGCACGAAGCCGCACACAAATAGCATATACGCGTTGCATCATCTAAAGCCGCAAACTGCTTCCAGCGTTCCATATTTGGCGCATAATCTGCACCCTGCTGAACCAAAAGCTGCAAATTTTTTAAGCCGTCAAAAACAAGCTGAAAAATCTCTTTACCGTCCGCCTGTTCCACAAACGGAAAAACCGAAACAATGAGATTTTCGCCCTTTTTTTTAAGCGTACCGTCACTTTTGCATAAGTCTTTATAATGGAAAAACAGCGAAAAAATTGAAGCGAAAAAGATTGAAGAAGGCTCAAATGCTGTGCTTCTTGCACCTGAAAAACTGCCTGACGGCATCAGCACAGAAACCGAAAGCAGCGGCTCAATCTTAGGCTCAAGCAGCGGATTAAGCACAAAACGTATCTGCTTCTGTTCCGTTTTGCGGTAAATCAAAAGCCGCTCTTCAAGGTTCATCAGCCGCTCATATAATTCCGCAAAAGAAAAATCTGTAGAAAAAAACTGGGAAAGCTTTTCCTGTGTCGGCAGATTCAGTATTTTTATGGCTGAAAGTATCAGAATATCGTTGGCAGACAAAAGACGGACAATCATAGAGGCGTTTTCGTCTTTACGCAAAAACGCGCTTAAATCTTCTATAAGTTTCTGCTTGTTGTACGGCGTCTTAATTTCGCCAAGATACATCCGCAGAAGCTCAAAAAAATGCGTATCATTTAATGTTACAAGCGATTCACGCCACGCCAATACAGCTTGTGCACGTTCAGTCTGTTCCATCAAAAATCCTTACAAGTCTGTTGCTTCACGCAGACTTTCGTCATCGACATACTTTAATATGCGGTAATCATAGCCCTGTTCAGCCAAAAACTTCTGGCGGTGCATACCGAATTCTTCTTCAACTGTACCGCGCGTAATCAGCGTGAAAAACCTTGCCTTGCGGTTCTTCGGTCTTAAAAGCCGCCCAAGACGCTGCGCCTCTTCCTGTCTGCTACCAAAAGTACCTGAAATTTGAATTGCCATAGAAGCGTCAGGCAGATCAATCGCAAAATTGGCTACTTTAGAAACTACAATTATGCGGTTTTCGCCAGAACGGAAAGACGCGTAGATTCTGTCGCGCTCTGCATTTGAGGTTTTGCCTGTTATAAGCGGCGCACCAAGCTCGCCTGCCAGAATCTCAAGCTGTTCTATATACTGCCCGATTACAATGATTTTATCTTCGGGGCAGAGATTTATAAGCTTTTTGGCGACACCGCGCTTTAAGGCATTGTCGCTTGCAATTCTGTGCTTTGTACGCTGGTTTGCAACGGCATATTCAATCTCTTTGTCCTCGGGCAAATCAATGCGGATTTCAATACACTCGGCTTCCGCAATCCAGCCCGAAGTTTCAAGCTCTTTCCAGGGAACATCATAGCGCTTTGGGCCTACAAGGCTGAAAACATGCCCCTCGCAGCCATCCTCTCTTATAAGCGTTGCCGTTAATCCCACGCGCCTTATAGTCTGAAGCTCCGCCGTAATTCTGAAAACAGGCGCAGGCAGCAGATGAACCTCATCGTAAATGATTAAACCCCAGCTCCGTTTTCTGAACAAGTCAAAATGAGGATAAGGCGAATCCGGGTCAGGCCGCCACGTTAAAACCTGATAGGTCGCAATTGTAACCGGCTTAATCTCTTTTTCTTCGCCTGTGTATTCGCCAATCTGGTCTTCTTCAAGATTTGTCTTGTCGAGAAGCTCCGCAATCCACTGGTGAACGGCCGAAATATTTGTAGTAACTACAAGCGTGCTTGTCTTAAGGCGCGACATAATCTCCATGCCGACGATTGTCTTGCCCGCCCCGCATGGAAGCACAATGGTGCCGAAACCTGTTCCGGGGCCTTTGTCTCCCACCAAAGCATCTGCGGCTTTTTTCTGATAGTCGCGCACATTAAGGCTGGCGCCGGAACGGCATTTTTCGCGCATTGAAACTTCAAGCGGCTCGCCGTCACGCAGCGGAACTAAATCTTCAACCGGCCAGCCGAGCTGCAAGAGTTTTTGCTTTACAATTCCGCGGTTGACCAATTTCAGAACAAAGCGCAGTTTCTTCTCGTCAGGGTCGGGCGAAAGCAGGTCTTTCATCTGCTTTGCGGCATTTATTTCCTTATAAATTGGAAGCGAAGCCGTTTCAAGAAAGAGAAAATCGCATACCGCTGCATCTGCATTTTCCGGGATTGTCATTTTAAGCTTGCCGAATTTTCCGGCTGTTTCCTTAATCCAGAATTCCACAGGCTGCGGCACAGGAAAGCGCGAATATTCAGTTAATGTTGAAATTGCATCTTCCGCTGTAAAACCGGCGCTAACGGCATTCCACAAAGACAGCGGTGTTAATCTATATGTATGAAGATGTTCCGGCGAGCGTTCAAGCTCTGCAAAAGGAATGAGCGCGTTGCGGCATTCTTCTGCAAGCGGTGCATGAACATCAAGCAAAATTGTACGGTCGCTTTGAACAATCAGCGGATTTGTAGGATTCAGCATAGCAGAATATTTTAACGGTTTATAAGCTAAGCGACAAGCCTTTCTAATGATTTTCAAAATATTCAAACAAATTCTAAAGTCTTATTTCCGTTCTCCGATAGATTAGTATCAGGCATTAAATTTTTTGGAAGGGAGAAAAAATATGGTTATTAATCACAACCTTAGTGCAATGTTTGCTAACAGAACTTTAGGTGAAACAAACAATTCAAACCAGAAAACAATGGAAAAACTTTCTTCTGGTTACAGAATCAACCGTGCAGGCGATGACGCATCAGGTTTGGCTGTTTCAGAAAAAATGCGTGCACAGATCCGCGGTTTGAATAAAGCTTCAGAAAACGCACAGAACGCTATCTCATTTATTCAGACAACTGAAGGTTATCTTCAGGAAACAACTGACATTGTTCAGCGCATCCGCGAACTTGCAGTACAGTCAGCCAACGGTATCTACACAGCAGAAGACCGCATGCAGATTCAGGTTGAAGTTTCACAGCTCGTTGCTGAAGTTGACCGCATTGCATCAACAGCTCAGTTCAACGGTTTGAACATGCTCACAGGACGTTATGCAAAAGATAACGGCGACAATACAATTACAGGTTCTATGTGGTTCCACATTGGTGCTAACATGGACCAGCGCTCACAGGCTTTCATCGGCACAATGACATCTACAGCTCTCGGTATCCGCACATTGGGCAACGAAGAGATTATTTCTCTTGAAACTCCTGATGATGCTAACCGCGCAATCAACACACTCGACGAAGCTCTTAAGAAGATCAACAAGCAGCGTGCTGACCTCGGTGCATACCAGAACCGTCTCGAATACACAATCGTAGGTCTTGATATTGGTGCAGAAAACCTCCAGGCAGCAGAATCACGCATCCGCGATACTGATATGGCTGAAATGATGGTTGAGCACACAAAGAACCAGGTTCTTACACAGTCTGGTCTTGCAATGCTCGCACAGGCAAACCAGCAGCCACAGTCAATTTTGGGATTGCTCCAGTAATAGCAGCCTGAAACCAAAGAAAGCGCACGACCTTTTAGGCCTGCGCTTTTTTTTTGCCTTTATGGGTAAATTTACTGATAGAATTGAAAATAATCTTCCATTAGGATTCAGCCATGAGAAATTTGCTTTTAGAACTAGGTTATTCACAATCTGAAATTGACAGCCGCATACAGGAAGTCTGGAACACAGTTTTTGACCAGTCTTCAAAAGAGAGATTCTATCATCAGCAGACCGAAGACTTAGGCTGCATGGAAGACACCGGCAACATTGACGCACGCACCGAAGGCATGTCTTACGGCATGATGATGGCTGTTCAGATGAACCGCAAGGACATTTTTGACAGTCTCTGGAACTGGTCTAAAAAATACATGTTTATGACTAAAGGCAAAATGAAGGGCTATTTTGCATGGTCATGCAGCCTTGAAGGCAAATGGAACGCAAACGGCCCCGCACCAGACGGCGAAGAATTCTATGCAATGGCACTTTTCTTCGCTTCAAAAAGATGGGGCAACGGTTCAGGCATCTACAATTACGAAGCCGAAGCCAAAAGCCTGCTTAAAACATGCCTAACCCACAAATATCCGATGTGGAACAGCGAAAACGCCTATATCCTTTTTGTGCCTGGTTGTCCTTACAGCGACCCGTCTTATCATTTGCCGCATTTCTATGAATTATTTGCTGAATATGACACAGAAAACCGGGATTTTTGGAAAAGAGCCGCAAAAGCAAGCCGTGAATACCTTGAAAAAAGCATGAACCCCGACACAGGTTTCAGCCCGGAATATGCACACTTTGACGGGTCGCCGGTCTTAGACTGCCCGTGGGGCGACCATGGCTGGTTTTACAGCGATTCATACAGAACAGCCGCAAACGTAGGGCTTGATGCCTTGTGGAACGGCACAACAAAACCGCTTTACGAAAGAATTAAAGCTATACAGCGCTTCTTCAAAGATATTGCACCATGCGATTACGGAATCTACAAAGTTGACGGCACAAAGCTCGGAGACAGTGTCATGCACCCTATCGCGCTGCTTGTTACGCTTGCACAGTCAAGTCTTGCAATTTTTGCCAATCCAGAAGCTGATAAAGAAGCGCTTAAAACAGCGGAACATTTTATCCGTCTTTTCTGGCACACACCGCTCCGCACAGGCAAAAGGCGCTATTATGACAACTGCCTTTATATTTTTGCACTTTTAGCTTTAAGCGGAAATTACAAGCCGTTTTGAGTTTAGGCGCTGCAAGCACTGCAAATAAAGCTTGCGGTTCATTATTTTACAAGGTAGAATTACTACATGAAACATTCAGCTTTTATTATACTTATTTGCTTTGCTTTTTTACCGGCTTTTGCACAGACAATGCCGACAGTATCTTCGCCCGAAATGCCAGCTTTTTCTTCATTTCCGACAGTTTCACAGTCTAATACACCTGCTGCAAGCGAGCCTGCCAAAAATGCACAAACTGCCGACAAAACCGGCACAAAATCTGCCCGCGAAAATGAAAGTTATCTGACAGCCGCAAGCCTTGCTGATTTTACACGCTATTTTTCCGGCAACACTGGCGAAAGCGGCGATATAATTTCTTCTCTGCTTGGGAAAAACAGTTCGCAGGCTAATAATTCTGCTACAACAAACACTCTGCTTCAGCAGATATTAACCCAGCTTGAAGACATGCAGAAAGAAGCCAACGAAAAGCCTGTATTTGATTCAATTCAGGAAAAACCGCAGACTTTTGATGAAAAACCCAAGAACAGAGCTAAAATCATCAGATTTATGGCAAACGGTTATAACTTGCTTTCTACATGCCGCGAGATTTTTTCTTCAGGCAAATCTGCCGACGGAAGTTTCCTCATTACAGGCGACCGCAAATATTTATCAAATAACGAAACCCGAAGTGAGACTTTCTATTTTCTGTTTAACAAAGCTTCAGACAAGACCTACGACGTCGCTGTGACAGTTCTCCAGGACTCAACTAATATTTATTCGTTCTTGTATCAGCTTGAAGGCAAAGCACCATTAACCGCTACTTCTATAGGCAATTTAGTTATGCTCACAATAAACGAGCCTGAATGGAAATTCGATTTGCTTATTGACATCGGCGACATGAACTAGATTCACTCAAAAAATTTCTCTTTATCTGACACACTAAACGCTATCTACTTTATTCCATCAGATTAATATAAAATAATCATCAAAAAAAAAATATCTTGACATTCTAACATCTGTTAGATTATATTCTAACTAGTGTTAGGTATAATAGGATGAATAAAACTAAAGAAGAAATATTAGATGCAGCTCTGAATTTATTTTCTCAAAAGGGCTTTTCAACAGTATCAATCCGTGATATTTGCTCAGTAGTAAATATCAAAGAAAGTACCGTTTATTACCATTTTCAGAATAAAGAAGCAATTCTGAATGAAATTCTTAAACAATTTGAAAATCACTCAGAATCGCTTATTGCAAAAATGAGTTCTGCATTTCCTGCACTTATGTCAGACCCACAGGCAATTGAAAAACTTTTGCCAAAAATTATGAATGAATATATAGATGGATATCTTACAGACCCTTTTTGCAATAAAGTTATTCGAATTCTGAGTATCGATCAATTGAATAATCCCAAAGTTCATCAAATGTATTCGTTCTGGCTTTTTGAAAAACCCCTCGAAATTCAGCAATTCGTTTTTTCAATATTTAATAATGCAGGAATTATTTCTTGTGATGATCCTGCCTTTGCTGCAGAAAAATTTTATTCACCTTTTTTCTTTTGTCTTTCTCGCTACCTTATTTCAGGCGAATTGACACAGGAAAAAATCGGCATATTCAAGAAATCTATTTTTAGGCATATTGAGGAGCATTTAAGATGAATATTTTAAAGAAAAGTATTTTAACTGTTTTAATTCAGCTTGTGTGTGCTTTATCGCTTATGGCAGAAGATGTTTCCAAACAGAATAAAGTGACCGTCAATATCTCAAAGATTCAATCTTCTGAAGGACAGATTATTTTATGCATTTATAACTCTTCAGATAATTATGATAAGAGAAAGGCTTTTCAAGAATTTAAGCTAAAACCAGAAATTGACAGTATTTCTTTTGAAACTCATCTTTCAGACGGTGAATATCTTATAATGCTTTGTCATGACATCAACATGAACGGTAACCTTGATACAGGCTTTATGGATATTCCAAAAGAGCCTGTAGGCTTAAGTAATTACAACGGTAAAGGAATCCCCGGTAAATTCAAAAAACATAAATTTACTGTTACAGAAGACATAGCAGTTAATATTCCGTTGAAAACTTTTTAGTTTAATTCCAAAAAATCACATAAATAAAAGAGGTTAAAATGAAAAACAGAAAATTTAAAATTGCCGCGATTATTATGATAATACACGGTGCAATGATGGAAGCAGGTTCTGGCTTAATGCTGATGCCTTTTGTATTTAAAGGAGCTTTAGATCTCAATGCAATTCCTCCGATTTTTGCGATTGACTTCTTCAGAAACAACATTATTTTTTTGATACCTATGTCTGTTGTTTTCGGTATAGCAAGAGTCATTGGTGCAACCGGTGTCCTTATAAACCGCAAATGGGGTTTTATTCTTTCGGTGATAAACTGCATTTTAACGATGAATCTTATGCTTTTTATGATTCCGGTGGGAATCGTTGACGGCCTTCTCGCTTGTTCTGCTTTGGTTTTGCTTTTAACCGGATATTATGGCAATGAAATAATCAATTAAAAAATATTATGGGGAAATATATGGCTTCATGGATGGTACATTTAAGAATAGCAGATAAACTGCTTAATGAACTAAAGGATATTGATGAAACAGCATTTGTTATGGGAAACATTGCACCAGACAGTGGCGTTCCAAATGAAGACTGGACAAAATTCACACCTCCCAAAACTGTTTCAAATTTCAATGATAGTATATATGATACATCCATAAATATAGACGGATTTTGTTCAAAATACTTTAATGAAGAAATAAATGATAAATATACAAAAAAGAATATTCTTTTTTTCTTGGATATTATGTACACTTATTGTCTGATATTGAATGGTCAAGCTTTGTTTATAAGCCTTTAATTCAGACATATCCAAAAGAAGCTGCTGAAGATGAATATAAGCTTGTATGGGCAGCAAAGAAAGACTGGTATGATATTGATTTTCTGTACTTAAAGCAACATCCGGATTTCCGTGGTTTTTCAATTTATGCAAATGCAGTGAATTTTGAAAACAAATTTATGAACATTTTTGCTAAAGATGCCTTTGAAAACAGAAGACAATATATCACCTGGTTTTACCGAAATGATGAAAGGGGTGAACTTGAGCGGGTTTATAAATATCTTACTCCAGAACAGGCAGAGGATTTTGTTCAAAAGTCTGTAGATAAAATACTTAAAAAGCTATTCAAATGAACGAACCCCGACGCAGAGCGTTCGGGGTTCGTTCGTTCTGCTAAGGAATTGCTCTCAGGTTTAATACCCCTTATTTCGCCTCAGAGGGGGATGTTTCCTACGGAAACAGGTATTAACCCCTCGGCACGAATAAAAATCTTTTGTTGAGCAAAGAATTTCTGGCAAAAGAGAAAAGAAAAGCACATCTGAAAACCAGATGTGCTTAAGCTTTGAACCTCTCTCCTTTATCCCCTTTTTAAAAGATTACTCTTTTACACCACCAATTGTCATACCGACTACGAAATACTTCTGTACGAATGGATATACAACCAAGATAGGCAAAGTTGCAACCATAGTAATAGAAGAACGTATACTGATAGGCGTTGATTTAGACGCTGTTGAACCGGCTCCGGCGGCAACCGCCATTGAGTTTGCATCGGCAGCCGAAGAACTCTGGTTCTGGCTCTGCTGCAAGAATGACATCAAAACGTACTGCAAAGAATGCAGACGGGGCTTATCAGAACAGTACATGTATGTATCAAACCAGCTGGTCCATGCGTTTACGGCTGTGAACAATGAAATCATTGCAATTGAAGGAATAGCCAACGGCATAATGATGCTCATGTAAATCTTGAATTCGTTGGCACCGTCAATACGTGCAGACTCAACAAAGCTGTCCGGCAAACCGTTAATGTATGTTCTTACAAGAATGAAGTTGAAAATATCAACAAGACACGGAATGATATAAACTGAATATTTACCAAGAAGGTGAAGGTTCTTGATAAGCATGTATCCAGGAATCAAACCGGCATTTACATACATAGAAATTACAAGAACGGTTGTTAAAGACTTTCTGATAACAAATTCTTTTCGGCTCAAGGCATAAGCAAGCATTGATGTACAGAATACGCTCAATATAGTCTGCAAAACAGTTCTTGTTACTGAAATAATACCGGCGTTAAAAATACGCGGTGTAACAAACAAATCCTGATAGTTCTTCCAAGTAAATTTTCTTGGGAAGAATTTGATTCCGCCTTTCAAAGAGTCAAGACCGTCATTCAAAGAAATGGCGATTGTGTTCCAGAAAGGATAAACTGTTGTAATAACAACAAATGCAAGCACAATATAAATGATTATATCGAAAATCAAATTGCTTACATAAGTACGTCTTTTAGCGGCAGCATATTCGCTTCGTTTTTTCTCGTCTATCATATCAAACGCTCCTCACCGCTCTTCTTTGCAATTGTATTAGCTATAATAAGAAGCAAGATGTTAACTGCGTTCTTAAAGATACCGGCAGCGGTTGCAAGACCGTATCTAGATAGTTTGAAACCATATTTCAAAACATAAATATCAATTGTTTCTGCTACATCCTGAATCATACCGTTCTGCAACAAGTACGGCATTTCAAAGTTAGCATCAAGAATATGTCCGGCAGACATAATCATCATGATAATGATTGTCGGCTTAATTCCAGGAAGTGTAATGTGCCAGATTTTGCGGAGACGGCCACAACCGTCAATCTGTGCTGCTTCGTACAAACATGGGTCAATAGCTGTCATTGCACCGAGGTATACGATTGTGTTCCAACCTACTTCCTTCCATACATAAGTCCAACCGATGATGTGCCAGAAGTATTTTTGAACAGCAAGCCACTGAACAGGCTGTTTTACTATTCCAAGCCACAATAATATATCATTTAAAATTCCGTCTTCAACGGAAAGTACATTCGCAACCAAACTCGTAACTATAACCCAAGAAAGGAAGTGCGGGAGATAAGAAACTGTCTGAACGAATTTTTTAACACCAATATAACGTACTTCGTTCAAAAAGACTGCGAGAATAATAGCAGTAATATAACCGAGAGCCGTACTTATAAGGCTCATTCCTACTGTGTTTCTTAAAGAAAGCAGGAATTCTTTTTCTGTAAAAAGCTGTACAAACCACTTTAAGCCAACCCAAGTCTGCTGTGAAAAAGATTTATATGGTTTGTAATCCTGAAATGCCATTGTCCAGCCCCAGAGTGGGACATATCTGAACAATATAATGTATAGAACGAATGGAACAGACATAAGAATAAGCATTTTTTGCTTACTCAAAATCATCCATTTTGTTTTCTTGTTTACTAATTCTGGATTGACCGGTGCCGATGCAGAACTAGAATCATTTTTATTTTTCATATAAACACTCAACTAAAAAAATGATTAAAAAAAAGCCCACAGAAAATCCGTGGACTTTTTTAGACGGAAGAATACAAACGTATTCCTCCGTCACTGATTAAGTCTGACATTCAAGCCAGAAGCTTAATTAGTCCTGAAAACCACCGAATGCTTCTACACGGTGATCAAGCTGCTGCTGCATGAACTTGTTGTATTTTTCTGTGAGCGGCTTGAGCAATTTAGAATATTCATCCCATGTCTTGTCGAAATCAGCTGGTTTACCCATGATCATCAAAGGAAGATACTTTCTCTGAACTGTTTCGAATCCAGTCATAGCTACAGCTGCTTCTTCTTCGATTCCGCCGTTTTCAGCAGATGGGTTACACTGCCACATTGGATACCAACCGGCATTCTTTGGTGGGTTAGGATCTACGAATTCTGCGTAAGAACCTACACCGTAAGCCTTCCAGAGTTCGATATCAACTGCTTTCTGTGAAAGCTCATATTCCCAAGCGAGATCGTCCATAGAACGAGAGTATCCAGAAGGCATTGTTCCTTCAAGTTTTGGAGCTTCTTCTGTCCAGAGTGTTGCGCGGTTCTTCTGAATCCATACTGGATCTTTCTGCTGTGCGCGCTGTTCGTCTGTTCTGTAAGCAGCACCCTTTGTGCCTGTCTTAGATCCGTCAGCATCGATAAGATAGTCTTCGCCTTCAAATCCCCAGTAAAGAACTTTCTGGTTTTCTTCTTTGATCATTTCATCCATGAACTGAAGAATCTTGATAGCCTTGTCTTCTGGGCATTTTACAGTGATACCATAACCTCTCTGGAGGTTTGGAAGTGACTGGTCACGATAGTGAGGTTTAATTTTCTCATCGAATGTCAATGGAAGAGGTGCATAAGTTCTTTCATCTTTTCCAGCTGACCAAAGTGTCTGCTCTGGTTCACCCATGAACTGCCAGCCCTGAATGAACATACCAAGAACACGGCCCTGTGCAATCTTTGCATAGTACTGGTCTCTGTTGTCTGTGAAAGAAGCAGGATCAATCAAGCCTCTCTGGAAATATCCGTTAGCAAGTTTGAACCATCTGTATGCGTTTTCATCAGTAAAGTTATCTGTGTAAACGTATTTGCCGTTTTCAAGAGTAATGTGTCCGTTACCATCGTTTGGATAACCAGCCAAGAAGTTTGGCGGGTTCCACAAGTCGAATGCTTCCCAGTCAGCTGTGATGATTGAGAACGGAATTGTCGGTGTACCGTCAATTGTTGGATATTTCTTGTAATATTTTTCAATAAGATCGAAATATTCATCAACTGTCTTGATTTTTGGATAACCGAATTCTTTGAGAACTGCTTTCTGAATCCACCAACCATTCTGGTTGTAGTATGTATCAGAAGGAATACCGTCGATTACACCGTAGTTTGGAAGAGAATAGATGTGCTCTTTAACGATGTTTCCGTTAGCATCTTTTTCTGAATCCTGGTCAATCATTTTTTTCCAGGCAGATTCATAATGCTTTCTTAAGTTAGGAGCATATTTCTCTACAAGCGGCTTAAGGTCGCGAAGACATCCTGCACCCTGGAATTTTTCAGAATCAACTTCTACCAAGTCAGGAAGGTCACCAGAAGCGATAAGCAAACCGATTTTCTGGTCTTTGTCACCTACGAGGATATCCCAAGCGAAAGTTACACCGAACTTCTCTTCGATCCATTTGTAGGCTTTGTTATCAGCAGGCGGCTGTTCTCTCTGCTGAATAGTAAAAATAGAAATGTTAAGAGCTTCTTTCTTTCCTTTGTTAGAAGAACCACTCTTATTACATCCTACGAGGCTCAATGCCAGGACTGCAACTGCAGCAACTAACACGATTTTTTTCATATTTCCTCCATATTCCTTTGTACATTAATGATAAGCGAACGTTAAACGATTTACAAATAGGTGAATCCCCCTATAACAAAACCGTTTTCCTTATATTATACAAAATACAAGTATTTTCTTTTATTCAGTTTAAAACCGAATTTAATCACGTTGTTTTCCGGCTTAAAAAGCAGTGATTTACTATACAATTACAAAGTATAAATAACTCTGTTTGTATAAAAACTTGTATTATGTGTAGTATAAATACACATCTATGCTATATTTTTTTATAGAATTTTCAAAATTCCACTTGTTCTCATTTTTTAATTCGCATAATATGAATCATCAGCATGATTTTATTTACAGGAGCATATATATGGTTGTAGTAGTAAAAAAAGACCACGACGAGACACAGTTTGAAAATCTTAAAAAATGGCTTACAAGCCTCGGTGTAAAAATCCACACAAGTGAAGGCGAAAGCTCGCTTGTTCTCGGACTTGTCGGGGACACTTCCGCAGTTGATATAGATTTAGTGCGCTCGCTCGACATTGTAGAGGACGTAAAGCGCATTCAGGAGCCGTACAAAAACGCCAACAGAAAATTCCATCCGCAGGACAGCGTTATAGACGTAAGCGGTGTCAAATTCGGCGGCGGAACATTCAATATTATTGCAGGTCCATGTTCAGTTGAATCAGAAGAACAGGTTGTAAGCATTGCAAAACAGGTAAAAGCTTCTGGCGCAACAATGCTCCGCGGCGGTGCATTTAAGCCGCGCACTTCGCCCTACTCTTTTCAGGGTCTCGGTGCAAACGGCATTGAGTACCTTTTAAAAGCAAAAGAAGCAACAGGGCTTCCAATTGTTTCAGAAATTATGGAATTTTCTCAGCTTCCGCTCTTTGATGACGTTGACCTGATTCAGGTCGGCGCACGCAATATGCAGAACTTTGAACTTTTGAAAGAACTTGGCCACACAAAAAAGCCCATTCTGCTTAAACGCGGCCTTGCAAACACAATTCAGGAACTTCTTATGAGCGTTGAGTACATCATGGCTGGCGGCAACGAGAACGTGATTCTCTGCGAGCGCGGTATCCGCACTTTTGAGAACGCGACAAGAAACACGCTCGACATTTCAGCTATTCCTGTGCTGAAAAAGCAGACACACCTGCCGATTGTAATTGACCCGAGCCACGCATGCGGCATTTCAGCTTATGTAAAGCCTCTTGCAATGGCAGCAACAGCCGCCGGTGCAGACGGTCTTATGATAGAAGTGCACAACGATCCGCAGCACGCTCTCTGCGACGGTGCACAGTCGCTTACACCGCAGGTTTTTGACGATGTGGCAAAATGCTGCTTTGCAATAAGACCATACGCTTACAAGGCTTAATTCGGAGATAATTCATGATAATTGGAATTGTAGGCTTAGGCTTGATAGGCGGCTCTGTCGCAAAGGCAATAAAGCACAGCACGCCGCACACAGTTTTGGGGCGCGACATTCTTGAGCCGGTTTTAAGAAAGGCAATTCTTCTTGACGCAATTGACGATTCGCTTACAGACGAAAAGCTTTCTATCTGCGACATTCTGATAATTGCCACATATCCTGGAATTTGCGTCGATTTTGTAAAGAACAATTACCAGAAATTCAAAAAGAACGTAATTATAATGGACTGCTGCGGCATAAAGAAGCCGGTCTGTGATGCTTTGTTTCCGTTGGCAAAGGAACAGGGATTTACATTTATTGGCGCACACCCGATGGCAGGTCTTGAATATTCAGGCTTTGACAACGCGCAGCGGAAACTTTTTAATAATGCTTCTATTATATTAGTGCCGCCGCAGAACACAGACCTTGAGCTTCTGCACAGCATAAAGCAGTTCTGGAGCAACCTCGGCTTTACCAACTTTGAAATTACAACACCGGAAAAGCACGACAGAATTATTGCCTATACGTCACAGCTTGCGCATGTAGTTTCAAGCGCATTTATAAAAAGCCCGACTGCAAAAGAACACGCAGGCTTTTCAGCCGGCAGCTACAAAGACATGACGCGCGTTGCAAGACTGAACGAAACAATGTGGACGGAGCTTTTCCTCGATAATTCAGAAAATCTTGAAAAAGAAGTCGATACAGTTATCGAAAATCTGATAAAATACCGCGATGCTCTTAAAGCAAGAGATGAAACTACATTGAAAGAGCTTTTAAAAGAAGGCAGAATCTGTAAAGAAAATGCAGACAAAGGAGAAGACCGCCTGTGAAAAAAATTCTGGTAAAAGCATCAAAGACTTATCCGGTTTTAATTGATACAAATCTGCTTGGCAATTGCGGAAATTTCATAAAAGAGGCTGTTTCTCCTCTGCCGGCAAAAGTTGCTCTTTTTTGCGACGACAAGGTTGAGCCGCTTTACGCTGACACTGTAGAAAATTCTCTCAAGGCTTCAGGCTTTGAAACATACAGATTTATCTTTAAAAACGGCGAGGAACAAAAGCATATTGGTACAATTACCCAGATGATAGAATTTCTTGCACAGAACGATTTTACACGCAAAGATTTAGCGGTTGCTTTGGGCGGCGGCGTAACCGGCGACATGACCGGCTTTTCGGCTGCAATCTTCAAAAGAGGCATCCGCTTTGTACAGATTCCGACAACACTGCTTGCAATGGTAGATTCCTCTGTAGGCGGAAAAACAGGCTGCAATTTGAGCGTAGGCAAAAACCTCGCCGGTGCATTTTATCAGCCTGAACTTGTGCTCTGCGATATTTCGTGCCTTGAAACTTTAGACGATAAAAACTTTTCATGCGGAATTGCCGAAGCGATAAAAACTGCCGTTATTCAGGATGCAGAATTATTTGACTTATTCAAAAAGAAAGTAACGAGCAAAGACACTGAAACGCTCAAAGAGATAATCGGGCGGTGTGTAGAAATCAAAGCCGGCGTAGTCGCGCAGGACGAAAAAGAAAGCGGCTTGCGCCAAATTTTGAATTTTGGACACACAATCGGCCACGCAATCGAAAAATTGAGCAGCTACAAAACAGCGCATGGCGAGGCAGTTGCAATCGGTATGGCTGTAATCACAAAGGCTTTTACCAAGCTCGGCAAGGTCAATTCTGCTTTATACGGCGACTTAATCTCGGTTTTAGAGACAAACAGTCTGCCTGTAAAGCACAATTACACCAAACAGGAGCTTTTTTCTGCCGCGCTTTCAGACAAAAAGCGCAGCGCAGACTCAATAACCGTAGTTTATTCGCCGGAACTTGGCAAAGCAGAACTTCTGCCGCTTAAGCTTAACGAATTTGAAAGCCTGATTGCTTCAAGCTTTTAACTGACGGAGTTCCGATGATTTTAGAGTTACAACCGGGCAAACTGAAAGGCTGCGTTGAGGCAATTGCTTCTAAATCTGACGCACACAGGGCTTTAATCTGCGCAAGTTTTGCAGACGCGCCCTGCACTTTAAAGATTTCAACAACGTCAAAAGACATTGAAGCTACCGCCGAAGTTCTGCGCTCTTTTGGCGCGGACATTGACCAGACAGACAATCTCTACAAAGTCGTTCCTGTAAAGGCAAAGACACTGAAATGCACAGCCGACTGTAACGAGAGCGGCTCAACTCTGCGCTTTCTTCTGCCGGTTGCCGCCGCCGTTGGCGGAGAAGTGCTTTTTACAGGTCAGGGCAGACTGCCTGAGCGCCCAATGACAGAATTATGCAGAACACTCGAAGAAAACGGCGTTTCTTTTAACCAGCATGGCAAAAATTTTTTGCCGCTTACTGTTTCGGGCAAATTGACCGGCAGAGATTTTGCCCTGCCCGGCAACGTCAGTTCGCAATACATAAGCGGACTTCTGTTTGCTTCTGCTATTTCTGGCGGCGGCACAATCAGGCTCACTTCAAAGCTTGAATCCGCTTCTTATGTTGAAATTACGCGCCATGTACTTGAAAAATTCGGTATAAAAACTGAAGCTGCCGCTGACAGCTACAAAGTCTTGGAAAACCAAAAGCTTATCTCGCCCGGCTCTTACACAGTAGAAGGCGACTGGTCTTGCAGCGCTTTCTGGCTTTGCGCAAAATTTATGGGCTCAAATGTTTCAGTCTCTAACCTTGATTCAGACTCTCCGCAGGGCGATAAGGCTGTAGCAGAAATCTTAAAGGATTTTGCCGCTTCAAAAGAATGTGCCGTAGACTGCTCGGATATTCCAGACCTTGTTCCGCCTCTTGCCGTTGCGGCATGTGCAAGAAAAAGCGTTACCCGCTTTGTAAATGCCGCGCGCCTAAGGCTTAAAGAAAGCGACCGTATTGAATCTGTGGCAAATATGATAAATAATCTTGGCGGAAAAATCGAAACAACGCAGGATTCAATTACAATTTTTGGCAAAGGTTCGCTTAAAGGCGGAAAAGTCTCAAGTCAGAACGACCACAGAATCGTTATGGCGGCTGCTGTTGCTTCAACAATATCAGAAAACCCTGTAATAATTGACGGCGCAGAAGCTGTACAAAAGTCTTATCCGTCGTTTTTCCAAGATTTCAACAAACTAGGGGGCGCTTTTAATGTCATCAGTCTTCGGTAACTGCATAAAAGTCTCAATTTTCGGTCAGTCTCATTCTGAATCAATCGGCGTTGTAATTGACGGCTTAAGAGCCGGTTTTAAGCCCGACATCGACAAGATTAACGCCTTTATGAAGCGCCGCGCGCCCGGACAGAATGCTGTTTCAACACCGAGAAGCGAAGCTGACGAAGCGCATATTATAAGCGGACTTGCCGACGGCGTAACATGCGGCGCGCCTTTATGCGCAATTATCAACAATACAAATACACGCTCAAAAGACTATTCAAAGCTTAAAGAAGTACCGCGCCCGGCGCATTCTGACTTTCCGGCCTTTGTAAAACATTCAGGCTTTAACGACATTAGAGGCGGCGGCCACTTTTCTGCAAGACTGACCGCGCCGCTCTGCTTTGCAGGCGCTTTGTGTATGCAGCTTCTTGAAAAAGAGAACATCTACATCGGCGCGCACATTTCTTCTATAAAAGACGTGCACGATTCAGACTTTGACATGGTTTCAGTTTCAAAAGCAGAGCTTGAAAAGCTGAAAAATGCGCCGGTTCCGCTGCTTAACCAGGAAGCGTGGCCTTTAATGGAACAGACAATATTGAGCGCAAAAGCCGAAGGCGATTCAGTTGGCGGAATAATTGAATGTGCCTGCACCGGCTTAAAGCCCGGCGTCGGCGAGCCGATGTTTGACGGCATCGAAAACAGAATTGCACAGGCAATTTTTGCTGTTCCTGCCATAAAAGGAATTGAATTCGGACGCGGCTTTGAATCTGCTAAGCTTTTCGGCTCTGAAAACAACGACCCGTTCTATTTTGACGGCGGCGAAGTAAAGACCAAGACGAACAACCACGGCGGCATTTTGGGCGGCTTAAGCTCAGGAATGCCAATTGTCTTTAGAGCAGCTTTCAAGCCGACGCCTTCAATTGCCAAAGAGCAGGACTCTGTAAACCTCTTATCAAAACATGATGAAAAGCTTAAAATTGAAGGACGGCACGACCCGTGCGTTGTTCTCCGCGCTGTGCCATGTGTAGAAGCCGCGACAGCACTTGCTGTCTACGACCTTCTTTTAGAAAACGTCTAATAACTAATGCTTTACAGCATAAAGGAATAATATGCCAGAAACTCTTGAAAATCTAAGAAACCGGATTGATGAAATCGACGAACAGATTGCAAAGCTTTTTGCGGAGCGCATGGATGCTGTTGAAAAAATAGGAATCTATAAAAAAGACAACGCCCTCGGCGTAAATCAGGCTGAAAGGGAAAAATCTATTGTAAAGCGGCTTACAAAGCTCATTCCGGCAAAATACGCAAGCGCGATTGAGCAAGTCTATGACGCAATTTTTGCAACGAGCAAGCGTTATCAGTCAAAGGTCATCGGCAAAGCAAAATTCGGGCTTATCGGAAGAAATATCAGCTATTCTTTTTCAAAAGAGATTCACGCCGCCTTCGCAGACTATGACTACGAAATCATCAACCTTGAGCCGGAAGAAGTTGAAGGCTTTTTTGCCAAAAAAGAATACGCAGGCTGCAACGTAACAATTCCTTACAAGCGCGATGCCGCTGCCTTATGCGACGAGCTTTCGCCGCAGGCAAAGGCAATCGGTTCTGTAAACACCGTTATTCTTAGAAAAGACGGCACTCTTTTCGGCGACAACACCGACTATTACGGTTTTCTCAATATGGCAGAAAAAGCCGGCGTAGACTTTAACGGAAAGAAAGTGCTTGTTTTTGGCAACGGCGCAACAAGCGCGACAATCTGCGCCGCCGTAAAAGACAAGGGCGGCAACGTTACTGTAATTTCGCGGAACGGCAAAACTACTTATGCAGATCTGCCGCTTCATAAAGACGCGCAGATTTTGATAAATGCCACGCCGGTGGGCACATACCCCGAAACCGAAAATCAGATTACTTCTATAGAACAGTTTGAACAGGCAGAAGCCGTTCTTGATGTTGTGTACACACCTCTTGCAAGCCGCTTTGTTCAGCAGGGTCTTGACCGCGGCTTAAAGGCAAGCGGCGGACTTCCAATGCTTGTCGGTCAGGCTAAAAAAGCCGCCGAGCTTTTTGCCGGCAAAACAATCAGCAAAGAACAGGAAGAAAAAGTTTTCCACAAGATTTTGCGCCAGAAACAGAATCTTATCCTCATCGGCATGCCGGGTTCCGGCAAGACAAGCCTCGGCAAAGCCGCCGCAGAAAAGCTCAACCGCCCTTTCATCGACTTAGACACAGAAATCGAAAAGCGCGAGCATCTTTCTATTCCAGAAATATTCGCCAAATTCGGCGAAAGTCACTTTAGGGCAATTGAAACCGAAGTTATAGCTGAAATTGCCAAAACTTCCGGTGCTGTAATTGCTACAGGCGGCGGCGCTGTAATGAACCGAAGAAACAGGCTCAATCTGCGCCAGAACGGCTTCTGCGTCTTTATAAAGCGCGACCAGAAACTGCTTGCTGTAGACGGACGCCCTGTTTCTAAAGCTAAAGGCACAAAGCAGCTTGAAAAAGAACGCATGCCAGTCTACAAAGAACTTGCCAATGCAGAAATTGAAAATAACGGCAAACTTGAAGATGCTCTTAACCAACTTTTGGAGGCTTTTAAATGAAATTTCTTGTAATCAACGGCCCGAATATAAACATGCTCGGCATCAGAGAGCCTGACATCTACGGAAAGCAAAGCTACAAAGATTTGATAAAATTCGTAAAAGACTGTGCCAAAAAGCGCGGCATAAAAGCAAAGCTTTTTCAGTCAAATTCTGAAGCCGCAATTGTCACCGCAATTCAAAAAGCCTACAACAAATTTGACGGAATTATCATAAATCCGGCGGCATATACACACACAAGCGTCGCAATTTTAGACGCGCTTAAAGCTGTCGCCATTCCGGCTGTAGAAGTGCACATCTCAAAAGTGCCTGAACGCGAAGCTTTCAGACAGGTTTCTTATGCGGGCATGTTCTGCTTTAAGACTATCACAGGCTTGGGCTTTAAAGGCTACGAAGAAGCCATGGATGCACTCATCGAAAAGCTTAAATAGAGCACAGGACATAAAAAAGGCTGTCGGAAAAACACCGGCAGCCTTTTTTTTCTTGAAACAGAAATTACAGCTTAAAGCCTTTTGTCTGTTCGTAAAGATTGTCAGACAGGCTGTTGTTTTCGCCAGACAGAGAAGCAACGCTGTCAACAGATGTGCTGATCTGTTCCATTCTGTCTGAAACATTCTGCGTAACTTCCTTAACCTGATAAGCAAAATCTCTAAGGTTTACCATCTCGTTCTGAACCATAGAAGCACCGGTATTCATTTCGGTTGAACCGTTCAAGATAAGAGTGGTTGTATTCTGCATTGTTCTTAAAGATTCAAGAACCTGCTGAGAACCTTCTGCCTGCTCGTTCATAGACATCGAGATTTCAGACATCAAATCGTTGACGTTACCAATCTGACCAGAAATATCTTCAAATACAGTGTTTGCATCTGTTGACTGGTCTACAACGTTTCCAATGTTTGAAACTACTACGCGGAGCATTTCTGCAATTTTCTTTGACTGCTCAGAAGTATCTTCCGCAAGTTTACGGATTTCGTCAGCAACAACCGAGAAGCCTTTACCTGCATCACCGGCGTGGGCAGCCTCAATAGCGGCGTTCATAGCAAGCAAGTTGGTCTGAGAAGCGATTGTCTCAATCAATTCGTTGGCTTCAAGAAGCTGCTGTGAGTGCTGTGCTGTCTCTTTAACAGACTCAATAACGCCTTCCATTGTGTTTCTACCGGTTTCAGACGCGCCTTTAAGCTCTGTAAAGGTCTTGCTTGCACGGCCCAAGTTGTTAGAAACAGACTGAATGTTTGCAACCATTTCCTCAATAGCGGCAGACGATTCGTTTACGCTGTTAGCCTGGTTTCCAATCTGGTAGTTCAAGCTTTCAATTGTCTTTGAAATTTCATGCACAGTAGAAGTTGTCTCTTCGATACTGGCACTCAAATTTATAGCGTTCTTAGAAAGAACGTCTGTCTTTTGGTTAATGTCGTTAATTGCATTCTTTGTGCGGCTTACGTTGTCATTCAAGTTAGAAGAAACGTTACCAAGCTGTGCCGCTTCAGACTGAATAGAACGGATAATGTCGCCGAGCTTGCCCAAGAAGTTGTTGAAGTTGCTTGAAATGCGCGCCATAACGTCGTTGCCGCCCTCTCTAGAAGTAAGGCGTACTGTAAGGTCACCGGCACCAGTTGCAAGCGTACCGAAACTGTTTGCGATTGTGCTCAAAGGCATAACGATATTTTTTGAGAAAGCGAACGAAACAATAAGTACAACTACTGTAACAAAAACAAGCCAAATAGCTGCAAAAGACAACAGTGATCTAATTTGAGCAAACAACGGAGCGCGCTCAATAAAGATACCCAGTGTCATATATGTTCCGTCAATCGGGCAGAAGTTGAACAGTTCGCGGGTTTTATCCAGATTATATTCAACAGTTGTAAATGACTCGTCGCGGGCAACCATTCTCTGTGCATATTCTGTAAAAGACTGCGGCAGTTCTGCAATTGAAGAAGTTACAGAAATCTTAGTACCGTTCTCTTCTTTTACACGAACCATCATGCTGTCGTCCCAGTGATATACGATATTTCCCTGGTCGTTTACGATTAAGAATTTTACTTCTGCACCGAAAGTGTCTTTTGCCTGCTTTTGAAGAGTTTCAAGTTCTTTTGCGAACAGATTCCATGAAACAGAACCCGCAATCATACCGTTCAGGTGTCCGTTTTTATGCAGAGTCTGACAAACCATTATCTGTCTTACGCCGTTACTCAAAGAAACAACCGGCTCTGAAACATAAGACATGTTCTTTTCGGCTTTATTGTTCGTAATAATGTCTTTAAAATAATCGCGGATAGCAATAGAAGAAAGCTTTGCAGTCGGGCTCTTGTTGTCCGAAGTCTGCTTTCCGTCAAAATGCGGGTTTCCGCCGCCTGTGTTGTGATATGTACCGTCGTTAAAGGCGAGAATAATCTTTTCAAAAGTGCCGTCTGCAACAACCGCTTTCATTGAAGCTTCAATATCAGACCATTCATGATTAACAACATGGTCATTTTTTGACAAGGTTGAAGCTACAGATGTCTTTTCATGGAAAAAGGCAGACACAGAAGAAGCTGCGTTGTCAACAAAAGTATCATAATATGAATAAATATCTTCTACAGTGGCTTTGTAGTTCATAACTAACATAATTGCACTGCTTATAAACAAAGGAATTGTTGAAACAGCAAAAAACAAGAGTCTTAACTTATGAGTTAATTTCATTGTGTCTCCCATTAAAAAGCCGGCAAGCTTGTCAACTTTTTTAAGTTATTTAAAAAATCTAAAAAGATAGTGTTCACTTATTATCGGCAGATTTTTCCATTTCTTCTATCTGGAAATCGACAAAAAGTAAACATATCTCAATATTCTCTAATATTCTACACTCACATGCTACAACTATCAAGAATTTTTTTAACAAATCATCAGTTTTTATCAGTCTATTTTAAAAATAATTACCACAAATAAATAAGATTGCTATATAATTTAATGGAAATACTTATTCGTAAATTATCGATGACAAAAGTGTAGGAACAAAATGTCTGAACAAAAGAAACAAGTACGTCTGCCTCCTTTGGTTTTTATACCAGTAATTATCGTTTTATCTGTTGTTCTTGTTACTGCAAGCCTTCTGGTTATAGATTTGAAAACAAAAGAGCTTGCCTCGCAGAATCTGCACACACTTGAACAGCAGCGTTCTACTTTTGAAATTGCACTTAATTATGAGCTTTTGAAAACAAAGTCTGCCGCAGAAGAATTTGCAGCGGCTATAAAAGACAAATCACCGGAAGAGGCACTTCCGGCTTTTAAGCGCAGTTTAGCCGCAGACTTTCTCCTGTACAATGACACACGCGAAAACACATGCTTCTCGTCAGACAAAACAGACGTTTCTGCTTTCCAAAGCGAAATCCACAATTTGCTGACTAAAAAGAACAGCTTCTCCGGCCCTGAAACAATAAGCTTTAATGCAGGCAGGGCAGACGGCGGCGCACAGCAAAATCCTGTTTTTGTTTTTTCTTCGCCGGTTTATTCAGACGGAGAACAATGCGGCTTTTTGGGCAACATCATTTATGCAGAGAACATCTTTGACAAGTTTATGCCCGACGATTTAGAACGCAAAAACTCGTTTGTGCTCTGCGACAAAAACGGAAAAATTCTTGCCTCTACAAAAGAGCTTGCAGAGCTCGGTTTTACAGAAAATTCACTTTTGGCAAAGTGCGTCAATCAAAGCAAAAATTTCATTTTTAAAAAAGGCCCTGTCAGCAACATTAAGACTAGCTTTGAAAAAGATTCTGAAGGCATGTTCCTTTTTGGCGACAATAACGGCGATACGCATTTTGCAACACACATTTCTGTGCCTGAGCGCGGCTGGGTTTTGCTTTCAATAATTTCTACAGAAGATTTCAAAACCAATCTGCTCTATATTATAGCGACTCTTTGGGTTTTAGCCGCGCTTCTTTTGGGCATCTGCATTATTTTGTATCACCTTAGAAACAGAATTTATCTTACAAGAGAAAATCTTGCAGATTCAAAGTATGAGCACGAGCGTTTCTTGCGCGAAATCTGCTGCGACATCTATGAAAATGTTATTGAAGCTGACCTTACAGACAATGTGGTTCTCGGCAAATCAGCAGACGCGCTTTTAGACCACCTCAATTTAAGCAAAAAGACAAGCTACGATGAAATGCTTAAAATGCTTGCCGAAAAGGTGATTCACCATAAGTTTGTCACACAGTTTTACGATTCTCTGCGTGCAGAGACTTTGCTTAAAAAGTACGAAGACGGCGAGTATTCGAGCGAACTTCTCTTTATGGACAACACCTACAGCGAGAATTATCTGTGGAAAAGTGCAAAGATAACGCTCTATTATTTTGAATCAACCAAGACAGTACGCGCCATTATTTTTGTGCGCAACATCGACGAAGAAAAGCGCAAGGAACTTTCGCTTATCGAAAAAAGCGAGAAAGACTTTCTCACAAACCTGCTTAACAAATCTTCGTTTGACAGCAGGGTTAAAGATTTTCTTGCACAGGCAGAACCAGAAAACTGCCACCACGCTCTTGTAATTTTTGATATAGACAACTTCCGCCAGATTAACGAAACGCTCGGCTATTTGAACGGCGACTCTGTAATCATGAACTTTATTGAAACAATAAAGCGCAATATCCGCAAGGACGACATTGTAGGCCGTTTGGGCGGCGTAAGTTTTGCAGTTCTTATAAAGAACTACGGAAACCGCGCGATGCTCAAGACGCAGCTGCAAATTCTCTGCGACGAGCTTCACCGGCAGGTTGTAAACGAAAACATTACATGTACGGTAACGGCGAGTATCGGCTGTGCCCTTTACCCTGAACACAGCACAAACTATAAAGAACTTTTCGGCAATGCAAACGAGGCGCTCTACTTCAGCCAGACACATGGTATGGATACATTCACCATTTACGAGCCTCAGCTTTTGAAGCATCAGGCGCTTTTTGTTGACGAAAAAGACATTGACGAGCTTGTAAACACCGCTGCCGACGGTATCGCAAAACTTGCCGTAAACCCAGAATTCACGTTTTTGTACACAAACCAGAAGTTCCTCAACCTTATCGGGCGCACTTCTAAAGACATTGAAAACGACGGCTTTATGGGCATCAAATACTTCCACCAGGACGACGTGCCGCAGATTTTCGAGGCATTGTATTTCGCTATGGAAAAAAAGATGCCTTATTCAATTTCTTATAGAATTCAGCATAAAAACGGCCAGTACATTTCAGTACGCACAAAATGTCTTTTCGTAAACGAAAACTACAACGGCACGCCGGTTATGTACAGCATCTTTACTGACATTACAGACATGGTAAAGATGAACGAGCAGCTCCGCGAGGCAAAAGAAGCCGCACTTGCCGCTACAAAGGCTAAGTCTAACTTCCTTGCGAGCATGAGCCACGAAATCAGAACGCCTATGAACGCAATTATGGGCATGAGCGATTTGATTCTGCTCGACAAAACTTCGTCAAATTCAAATATTGAGTACGCCAGAAACATTTCGACGGCGTGCCGCAGCCTTCTCGGCATTATCAACGACATTCTCGACATTTCTAAGATTGAATCAGGCAAGCTTACGCTTACAGTTGTAACGTACAACTTTATCGAAATGATAAACGACGTAATTACAATGATTAAGCTTAGGGCACAGGACAAATACCTTGACTTCTTTGTTCATATAAACCCGAATATTCCGTCTGAAATGACCGGCGACGAAATCCGCTTAAAGCAGATTCTTCTCAATATTTTGAGCAACGCCGTAAAATACACGCACGAAGGCTACGTCTTTTTGACGGTTGAGGGCGGAGAAAAAGACGGAAACTACGAGCTTAAGTTTATTGTAAGCGACACCGGCATCGGCATAAAAGACGAGGACAGAAAGCACCTCTTTACAGAATTTGAGCGCCTTGACGCGCAGAAAAACCGCAACATCGTCGGTACAGGCTTAGGTCTTTCAATTACCAAAAAGCTCTGCGAAATGATGAACGGTTCAATTTCTGTAAAAAGCGAATACGGCAAAGGCTCTACATTTACGGCTGTTGTCAAACAGTCTGTTTCAGAATACAAGCCTCTTGTTGAAACAAAAGACGCTGTTAATAAGAAAATTCTTTACTTTGAGCCGAACAACCGCACAAGCCAGTTCATGCTGAAAGAATTTGAAACGCTCAATTCTCAGGTTGATCTTTGTGTTGACGTTAAGACTGCTACAGCCTGTCTTGGCAGAAACAAAACTGGAGACAAATCAGACTATGATTTTGTATTTGTCTCTTCAAAATATTTTGACAAAGTTCAGCAGTGCATAAAAGCTGAAAACCTTTCAGACTTGAAAGTTGTACAGATTGCAGAAGATTCTGTCGCTGTTTCGCAGAGCAAAACGTGCGTGCTTGTTACGCCGGTTTCGTGCATTCAGCTTGCGCAGGTGCTCTCCGGCAACGATTCTCTGGCACAGACACATCTTGCACAGACACACAACTTTACAAGAGTTTTTGCACCGGACGCAAAAGTGCTTGTAGTTGACGACAACTCGGTCAACTTAAAAGTTGCAAAAGGTCTTTTAAAGACACACGACATCGACTGCGAGACAGCAATTTCGGGCTATGACGCACTCGGTTTGATTTACAAAAAGACTTATGATTTGATTTTCATGGATCACTTGATGCCGGACATGGACGGTATCGAGACCACACACAAAATCAGGGCTTTGGAGAACAACGAGAACAGCAAAAAGCCTATTATTGCGCTTACAGCTAACGCACTTAGCGGAATGCGCGAGATTTTCCTTTCTGAAGGCTTGAACGACTTTTTGTCTAAGCCGATTGAACCGGCAAAGCTTAACGCAATTCTTGCAGACTGGATTCCAGTTGATAAAATCAAATATGAAACAGACGAATCTGCGCCTGACGCACAGCCCGAAGAAAAGGCGGCTGAAACAGAAGAAACTGTTATTGAGGGCGTAAACTATCAGAACGGTCTGGGCTTTGCCGGCAGCGACAAAGCGACTTACATGGACATTCTTAAGACTTTCTCAAACGACTACGAGAAGCGCGACAAAGAACTGCACAATATGCTTGCAGCCGGTGATTTTCAGGGCTTTACTACAAACATTCACGGCTTAAAGAGCGCTTCAAAGTACGTCGGTGCAGAGGCTGTATCTGAGATTGCCGCAAAACTTGAAGAAGCGGGCAACAAAAGCGACAAACAGTTTATCGACGCTCATTTTGAGGAATGTATGTCGCTTTACAAGACGGTCTGCCGAAACATTCAGGATTATCTTGAAAAAGAAGTTTTGCCGCAGAGCGCCGCTTCAAAAGGCGACATAAGCCAGCTTGCAGAAAGCGCAAACCTTTTGAAGCAGTACGCATACGACATGGATATAGTTTCTTTTGAAGAAGAGCTGAAAAAAGTTGCTAATTATTCATGGGATGATATAATAAAGGCAAAACTAAATGATGTTTCAGAAGCAGCATATTCTTATGATTATGGAAAAATGTCTGAAGAAACAGAAAAATTGTTATCAATAATTACTGAAATAAGTGATACATCAAATAAAGCAGAATAAGTGAGGAAGTAAATGAAACAGATTTATCTTGTAGACGATGAAATTACCAACCTGCGTGTTGCAGAAAGCGCCTTAAAAGACCGCTATGAGTTACGGCTGCTGACCGGCGGCAAACAGCTTTTTGTAATGCTTGAGCGCGCCCTACCGGACTTAATTCTGCTTGATATACGTATGCCTGATATGGACGGTATTGAAGTAATGGAACTGTTGAAGCAGCATAATGACTATAAGAAGATTCCGGTTATTTTTCTTACGTCAAACACAGACAAAGACGTTGTTACACACGCGCTCAAGCTCGGCGCAGTTGACTATATTGCAAAGCCTTTCGATGTAAACCAGCTTCCGATACGAATCCAAAAAGTTATCGGCTTTGATTGATAAGCGTCACAAATAAGACCGCATAAACAAAAAGGGACTGTCTAAGAAGATTATGTCATGCTGAATTTATTTCAGCATCTACATTAGATGTAGAACAAGATCCCGAAACAAATTCGGGATGACACACTTCTTAGATAGTCCCTTTTTTTATGTTGAAACAATCTGTTTAATATCTGGCTTTTCTCAAGCGAACCTGCTCGATGTCGTTGCTGAAAAGCTCGCGGAGGTCGTTCAAACCGAGTGCCATCAAAGCCATGCGGTCAATACCGATACCCCAGGCAAGAACAGGACAGTCAATGCCCATTGCCTTTGTAACTTCAGGGCGGAAAATGCCTGAACCACCAAGCTCAAACCAGCCCAAAACAGGGTGCTTGATGTGCACTTCAACAGAAGGTTCTGTGAACGGGAAATAGCCCGGAACATATTTAACTTCTGTAGCACCGGCGATTTCTACAGCAAACATTTCGAGGAAGCCGAGCAAAGTCTTAAGATTTACTTCTTCGCCCAAAACGATGCCTTCTGTCTGATAGAAGTCTGACAAATGTGTTGCGTCAACTTTGTCATAGCGGAAACAGCGCGCAATTCCGAAATATTTGCCCGGAATCTTTGGCTTTGAAGCAAGCTGATGTGCCGAAAGAACTGTACCCTGGCTTCTCAAAATGAGGCGGCGCGTAAAGTTTGTGTCAAATGTGTAATTCCAGCCGCGGCTGCCTGAATTTCCGCCGTCGCGGTGTACTGCTGCTACATTAGAAAGATACGGCTCTTCGATTTTCTTTGCGTGTGTCGGGTTCTTAACGTAATAAACATCGTGAATATCGCGCGCCGCATGGAACTGCGGCATAAAAAGAGCGTCACCGTTCCAGAATTCTGTTTCTACAAGCGGGCCGTCAAATTCTTCAAAACCGATTGAAACAAGCTTGTCTTTTACGCTCTCAAGGAACGAAACATAAGGATTAGTTCTACCCAAAATGATGCGTGCAGGCGGAACAGCAATATTGTAGCCGCGGAATGCTTTGTTCTTCCATTCGCCTGAAGCAATCATTTTTGGTGTAAGAGCGCCAAGTTCTTCGCCTGTTAAGCCGGCATCAAGCAGTGCTTTTTTCACGTTTTCTGCGTCTGCCGTAAGCTTATAAACAACAGTCTCGCGCTCAACAATGCGGAATGCGGCATCTGCTGCACCGCGTTTTTTAGCCAGAGCACCAATACAGTCAAGTTCTGCCTTTGAAAGCGAGGTCTGATCCATAAGACCGTTTTCACAGGCAGCAGCTTTTTTCAGCAGGCTTGAAGTTACGGCGATACGCTCGCTTGCAGGCTTGCCGGTGTAGGCAGCTTTTTTATTTGCGTCCATAGCAAGAACGCCTTCTTTAGAAAGCTGACCGAAAGCACTTCCGACATCTTTGTTTTCAATTTTAAGCGCTGCCGCAATTTCCGGCAGAAGATGCGGGCCATTGTCCTTCAAAAATGAAATAATACGCTCATCATTTGTACCATTCTCAGCAAAACTGCGGCCAAGATCAGTAATTTCAAAATAAGTATGAGGTTCCCGGCGTACAACTGCTGCAAGCTCTTTGCCCACAAGCCAGGAAAACGCCTGATTTGCATGACCTTCTTTATAATCAAGTTCTTTCTGCAAACGTTCAGACGTTAATTCGTCTTTTGCACCGTATGTCCGCAAAACACGAATTTCAAGCGGATGCAAGTTTTTGATAAGCGCATGTGTGTCCATCAATAATCTTCCTGAATTAGATATTTTCTAAATATTATATTGGCTCTATAGCGAGCCAGATGATTCACATTATCAAAGCGTAATACAGCAGGAGAGGCATAGTTATACCAGTCATAGCCGAATTCCTGTGTAAGTTTACGCGCAACATCTCTGACAGCATAAACTGCATCACTTTCGCGATACAGGTTGTCAAGGACAATATATGTTATATAAGCTTCCTCTCCATAAGGAGAATAGCGCACTTCGACAGTATAATTCAATTCTGTATCAGGAATTGTATCAGAAAAAGATCTGTATACAATTTCTTCCCACGGATTAATGTTATTTGTTTCAGCCTTTTGTGCAAATACACAAACAAAAGAAAACAAACAAAACAAAACAACAAAAAATGATTTTTTCATCATGACCGCTCTCCTAGATTGGGGAATAAACATCTCAATAGATGTTTTGCATCAAACTGATACGTTTAGGCACAATCTGCGTAATTGTACTCTTTTCTTGGAATCTGGTAAAGCATCTACAGCAAAAAGGCAGACACTTCTCTAAATTAGACGAGTTCGGAAACTTAAGTTTTCCGAACTCGAACTTTAGTAAATCGCAATTTTGCAAGGCTTTAGCCTGAAAAATTGCTGACCTGTTCGAAAACTAACCGAGTTTCCGAACAGGTCTATTATAAACCGATTACAGCCATAATGAAAGCCGTAACCGGTAAAAAAATTTACACTATTTCCGGCTTAAAAGGTCTATTCCTTCCAGCGGATACGGCATTCTGTTCCTTTCAAATCTGTCAGAAGGGTTACCAACGGAATGCTCATTGTAATTGTATTGTCTTTTACAGCGATGTCATTTTCTCTGCTGTTAGTCATTTCAGCAGAAAGAATTGTTCCAGGTACTGAAAAAAGCAGATTGACTCTTGCTTTCTGCAAATCTTGAGCGATTTTATCGCCGTATGCAATTGCAATTAAGTCCGTATATTCCTGGGCACTCATTACTTCGCCTGTAAAAATCGGGGCTATAAGAAGCTCAATATACAGCGCAGTATCTTCAGGCATAACGGCAACAGCTTTCTTTACGTTTTCTGGCGTAAGCTTAATGCGCATGTCGTTTACACCGTTAGCGGTTGTTACTGTAAGCAAATCCTTTGACCCGCGGAGCATGGTCGTTATGTTTTTTGTCTCTGCGGTTACAGTAAGCGCTGATTTTGAAGGAAATTTCAAACCAGTTACAGCAAATCCTGCTGCCTTAAGCGAAGCGCGGATTTGGTTGGCGTCAAACAAAGCTTCTGTAGAATCAACACCTGCAAGCGATGCAACCAAAGTCTGAACTGACGGGCTCAGCTTTGTCTGCATTGCCACAGCCCCGGATTTATCTGTACGTGTTTCCAGAGAAACTGAAGTAGTACAGCTTGTAAAAATGACACAAATCAGGAGCACCGCACACAATGAAAATGTAGTACGGTGCTTATTTTTCATATTAATAAACAGCATATTAATATATAAAACCATCAGTCGAAATAGTTACATCTGGAAATGAAAGAATCGAACGATAGCTTGTATCTGCAACTTTCAAAGCTTCTTTGCTTGCCTGAGTTGCTTCGTTAGCAGCAGCTTTTGCTTCCTGTGCGGCGGCTGTAGCTTCTCTGGCGGCAGCGGTTGCCTCTCTTGCAGCAGCGGCAGCTTCTTTTGCAGCCTGTGTTGTTTCCTGCAATGCCAGAGCCTGCTGAGACTGTGCCTGAACTTGTGCCTGCTGTGAAGCCTGCAATTGTGCCTGTGTATATGCCGCCTGTGCCTGAGCCTGAGCTTCTGCCTGTGCTTTTGCATAAGCCTGGGCTTGTGCCTCTGCCTGAGCCTGTGCGTTCTGGGCTGCTCTCAATTGAGCCTGAGCTTCAGCAAGTGCCCTTGCCTGCTCTTCAGCCTGGGCTTGAGCCTGTGCAAGCGCAGCTTCCTGTGCGGCAAGCTGTTCACGCTGTTTTTCAGCAGCAATTTCTTCGGCAGTCGGTGTTCCTGCGCTTATTGTGCCCGGCACCGGAATTGCCGTAAATACTTCGCCCTGGTTCTCTGTACCGGCCGGAACTGCTTCAACCTGAACAAAACCTTCATCAACAGGTTCAGGCTCAACAGGCTTCTTTTCTTCAACAACGGCAACGGCAACCGGCAGCTCTTCAACTTCTGCCTTTACCGGTGTTTCAACTTGAACAACTTCAGCTTCCTCTTTTTGGGGAAACACCTTGCCTATCTTCTCCGGATGGGTGGCTACAGGCAGGAATTTACCGCAGCCTACAAAAGTTGTGTTCCAATATGAGTCGCTTAATTTAGAGATGATTACGCCTGTTTTCGGGCCGTCGCTGGCAGCATGAATAAATTCGTCATTGCCAAGATATACAGCCGCATGGTTTACAGTATTTGCTGCCTTGAAAAACAGAAAATCGCCAGGCTGAAGCTGCTCTTTTTCGAGCCGTTCTGTCGCGTTATACAAGTCCTCGGCGCGGCGCGGCAGTTTTATGCCCAAAGACTGTTTTGCAGAAGTGAAAATAAAACCGGAACAGTCCATACCGGTTTTAGAAATTCCACCATATTTATAAGGTGTTCCTAAGTATTGTTTACATTGTTCAAGAAACAGTGTTCTCTGTTCTTCAGGTGTCAATTCCTGAGCACAGACAAAGGAAAACATTGTGCAGACTAAAATACACAATGCAAGCAGTTTTTTCATTGTCTTTCCTCCATGAAATACCAATTTTTTGCATAACAAGCTTTTTTGTTCACATAAAGTGAATCAATGAAAGTCGTCCATGACATAGAAAGCCCTTACACAAACAGATTTTCAATAAATATTGAATTATCAGACCTGTCAGCAAACTCAACCAGCTTGCAAACACGTCTATTATAGCTCAATATTTACAAAAACCCTTTTTAGTATCGGCACATCTGCAAATTTCACATACCTTTCAAATAAAAAAACAGCAAAATACTTTTTTGTTCAAATTTTTTGCTTTTTTCTGCAACCTGAAATAATATTAATGTGTCAATGTAAATGCGGAATTCTCTGCAAAAAAGGATTTTATCATGGGAAAAATACAGAACCGTCCTCTGCCGTGGGCTGCAATAGAGCCATGGAGGGGAAAAGCATTTAAAGGCGAATGGCCGACACTCGCCGAACTTATTACAATAAGTGCAGAACGTTTTGCCGACAGGCCTTGTTTTACAGATTTTGACCCGGACAGAAGAACATACACTTATGCTCAAGTTATGGAAAAAATCCAGCAGCTTGTTCAATGGCTTTGCAGCATGGGCATCAAAAAAGGCGACTGCATCGCAGTTTCAGGCAAGAACTCGCCGGAATGGGGCGTTGTATACCTTTCAGCCGGTTTTGTCGGAGCAATCATTGTTCCTATAGATTATGCTCTGCACGAAAAAGAAGTTACCAATCTTTTGAACACAGCAAAACCAAAGCTGTTTTTCGTAGACGAAGAAAAATACAAATATTTCACCGAGAATCCTTGCGGTGCAAAAGTTTATTCGCTCAACAAGAAAATACCTGAAACTTATGTATTTGACCTAAAAACTGAATCTACATTCACACCAGAGCCTTCAACCGAAAACGATACAGCCGCCCTGCTTTTTACTTCTGGTACAACCGGAACACCAAAAGGCGTTATGCTTTCGCATAAAAACCTTGTTTCAGACTGTTTTATCGCGCAGACAAACCTGCTCATTCTCAAAGAAGATGTTTTCTACGCGCTTCTGCCGATTCACCACGCATATACAATGCAGGCGGCTTTTATCAACCCGCTCTCTGTCGGTGCAGAAATTGTATTCGGCAAAACAATGGCTGTTTCTAAAATGCTCAAAGAACTTCGTGAAGGAAAGATTACGCTTATTCTGGGCGTTCCGCTTCTGTTCAACAAGCTTCTTGCAGGCATTGTCAAAGGTATCCGCGCAAAAGGCCCTGTTGTATACGGCATTATGAAAATGCTCATGGGCATTTCTTATCTTATAAAGAAGCTTACAGGCAAAAACCCCGGCAAAAAGCTTTTCAAGGCTGTTCTTGAAAAAGCAAGCATAAGCACACTGCGCGTTGCAATCTGCGGCGGCGGCCCTCTTGCTGCAAGCGTATTCAGAATGTATCAGGAATTCGGAATTGACTTTATTCAGGGTTACGGTCTGACTGAAACTTCTCCGATTATTGCGCTCAACCCGATTGAGCACTTCAAAATTGAAAGCGTCGGCCGCGATTTTTCACCTCACATGGAAATGAAAATTATCGACAAAGACGAAAAAGGCATTGGCGAAGTTGTTGTAAAAGGGCCGATGGTTATGCAGGGCTACTACAACATGCCTGAAGAAACCGCCGCAATGTTTACAGAGGACGGCTTCTTAAAGACCGGCGACTTAGGCTGGATGGACAGCGAGAATTATCTCTATCTTTGCGGAAGGGCTAAAAACCTTATTGTTACTGCCGGCGGCAAGAATGTTTATCCTGAAGAAGTCGAGAATGCCTTCCAGCTTTATTTCAACGACATCAACCAGATTACCGTTGTCGGCTATGAAATGGAAGCAGGTTCAAAGTCAGAGGGCATTGAAGCACAGATTTACCCTGCCGACGAGCTTCTCAAAAAGCTTGGCGTTCAGCGGGGCGACGTTGCAGCACAGGACGCAATCTACAACGCAATTTCCGACATTGTTGAAAAAGTCAATAAGACGCTTCAGCCTTATGCACGCATCTCAAAGATAACAATTCTTGACGAGCCGTTGGAAATGACAACGACACAAAAAGTTAAGAGAAACTACAAGAAATAATGTTATTCCCGCACTTGATGCGGGAATCTAAAAAACAGGCTGCCCGATGAAAGAACATTGGCGCAGCCTTTTTTATTCGAGATTATTTTTTGTTGAATGTTTGTGCAAAAGTCTGCGCAGGTACAGGCCGTCCCAAAAGGTAACCCTGAACTTCGTGGCAGCCTAAATTTGCAAGCATATTAAGCTGATTTTCGGTCTCAACGCCTTCCGCAAGAATCTGCATATTAAGCGTGTCCGCAAGCTGAATAATCGAAGAAAGTATCTTTTTGCCGATTAAATCTTTTTCAGCCTTATAGACAAAAGCCTTGTCAATTTTAAGCACATCTGCCTTAATGTCGCGCAGCAAAACCAGAGAAGAATAGCCTGAACCAAAATCGTCAATCGCAACCCTTATGCCATATTCGTGCAGATTTGCGATAAGTGCGTTCAATACGGCAGCATTGTCGTACATAATTGTTTCTGTAATCTCAACTTCGATTAATTCCGGCGGCAGATTGTATTTTTCAATTGTCGTCGTTATAACATTGAAATAAATCGGATTGAGCAGAAGCAGCTTCGACTGGTTTACAGAAATCGGCACAGGTTCAATGCCAAAATCAATCCAGTGGCGCAAAAGCTGGCACGTACATTCCATCATGTATAAGTCAAGCTGTACAATAAAGCCGGTCTTCTCAAATACCGGGATAAATTCGTCCGGGTATCTGTGATCTGCACCAGTGTTTTCCCACCTTACAAGGGCTTCTGCGCCGACAAGCCGTCTTGAGACAAGCTCATATTTCGGCTGAAGATGCATCTGGAATTCAAGGTTTTCAAACGCCTCGTGCATCGTGTTCTCAATCATTTTCTGTTTTATCGCGCTCTGTCTCAATTTTTCCTGATAGAAGAAGCTCGGCATACCCTCTTTTTTAGCGCAATTATGAACATGATTTGCCCTTTCAAATATCGCGGTGACTTTCATCTTGCTTTCTTCCAAACGGTAAAAGCCCACCGTAAATGTTATGTGATACGGCTTTTTAATCTTTTCAAGCATTGCATTGAACGCATCTGTAAAAAGCTCGCGCTTCATCAAAAGCTCTTCTTCTGTCGCCTTAAAGTCCGTAATCATATAGAAAGTGTCGCTTGCAACGCGGCAGACAAGTCCCGTCGGGATATAGCTTTTAAGTTCCCTGTACACAATTTTAAGCAGATGGTTGCCTTCTTCAAAGCCGTACAAATCGTTAAAAATGCGGAAATCGTTAATATCAAGACAGACCGCAAGCAGCTCGCCTGATTCATGATAATTGATGTATTTTTCAGCGTCTTCAAGAAATTTCTGGTAGCTTATGCCATGCGTTACAGGGTCTAAGAAAGCATGTATCTTAACCTCGTTAAGGTGGTGCGTATAAATAAGCACCATTGCAATAATAATTGCCGAAAAAGCAAAAAAATTAACAAGCGATGCAATGATACTGTATATTATTAGCAAACCATAACGCTCAAAAGCTTTGCTCTTAGAGACTATTGAAACAAGCCGCCATTCCGTTTGCGGAATCTTATCAGACACAATATAGAAATTTTCTTTTCCTATCTTAATTCTGCTGATTTTTTCAGAAAAAATGCTTGTATCTGCCTTTTCAAGATAATCAAAAATTTTAGACTCGTCATCAAGGTCATTTGAATAACCGATTACATCACGTTTGCCGTTCAGCAATATCGAAGAAACGCCTGTTCCGATATTGTGAAAAAAGTCTTGGCTTGTTGTTGATTGAACATTCGTTCCCCCAACCAGCCCGATTACATTTCCGTTGTCATCAAAAAATGGAACTATAACGCTTGCAAGAACTGTCTCCTGCTCTTCTCCCGGCGGAACTTCAACAGATGAATAAAAACTTGACTTGCCTTCAAATCCATCCTTATAGAAAGGATACTTTCTTACATCGAAATATTCGCTTCTCTCGTTAAATGATTTTCCGTCTGAATCGATATAAAACACATAATCAAAGGTTGTGTTTTTTTTGCAGGAACGCAAATACTCTATAATTGTTTCTTCATCATTATAAAGTCTTGAAATGTGGAATTCTTCAAAAAATGCAGCTACAACTCCAATGTTATCTTCTTTGTAGTCAAGTGACGAAGTTATCTCGTGCTTGCACTGCTTTGAAACTGCTTCAAGAGTTACATAAACGCTTTTTTCTGAAAATCTCTTAATTTGCAGCAAAAAGAAACAGAGAGTGGCTGCAACAAAAAGTGCGGCAATGAGAGCAAAAATTAATATCTGATAGCGTTTCTTGTACAAAGCCAAAAACTGCTGCATCCTCAATCCTCATTACAGGCATAGTAAAATTATGGTAAATTTTTAAGACTATACCCCAACTAAATGATATTATGATAATATTTTGCTGTCAAATAAAAATATAAAAAGAATTTCCGGGCATCTCTTGCCGCTATATGTATGATTTTGTATTTAAATGAATAGGGTAAATTCCCTATTCATTAAACGATTAACCAACCCCAAACTTATATTAGTTTTACTCTGTATAAAGCCATGTTTTGGTGTTTTTGTGGCGCTACTATAAAAAAAGTTTTAGCCGTAGAAGAATTAATTCCTCCTGGCTTTTACGGACTCAAGGGGCTGTCTTAAAATTTTTCATTTTGCCTCAGACAGCCCCTTTTCTTATATTAACTTAAATCAGCGAAATCATCTTTTGAACGAGTTTTGCACTTAAAGTGGCGGCGGCTTCTTCGTTAAAGCTGTAAGTTGTCTCGCCGTTGTCGTCTGCCATGTCGCTCATGCAGCGTATAATGATGAACGGAATCTGATTCAAGAAACAGGCTTGGGCAATTGCAGCGCCTTCCATTTCTACACAGGCTGGCGAGCAGTTTTCTACGATTTTTGCTTTTACGTCTTTAGAAGCTATAAACTGATCTCCGGTTGCAATTCTGCCTTTTACAAGCGAATGTCCTTCGGCTTCTTTAAGCGAGGCAAAGGCTTTTTCGGCAGCTTCTATTAATTTGGCGTCAGCCTTAAAATCAGAACACTTCATGCCGGGAATTTCTGTTATCTTGTAACCGAAGCCGACAGCGTCCATATCGTGATAGAGAGCGTCTGTAGATAAAACAACGTCCTGCACTTTTAAGCCATGCGCCATTGCACCGGCGATGCCTGTGTTTATAATGTGCGTTACACCATATTGCAGAATCAGACGCTGTGCGCACAAAGCGGCATTAACCTTGCCTACGCCGGACTGAACAATTACAACTGGTGTTCCGTCAAGCAGACCTTCCATAAAAACGCATGAGCCTGCTTCTGTAAGGCGGATATCTTTTTCTTGAGAAAGCGGCTTCAAAAGGCTTTTCAGCATTTTGACTTCAATATCCATAGCACCGATAATTCCAACTTTAACTGCTTTTTCTGCCATATTCTGTTCCTGTTAGTCTTATTTGCTTCAGTATAGCAAAAACATCAGGCTTTTGAAAGCTTAAGTTTTGTTCCAGTTTCAGACTGAATATAACGCCATAAATTCAGTTATTTGTAAAAATATCGTAAAACATTGTTAAAAATCGCATTATTTGCAAATATTTCAAGCTTTTTGCAAAATACCGCAACGTTTGCTATTGACATTTTTATTTTATTGGTATACTTTAAGTACAACAAACAGCAATACTTTTGAAAAAAGGCCGTATTTTTTCTTTCCTCCTTTAGCGGCCTTTTTTCTTTTTAAACCGACTGAATCTTTCCCTGTTCATCAATTCATATTTGACTTTTACAGCTTCCTAAAGTATTTTATCTTTATCAAAGCATTTATTTTGCGGAGGATTTCATGTACGTAGACCAATATTATATTATGCTTGTTGTACCTGCACTTATCATTTCGCTTATAGCGCAGGCAAAAGTCAAATCTACATTTTCAAAATATTCAAAGGCTGCCTCAAAAAAAGGCATGAGCGGCGCACAGGCTGCACAGCTTCTGCTTAGGGCAAACGACATTACGGACGTGCGCATTGAGCACGTTGCGGGCAGTCTTACAGACCATTACGCACCAACCCAGAAAGTGCTCCGCCTTTCTGATTCTGTCTATTCGCAGACTTCAATTGCAGCAATCGGTGTTGCAGCCCACGAAACAGGCCACGCAATTCAGCATGCGCGCGGCTATGCACCGCTCTGGCTTAGAAGCGCAATTGTTCCTGTAGCAAATTTCGGCTCAAAATTCGGGCCTCTGCTTGCAATTATCGGCTTGGGCTTCGGTTACGGCACTTCAGGCAGCGGCAGTCCTTCTCCAATCGGAACCCTGCTGGTCAACATCGGGCTTTTGCTTTTTTCAGCATCTGTAATTTTTTCGCTTATCACACTGCCGGTTGAATTCAACGCATCGCACCGCGCAATCAAGATTCTGCGCCAGACGGGCACGCTTGACGAAGAAGAGCTGAAAGGCACAAAAAAAGTGCTTGCCGCCGCCGCAATGACTTACGTTGCTTCAGCTTTAACCGCGATTGCATCGTTCCTGCGTATTCTGCTTATTTCAAAAAACAGAAGAAGATAACATGACAAAGATTATGTTCGTCTGCCATGGAAACATCTGCCGTTCAACAATGGCAGAATTTGTAATGAAAGAGCTTGTAAGAAAAGCCGGAATGGCAGACAGATTTTTGATTGATTCAAGCGCAACAAGCCGCGAAGAAATCGGCAACGACACACACTACGGAACAAAACAAAAGCTCCGCGAGATGGGCATTCCATTTGAACGGCGCGCCGCAACCCAGCTTACAAAGTCTGACTGCGAAGATTATGACTACATAATAGGCATGGACTACGCCAACATACGGAATATTCTGCGGATTGGCGGAGAAGCGGTGCAGAACAAAGTGCACCTGCTGCTTGAATTTGCACCGCCTTCTTATAAAGGCGGCGTTTCAACCATGTACGGAAGCATTAAAGAGATTGACGACCCATGGTACACCGGCAATTTTGACGCAACTTACAATGACGTTTTTGCCGGCTGCCAGGGGCTTCTGGCACATTTTCAGCAATAACTTTTGACAGGTTAAAACTGTCATGCTGAACTTGTTTCAGCATCTACATTGTATTTAGTGCAGAGATTCCGAACCAAGTTCGGAATGACAGTTGTCTATTTTTTCCAGAATTCGGGGAAGAAGAACAGAATAAGCGTATAAAGCTCAAGACGGCCTGCAAGCATTGCAAAGCAGTACCACCACTTTACAAACGGAACTAAAAAGCCGTAGTTTTCAGAAGGGCCGACCATGCCGAAGCCCGGGCCGATATTTCCCACCATAGAAAGGCTGGCTGTAAACGCCGAGAATAAGTCCATTCCGCTCAAAGTGCCCACAAAAGTTGTAATCAGCACAAGAATACCGTACAAAAACCCGAAAGCCGCAACGCTGAAAACCAGGTCTTTTCTTCCCGGGTCGTTGTTGATGCGGATTGTGAAAATTCCATGCGGATGAAGGAGGTGGCGCATTTCGTTTGCAGCCTGCTTGCCGAAAACAACCCAGCGTATAACCTTGAAGCCGCCGCCTGTTGAGCCTGAACAGCCGCCGACGAACATAAGCACAAATATTATAAACTGAGCCGACGGCGCCCAAAGCGTAAAGTCTGCGGTGGCAAAGCCCGTCGTTGAAACGATTGTTACAACCTGAAAAGACGCCAGCCTCAAAGCCGTAGAAAAACTTTTGTATTGCGGAAGAATTATAAGCGTTATGCCTGTAATGCACACCAACAGCAGCATAAGATAGACTTTTAATTCCGTATTATCAAAAATACTTTTGATTTTTCCGGTAAAAGCCTGAAAATAAAGGCTGAAGTTTATGCCGGAAAGCGCCATAAAAATACAGCAGACCCATTCGATTATAGGCGAATTATAAGCACCGATACTTGCGTTTTTAGACGAGAAGCCGCCTGTGCCGAGCGTAGAGAACGAATGGGAAAGAGCTTCCCAAAAAGACATTCCGCAAATCATCAGCAGAACAGTTTCAGTTAAAGTCATGCCGACGTAGATAAACCACAAAATTTTTGCTGTTGTGGCAATTTTCGGGGTTATCTTGCCTTTGTCCGGGCCTGTGGTTTCAGCCTTGATAAGCTGAAAACCACCCACGTCCAAAAGCGGCAGAAGTGCAACAGTAAGCACGACAATTCCCATGCCGCCAAGCCAGTGCATCTGCATACGCCACATATTGATGCAGTGCGGCAGAGGCTCAACTTCGCTTAAAACGGTTGCACCCGTCGTTGAAAAGCCCGAAACACTCTCAAAAAGAGCGTCTGTAAATGTTTTCATTGTGCCCGAAAGCAGAAGTGGAACTGCACCGAGCAGACATGCCATAAACCATGCAACCGCAACAAGCACATAGCCGCTTCTAAGCGAAAGCCGCTTTACTTTGTTTTTCTTTCCGGCGAACCACATTATTGCCGCAAAAACAAGGCAGACAACAAAAGGCAGCGCAAAACATGAAATCATCTGATACTCGCCGTAACAGAGCGCGCACGCCACAGGAATAACAAAAGTCAGCGCGATAATTGCAAGCAGAAACGCCATTAACCGAACAACGAAAACAAACATTTAGTCTCCAAATTTTTCAAGAACATGTTTTGTATCTTTTACGTCTGCAATAAATACAAGCTTATCGCCGCCCGAAAGAACCGTATTGCCGTCTGCAATCGCGTAAGACTCGCCTTTATTGACAAGCAGAATCAGGAACGTTTCGTCACCGCTGCGCAAGTCTTTCAGCGCCATGCCGTCAACCTTTGAGTTTTTCGGAAGCTCATATTCAACAACCTCGAAACTTCCTTCTGAAAGCGTGTGAATTCCAGTTACACTCTTGCCGCGCAGATGGCTCATAATTGTATCAACAACTGTATCTTTAATTGGAACAACTACGTCGATTCCGATATTGCGCGTAATTGCCGCATAAGAAGAGCTTGTTACAAGACAGATGCTCTTTGAGCAGCCCTGTGCCTTAAAATAGGCAGAAGTAACTATATTAAGCTCGTGGTTTCTTGTAGCTGCAATCACAAGGTCATAGTTTGAAAGATCGCCCTCTTCAAAGATAAAGCTTTCGTCCGTAATATCAGCATTAATAACAGCAGCTTCTGGAAATCTTGCCTTTGCCTCTTTTGCAAGCTCGCGGTCTTTTTCGATTATAACGAGATTGATTTTCGGCTTAAAACGCTTGTCAAAGACTTTTGAAAAAAACTTAGTTGCCCCGGACTTTTTCAAGATTCCGTCTGCAACATTTGAGCCTACCTTGCCCGCGCCGACAAGTGCGACACGCTTTATAGGCTTCTGCCCTGTTGTTCCTGCTATTTTAAGGAATTCGGGCATCTGTGTTTTGTCAAGCAGCAGCGAGAGCGTGTCTCCTGCATAAAGCTTGGTGTCGCCGCGCGGCAGAAAAGACTTGCCGTTATGCGCAACAACTGGAATCAAAAAGCGGAAAGGCACGAGCGGCTTAATATCCTGAACAAGAATTCCTTCCAGCCTGCTTCCTGCTTCAATATCAAGAGAAGCCATCGCATAATGCGAGTCTTCAAATTCCATTACTTCGGCAACTGCGCCATGCTCGTATGCGGCAACAATTATTTTTGCAGCTTCTACGTCAGGATGAACCATTACGTCAATGCCGTAAAGCGGCGGACGCGAAGTGTCCTCAAGCCATTTCTGCGCCGCAAGAAGCTTTGAATTGGCATAATAATCGTCATTACGCACACGCGCAATCTTAAATACGTCCGGATACACCGAATCGACAAGCGAACATGTAATCATGTTCAGTTCATCTGATTCTGTAAGAGCTACAAGCGCGTCTGCTTTTGCAATTCCGGCAGATTCAAGTGTCTCAAGATTGTTTCCGTTAGCCAGAACAACAAGGCAGTCAACCCTGTCCTGCAAATGGCGGACTGTTTCTTCATCTTTATCAATCAGAACAACATCGTTTTTTTCTGAAACAAGCCGTTTTGCAAGCTGAACACCTGTAAAACCTGCACCAACAATAATTATTTTCATATACTGAAAAACTAACACGAATTGAAGCTGCTTGCAAGGAGTTTCGTTTTTGAGATTGGGGTTGCAAAATTAGGGCTATTGAGGCGCAATTGTATTTATTTCCTGAATTTATAAAAATTCGGTCTTAATAATATCCCTTAAATCATCTGAAAAATGTTTAGATAAAGAAACAGACAATTTTTCTATAAAATCCTCTTGATTAGTTAATGCAACATTCTTAAGAGTTTCACTATCACAAAACAAAAGATATGGTTTTATTTCTAGCAAATTTGAAATATCTTCTATGACTTGAATTGTTGGAAAACTAGATTTTGATTCTATCTTATTTATATAGCTTAAACCTTTTCCAAGTCGTTCAGATAAAGCTTCTTGCGTTAAATTCTGCCTTTTTCTATAAAACTTTAAATTATTAACAAATATGTCCTGTAAAGAAATATCCATGTTAAAAGTATTTTGCATTCAACTATTTATTTGTAGGACTTAAAATGATATTTTCATTTACAGATAGCTATAAATAGCATATTATAATAAATAATACAGCCTAAAATGAAAATTTTAGGCTTAAAAATTTCATTTACACTTAAAAAGAAGTGTTTCTCAAAGGAGATTTTATGGGTATTTTTATTGCTATTCTGTGGCTTATTTTGGCTTTTGTTGTAGCTGCACTAGCCAAAAAAAGAGGAAGAAGCTATGCAGGTTGGTTAATTTTGTCATTAATCATTTCACCACTTATTACAGGCTTAATTGTACTTCTGCTTGGCGAAAAAAAATAGCTTCGTATAAAACTTCTGTGTCATAAAACTGACATAGAAGTTTTTTAATTTGGTAAAAAGGAATTTTTATGAAAAAATCAATATTTTTGTTAATTCTTTGCTTTTTAGCGTTTGTTTGTTTTGCCCAGAAAATAAATATAATGGACTATTTTCCAACAGAAATTGGAACTATGTGGAGTTATACCAATGAAAATGAAAAAATGCTAGAAATCATAACAATAGAAAACTCCAGCAAAAATTCTGATAACAGTTACCTTTATTTATTTTCTGATTATGTGGACGGTTTAGGTACAACAAAATCATTATATAATGCCCAAAATAATAAAATTTGCTTAGTTGTGGCTAAAGACCTTTTTGGTAATTATCATGAAAAAAAAGACCCATGTCCTGTAATCCTCGCTGATCCAGATAAAAAAGGAACATACATTGATAATGGCGATAATTACAATTATGAAGTAATAAAATCAAACTGTAAATTCGATGATAAAAATTTTCCAGACTGCATTGTTGTTATTGAAAAAATTGTTGCTAATGACACAATACTTCGAACTAAAAAAAGCTATTATGCAAAAGGGATTGGATTGGTATACGAAACAATTATAGGCTCTAGTAATAAAGAAACGGTTTATAGAAAGCTTGTAACTTCATCTATAACAATAAATTAAAATCTTTATAGGAAATACGCAATATTTGCCAAATAACTCTAATTTTGAAATCAGATATACATCATATGTTCAAAATTTATGAGCTATCTATAACATAAAAAATCATTAATATCTAAACTTTATAAGGATGGTAATATGAAAAAATCTATTTTATTCTTTCTTTTGTTTTGCTTTATTCTTGTTTTCGCAAGTTGCAAAAATGATGAACAAGAAATACGAGATTTGATTACAAACTATCAAAATGCTGTAAATGAATATGACAAAGAAAAAATCTCTAGCTTCTTTGAAGATCCTGATGATTTATATTTCACTTTTCTTATTCTCGACTCGTATAGAGCACAAGGATTAATTCCACAATACAAAATTGATGTTTTAAAAGTTGAAACCTATGGTACTACAGCAGAAGCTAAATTAAAAACGCGACTTACTTTTAAAGGTGATGATGCATCTACCATAGCAGCTTTCAATCTTTTTACACCTTCTGTTTTTAACTCTACTACAACACTTAGCAAAGATAGTGGTAAATGGAAAATCATCTGTGAAGAAATGGAACAATAGATTAATTAATGATCCTATATATAAATAATATTCTTCTGGCGGAAAGTAGTGACTTGCGGACGCGGACTGCCTCATGGGAGCGAGCGTTAGCGAGTCTAATTTCCAATTATCCCATGCCCGCAGTCCGACGGATGCAATGGAACGGATTTTCGCCAGAAAAATTGCTTTTTCATCCTTTCCCTACTTTTTGTGGCATTCGGTGCAGCCTAGAATGTGCACGTGGTGGGCGCCGCCTTTGCGCTCGAACATGCGCGCGGTAAGGTGACCGTCTAAAGGCACGTTCTTTTTGCACACAGGGCAGATGCGCTTTATTTCAGGCGTTTCAGGTGGAAGGCAGTGAGGACAGCCATGAATATAGCAGAGACGGTCGGCTGCTTTGCCGCCTTCAAAGACAGAGGAGCGGATTTTTTCTTTGCCGACTAAAAACGTGCCGCACAAGGGGCAGCAGCCAGGCTGAACACCGTCGGCATATTTTTTTGCGGGCTGATCTTTTTTCTTTGCGCGTTTGCCGCGTCCGCCCCGGAAAACCGTCAGTTTTCCGCTGAAAACAAGCATTAAAAGGCACACAGCAACCGAAAGCAGAACAAAAATTATAAACATTTGCATAATAATATATTGCGCTATAAATTCACTTGCTTCAAGTAAAATATAACAGTATAATAGTATTGTGTCAGAATTATTTATTGTAGCCACACCGATAGGCAATCTTAGCGACATAACTTTTAGGGCAATTGAAACTTTTAAGACAGTCGATATAATTGCCGCAGAAGATACACGCCATACATTGCAGCTTCTGACACATTTTGAGATAAGAAAACCTTTAGTGTCGTGCAGGTCTCAGAACGAGCTTGAAGCGGCACAAAAGATTGTGCGTCTGCTTGATGAAGGCAAGAACGTGGCTTATGCAAGCGACGCAGGTACACCGGGCATAAGCGATCCGGGTGCTGTTCTTGTAGCTTCGGCAAGAGAGGCAGGGCATAAAGTCACACCGATTCCGGGTGCATCGGCTTTTGCTTCGCTTTTAAGCGTTGCAGGTATTGCGGGCAAGACAGTCATCTTTGAAGGGTTTCTTTCGCCAAAACCCGGCAGACGGCGCTCCAGGTTAAAAGAGCTTATCGCAACCGGAGATTCATTTATTTTGTACGAATCTCCGTTCCGAATTGTTAAGCTTTTAACGGATATTGCCGAAATTAATAGTGAGCGTCGTATTGTTATTGGGCGGGAACTTACCAAGCTTCATGAAGAGATTCTTGAGGGTACGGCTGGCGAGCTTAGGGATGATTTTTCCGCGCGGAGTAAAATTCTAGGCGAGTTTGCAGTTTTTGTTTCAGGCGAAAAAAAGCTTAAAAAAACTGAAGACGATGCCGATATTTAGTGTAGAGGAAAAAGGTAGGTTTTTATGGTAATTAATCGACTTGACGGTATTAATCCACTGCAAGACAAACAGGCTGCTCAAAGGTCACAGAACAAATATTCTGTGCGCGATACAGCAGATTCCATAAATCTTTCTGACGAAGCAAGAGAACTTGCAGAAGCTTATTATGCTTCTCAAGTAGCTAAAGAGACTCCGGATGTTCGTGCAGATAAAATTGCAGAAATAAAAGAAAAGATTAAGGATCCGTCGTATATCAACTCAGCTGTTATTGATACAGTTGCAAATAGAATTATGGACGCATACGGTATCTAAACAGTTTATTGCTGTTTGTGTATGCTACTTTAAAGGCGGATTATCTATCCGCCTTTTTTTGTCTAATTTTTGAAGGAACAATATGAACGATTTATCTTTTAAAGTTGCCCCGCATATTCTTCTGGGTAATCAGACTTCTTCAAGACTTGGAGCACTTGCTTCGCCTTTGGCTTCAAGATTTTTATTGATTTTAGACCCGGCTACAAACGAAGTAAAAGCCAAAGAAAAGCTTTCAAAGGTTCTTTCTGACAGCAACCTTGATTTTATTGTCTATGAGGACATGCCGAACAACACCGACACAGAAACCTTGATTCAGGTTTTGAAGCTTGCACAGAGCGCGCATATTCAGGGCATTATTGCCTGCGGCGGTGAAAAAGCTCTTAACCTTGGCCGCGGCGTAGCTTCACTTTTTAACGAAGATAAACCGGTTTACGACATTGTTGACGGCGATGTTTCTCATGCAGAGCCGCTGCCGCTTATTTGTATACCGACCGCAATCCGTGATACATTCCTTTTTTATGAACGCTGTGCAATCATCGATGCGCGTTCAAATCAGTTCAGACTTATTAAAGTTCAGGAAGGTTTGACAAAAGAAATTATCTTTGACGCTGCTTTTGGCGCTACACTGACAAAGAATCAGATTTCTTCAATTTCTTTGAATATTCTCTGCCTGGCATTTGAAACATATTTTTCAACACGTTCAAGCTTCTTGTCTGATGCAATTGCAGAAAAGATTTTTGAGCTTATGGCTCCGGCTGACAATTTGACAGACCCGCTTGCATCGCCGGAAACTGTAGATGAAACACTTCTTCAGTGCGGCTGCATGTCGGCTTTGGCGGCTTCTTTTTCTGCACCTGGCCCGATTACCGCGCTTACTTTTGCGACACACGCACGCTACAAGGTTTCGCGCACATTATTGTCAACAATTCTGCTTCCATATCTTATTGAAGAAGCTGTTTTCTCAAGCGACAGAATCCTTAAGGCAGCAAAGCTTCTCGGTGTTTGCAGCGACAATGTTTCGGCTGAAGAAGCGGCAAACTTCCTTGCAGAGAACATCCGCGGACGCATTGCGCGCGCAGGGCTTCCTGCCAGAATTAAGGAACTGTCTATTTCTATTGAGCAGGTTGCCGCGGCAGTTAATGATGCAATGCAGCTTGACTTTATGCCGTTCTATGCAAAACCTGTTACGGCAGACAGCCTTTTCAACTTGGTAAAACAAGCTTACTAAATGATTTCTCCAGACAAGCTCTTTCAAATTGAAGGCGGACAGCGCAGGCGGAAACTTGCGCTGTGTTTCGGCGCGCTTGAACGCGATATTGCAGGCACAGCCGAAGCAGGCTGTATCTACGACATTAAGACAATGCCGCGGGCAGAATACACCAAAAAGCTTGCCGCCGTTCTTCTTAAAGACCCGCAGATAAGCCAAGCCGCAAAAGACGAGATAAATGCGCTTATAAATGCAGAACCCTTTGACGAGCGGCGGCTCTGCAACACTGCGCGCAACCACCTTCTTGCCGTAATCGGCACATTACCTGCCGAATGGGATTTAATCATTGCTCCGCATAATGCACCTCGCGACGAAAACGGTGCGCTTCTTGCACGCAATTTCTATGACGGTGTACAGGTTTTCGCTGAAGACATACGCTCGCCTTTTAATTTAGGCTCTATTTTCAGAAGCGCGGAAGCATTCGGCGCAGAAAAAGTGCTGCTCTCGCCTTTCTGCACAGACCCTGCCCACCCGCGCGCAGTCCGTTCCGCAATGGGCTGCATTGAGTCTATTCCCTGGGAAAGAACTTCTTTAGACGATTTGCCGGACGATATTCCGGTTTTTGCACTTGAAACCGGCGGAACATCAATAGATGAATTTGTTTTTCCAAAAAAAGGCATTGTCATTCTTGGGTCAGAAGAGCTTGGGTGCAGCCCAAAAGCGCTTGAGAGAGCAACTTACGGCTGCGTCACAATTCCAATGACGGGCATAAAAGCTTCTATTAATGTGGGCGTTGCTTTTGGTGTTCTTATGAGCTTCTGGACACAGAAATTAAGGCTTGACCAATGCAGGTAACGCAAAAACCGGCGATCTTTGCTGCCGGCGCAACAGCCCTTTTCGGTTTAGACGAAATACGGCAAGCCCTTGAATCTTGCGGTTTTTGCGTCAGCTTTGTAGACGCGCCTTTTATGCGCCCTTTTGCTTCCGCAGAGGAAACCGAAGCCATTTCATTTTCAGCCGGAATAAAATGCCCCGGAAACAGCTTTATTATTCCATTAACTGAATATTGGATTTCTTATTGCATTGCAAACGGCGGCGCGAGAATCAGCAGCCGGGCATTGTCGGCTTCGCGCTCAAAAGTCTTTCTCTACGATGTTCTTACTTCAAAAAATATTGACGTTCCCCAAAACTACGGCTCAAAAGACGAAGCCTTAGACGCTCTTAAAAGCGGAAAAAAAATCATCGTTAAGCCGCAGGGGCTTCATTCAGGCTACGGCGTTGAAATTATTGAAAAAGCCGACCCTGCCCTTTTGGAAAAGCATTTTTTATGCGCAGGCACAATTACGAACAAAGCCATGCGCATAATGCACATTGAAAACACAGGCGCAATGCTTTCTGAATTTATTGAAGGCACAGAATACAGCGCAGACTGCTTCTGCTTTAACGGAAGAAAAAGCCTCGTAAGGCTCTGCAAAAAAAACATAGTCTATATCAAGGGCAAGCCCTGCACCGCCACCTGCCAGATTGTCGAGCCTTCGCCAGAAATAAGCTCTGCCCTGCAAAGCTGGCTTGACGCGCTTTTTGACGGTTCTGACATTTCGTTTGCGCAGTTTGACTTTATAATAGACGGAAAAAACCGGATTGTTCCAATTGATTTTGCATCGCGCATTGGCGGCGGAATGACCGAACTTTTGAAAGAGCTGCCATTCAATGTGTATGCGGCTTCTGTAAAAGAGGCTTCGGCTTCTAGCCTGAAAAAGCTTGAAACCGGCGCGTATTCTAAAATTTTTAGCGACAGCACTTTTGTGTCTGCACCGCTGACACAGCTCAATTATCTTTCAACCAAGAGCGGCTATATTGTAGACGACAACTTTCCGCTTTATGCCGGAAAGCAGATTATAAACAAACACAAGGGCGACTACGCTATTTCTAATCCTTCAAGCGTGCAGAGCCGCCTTGCCGTAGTTGTAGCACATTTGCCTGACAGCGAACTTCCGCAAGAGCTTTTAGATTCGCTTCTTCTGACAGAACCGTACATCGGTGGGAAAGATAAAGTTTAAAAGCATAAGCTCTGAAACATGCTCCCTATCACAAAATGAGCGGCTACAGGTAAAGATAGATAACAAAACACTTGAGATTACGTAACTCTATGGCAGTTACGGTTTTAGCCAGTTTTCTATTTTAAGTCCGTCAATACGCCTGAAATGCTCTTCGTTGTTTGTTACTAGAACAGCATGATTTGTAATAGCGCTTGCACCTATGAAAATATCCGCATCTTCAATAAGTTTTCCTTATTCTACGGAGGACTGCATAAATTTGGGCTGCCTGCATAAAATCTGCATCAGAAATTGGAATTACAGAAATATGTTTGCAAAAAATTTCAAAATAGTTCTGTAATCTTTTAGACTGACTGTAGAGAATTCCGCGCATAATTTCATATTGGACTACATTTGAAATTGCAAATTCATTTTGAAAAAAGACGGAATCAAAATTTGCCACGACAGTTTCATTCCGTTCCAGTAAATAACTTACAATGTTTGTGTCGAGCATATAAAGCATTTTAGAATCTTTCCTTAAAGTTGATGCGATGATTTCTGATGTCTTCAGCCTCTTCGTGCGTCATTGCTTCGAATATGCTGTGAAGTTCATTTAAGGCAGATTGTTTTTCCGTTGATATTTTTGTTCCATTAAAATCTTCGTCTAATGCGGTTATAACAAGACGCTGATTGGGGCGAAATCGAGATGTATCTTCTGCAACACATGTTGAACCGTCAAAATATCCGTTTACTGAAACCATATCGACCTCCACTCATGTATTATAACACATGCGATTTACATTGCAAGCTTGAGATTGCCACAAAAGGTAAGGTCACTGAGCTTATTTCTGCCGTTTATAAGCCGAACCCTTCACCGGGGGAAGCCAAGCATAAAATTTAGCCACGCATTTTCTCAAATTCACTGATTGTAAACACAACATAGCTTTACAATACACCATTCTTGTTTGCTCATACGGGAATTCCTTGACAAATATGGGATTTATCACATATTATTTTAGTATGGATATGTACGACGTACTATTTTATGATTTACCAGACGGTTCAAAACCCGTTAAGGATTTTATGGACACACTTGATGCAAAAATGTTTGTTAAAGTTGTAAGAACCATAGATATGCTTAAACAGGTTGGGCCTTCTATGCGGCTTCCATATTCAGAACACCTTGATGACGGAATTTTTGAGATTCGTGTAAAACAAGGAACGAACATAACTCGTGTGTTGTATTTCTTCTTTGTGGGTAAAAAAATTATACTTACAAACGGTTTTGTTAAGAAAACACAGAAAACCCCAAAGAATGAATTAGCATTAGCCAAGAAGTATCGTGACGAATATAAGTCGCGAGGAGGAAAGAAATGACAGATTTTGATGAATATGTTGCAGAAAAACTTAAAGACCCTGAATTTAAAGCTGAATACGATGCTCTTGAACCTGAATATGCAATCATTCAAGCAATGATTGATGCACGCAAAGAAAGCGGTCTTACCCAAAAAGAACTTGCTGAAAAAACTGGAATCAATCAGGCGGACATCAGTAAGCTTGAACGTGGAAATGCGAATCCCTCGCTTAGAACGCTTAAACGTCTTGCTGCTGGCATGGGGTGTACTCTCAAAGTTGAATTTGCAAGGATGTAGCAACATAATCGTTAGTTCATCGGGAGAATTATTGATTCGATAAATGCTATTTCTAATCCTTCAAGCGTGCAGAGCCGCCTTGCCGTAGTTGTAGCGCATTTGCCTGACACCGAACTTCCGCAAAAGCTTTTAGATTCGCTTCTTCTTGCAGAACCGTACATCGGTGGGAAAGATAAAGCTTAAAACCATAAGCTCAGAAACATGCTCCCGGCGTGTTTGTGCCAAAGCCTCGCAGTGACTCCCTTTAGTGTCAAGGCGAGTTTTGTCCCGTCCTCGCCTGCTGAAACTTTTTGATATTATAATTTCATAATTTTTTGGATTGTCTTATCACAGATTTCTGAGACAGTTTTTACAAGTTCTTTTTTTTCATCATAAATAATTTTTGAAATTAAGTGTATATCAGATTTTTCAGAATCAACCTTTTGTTCAATTAGAAGCTCAAACGGCTGTTTATGAAGTGATTTTGCCAATTTTAAAAGAGTTTTATCGCTAATCCAAGTTTTGCAATGTTCAATATCAGCAAGATAGGAAAGTGAAATGTCAGCATTTTCTGCCAAAAGTTCTTGTGTTAAATGCAAACTCTTTCTAAACATGCGTATGTTGTTTGAAAGCGTTTTTCTTAAAACATCTGTCTCATCTTTGTTCTTTTCTAAAATGTCTGACATGAAGTAATTATATGATAATATCGTATATTGACAAAATATGATATTGATATACATTATAAAGTAGCGATAATATCATTTGTTTTAAAGGAGCAATAAAAATGAACAAAACAGTAAAAATTCTTGCTATTGCAAGTTTTTTTGTAATCTTATTAGTTGCTTGTAGTAAAAAATCTACAAAAGCAAATAACAACAAAGATTCTGGTAATCAAAAACTTGAAGCTAAAAAAAATTCTTCTGCTGAAAAGAAGAATGCTCAAAACAAGTTATTTGACATACCAGAATCTCCTGCATCTGATTTTTCATATGAACTTTCAGATGACAATTCAGGTGTAAAAATCACTGCGTATAAAGGTGGTGCTAATTGCCGTATACCTGCTGAGATTGAAGGAATGCCTGTAACAGAGATAGCTGACAGAGCTTTTTACGATAAAAATAATATTGTTGTACTTGTAATGCCAGATACTATAAAAAAAGTTGGTGAATATAGTATTTCTAGCAAGTCCGTAAAGGCTGTAAAACTATCTTCTTCGCTTTCAGCAATTGGAAACCACATGTTCTCCTATTGCGAATCATTAGAGGAAATAACTATTCCTGAAAGCGTTACAACAATTGAAGAGGACGCCTTCAGTCCCAGTGGTTTAAAATCGATATATATCCCTGATACAGTTAAAGAAATTCAAGAGGACGCATTTGCATCCTGTAAAAGCCTTTCAAATGTTCGGCTTCCATCAACACTAAAGATTTTACCGGTGGGCATCTTTAGTGTCTGCAAATCATTGGAATCTATAGATCTTCCAAACGGAATTACAGAAATTGGTGGCCAGGCATTTTACTGTTGTGAGTCTCTTTCTTCATTGAAAATTCCTGAAACCGTTACAAAAATAGGCTATTTGGCATTTAACGGATGCAAATCCCTTACTTCGTTAACCATTCCGAATTCCGTTACATCTATTGGAAAAAACGCTTTTGGAGAAGCCCAGAATTCTTTTGATGAATGTGGTTTAAAAAGTTTGGATATACCAAATTCTGTTACTAAACTAGAAGAGTGTACTTTTTGTTCATGTAAATCATTAGAAAAACTTCATCTTCCAGATTCTCTTGAAGTAATACCCAACAACATATTTCCTATTTCACTACAGTCCGTAAATATTCCTGCATCTACAAAGAAAATAAAGGGCAGAGCGTTTAGAGATATGAAAAATTTAACAGAATTAATCATTCCAGATTCTTTAACAAAAATTGAATTTGAAATTTCAGAAGGTGCTATGCGCAATTTTGAAGGGACAAATTTAAATCTTGCAAGTCAAAAAAGACTTAAAGATCTAGGATATAATGGAAAATTTTCATCTAAATAAATCAGAAACTATCTAAAAAATTACAAATAGATATTCGGTTATGACTCCGAATATCTATTTGCTTAACAAAACACAAAGGTATAATAAGGATTTAATAATGGATTTCTTAGATTTTATTTCTCGTATAGGAGAAAATCTCAACTACAGTCTAGATATTAAGGAACTAGGACAAAATTCAAGAACATTTAATGCTTATTTGAAGTTATTTTCTACGTTTCGTTATATATCAGATAATAAACTTGATGCTAATACTAGTGCAGACAGTAAATTAATTAAAAATGAGATCACAAAAATTACAGAAGATTTTTCAGTTCTTATGGAAGAAGAATTTGGAATCAAAATTCATTTAAAAGTTGACTGGATTTAGATTTACATTTAAAACTAAAAAAGGGCCCTGCCGTTTATAGACAGAACCCTTTTTGCGTTTTTGCAGAAAAGTGGAAGCTAAGATATTACTTCAATTTTTAAGTTATTTATTCGTCCTAGATGACCTGCATTATTTGTCAGCAATATAGCATTGTTTTCCAATGTGCTTGCACCTATGAAAATATCAGCATCTTCTATAGGCTGTCCTTTTTTAGCTAAATCCGAATATATTTCTGAAGCAATAATAAAAGTATTTGCTGTCATTTCTTGTATGCCAAACAGAGTAGCTAAATCTTCAAATACATGAAGCTTTTTGACTGCGTCAATAACAAGAAAACCTCTCCGAATTTCATAATATGCGATAATGGGGATTTTGATTGTATGTCCGCTCCAGATTAATTCTGATATACGTTTTTCAACAGAATTGCTGCCCTTGATATAATAGCTGATAATATTCGTATCGAGATAATAAGTCATAGACCGGCTCTATCATGAGGGCTTACACGTGAAGCTACAGCTTTATCAAAAGCAGATGATTCTTCTTCTGAAAGAATACCGTTCAGCTTATGCAGGGTGGCAAGTTGTTTTTCAATTTGCGCATTTTCATCAGCAGTTGGAATAGTGATATACACTTTTTGATTTACCGGTAAATCGAGCGGCTCTATTGTGCGTACTGCAGTTCCATCAAAATAACCTTGTACTGTCATATTGAACCTCCTGATAAGCATTTTTTATAGTATATCATATATTTGGATTTTTTCCATATTGCAAGCTTGAGATTGCCGTATCAAGTACGGCAATGACAAATCCATTTTTGCATTGCAAACAAAAAAAGGATTCTGCCGTTTATAGACAGAACCCTTTTTTGCTTAATGCGTGCTCAAAGCAGCAGCGGTTATTTTACCATCAGCTTGTTAATGCGCTTGACAAAATCAGCGGGGTCTTTGAGTTCGCCACCTGAAACAAGCAGAGCCTGGTCAAGAAGCACGTTAGAAACGTCTGCAATGTACTCTTCGTCAGAAGAAGATTTTAACGCAGCTACAAGAGCGTGGTCGCCGTTTACTTCAAGAATAGGCTTAACCTCGTTCATTGTTGCCTGACCCATTGCTTTCATCATTCTTTCAAGCTGAAGCGACGGGTCGTTTTCGTCAACAACAATGCAAGAAGGAGAATCTGAAAGGCGTTTTGAAAGAACTACGTCTTTTACACGCTCGCCGAGGGCTTTTTTAATCTTTTCAACGACAGGCTTGAATTCTTCAGCCTTTTTCTCGGCTTCAGCCTTATCAACGCCAAGTTCCTCGTCGCTGCCGGCGCGGTTTACGGCTTTAAGGTCAAAGTCTTTGTACTTGTTCAAAGACGGAATAACAATGTCGTCGATTTCGTCTGCCATAATAAGAACTTCAAAGCCTTTAGACTTATAAGCTTCAAGCAGAGGAGAAGCGCGGAGCTGTTTTTCGTCGCTGCCTGTAATATAGTAGATAGCTTTCTGATCTGGCTTCATGCGCTGAACATAATCTGCAAAGCTTGTCCATTTATCGTCGCCTGTGCCTTCTTCGGCTGTACTCTTAAAGCGGACAATTTCGGCAAGTTCTTCGCGGTTTGCAAAATCTGAATAAAGACCTTCTTTTAACGGGCGGTTATACTGAGAAACAAACTTGTTCCACTGCTTTTTGCCCTCTTCATCAGTCTTTTCAGAAAGCTTTTTGAATTCGCCGAGAAGCTTCTTTACAGAAGAAGTCTTGATGTTTGTCAAAATGCGGTTCTGCTGCAAGATTTCGCGGCTTACGTTAAGCGGCAAATCCTCGCTGTCAATGATACCGCGCACAAAACGCAGGTATGTCGGCAGAAGCTCTTTGTCATCGTCGGTGATGAACACGCGCTTTACATAGAGCTTTACGCCGCTCTTATAGTCAGCCTGATACATGTCAAAAGGTGCTGTTTCAGGCACATAGAACAATGTCGTGTATTCCTGTGTTCCTTCCGCGTGTGTATGAACATACATAAGCGGGTCGGCTGTGTCGTGCGAAATTGTCTTGTAAAAATTGTTGTAGTCTTCTGGCTTCAGCTCGCTCTTAGAGCGCTGCCACAAGGCGCTTGCACTGTTAATCTGCTCAACTTTGGCTTCTTTTCCAGTTTCTTTGCCCTTGTCGTCATATTTGCGCTGATCATAATGCAGAAAAATCGGAAAAGCGATGTGGTCTGAATAGCGTTTGATGATTTCTTCTGCCTTCCAGCGTGAAGCATAAGCACCGTCGTCTTCGTTAAGGTACATTACAACGGCTGTACCGTTAGAAGCATCAAGCCCATATTTCTTTACATCTTCGTTATCAGCAGGAACTTCTTCAAGCTCATAAGAGTTTGTGCCGTTGCTAGACCAGCGGTAAATTGTGTCTGTGGCTGCCTTGCGGCTGTAAACATCAATTTTAGAAGAAACCATGAATGCTGAATAAAAACCTACACCGAACTGACCGATGAGGGCTGAATCTTTCTTAGCGTCAGCGGCAAGTTTTTCCATAAAGGCTTTCGTGCCTGAACGAGCAATTGTACCGAGGTTTGCAACCAAATCGTCCTGGTTCATACCGATACCGGTATCTTTTACAACGAGAATCTTTTTGTCCTCGTCAAAAGAAATATCAATACGCGGGTCAAAATTAACTGATTTATACGATTCATCAGAAACAGTCAGATACTTTAATTTGTCCAGAGCATCTGAAGCATTTGAAACGATTTCGCGCAAAAAAATGTCTTTGTTTGAATACAATGAATGGATAATAAGCGTAAGAAGCTGATTTACTTCTGTTTGAAACTGATAAGTTGCCATTTCACAAATCTCCTAATTTTTGCCGCCTTTTTAAGACAGCTCTGCATAACTAAAATACGAATTTTTAACCGAAACGGCAAGATTAATTTTTACTGCGTGACAATCCGAAGCAAAAAACGTCAGACTTTGCAACCCTTTTCAACAATACACAAACACTTGCAAAACATTTAAATCTTTATTACATTGACTTTAGATGTTACGTTTGAGATGACTGTCGGCAGACCTGCTGCCTAACGAGCCTACGAGTGCTCCTACCACTACATCAACAAGTATATCAACCCAACAACACATTTTTCTCATTTTTTGGAGGTCTTATGCACCCACGTGTTAAAAGGTATCTCATCGATGCTATGAGTGGTATGGCGCAGGGATTGTTCGCTTCTCTTCTGATAGGAACAATCGTAAAAACTTTGGGACAGCAGCTTTTGCGTCTTGGCGAGAACCCTGTCTTTACTTTTTTGGTTAATGCAGGCAATTTTGCCACAGAAAGCCACGTTGTAGGCGCGGCTATGGCTGTGGGCATCGGCTATGCAATGAAAGTACCGCAGCTTGTGCTTTTCTGTCTTGTTGCAGTCGGAGCAGCGGCAAATGTTTCTGGCGGAGCAGGTGGCCCGCTTGCAGTTCTTTTTATTGCTATTATCAGCGCGGAACTTGGCAACCTTGTAAGCAAAAAGACAAAGCTTGATATTCTTGTTACGCCGCTTGTAACAATCTTGAGTGGTGCGCTTCTTACAGTGCTTACAGCTTCTTATATCGGCAAGGCTGCCTCTGCTTTCGGTAATCTCATTATCTGGGCAACAACACTCCACCCGTTTGTAATGGGCATGATTGTTTCTGCTTTAGTCGGAATTGCACTGACACTGCCGATTAGCTCTGCTGCAATCTGCGCGGCTTTGGGCTTGACTGGTCTTGCAGGCGGCGCGGCTGTTGCAGGCTGCTCTGCACAGATGATTGGCTTTGCAGTTATGAGCTTTAGAGAGAACCGCACAGGCGGCCTTTTGTCGCAGGGGCTTGGCACATCAATGCTTCAGATGCCGAACATCATAAAGAACCCGAGAATTTGGATTCCGCCGATTCTTACTTCGCTTATAACCGGCCCGATAGCTACATGCATTTTTGGTCTTGAAATGAACGGCACCGCCGTTTCTAGCGGAATGGGCACTTGCGGCTTTGTCGGTCAGATTGGCGTTATTACAGGCTGGTACAGCCCTAGCGAGGTTGCAGTTTCGCATGGCGCAACTGCCATAAGCCCGACATTCTTTGACTGGCTTGGGCTTATCCTCATCTGCTTTGTGCTTCCGGCTGTGCTTACATGGGCTTTCGGCCTGCTTTTCCGCAAAATCGGCTGGATTAAAGACGGCGATTTGACTTTAGACGAATAGACTATTTAATTGCTATGACACAAAAAAAGGAGGCTGTGCATTTCGCAAGCCTCCTTTTTTATTCGGTTTTATGATTGAACAGCGCGGTTTATTCTTCTGTTTCGCTGTTAATACGTGAAATTTTTCTGTTGCTGTAGCCGAACCAGATGATAACAATAGCTGTTGTAAAGATAATCGAAGCAACAGCTTCAAGAATTCCGTTTGTTGTGGTTACAAGAATTGCAACCTCTTTGGTAAGCAAGCCGTTTGAGAACACAACAAGCGAGCTTAAAACAAACACTGTGTTTGCAATTGAACCGAAGAATGCGGCAATGGCAACTACAGACTTTTTGTCGTCTGTTGCAAAGAAGATAGCCAGAAGGCTGCCAAAAAATGCTGAAGCTGCTGCTGCAAAAGTTTTTGGCAATGCTTCGATAGAGCCCAAAATTGTATAAACGAAGGCGGCAACCAAAGCGCCCAAAAGTGCAGATACAATGTAGCCTGCAACTTTAGGCATTTTCTTAATTTTGTTCAATCCAGAATAAACAAGCCATGTTACAACCGCAATAAGAAGTCTTGGAACAATTGAAACCAGCGGATTTACAAAGAACGGGTCCAATGCTCCGGCTGGAGAAATAGCAGCACGGATTAAACTGTATAATCCGAAAACAAAGGCTGTCACAAGCCCTACGATAGGACCTTCAATTATTGTGCCTACAATAACAGGTACATGCAGAAGTGTTACAGAAACTGTCGGTGAACATGGAATCATTCCCAAATTTGTTAAACCGAGCAAGATGATAAGTGCGCTTAAAACGCCGGCTGTTGAAATTTTTCTAAGTTTTGTATTCATGGATTCAATATGACATTTTTGGAAAAAATGTTCAAGTCTTTTTAAGGTTTTATATAAAATATTTTGCCCTGCAAAAAAAGGCTGCCCGCTCATTGGACAGCCTTTCAAGTGTTTATTTCTTCTTAGTTGATACTGCTTTTTTATATTCGTCTGTATTGCGCTGATAAAGTTCCTTTAACTTGGCAATGCGGTTGTCATCAAGCGGGTGCGTTGAAAGCCACTCAGGCATAGAGCTTGAACCGCTGAGCGTTTTAAGCTTTTGAAGCATTGAAAGTCCGCCGTCCGGGTTATAGCCTGCGCGCGCTGCATACAAACTACCGAGATTGTCTGCTTCATATTCGTTCTGCCTTGAATAAGGCAAAATAACGCCATATTCAGAGCCAAGACCATAAGCTACAGAAAAGAGCGTTGCGCTTGTCTCAGACTTCATTGCGCCTTGTGCAACCGAACCGACAGCCGAGATAACAGCCTGCTGGCTCATGCGCTGTGCGCCGTGTCTTGCTGTTACGTGGCCAAGTTCATGGCCAACAACATAAGCAAGCTCATCGTCAGAAGCAATTGCCATAAGACCAGAATAAACTGCAATCTTTCCGCCTGGAACAGCAAAAGCGTTCACCTGCTCGTCTTCAATAACATGGTACTCCCACTGTGTTCCTTCCGGCGCATCTTTGCCTACTGCCTCAATAAGACGCTTTGCAATTTCATCAAGGCGTTTGTTATAAGTAGCATTTGTAGAAAGTTTGCTTTCTTTCAGAATTTCATTGTACGATTCTGTTCCAAGCTGCTGCTCTTCTTCAAGAGACATCAAAATAAGTGCTTTTTTGCCGGTGCTTTCAACTTTACTATAAGCACAGCAAAGAAACGGCACAGCAATAAGCAATGCAATAACTACAGTAAATCTTTTCATAAGAAAATCCTCCAAATATATTTGAAAAAATTATTTTTCCAGTTCTTTTATTAAAGCAAGCAGCTTCAGCTCGTTTTCTGTAAAGTTTATTCTGCTTTCTTTCAAAGTCTTATCAGGTACATATGCTTGGCTTTGCAGAAAGAATTCATTCAGTTTTTTGTCTTTAAAAACATAGCCCTTTGAAGCATAAACAGCATTTCTTAGCAGACGGAGTTCATTTTTGTTGAGCTGTATCAGATTCCATTTTATTTCATCTTGCTTATAGTCTTCTTCAATATAGAAAGCATATCTTTTTACGGTTTCAAAATAGCTGTCTGCGTTATTTTCAATTTTAAATGGAATTTCAAAACAAATTTCTTCTGGTTTGTATGAAGATTTGTAAACCTCATGCCCCACAAATAACAGCGGGCGTACTCTCTGATAAAAATAACAAAAATCATCAGGGTCATAATCTTTGTTATTATTGTCAATTACAAAGTTTTCAAGTTTCAGAATTGTTTCATTATCTATTGTTCTGTCATTAAAAATAATAGGCATTTTCCCATAAGACGCATCATTTCTTCCTGCCTGAAAATAGTAAAGGCTCCATACATAACCTTCAGGCGGTTCGGGAACTTTTATTATCTTTGTTTTATTTAAATCATAACAAATTGCGTTACATTTTCCAGAGAAAAAACCATCTAAATAGCTGCCTTCAATTTCAGAATACTTATAAAAAACCGCATCAGGAAATTCTTGCTTAATTTGCTCTATATCAAAATCTCTATTAAAGAAATAAAGCTGGTTTTCGTTGTTTTCCTGCCCAAAACAGAAACCGGCACAGAAAATTAATAATGCTAAAAAGACAAATTTCTTCACTTTTGTTTTTGCTCCCTTATAAGCATAGCATTGCTTCAGTTTAATTGTATCAAAAATGAATTTTCTATGCGAAAAGTTACAAAAGAAAGCTATTCATATTCTTCAACGGAATCTGCACGGCTTGTGAGATTTTGAATTTCAGAACTGATGGTCGTACTTATGTTCAAAAGCGATTCTGTTTCAGTGCGGACTTCTTCTGTAATGCTTGTCATCTGTGCCAAAGAAGAAAGAACCTGCTTGCCGCCGATACTCTGCTCTTCTATGGAAGTCTTAATAACATTTTCCTGAGACTTAACCGTATTTGAAAGGTCAACAACCTGATCAAAGCGTTTCTGAGCCTCAATAGAAGATTCTGAAGTTTTGTCTATCTTCTCTTTTATCTGCTTCAATACATTTGAGATTGTCTGCGCCTGTTTTCCTGAATTTTCTGCAAGCTTACGGATTTCATCTGCAACAACAGCGAAACCTTTTCCGGCATTTCCGGCATGAGCCGCTTCAATAGCAGCGTTCATTGCCAAAAGATTTGTCTGGGTTGCAATTTCTTCGATAACGGTGCTTGTCTGAACAAGGTTCTGAGAATCAGCCAAAATCTGCTTGATGTGCTCCGAAACGACATTCAAGCCCTTCTTGCCGTCGTTAGAAGCAGTCGCCAAATTTGCTACAGCCTCGCTGTTCTGGTCAAGAATCTGGGTAATTGAAGCAATGCTGGCTACCATTTCCTCAATAGAAGCCGATGACTGCGTTACATGATTTGTCATGTCTGCTGTCTTTGCAGCAAGCTTTTTAATCTGCTCCATGTTCAGATTGAATTTCTCGATACTTGATGCAACAACATCTTCGATAGCTTCTTTTACTTTTACATGTCTTTCTTCAGAAGCCTTTTTGATTGCAAGGTCATTATAATGGCAGCAGTTTTCAGGCCGGTTAAAGCCGTTATAAACAGCTAAAGCCATCTGGTCACAATCATTATAACCGCATGCACCGCAGTTCAAGAAATCTCTTGCCTTGTGCTTGTGCATAGCTATGTGCACGTGACGGATTTCTTCCCTAGTCGGCTGCTTTACAAACTGTGAGAAAATATCGCTTCTGTCTATGTATTTTCTGTCGTACATGCCTTCGCGCCAGTATTTATTCAGACTTTTAGAGAAAGCTTTTTCTGCGCCGCGGGCTGTGCGGAAAAGGTATTTTTTCCTATTGTCAGCAATTGCCTTGAGATTGCGTTTTTCAATATCATACTCAAGAGAACCTAAAGAACGGAGTTTGTTAGAAGTTGCAGGACCGCCGTTACAGCCGTTCTTGCAGCTAAGACAGTCTATTACCTTATAGGTGACATTCGTATTCTTTTTTAAAGCTTCGTCCAGACTTTCAAAATAATCGTATACTTCGGGAACACCTTCAACTTTTCTTATCTTTATTGTTTCTTTAGGCAGTTCGCGTGCTATGGTTCTCATCAAGCCGCCCGGCATAGAAAACAGAACGGCACGCTCGGCTTTTGGTCCGTCAAAATCTCTCGGCGGATAGTCATTTATCTTTATATCATTGTTCAGTATGTATTTTTCAAGCGAAATAATAGTGACATTATAATCGCCAAGACCTATATCATCAAATTCATGGCGCTTGGCATAACAGGGCGAAATAACCGCAATTTTATGGTCTTTATATTCCGGAAAAAATGTTCTGATCATTTTCATAGTATGCGCCATAGGGCTGTCTGCCGGAGCAAGACAAGGAATCAAATCAGGGTGATACATTTCAACATAAGAAACAAGCGCAGGGCAAGGCTGGGCAAGAAATGCTTTGGGGTTATGCTTTTTAAGATATTCAATATATGATTTTACGGTAAGTTCAGCACCATAGCTGACATCAAAAATGGCAAAAACACCCATTGAATGAAGCCAGCTATTAAAAGAAAGATAATTTCCGTCAAAACTGGCAGCAACGGCAGGTGCTACAATTGCAATAATCCGCTCTTTTCTCTGTAATGCTTCAAAAAAAGCCTTAGAATTATCCATGCCGGTACGCGCGCCCGTCGGACAAGCTGAAATACATGCACCGCAACTGATACATAATTCATGTATTACTTTAACATGATCTCCAGAAGCATCATTACAAAACTTTACAGGACATACAGAAATGCAGCGGCGGCAATTGATACATTTTTCTGCATCTACATCGATAACTGCACTTAAATAACGGTCTGACACTAAAGACTCCTCATTTTAATAAACGAATTCGTTATTATTATAAAACCATTTTTGGAAAATAGCAAAATTTGCCTGCAAAGGAACTGAAAATGAAGAGAAAAAATTAGATTTCGGGCTTAATAGCCGAATTTGCCTTCAAGAGACTCGTCGTTTTCTACCCAGTCTGAAACAGGAATAACGCGGAAATGGTCTTTGTCGTCTCTTATGTAGACAGTCTCTATGCCGGCGTTGATTATTGTGCGCTTGCACATTGAGCAGCTTGAGGCGTTCTTTATATATGAACCGTCTGCCATTTCAAGGCCTGTCAAATAAAGAGAAGCTCCAATCATTTTGTCGCGGCTTGCGCTTATTATGGCGTTTACTTCAGCATGAACTGAACGGCAGAGCTCGTATCTTTCTCCGCGCGGAATCTGCATTTTCTGGCGTATACATTCGCCGATGTCTGAGCAGTTTTTTCTGCCGCGCGGCGCACCTACATAGCCGGTGGCAATAACTTCGTCGTTTTTGACAATAACCGCGCCGTAGCGGCGTCTTAAGCATGTGCTTCTCTGCGAAACGATTTCAGCCAAATCAAGATAATAATTGTGTTTGTCGCGTCTTTCCATAATATTCCTGCAATTTGTTAAATTTTTCAGCTAAAAGAGAGCCTTGCCAATAAAACAGAATGTCGGCATTTCACCGGTCTCGCCAATACAGCCGTCAACATCATCGTTAAAGAAAGAGAAGCCGCCCAAAATTACTGAAGAATCTGAAAAGATGGATTTCGGTTTGCGCAAAATCAGCAGCTCGGCAGAAGACAAAGCCGTATCCCATTTTACTTTATTGAATGAGTCGCGGATTTCATCGTCTGAAATTTCAAAGTCGTTTCCAACTTCTATGCTGACATAGGCAACTGGTGGAAGGTCTTCTGTTGAGAAAGGAAGCATCTGTTTATAGATTTTCTCAGAAATTTCTTCTGCATTCATATAAACAGTTTAGTAGCATAACCGCTAAAAATCAAGTTCAGTTAAGTGTAACGAGCTTCTCAACTTAAGTTGATATTAGCGGTTAAAAGCGCCGGCAACATGCAGCGCAGAATCTGCAAAGCATGTTGCTGACCTCTATATTATTTTCGGTAAGACAAGCGAATTTTCTGATTTTCTTGTTAAGAATTTCTTTAAATTCTGTCAAATGAAGCTATGTCAGCTTCGTAGTCTACACCGGCAATGTCAAAGCCGCTTGTTGCAAGAAAATCGTGTCTGTAGCCTTCAAGATCTGTAAGCTGTGCGCTGTTTTCGCTTGTTACAGTCGGCATAATGCGGCTTACTTCAGCCTGAACCTCAGGGTTCATCTCAAGGTCGTCGATTCTTATGCGGTTTTCTTCGTCAACTGGAACAGGCGTCTTTGTGCGGTCTTCGCTTATGTAAAGACGTTCTGCAAAAAGGCGGTTAATCTGCTCGATACAGCCTTCGTGTGTTCCGCGTGCCTTCATAACCTTGAACAAGACAGAAAGATAAAGCGGAATAATAGGGATTACGGCACTGGCGCGTGTTACAAGGCCTTTGTTTACAGAAACATAAGCGTGACCGCCGAATGATGCCATTTTTTTGTCAAGCTCGTGCGCTGTCTTTTCAAGATGTTCCTTAGCCTTGCCGATTGTGCCGCTTCTATAAATTGCATGAGAAACTTCCGGTCCGATGTACGAATAGGCAATTGTCATGCAGTTTTCTGCAAGAAGATTTTCTTTTGAAAGCTTGTCAATCCAAAGTGCCCAGTCTTCACCGCCCATAACTTTCTGAGTGTTTGCAATTTCTTCGTCTGTGGCAGGTTCGGCTGAAATTTCTTTCAATGCACCTGTAAAAGGGTCAATCGTCATGCCAGAAAAAACTTTGCCGGTCGGTTTGAGCACAGATTTGTACATAACGCCTGTGTCAGGGTCTACGCGCACAGGACTTGCAAGGCTGTAAACAACAAGGTCAAACTTCATGTTCTGTGCCTTTGCAGCGTCAACAACCTGCTGTTTTATTTCATGCGAGAATGCGTCGCCGTCAATTGTAATAGACTTGAGGTTCTCTTTTTTTGCGGCTGCGTCAAAAGCAAGGTTATTGTACCAGCCCGGTGTTCCCCATTTTGTAGCGCTTCCTGCTTTTTCAAAAGAAACACCGATTGTAGCTGCGCCGTAGCCGAAAGCGGCGGTTATGCGGCTTGCAAGACCATAGCCGTTAGAGCAGCCGAGAACAAGCACATTCTTTGGGGCAGCCTTGCTGTCTTTGGATACACTTTTTCCGGCTTTTGCTCTTTCGGCAGCCTGTGCCTTAACAAATGCAATCTGGTCTTCAACTGCTTTTTTACAGCCTGCCGGATGTGCATTCAAACAAATATTGCTTCTAACCATCGGTTTAATAATCATACTGAACTCCTTATTTGTCTGCGTTGCCTACAAGGCACATCCATGTAGCTTCTGCCGCAACTTCATCGCCGACATAAGCCACACCCTGCTGCTTAATCATGTGAGGTGAAACGCGCAGATTCTCAACTTCAAGACGTACCTTGTCGCCCGGGCGCACCTGATGGCGGAACTTTACTTTATCTACAGTGGCGAGAAAGAAAAGCGAACCGTCTTCAAATATATGCTGTGCGCTCATACCTGCACCGCCAGCCTGAGCCATTGTTTCAACTAAAATAACGCCAGGCACAACCGGGTATTCTGGGAAGTGACCTTTAAAGAAAAACTCTTTGTCGGTAAAAGTACGCTCTGCAACAACTTTGTCTTTGTCAGCACTTATAATGCGGTCAACAAATTTGAACGGATCTCTGTGCGGAAGCAAAGATTCAATATCATCTGTCAAAAAATCGCTCATATCTGTTCCTTATGCCTTGTATTTCTTGAAAATAACGACACCGTTGTGTCCGCCAAAACCGAGCGAACCGGAAGCAGCGCAATTAATCTCGCCTTTTACGCCGACATTCGGAACATAATCCAAATCGCAGCCATGCTCTAAATCAGGCTCGTCAAGGTTGATTGTTGGCGGATAGAAGCCGTCCTGAATTGCCTTAACACAGACAGCAGCTTCTATAGCACCGGCTGCACCAAGACAGTGACCTGTCATGCTCTTTGTAGAAGAAATCTTCATCTTGTAAGCATGGTCGCCGAAAGTCTTTTTTATCATTTCTGTTTCAGAAGGATCGTTAATCGGTGTAGAAGTTCCATGTGCATTGTAATAATCAACTTCTTCTGGCTTTATGTTTGCATCTTTAAGAGCTTTTGCAATGGCAAGAGCACCGCCTGAACCGTCCGGATTCGGGCTTGTGATGTGATAAGCGTCACTTGAAGCACCGTAGCCTGCAAATTCAGCATAAATTTTAGCACCGCGTGCCTTTGCGTGTTCTTCTTCTTCAAGAATAAGCACAGCAGAGCCTTCGCCCATTACAAAGCCTTCGCGGTTTTTGTCGAAAGGACGGCTTGCCTTTTCAGGGTTGTCGTTGTAAGAAGAAGCCAAAGTTTTGAGCACGCTGAAAGCAGAAATGCCGTAGCCTGTAACTGTAGCTTCAGCACCGCCAGCAAGACAAACATCGAGGCGGCCGGAACGGATTTGGTCTAAAGCTGCACCAAGAGCATCTGTACCGGAAGCACATGCTGTAGCAAGCGCCATAGACGGGCCTCTGATATTAAAAAGCATACTTACATTGCCCGGTGCTTCGTTTGGAATAAGCATCGGAATTGAAAGCGGCGGAACGCGTTCCGGCGCAACCTGAAAATATTTTCCCATTGAAGATTCAAGAATTTCAAAACCACCGATGCCGACACCGAAAATTACGCCTGTGCGCTCGCCAAGCTCGCCGTCCATATCTGCTTTTGAAAGACCGGCATCTGCCATAGCCATAGTTGAAGCTACAGCGGCAAATTTTGTAAAGCGTGCCATTTTTCTGGCTTCCTTTCGGTCAATCCATTTTGTTTCGTCAAAATTCTTTACTTCACCGGCAATTTGAACACTATAGCCTGTAGCATCAAAGCCGGTAATTTTTGCAATTCCGCTTTTACCGGCACACAGAGAAGCCCATGTTTCGTCAATAGAATTGCCAACAGGTGTAACAGCACCTAAACCAGTAACAACAACTTTTCTCATGTTAAGCCCCCATTCCGCCGTCTACGCCTAAAACCTGCGCAGTAATATATGTTGATAAATCTGAACCTAAGAAAACAGCCGCATTTGCAACGTCCAAAGGTTTTCCGCTTCTCTTTAATGGAATTGTATCAAGCCAGCCTTTGCGTGCTTCTTCTGAAATTGCATCGGTCATGTCTGTTTCAATAAAGCCCGGAGCAATTGCGTTTACTCTAACGCCGCGGCCGCCAACTTCTTTTGCAAGACTTTTTGTGTAGCCGATAAGACCGGCCTTGCTTGCGGCGTAGTTTACCTGTCCGCCCTGACCATGAAGCCCAACAATACTAGACATATTGATGATTGAACCGGCGCGCTTTCTAATCATGTCGCCTGAAATAATTTGGCAAGTGATAAACACAGCCGTAAGATTTACAGCAAGAACAGCGTCCCAGTCCTCTTTTTTCATGCGGAACGACAGACCGTCGCGTGTAATACCCGCATTGTTTACAAGAATATCAAAAGAACCGGCTTCTGCAAGCGCGGCTTTTACTGTAGCCGTAAGCTCTTCTGCATCTGCACAGTTTGCATAAATTTCGTGGAAAGCTGTGCCCTTTTCGGCAGCGAATGCCTCAAGCTCGGCTTTTGCCTGTGACGGCTTTGTGCACAAACCCCAGACTTCGCAGCCTTCTTCGAGATAGCGGCGTGCAATTTCTTTGCCCAATCCGCGGGAAGAGCCTGTTATCAAAGCTTTTTTGTTCTCTAAAAAACCCATCTTCCTCTCCTTTTAGTTATTTTCAAGTTCTATAAAATTTTCCCACTCAAAAGAAGGAATTTTTTCCATATTACCGCTGTCGCGCCACAAGCCGTTCAAAACTTTTCCCGGGCCAACTTCCAGCAGTTTGAATTCGTCAGAAGCGTTTGCAGCGCAAAACTTTGCGATTTCGCTTTCTTCAGAAGTCCACAAAACAGGGTGTGTCAGATGCTTTATGCAGTTTTTCTTTGCTTCTTCTGCGCTCTGAACCTGCTTGCCAGAAACATTTGAAAAAATCGGGAATTTCGGGTTATTGAAATGAAGCTCGTCAAGCACCTTTTCAAACTGGTCAGCAGCTCTCTGCATCAAAGGTGAATGGAAAGGACCTGCAACTTTAAGCGGAATAAACCGCTTTACACCGGCATTTTTAAGTGCTTCACCGGCTTTTTCAAGCCCGTCTTTAGTGCCAGAAAGAACAGTCTGGCGCACGCTGTTAAGATTAGCCGCAAAAACGCCGTCTATTCCTTTAACAGCTTCAATTACAGCTTCAGGCGGAAGCCCGATACAGGCAGCCATTCCTGGTGCATTGCCTTGAGATTCTGCTGCAATCTGCTCGCAGACAGCCTGCATGATTTCACCGCGGCGTTTTACGGCATAAGCTGTCTCATCAAAAGACAAAACGCCAGAAACGCAGAGTGCGCTCCATTCGCCTAAACTGAAACCGGCTGCCACAGAAGGCTCTGCACCGAATTTTTTCAGGATTTCCACAGCCGCAAGAGAAGAAGCTGTAATTGCCACCTGGCTGTTGTCGCTTCTTGCAAGTTCAGCCTCTGTTGAATTCCACAAAAGAGCAGGAACATCAATTCCAGTAACCTTGCTGAATCTGTCAAGAACAGCCTTGCCTTCTGCGTGTTTTTCGCATACAGCCTTCATCATGCCGGGCGTCTGTGCGCCCTGCCCCGGAAAAGCAAAAATGTACTTTACCATGTCAGTGAACATCCTCCCCAAGTTAATCCGGCACCAAACCCTGCAAGCAGAATCTTCATGCCATGCTTCAATATTCCGCGTTCCGCCAAATCTACAAGCGAAATCGGAATAGAAGCGCTAGATGTATTTGCGTATTCTCCAAGTAATATAGGAAATTTTTCAAGCGGATAATTAAGACGTTTTGCCGCAGCGCGGATAATGCGCTCATTTGCCTGATGGCAGACAAACAAATCAACATCGTCAAATGTCAACTTGTCTTTTTCCATTACAGTCTGAATTATTTCAACCATTTTGCCGACCGCAAAATTATAAACGGCGTGACCTTCCATGCGGAGCTTAAGATCGCCCGGATCTAAATAAAGAACATCTGCTCCATTTCCGTCTGCGCCCAAAACAAAAGATCCGAATGCATCTTTGCCGTCATCTGTTCTTTCAAGAACAACAGCACCTGCGCCGTCGCCAAAAAGTATGCAAGAGCTGCGGTCGCTCCAGTTCACAATCTTTGAAAGCATTTCAGAGCCGACAATAAGCGCGTGCTTCCAGTTCATCTGGTTGAGCATAGAACGGCCAACCTGCAAGCTGTAAATAAAGCCTGAACATGCTGCTGACAAATCGAACACAGCCGCATTTGCAGCTCCTGTTCCTCTTTGAATAAGACATGCGTTAGAAGGAAAGCTCCAGTGATTTGCACTGGCTGTTGAACATACAATCAAGTCAATGTCTTCGGCTTTGACATTAGAGCCGTTAGCCTGTGCATTAAGCAGAGCCTGCAAAGCAGCTTTAGTACCGAGTGTGGCAGAATTTTCGCCTTCGCCGCAAATATAGCGGCTGCCAATGCCTGTGTGAGAACGAATCCATTCGTCAGATGTTCCCAGTTCTTGAGGTAATTCATCGTTTAATACTTTTTTTTCTGGAAGAGCCTTTCCGGCTCCAATAATCTTTACAGCCATATTTACCCCGTCTTTGATAGCAAACAAATCGACATTATCCAAAGAAATGTCGCAAACAGCCTTATGATGAACAAAAATGCCAAAAATGTCAATATAAAATTTCATAGACAAATAAGCTTGATTTTCGCTATAATCTAGTCAGTGCGCTTTTTATGCGCTTATCTATGGAATAAAACAGCACTTTTACAAAGCTGTTTTCCGCCGTCTATGAGGAACATTTAATGCCAAAAATTGAAGTCAACGAAAAACTTTTTTTCAACCTGCTTGGTAAAAAGTATGATTATGCAAAATTAGAGAACCGCCTTGAAAGCGGAAAAGCAGAGCTTGACGAAAAACCGGACGAATCGCAGCCGGCAGATCAGCGTGTCATTAAAATTGAGCTTAACGACACAAACCGCCCGGACTTGTGGTCAACAGCCGGTATTGCGCGCTGCCTTAGAATCCACGACGGCGGCAAACGAACCGATTATTCGGATTTTCTTTCTACAAAAAACAAAACCTGCGATTTTGGCAACCGCGTTGTAAACGTAAATGCCAACATCAAAGATATAAGACCTTACATGACGGCTTTTGTCATTTCGGGCAAACCGATTGACGAGCCGATGCTTCTCGACATTATTCAGACACAGGAAAAACTCTGCTGGAACTACGGCCGCAAGCGCCGCTCAATTTCAATGGGTGTTTACCGCTCGGCAAACATCAACTGGCCTGTAACTTATCAGGCTGTTGACCCGGACAAGACATCATTTGTTCCGCTTGGCTGCGAAGAAAAGATGACCTGCCGTCAGATTTTGAGCGACCACCCGAAAGGCAAAGAATACGGCTGGATTCTCAAAGACGCAAAGATGTTCCCACTTCTGACAGACGCAAAAGGCGAAGTAATGTCTATGGCACCGATTATCAACAGTGCTACACTCGGCGCTGTTCAAGTCGGAGACAAAGACCTTCTTGTTGAAATGACCGGCACAGACATGGCTTCTCTGCTGCTTTCAACATCAATTGTTGCCTGTGACTTTAAAGACGCAGGCTACGAAATTCTGCCTGTACAGGTAAACCATCCGTATGACACTGGTTTCGGCAAGTCAATTGTTACGCCTTATTATTTCCAGGAAACTACTTCTACGACAATCAAGGCTGTAAACAAGCTTTTGGGTTCAGACTTTACAGAAAAAGAAGCCGTTGACCTGCTTGCAAAACTTGACGTAACCGCCGAACTTAAAGACGGAAAAATTGTAGTAACACCGCCGCCATACCGCAACGACTTTTTGCACGAAGTTGATATTATAGAAGACATTATGATGGGCAAAGAGCTCATCAACTTTAAGCCTGAAAAACCGAGCGACTTTACGATTGGACGCCTTTCAAAGCTTACAACTTTCAGCCGCAAGGCAAAAACACTTATGGTCGGCTTGGGCTATCAAGAAATGATTTTCAACTATCTTGGCTCAAAGCGCGATTATATTGACCGCATGAACATTGACGGCTCTAAAGTTATTGAGATTTCTAACCCAATGACAGAAAACTATCAGTTTGTACGCCCTTCAATTATCGCTTCTCTGCTCGGTGCAGAATCTGGTTCGGGCAACGCTGTTTATCCGCACAAAATCTTTGAAATCGGAAAAGTTGCATATCTCGACGATTCTGAAAACACCGGAACAAAGACACGCCAGAGCCTCGGTTTTGTTACAGCCGTAAGCGATGCAAACTTTAACACAGCCGCAAGTGAAGTTGCCACAATTCTTCACTTCTTAGACCATGAATACATCGTAAGCGAAAGTGATGATCCGCGCTTTATACCGGGCAGACAGGCAAACATACTGATGAAAACTGCTGATGGCAAGACAAAGACAGTCGGCATTTTCGGCGAAATTCATCCGGCAGTTCTTGAAAACTGGGCTATCGCAGTTCCATGTTTTGCTGGTGAAATCGACCTTGAAGATTTGCTGAACTAGTGTTTCGCAATAGTTTTTCTACAGGAAAAGCTTAACAAGCGAAACGACCAAGTTTTGCTTCGCAAAACTTGTAAATTGTCATGAAGCTTATAATAAAAAAGCCGCAGACTTTTCTGCGGCTTTTTTTGGCTGATAACTGCACAACTAAATATAGAACCTCACTTCCTTGTGTTGAACCAAATTTTCGTGGACGGCAATAATGTATGTGCCGAAGAACGCAGTTACAGCATCTATTGCAGCGGCGGCAGAGCATAAGAAGAACGCAGCAGGCTTAATAATAAGGTAGCTTGTGTCAAAGCCGCGTCCGTAAAGCGAACACATAACAGCAAGGGCAATTATCGGGCCGTCTTTTGCATAAGAACCCAAAAGAAACGACAAAACAAAAGCCATCATCATAATCCATGGAAGTTCATTCAAAATTTTCATGTCTGAATAAGACTGCCATATCACGATAAACGAAATGCTCAAAACCATTGCAGCACCGCCGCGCGCAAATGTTGAGAACACAGGCAGACAGACAGAGCTTATCCTTGAATGAACGCCGAGACTCTCTCTTGAGTGGCGGATACTTACACCCAAAGTCAGATTATAGTCGCCTGAAAAGAAAGCCGTAATTATTGAAGCCGTATTTGCAAAAAGCACCCTGTACGGATGTCTTTCTCTAAATATCAGTCTTAAAAGCAGTGGATAAATTATCAGTATAATTGCGGCGGCATCTGCCCCAACAAGAAGAATCAGATGAATAAGCGCATTATTCTTCATTATACTAGGAAAATTCATCATCCATGTGCATGAAACCGCAATAAGACCGACTGCAAGCATATCGATGAAAAAGCTTATTACAGCATAACTTACTCTCGCCAGAGAATCAAACAGAGTGAGCGTAGGCTTTGCTCCGGCTTTTTCTGCCGCACAGCCTGCACCGGCAAAACCGGCAAGAATGTACAGAGGCAGAAGAAAAGAACCTTCCAAAAAAGAAGAAAAGTTAGAAACCGGAAAAAGCTTCATTATATTTTCAGGAATTGAAAGCGTATATATTGCAGTAGCTTCTTCTACTGAAATTGGAATTCTAGGCGGCTGAAACACAAGCACAGAAAACACGCCCAAAACCGTAAAACCGGCTGTTGTTATCAGCGCAATAATCACACAGTTAAAAGCCGTTCTTAAAAGCGCTTTTGATTCGCGGATTTCAAAAACCGCAACTGTCATTGAAAAGAAAAGCAGCGGCAGCAGCGCGTAACGGCCGGCAGACAAAGAAAAATCAGATAAATATTGAACAACTGCAACAGCCGCCTGATTTGAGCTTTGCAGAATAAACGACAGGATAATACCTAAGGCACAACCTAAAATATATTTCAACCAAATTTTCATAAAGGCAGAATACCTAACATTTGAGTTACCGTCAACGGTGAATCAAGATTTTTCTACTTGAGTGCTTTCATTTGTTGATTTATAATGGAACAATGAAGAAAACGACATTGATTGCCGGCAAAGATTATCCTGCCGGAACTGCCTATTCAACATTTGCAGTAGAAGCTCAAAGAAATGTTTTGATTACTTTGCCTTATGGCGTAGACAGCGACATCTCTCCATTGAATACAGAAACAATGGCATGGAACAGACCTTCTCCTATTTCTGCAAGAGGCGCTGTGCTAAAAGCAATCAACGCATATAAATCATTAGACGAAGTTATACTTGTTTTTGACGCCCAGTTCTTTGCACCAGATTATACTTCCGGCGAAATTGAAGGCATCTCTCACAGCGTTGATGACCTTATTCTGGGTTACAGCTACATGGCACACGAAGCCATCACCCATTTTGAAAAACAGGGTTCAGGCAGGCTTGTGTTTATACTGAAATACGCCTCTACTTCGGCAAACCCTCTGCGTTCTGGCCCTGAAGTACGCCCTGCAAGCATTCCGCTGGCTGTTGCGCAAGAAGCTTTTATAGCACTTGCCGAAAACTACGCCGCACGCTTTGAAAATGACAAGCCTTATCAGATTAGCCTTGTAAGAGCAGACACTAACAGCGACTCTGAAATCTGTACATGGCTTTTTTCTTATTTAGATGATTTGCAGAACAGAAAAACATCAGGCTGGCTCAAAGTAGGAACTAAAACCGGCAGAGTTTTCTCTTTCTTGAAATAATCTTTTTAATAGGAATCTGCTCCTGTGTTTGAACAGCTTTTTGAAACTTTAACAAGCTCCTCTCTTTCTTTTGAAACAATGGCTTTACGCCTTGTGTTAAGCACTATCGCCGGTTTTGTAATCGGCTTTGAAAGAAAGATTCATCTTCAGAATGTCGGCTTAAGAACGCACATATTAATCTGCCTTTCAACAACTGTGATTATGCTCACTTCGCTTTATATACCGCAGCTTTACGCATCGGCAAAAAGCGACCCGTCAAGAATAGCCGCGCAGATTGTTTCAGGCATAGGCTTTTTAGGCGGTGGCGCAATTCTGCACCAGGGGCTTAACATACGCGGCTTGAATTCTGCCGCTACAATATGGACAGCCGCCGGCATCGGCATGGCTATAGGCTGCGGCATGATTGCCGTAGCATTTCTTGCTGTTTTTATTTCGGTTCTTCTGATGTTTACGCTTGAATGGTTCGAGCAGAAACATTTTCCGGCTGAGCAGATTAAGCATCTTGAGCTTATCTTCAAAAATGACATGATTAATATACAGCTTCTAAGTCAGGAACTTAAAAACCGCGGTCTGCTTATAACAAACGTTGATTTTTCAAAAGAACTTGACGAAAAGCAGATAAGAATCATCTATACGGTTAAAGTTCCTGACACACTGGATATTTCTAATCTGGTTGAAGGCATTAAATTCATCGGCAATCTAGAAAAAATCAAGCTGAAATACTAACAGTTTTTTGCTATTTGCCTACACAGAACTGCGAGAACACAGTCTCAAGAATGTCAGAGCTTGTCACTTCACCGGTCAATTCGCCTAAAGAAGCTACAGCATCTTCTATATCTTGAACGGCAGCGTCTAAAGTAAAGCCCTGCTGCGTACAGCAAAGTGCATGGTTGCAAGAGTCAAGTGCTTCTTCGACCGCATTTTTCTGGCGCTCGCTGCCTAAGCCGACACCCTCTTTTGAAGCAGCACATGATTTTCTAAGCACTTCTGCAATGGCTTCTGTCAAAGCTTGAATGCCAGAGCCTGTTTTTGCGCTGACACCAAAAACCGGCAGATTCTTCCATTCAACTGGAACAATGTTTGCGGCACATTCTTCAGCGTTTTTATATTCAGTTTTATCTATTTTATTAAGCACAAGAACAAGCGGAATTTCATTCGTTAAAGAATTTTTGTCAGTAAAGCCTTTTAAAAACTCCAAGTCTTCTTCTCTAAAGCCGTAAGTTGAATCAATAACATAAAGAACCGCGTCAGAGTGCTGAATAAGCTCTTTTGTGCGCTCAACGCCCACTTTTTCAATTTCGTCCTCAGTTTCGCGCAGCCCCGCCGTATCAAAAAGCCTGACCGGAATACCGTCAAAAGAAGCGTAGCTTTCTATAAAGTCGCGCGTTGTTCCATGTATGTCTGAAACAATTGCCCTGTCCTCTTTTAGAAGCAGATTGAACAGGCTTGATTTTCCGGCATTTGTCTTGCCGCAAAGCACAATTTCCGCACCGTCCTGGTACAATTTTTCAGCCTGCCATGACGAAGCCAAAACCTTGAGGTTTTTTATAGCTTCTCTCAATGCTGAATCATCAAAAGTTTCAGAGATATTTTCCTCATCTTCAGGATATTCGATGCCCACTTCTATAGAAGCAAGCACTTTTAAAAGCTCTTCTTTTACAGCCTGTATCTCTGAATAAAGCGCACCTTGCAGGCGGTTTGCGGCGCGGTTCCGGCTTTCGTCTGTTTTTGCACCGATAATCTCTCTTACAGCTTCTGCTTTTGTAAGGTCAGCTTTGCCGTTAATAAAAGCGCGGAACGTGTATTCGCCTTTTTGCGCCGGTCTGAAACCTGCGGCAAGCAGAGCATGATAAACGCCAAGCACCGTTGATGTTCCGCCATGACAGAAAACTTCTGCCATATTTTCGCCGGTAAAGCTTTTTGGAGCTTTGTACACAGCAACCATTACTTCGTCAATCTTTTCTTTTGTTTCGCTGTCTAAAATCCAGCCATAAACCAAAGTATTTGCTTCTGCCTCAAGCAGCGCTTTCGGTCTTGAAAAGCATTTTGATACAAGCTCAATTGAGTTTTTGCCCGATGTGCGCACAATTCCCAATGCAGCCGGAACTAATGCCGTTGCAACAGCCGCTATAGGCTCGTCAGGTGTGTACTGCTCATTTATCATCCGGCACCTCTTTTTCGGCTTCTGCCCTGCCTGTCAAATGCAGCATGTCAAAAACAACAGGCGCGCCGAAAGTTATCCACCAGCCTAAAAAGCAGAATTGTGTAAATATCACATATCTTGCAATCTGCTGAAATTCTTTTGCAAAATTTGAAACATAATAAGCCGCACCGGCTATGACCGCGCCTGCAAAAAAGCGCAGAATTTTTTGGGCAATACTGCCTTCTTTTGCAGAAAAACCGCCGTTTTCGTTTATGTAAATTCTTCCGGCTGCAAGCCCGAAAACAAAGGCAGGCATTTCTATACGTGTGTTATTAAAACACAAAAGCAGAAAACATGGCGCAAAGCAAACCAAAATCTTAAGCGAACGGCGCAAAGCTGCAAAAAATGCCGCGATTCTTGCGCCAAAAACAAATTCACAGAGAACAAACAAAAAGCCTATAGACCAGCCCGCCAAAACATCAGACGGATAATGAACGCCTAAATAAACGCGCGTAAATCCAATAAGCAGCGGAAAAACAAAAGCAAGCCCAAGCTTGAGCGCATTGTATTTGCGCTTTTGAAGTGCGTTTATGTTCTTTGCAAGAAACGGCCACAAAATCGCAGAATTCTGTGCATGACCAGACGGCGTTGCATAATCATTTTCAGTCATAATCCTTAGAGAAGAATCAACTTCATACGGGCGCGGCACTTTCAGCGCGTCTTTTATGACGTAATTCAAGCCCGTAGACAAGCCCAAAAGCAGACCGAGTCTAAAGCCTTTTTTTTCGTCAAAGCACCATGCAAAAAGCAGAATAATCAAAATACTGAATTCCGGATTGCCCAAAAAAGTTATTCCCCTGATAACAGCGGTTAATGCCGGAGAAGAAAAACTCTGAACGTGGCGGATAAATTCAAGTCCCCAATTATAAACAGATGAAAAATTCTCAAAAAACATATTTGTCCTTTTCTTTTTTTATAGTAAAATAACTAAAAGCTCAAGACATGAAAACTACATCTTCAGGGGTGTTTATGAATAATTCTGTAACAAAGACTGTCGGTATTTTGACTTCCGGCGGAGATGCTCCCGGACTGAATGCCGCAATCCGCGGTATTGCACGCACCGCAATGGATGAATATGGCATGAAAGTTATAGGCATTCATAACGGCTACCAGGGCTTAATCAACGGCGAATATGAGGAGCTGAAACCCTTTGATATTACCGGCATTTTAACACGCGGCGGCACAATTCTCGGCACATCGCGTGTAAAGCCTTTTAAAGACCCCGAAAAAGATCCCAAAACAGGCAGAACCCCTGTAGAAAGTATAAAACGCACATACAAAAAGCTTGGTCTTGATGCGCTTGTTGTTCTAGGCGGAAACGGAACAAACACTACAGGCTATCTTCTTTCTCAAGAAGGGCTTAATGTAATAGGCCTGCCAAAAACAATAGACAATGACTTAGTTGGTACAGACGTAACTTTTGGCTTTCATACGGCTGTAGCCGTTGCAACAGAGGCAATAGACCGTCTGCACACAACTGCACACAGCCACAACAGAATAATGGTCATTGAAGTTATGGGCCATAAAGCGGGCTGGCTCGGTCTTTACGCAGGTATTGCAGGCGGCGGCGACGTAATTCTTATTCCAGAAATTCCTTATGATGTTGAAATAATCGGAAAACATTTGACAGAAAGGCAGAAACAGGGCAAAAGCTTTTCTATTGTTGTTGTTGCAGAAGGCGCTAAATCAATTGAAGAAGCCCAGCTTGATAAAAAAGAACTTAAACGCCGCCGCGCCGAAATGACAGGCTCAATCGGCTATAGAGTTGCAAGAGAGCTTGAGCGCGCAACAGGGCTTGTCTCGCGCGTAACGGTTTTAGGCTACTTGCAGCGCGGCGGAATCCCTGAACCCTATGACAGAGTGCTTGCAACACGTTTTGGCGTAGAAGCTGCGCACATGCTTGCACGCGGCGAATTCGGCAGAATGGTCGCCATCAAGAACGAATGTGTTACATCTGTTCCGCTTGAAGAAATCAGCGGAAAAATCAAGAAAGTTCCGCTTACGCATGAACTGATTCTTGCAGGCAGGGCTGTCGGAACTTGCTTTGGCGACAAATAATATTCAAAAGATTCTTGCCAAAAACATCTGATTTACGCTAAAATCAGTTTCATCTGGGGCATTAGCTCATCTGGTAGAGCAATTGGTTCGCAATCAATAGGTGGTCGGTTCAAGTCCGATATGCTCCATTTTCACACTAAAACTGAAAAGAACATAAAAAAAGCGGTTTGCTGATGCAAACCGCTTTTTTTATAGCAGGAGTAGGACTCGAACCTACGACCTCCGGGTTATGAGCCCGACGAGCTGCCAACTGCTCTATCCTGCGTCGTGTGCGGGTATGATAAATCATTTTTTACTATTTGTCAAGGCGTTTTGCATTGGGTTTTATCCCCTATTTTGGTTTAATCTAGCAAAACGGCCAAGTTTTCGCAATGCGAAAACTTGTAAATGGTGTACAATGATTTGTTTGGGTTTTATCCTCCGTTCGGGCTTAATCTCGCAAAACGATTCAGTTTTCGCTTAAATTTTGTTTCTCAAGCTTGTCAGTTTGCGTAAACGCAAACTGAGCTGTTTTGCCTGATTGTGCTTTATACTATAGATTACGCTTTTGCAAAACGCGAAAACTTGTAACGGGTGCACAGCTTTATATTTGGATTTATCCTCAACTTAAGTTTAATCTAATCCGCTCTTGAAGGCACGTGGATTACGTCGCGGGGTTTTGAGCCGTTGGCTGGGCCTACAATTCCGCGGGCTTCCATTTCTTCAACAAGACGGGCAGCTCTGTTATAGCCTATCTTAAGGCGGCGCTGAATATAAGACGCAGAAGCCTTGCCTGCCTGAAGCACAATTTCAAGTGCCTTTTCGTAAAGCGGGTCTTCGCCGTCAGAAAACAGCGACGGGTCAGTTTCTTCCTCTTCTTCGTCAAAGAAAATTTCTTCGTCAATGTATTCTGGCGGACCGTATTTCTTTACATATTCAACAACATTCTCAACTTCGTTGTCTGAAACAAACGTACCCTGAATACGAACGGGGAACGGATCTACAGCCGAAGCATAAAGCATATCGCCCTTGCCGAGAAGCTTTTCTGCGCCAACCTGGTCAATAATGATGCGGCTGTCCATTTTTGAAGCAACCATGAACGCAATTCTTGTCGGTATGTTTGCCTTAATCAAGCCGGTAATTACATCAATTGACGGACGCTGTGTAGCAAGCACAAGATGAATACCAACGGCGCGGCTCATTGCGGCAAGACGTGCAATCGTTGATTCAAGCTCTTTGCCGGTTGTTGCCATAAGGTCTGCAAATTCATCAATAACAACAACAATATACGGCAGCTTCTCGTTTGCAAGATTGCGTTCCTGAATACGGCGGTTGTAGCTCTTAATGTCGCGCACACCCATTCTGTCAAGCAGCGCGTAGCGGCGTTCCATTTCGCAAAGACAATACTGCAAAGCCTGAAATGCTTTTTTCGGCTCAGTAATTACAGGCGTAAGCAGATGCGGAATGTCATTGTACAATTTAAGCTCAACAACTTTAGGGTCAATCAAAATCATTTTGACCTGCTGCGGTGTGCGCTTGTACAAAATCGAAAGAATCATTGTATTAACACAGACCGACTTACCTGAACCTGTTGAACCTGCAATCAAAAGATGCGGTGTAGCGGCCAAATCTAATAATTTGGCTTCTCCAGTAATGTCCTTGCCCAAAACAACAGGCACTTCCATTTTGTCAAAAAGCGGCGAATCGTTGTCGATAAGCTCGCGGAAGCTTACGATTGAGCGCTGTTTGTTCGGCACTTCTATGCCGACAGCGTGTTTGCCCGGAATTGGAGCAACAATGCGCACGCTTGAAGCTGCAAGGCGGAGCGCGATATTGTCCTGAAGCCCGACAATCTTATTCAGTTTAACACCAGGTGCCGGCAGAATCTCAAACATTGTGATAACCGGACCTTTGCGGATAGCCGTTACATCAGCTTCAATCTTGAATTCAGAGAGTGTCTCTTTGAGAATCTCACCTGCGCGCTCGGTTTCTTCGTCAATAATCCAATACTGTCCATCAGGGTAAGTATCTAACAAACCTTCTGTCGGAATTTTATAAGCTTTTACAGGTTTTGGAGCTGAAACAGGCATAGTTTTCTGCGCAAGCTCATGCTCAAATCTTTCTTCAGGTGAAATATCAGGTTCTTCAAAAGTTTCTTCTTCTTTTTCATCTTCTGTTGTCAGCGAAGAAAAGCTGTTGTGCACAAAGCCGTCAGATTCAGAAACCGGCTCTGCTACAGGCTCTGCAAAAGTGTCTTCTGCATATTCATCTTTTTCTTCATAGTCTAAGTTGTCACCATAATCATCATCAAAAGAAGGAATATTAAGCTCAGGTGTTTCAATTGGTTCTGCTATTACTTCATCAACATCAAGAATTTCCTCAACTTCTGGAACTTCCGGCTCTTCAATTATTTCTTCATAGTCTTCTGTATCTTCAGCAGAATCTTCAACTACAGTCTCTAATTCTTCAATTGTGTCTTCAACTACAGGTGCCGGATCATGTTTTATTTCATTAACTTGAGGTTCTTCAAAAACAGCTTCTTCTACAACATCTGTTTCTTCAACCTCTGCAACTTCTTCAGCCGGTGTCTGTACTGATTCAGTAAAATAAGATTCTGTATCTATTTTTTCTGCACAACTCTCTGGTAATTCGTCAAAAGGATTCTCCAGAAAAGCTGCTTCATCGCTGTTCGTAAAGTCTTCTTCTATTTCTACTTTTGGAATCTGGTCAATATAAGAATTTGCCGCAATATTTGAGTTAAACTTATTCACAGAATCTATTTCATCATCTTCTGAAATATCGTCAATTTCAGTTTCTGCGATTTTTTCGGCTTCTTTTTGAAGAGCTTTTGCCTGCAAAGATTTGTGCAGAGCTTCTATAGGCGATTCTTCACTTGAAAATGCATCTGGTTTTGCCGGTTCAGCATTGTCATCAGGAACAATCGGCGCATCCACGAGAATCCGTTTAAAATTAACAAAAACCGGCTCTTCTTCGCTTTGAATAGGAAGAATCTGCTTTTCTTCGTTTTTCTTGTCGAGCTCTTCTTTTGCTTCTTCTTCGATTTTTTCTTCTGCGCTTTCAGTCTCATTCTCTTTCAGCGCGTCTTTGTTCGGTGTTTTTCTTATATAATCGCCGATTTTGTTGTAGTTTTTCCAGACGGAACCTTTTTTGGCAATCTGCTCGCCATACGGAACATACTGCGGAATTATAAAGGTCACGTTGTCTTTATCAGCTTCTTCAGCCGGTTTTTCAGTCTGTTCTAAATTGTCTCCGGCTGCTTCTGGAGCAGCTTCTTCTTTATGAGCGTCTAATGTTTCAGTTTCTGAACCGTTCAGAATGCTTGTTGTTTCAAATGCCAGAGTTTCAACTTCAGCTTCTGCTTCAGGTTCTTCAACTTTTTCTGCAACAGGCTGAACTGTTTCTTTTGAGAATGCGTTTAACGGGATGTCGTCTTTTTCGTTCTTTTTGGATTTCCAGGCCTTTTTAGCTAAAAAATAATCTGAAAACATTCCAATAAGAACATATTCAATTGCAACTGCCAGACCGGCAACGGCAAAAATGGCGGCAATTTTAAAGCCCAGCAAAGCCGAAGTGTCTGTCGTCAAAAAGTGTTTTGCAATTCTTTCTGCAAATACAACTGTAACAAAAGGAAAAACTGAACAGGCAAGATAAATGCTCCATCTTAATGTGCACAAGCCGGTAAAAACCAAAAGACCAGCCGCAAACATGCAGAGAGGAACTAATATTGAAGAATATCCATAAGCTTGAAAGAGCACAGCCCCGATTTTAAAGACCGCAGGCTGCTGTTCGCCAAAAGCAAAAAACTGCATCAATATAGTACAAATAAAGAACACAGCAATTGCTTCTAACAAAAACCCGAAAACTATTGAAAATTTATCAGACCGATTCATTAAAATAAACTCCAAAACCAGAACCGGAAAAATCCGGCTAAATAGACTTTATCATTATCGGAATTTAAATCTTTGATATTAGCCCGAATATTGACTTTGCTAAGTTTTAAACTATTCCTACGCCTAAGGCAGCAGCCTGTGTCCGCATGGCAAGAATGCAGCGCTGAATTATTTCGTCATTATCAATGCCCGGAATAACGGCTTTCATAAGTTCCATTCCGTTGGAAATTACTTCGCGGTTGCAGCCGGCTGCAAATGCAGGTGTCTTAAACTTTTTAAGCACAGACTTCACTTCAAGATCCATTACGCTTCTTGAAGGTCTTGCCATTGCGCATGCAAAAATAAGCCCTGTCAGCTCGTCTACTGTATAGAGCACTTTTTCCATTCTATGAACCGGCTGCACGTCACAGCAAATGTTCCAGCCATGGCTCTGTACCGCATGAATCAGCTCATCTGTAATGTCCGGGAAATTTGCTTTTTCGCTTTCTAAAATGTCTTTTGCTTTTTTGCAGTGCTCCTCTGGAAACTGCTCAAAATCAATGTCATGCAATAAACCGACACATTCCCAGAATTCGCTGTCAGGCTCGCCGAGCGACTCTGCCCAATATTTTAAAACGACCGACACTGTAAGGCAATGTCTCTGAAGTGTTGTACTTGTCACATATTTTGCCAGCAAATCGTGTGCGTCTTTAATCTTCATATATAAACTCCTAACTTTGAGAGAATACAATATAGAGCGGATTTTGTGAAGCAAGTGACAGCGGGCATGGAAAATGCTATAATGCCGGTATGAAAAACAAGAAATTACACGAACTTGCTGTATGCGGCATTGAAGCGGTAAAAGCTTTGGAAAAAGCACATGGCGACATAATTACGCGGCTTTACTTTAATCAGGAAAGAGCGCCTCAATTCGGCGGCTTATGCAAGCGTCTTGCCAGCGCAAAAAAGCCTTACAACTGTGTCAAAGACGATTCCGAGCTTGAAAAGCTCTGCGGCAGTGTTCATCATCAGGGTGTCGTCGCAATGATTCCACAGCCTGAAATTCCACAGCTCAATTCTAAAGTTGTTGCCGGATGGGTCAAAAATAAAGAGCATGTCATTCTTTTAGACCGGGTCGGCAATGCAAATAACCTCGGAGCAATCATAAGAAGCGCCGTTTTTTTCGGCATAGACAATATTGTTATTCCATTAGACGAAGCGCAGTCAAGTGTTACTACAAGCAGTTACCGCGTGGCGCAGGGCGGTATGGAATACGTCCGGCTTTTTACGGTAGCTTCAATTCCAAATCTTATGCAGGATCTTAAAGGAAAAATGGTGCGCCTCGGCACAGAAGTTAGAGCCAAAAAGACCTTGAAAGACCTGCCATCTATTGCTGACGGCAAGCCTGTTCTGCTTGTTCTCGGCAACGAAGAGCATGGTATTTCGCAGAGCGTAATCGACAACTGCGACGAGCTTATCCGCATTGAAGGCAAAGAGCAGCCTTATTATGGAAACACAATCCGCACCGCTGTTGAAAGTCTCAATGTTGCACAGGCTGCTACTCTGTTCATTTACGAGCTTAGCAAGCTCTAATAGCCGGGCTTTATTTTATAAGTTCTCTGCCATTTTACAGTTTCTTGCGGGGCGGCGCTGAATCTGAAAAACATTTCTGGGCTTATTGCCCTGCTGTGTCCCCAAAGGTTTACGCCGTCTGGAACAAAAGAATCTTCTTCTGTTATTAAAAGCCCGTATCTTTTGTCTTTCAGCGTCCAGCTTGAAACAGCATCACCTTCTGTTTTTGCTTCAAAAATTCCGCCGACAAAGAATTCGCCTTCAGGCTCTTTTCTAAAAATTATTGATTTGCCGTCAGTTTCCAGTGCATCTGCATCTTTTTTCTCCGCCAGTTTCTCAACATCAAACTGCCAGCCAAATCCAAGCTCTATATTATTCGAGATTTTTCCGTAAAGCCCAGGGCAAAAAAAGTTGTGCACATATTCGGTTGTCGCAAAGCTTTTTTGTCCTACGTTCTTCAGTTCGTAGTCAATCGTAAAGCCGTCTTGGAGCAGCGTGATTGTCTTTTTGTATTCGTAGGCGTATCCGTTTTTCTCACCAGACTCGCAGTAAAATTCTGCAATATCTGAACGCGGTCTTTTTAAATGGAATTTAAGCTGTTCGAGTTGATACTGTGTATAGAAAAAATACGGCTTCTCATCTTTTTTAAGCCAGCCTGTACCAATCTTTGGAAACAGTCCGTCTGCACCTGCATCGTCATAGCCTATGCAGTCATTTATACCGAATTCATTGTGAAGTCCGCGCCCATAAATTTTTGCATTTCTATAGAACAGTTTTTTCTCCTGTCCGAGCAGCGGAATTCCGCGGAAATAAACCTGAGTTATTGTGCCGTTCCAGTCGAACCGACTGCCTTTGTAGCGCTCGCCAGCAGTTTCAATTACCAGAACTATGTCTTTATTCTTAATTTTTATAGCCATACGCCCATGTTACAACTTCGATTATTACAATTCAAGAGCTCGCTTTAAATTGCAAATGCCAAATTGTCGGGCGGGTCCCAGCTACGGAAAAAATAAGGAAACCTTCCCATAGGGCGCCCTTCCTTATTTTTCCCTGCGTCCCGCCCGGACTATTTTGCTTTTACAAGTTGGGCACATTTATAAATCAAGCTTTTCAATATGCAGATTTTCAGCATTTTTTGCTGCTTTATAATTATTTGAAATAGTTCTATGACTTCCTAAAAAAATGAACAAAATGCCAAGCCCGATATTTGGAAGCAATGATTGCATAAATTCTAAATCTTTTAAAAAAATAGGGGTAATAAAAATAAATCCAAGTAGTGTCATATCTTTAAATTCTTTCATAAATTCGATATACAAAACAGCATATTGCGCAAATAAAAATGCAATTATAATTGTTATTACATTAAGGATTATTCCTGTTCTGGTTAATTTACCTTTTGCTATATCATAGCCTTTAAATGCACAAAACGAAATGGCAAGACCTGCAATAGAAGCAAAAAATCCAAGAGAACCGATTATTATCCATAAAATGGAACCTATAAGAGCACCAATTAAGCTTGCAAAAAATCCTTTTATATAATTATTTTCTTTTTGTTGATCCAGTTCAAATCTTCTTTCAAGATCTTCTCCGCATTTATTGCACAATAAAGAAAATTTATTGCCATTAGTATAATAGGCAAGATTTTCAGTACAGTCACAATTGTTACATATACATTTACCATCAATTTCAATTATTTTTGTAACAATTCCTTTTAAAAACTCAATAACATTTTCTTCTTCTTTTTCTTTATAGATGATGGATATTACATTCTGATTTAAACTATATTCAGATATTTTGTCATTTTGTTGTAAGCTGTCAAAATATTCAAATAATCTACTTCTTTGAGAATTCTGTGCAAAATTAAATGAAATTATCAATTCATCTTCAGAATCTTGTTTGTCTTGTACATCGAAATAAAATCCTTGAACTTTTCCAATCCAGTCAATCCAAATATTCTTGAAAGAGTTTTCTTCAAGATTTTTCACATTTTTATCTTTCATTTTTTACTCCGAGTTTGGTAAAAGTATTTATAATATTTTTAGTATAACTTTTTTATATTACTTTGTAAATATTACATTGTTACTTTACCAATCAAATTTCGCCCTTGCTTTTTGTCATTTGTCTTTTTATACTTTGCTTATGCACAGTACTGATATATTCACAAAAGCAGAAAGTATCCGCGACGTTATCCGATACATAAGGCTTTTTAAAAGCGCCACGCTGGTTATTCACATTGACGACAGCATTATTGATTCGCCGATTTTTGCGAGCCACATCAGAGACATTTGTTTTGTCAAAGAAGCAGGTCTCCGCGTCATTATTGTTCCGGCTGCAAGAAAGCGTATCAATTAAATTCTTGACCGCGAAGAAATTCCATGGAAGATTCAGAACGGCTACCGCATCACAAAAGAAGAGGCGATGCCGCTTATCAAAATGGCTGCTTTCGATGTATCAAATCAGATTATGACTTCGTTTGCTGCTGAAAAAAATACAGCCGTTATCGGCAACTGGGTAAGGGCACGCGGCAGAGGCATTCAAAACGGAATAGATTTCGGCACAGCAGGTGAAATTGATAAAATCCAGGTGGACGCAGTTTCTACAGTTTTGGAGAACGGGTTTATCCCGATTTTTCCATGTATCGGCTGGAGCATTGCAGGAAAGCCCTACAATATTTCGTCAACTCAACTGGCGGCGGCGCTTTCAGTTAAGCTTAAAGCTGACAAGCTTTTCTTTTTGACGCAGAACACAAGCATAACAAACAAAGATTTTGATATTCCGCCTAACACAAAAATCTCGCAGGAAGGCAACGTTTTGGCTCTTAATGTTGGCGAAATACCAGAATTTCTGCACTTAAACGAAGAGCGCATCAGTCATTTAGACAATGCTTCTGACCACAACAAAACCCTGAAACAGAGCATGTCTTTGCTGCGCCTGGGACTTACCGCCTGCCGCGCCGGTGTTCCGCGCGTACACATTTTGAACGGCTCTAATAACGGCACAATTCCATGTGAGCTTTTCTCTAACTTTGGCTCAGGCACAATGATTTATGAGGACAATTACGGCGGAATCCGCAACATGACTATTGAGGACATTCCGGACGTTTTAAACGTTATGCGCCCGTTTGTTGATGAAGGCATTCTGCTGCCGCGCACAGAAGTTGATCTCTCTGAACAGTACAACGACTATATTATTTATGAGCTTGACGGCGGAATTAAGGCTTGTGCCGCACTGCATGTGTACAACGAAAGGCAGGCAGAAATTGCGGCTGTAGCTGTAGACAAGCGTTGCAGCCATATCGGCGTCGGTCCGAAACTTGTGCATTATCTTATTGAAAAAGCCCAAAATCTGAACATTTCTGAAGTTTTTGTGCTTACAACCCGCACAGCCGACTGGTTTGAGCAACTTGGTTTTGCACCGGTTGCAATTGAGTCTCTCCCCGAAGAACGCCAGAAAAAGTGGAAACCCGAGCGCGGCTCAAAGGCTTTAGCACTGAAACTCTAATAATATGTGTAACACTTATTAAGTTTTCACGCAGTGTAATAAGCAACAGTGTTTCACGTGAAACTCGGGTTCGCGATTGGGTTCAATCTATGGGAAAAGATTTTGAGCGAACCCTGCAAGTTTCCGCTTCGCGAAAACTTGATAAAGCTATGTATAATTTTCAGCAAAAGTGTTCCACGTGAAACAAATTTGGCTGTTCAGCAGAAGATTGAAGTTCTTTTCTTTATGAGATACACAAAACCTGATTCACATTTGGCTTCGTAGTCAGCGGCATATATTATGGTTTGTTTCTCGGAAACGGCGGTTTCTGATTTTGGGCTTTGCAGCTCATTATAGATTATCAGTGTTTTTGGGTTGTACATAATATTGACAGTCTTTATAAGGTTTTGCAAAAGCTTTTCTACGTCTGTACTGCCATTTTGCGCCATCTGGTTTAATGTGCTGCCGCCTATGTTCAGTTGCCCGATTTCGCCAGCCACACCTTGAAAGCCGGTGAGAACTTCGGTTTTGTAGATTAAGCCGCATTGAATGTCGGTCTTTGAAATATGCAGACAAACCGAATATTCATTATCTAAAAACTGAATCTGCTTTTCAGAAATATTGCCGAAACAAACCAAGTTTATTTCTTTTTCTATAAAAACTGAAATCCCGTACTTTTGTTCAAACTGTGTTTTAAGGTCAAAGGCTTTGCCGTTTTCGTAGATGATTCCGTCTTTAACAGACATCTGCACACTCAAAGCAATACACGCAAGATTATAGTTTTTGCGCACACTGTCGATTATTCCGGCAAGCTGAATCTGCAAATCTAAGGCGCTTTTCTTTGTGCTTTTTCTTGCAGCTTCAGAATAGGTTGAATCAAAAACAATGCAGTCTATCGTTTTGGGCTTAACTTTTATGCAGAGATAAAACACATAATTTTTGTTTATGACAAATTTGCCCAACCCGCTTTTCTTGATTTCGCCTGATTCAAGCATGCGTTCTATAAGAGCTGCAACAATTTCAAGCGGAAGTTGTGTAAGCCCTGCAAGCTCTTTTTTGGAAAATTCACTGCCGGTTTCAAAAGCTTCTTTTACAAGCGAATAGCTGATATTGTCTAATGTGTCAGAATGATTGGGTGTCTGCATTTTATTCCATTTTAAATAATTATCACATAATTCATTGTATAATATATTATTGCGTCTGTATAAAAAAACCGGAGTTTGAAAACAAACCCCGGCGCCTGATGCTCTATATAACCGCCACACCCTCCCAAGGCAATTATACAAAATTAGTTTATCTGCCTTTCAGCAGACTGGGTGTATTAATAGTCTATATTAACCATTGGAAAATAGTCAACTCTAGTCTTGCGAATCTTTGTCATTTTCAGATTCAGCAATCTTATCAAGACCAATAACCATATCAGGCTGGTCTATATTCAAGATGCGCACACCCTGAGAAGTTCTTGACTGCTCTGAAATTTCAGAAGCTTTTACACGCAAAGTCTTGCCCTGGCTGGTTACGCAGACCATTTCTTCGTTTTCGCTTACAGTAATAGCTCCTATTATTTCGCCGGTCTTTTCTTTTACTTCATAGACTTTCTGACCACCTGTGCCGCGGCCATGACGGCTGAACTCGTCAAAGTCAACACGCTTGCCGTAGCCGAATTCGGTCATTATAAGCATTTTCTCTTCTTTCTTTACCTGAAGAGCAACAGCCACTTCATCGTCTGTCATAAGATGAATGCCTGTAACACCACGCGAAGAACGGCCCATTGCGCGCACTTCTTCTTCGCCTATACGCAGCGCCTTGCCTTTGCGTGTTATCAGAACAACTTCATCATTGCCGGACGTAAGCTGTGCTGTAACAAGCTTGTCGCCCTCATCAAGACGGATTCCGATAATTCCGCGTGTTTTTGCATTTGCAAATTCTGAAGTCTGAACCTTCTTAACAACACCGTTAGCTGTTACCATAAATAGATACTGGTCTTCCCGCATCTCTTTCATTGGAACAACTGTAGTGATTTCTTCGTTAGGCGAAACCTGAAGAAGGCTCTTAATATGTGCACCGCGCGAAGTCCGGCTTGCTTCTGGAATCTCATGAACTTTAAGCCAGAAAGCCTTTCCTTCGTTTGAAATGAACATTACATAGTCGTGCGTAGAAGCTGTAAAAAGCTGATTTATAAAATCGTCCTCTACAAGCTTTGCACTGTTAGAGCCTTTTCCGCCGCGTCCCTGTGCCTTATAAGCAGAAGCAGAAATTCTCTTGATATAACCAAGGTTAGAAATCAGGATAATTACTTCTTCTTTCTTGATAAGGTCTTCAATATTAATCTGCTCTACTTCGTCAGAAATTATGTCAGTTCTTCTGTCATCGCCATATTTTTCAGCAAGCTCGTTTGTCTCTTCTTTGATTTTGGCAAGAATTTTTTCATGGTGAGCAAGAAGATCTTCTAAATAAGCTATTAAAGCTTTGATTTCTGCCATCTCTTTTCTGAGTTCGTCAATCTTGAGATGTGTCAAACGCTTCAACGGCATATCTACAATTGCCTGTGTCTGCTCTTCGTCAAAGTCAAATCTTTTCTGGAGCTGTGCTTTAGCGTCAGCTTCATCGCGGCTTCCGCGGATAATTTTGATTACTTCGTCAATGGCGTCAATTGCAATTATCAGCGCTTCAAGTATGTGCTCGCGGTGCTTTGCCTCGGCAAGCTCAAACTTTGTGCGGCGTGTAATTACCTCGTCTCTGTGGTCTACAAAGCACTGAATAAGCTGCTTTAAGTTCAAAACCTGCGGACGGCCTTTAACCAAAGCAAGGTTTATTACGCCGAAACTTGACTGTAATTCAGTCTTAGAAAAAAGCTGGTTGATGACAATCTTTGTAATTGCACCGCGTTTCAGGTGAATTACAATACGCATTCCGGTTCTGTCTGATGATTCATCGTTGATTGCCGAAATGCCTTCTATTGCCTTATCTCTTGCCAGTGCACCGATACGCTCACAGAGAGTTCTTGTGTTTACACCATAGGGAACTTCTGTAAAAACGATTGATTCTGCGCCGTTTTTGCTTACTTCAATATTGAATTTGCCGCGTACAAGGATTTTTCCGCGGCCTGTTTTATAAGCCTGTTTTATGCCTTTCCGTCCAAAAATAATTCCACCAGTCGGAAAGTCAGGGCCTTTTATGTGTGTCATCAGCTCATCTATAGAAATTTCAGGGTTGTCTATATATGCGCCGATTGCATCACTTACTTCGCGGAGATTGTGCGGAGGTATATTTGTTGCCATACCGACCGCAATACCCATTGAGCCGTTACACAGCAGAAACGGAAACTTCGTCGGCAGAACAGAAGGTTCTGTTGTTGTGTCGTCAAAGTTAGGCACCATATCAACAGTATTTTTGTTGATGTCGGCAACCATTTCTTCGGCGATACGCGCCATTTTTGCTTCGGTATAACGGTAAGCAGCAGGCGGGTCACCGGCAATTGTACCGAAGTTTCCGCCCGGTTCTACTACAATATATCTCTGGCTGAAATCCTGACCCAAACGTACAAGAGCATCATAAACAGAGGCATCGCCATGCGGATGAAAGTGACCCAATACATCGCCGACGATTGTCGCGCATTTACGGGTTTTTCCGCTGTAATGCAGACCCTGCTTATTCATGTCATAGATAATTCTGCGGTGAACAGGCTTTAAGCCGTCGCGTACATCTGGCACAGCGCGGCTTGTAATAACAGACATTGAATAGTCTATAAATGCCTGCTTAACTTCATCTTGAATAGGAATCTGAATCAGCGTTCCCTTAGTATTTTCTGTTGCTTCCATGTATTATTCCTAAGTTAGCCTTAAATATCCAAATTAGCGTATGTGGCGTTTTCTTCAATAAAGTTGCGGCGCGGTTCTACGTCTTCGCCCATACAGATTGAGAATATCTGGTCTGCTGCCACTGCGTCCGGAATTGTTACAACTTTCATGTGTCTTGTTTCCGGGTTCATTGTAGTATCCCAAAGCTGGGTTCCGTCCATTTCACCAAGACCTTTATAACGCTGAACATCAGCTTTATCGCGCTTGTCGCCGAGCTTTTCAAGCTCTGCGTCGCGTTCCTCGTCTGAATAAACATAGACAGTCTTTCTGTTATATTCGATTTTGAACAAAGGCGGCATTGCAAGATATACATAGCCTTTTTCAATTAATTCCGGCATATATCTGAAAAAGAATGTCAGCAAAAGCGTTCTGATGTGGCTTCCGTCAACATCGGCATCAGCCATAATAATGATTTTGTGATAGCGGAGCTTTTCAATATTAAAGTCTTTGCCAAAACCTGCGCCAAGACTTGCAATTATAGGCTGAAGCTTGTCGTTGTTGATAACCTTGTCCGGGTGTACTTTCTCAACATTGAGCATTTTGCCCCAAAGCGGAAGAATAGCCTGTGTTTTTGCGTCTCTGCCCTTTTTGGCAGAACCGCCCGCAGAATCTCCCTCTACTATGTACACTTCACATTCTGAAGGGTCTTTGCTTGAACAGTCACTCAACTTGCCCGGCAGTCCGAACGAATCAATACCCGACTTTCTGTTTGCTTCAAGAACTTTTCGCGATTTAATGCGTCCAATTGCCTCGTTTACGGCTTTTTCGAGCATCAGGTTGAATACCTGCGGATTCTGCTCGCACCAAAGCGTAAGCTTTTCTTTTACAAGCGAATCTACAATAGTGCGCACTTCTGTGTTGCCGAGCTTTGTCTTTGTCTGACCTTCAAACTGAGGTTCAGGCACTTTTACAGAAAGAACGGCTGTAAGTCCTGTGCGTATATCTTCGCCGGTAAGCTTTTCTTTTACGACTTTATCTTTGTCTTTGCTGTCTTTTGTATCTTTGAGTTTTGGATTCAGTTTTTTGAAAAGCTTTTCGTTATTTTCAAGCTGTTTGTTGAACACAAAGGTAAGGGCGTTTTTAAAACCGTCAAGATGAGTTCCGCCCTCGTGTGTGTTGATGTCATTTACATAAGAATAAATCTTATCTAAATCAAAGCCTTCGTTATATTGAAGCGAAATTTCTGTAATAACATCGTCCTGCTCGCCAGAAATATAGATAGGCTCTTCTGGTACGACTTTTTTTCCTTCGTTTAAGAATTTCGTGTATTCGTTGATACCGCCATCAAATTTAAGTTCAATCTCTTTCGGCGTTTCAAGACGCTCATCTCTAAAGACAATTACAATTCCCGGATTGAGAAACGCAAGTTCGCGGAGTCTCGCTAAAAGCACGTCAAAATTGTATGTGGTTGTTTCCTGGAAAATTTCGGCGTCAGACTTCCAGCGTATTGTTGTTCCATGAAGTTCAGTCTCACCAAGATACTCAACCTTTGTTATAGGAACACCTTTTTCGTATTTCTGGCAGTAGCGTTTGCCTTCGCGGTTTACATAAGCTTCCATCCAGACAGAAAGAGCGTTTACACATGAAACACCGACACCATGCAGACCGCCAGAAACTTTGTAGTTTGACTTGTCGAATTTACCGCCGGCATGAAGCTGAGTCAGAACAAGCTCAAGCGCGCTTACTTTTTCAGTCGGGTGAATATCAACAGGAATACCGCGTCCGTCGTCCTCTACGCGGCAAATGTCATCACGCTCAAGGGCTACAGTTACTTTTGTACAATAACCTGCCATGGCTTCATCAATTGAGTTATCCACAACTTCGTAAACAAGATGATGAAGTCCGTTAGGGCCTGTTGAACCGATATACATACCAGGTCTTTTTCTTACTGCTTCAAGACCTTTTAAAACTTTAATGTTATTGGCGGAATAAGAAGATGACATGTTGCTTCCTTAAGAAATAACTTTTAAGCATTAAGATAAATACAAAACATGCTTTATATAGTAGAAACTTGTAAAAGCCAGTATATCCATATTGCGAAAAAAAGTAAAGGCAGAGTATAATGTGTATATGTCAACATTTGATTATAGCGATTTCTGGAATGAAGCTTACAGACTTCTTCATGAGGAATTTGCGGCAGCTCAAAAAGAACAAGAATTTATACTATGGTTCAATATTGAATACGTTTCTTCTGTGCAGGGAGTTATAACCCTTTCAGTACCATCTGCATTTATCAGAGACCAGCTTCAAAGAAAAAATTATATTTCGATGATTGAAAACAAGCTTTTTGAAGTTCTCGGTCAGCCTATTAAGACAAATTTTATAGTTAAGCCTGTTCAGATTCCGCAGCAGAATTTCTTCCAAAACCAGAATCCGCCACTGCAAAATCAGAACCAGCAGAGCAGTTATCAACAACCTGTAAACAACTTTTCACAGATTCAAAACAATGTTTCTACAGGTTTTCAACATGAACAAAAAGATTCACAGGTTATTGCAAAACCAAAGCACCCTACTTTAAACGAAAAGTACACATTCGACAAATTTGTAACCGGCGACAATAACGCTTTTGCCTATAATGCGGCTATTTCTGTTTCAAACAACCCCGGAAAAGCTTATAATCCTCTGCTTATTCTTGGAAATGTCGGTCTTGGAAAAACCCACCTTATGCAGGCCATTGGTAACGCCATTTACAACAATATTGGCGGAAAAATCATCTATATTACTGCTGAAAATTTTACAAATGAATTTATTGAATCAATAAACACAAAGTCTCAGTCAAAATTCAAGAACAAATACCGCAGCGCAGACGTGCTTTTAATAGACGATATTCACTTTTTGCAGAACAAGGAAGGCACACAGGACGAGCTTTTCTCAACCTACGAAGCTTTATACGGCGCAAACAAGCAGCTTGTCTTTACCTGCGACCGTCCTTTGTCAGAGTTGAAAAATCTTACAGACAGATTGCGCTCAAGATTCGGGCGCGGTCTTACGGTAGACCTTAACCTGCCGGACTATGAAACAAGATGTGCCATTCTCGTCAAAAAGCTTCAGGAACAGGAACACACTCTTCCTAGAGACGTTATTGAGCTTATAGCCAAAAACATAGCATCAAATGTCCGCGACCTTGAAGCATGTCTTACAAAGGTAGTTGCCTATATAGAACTTACAGGACAAAAAGCTACAGTTGAAAGCGTTCAGCATCTTTTAAGAGATTCTTTTAATTCATCAAAAAAAGAAAATATCTCAATCGAGATAATCCAGAAAGTTGTTGCAGAATCTTACGGAATTTCTTGGATAGACCTTAAAGGCAAAAAACGCACAAAGAACATAGTGCTGCCAAGACAGCTTGCAATGTACATTGCCAAAGAAATGACAGAATATTCTACAACAGAAATAGGCTCTGAATTCGGCGGAAGAGACCACACGACAGTAATGCATTCAATCGATAAAATAAAAGACGCTATAAAAACAGATTCTTCTTTAGATCCTTATATACAGGGACTTAAAAGAAAGATAGAGGAGTATCAAAAATAACCTGTTGATAAGCATATATTTTTCAGTGGATAACAGTGGAAAACTGAAAATCAAAAAGAATATGTGGAAAAACGAGGAAAAACTTAATAATAGTTATAAACAATTTAAAACTCTATGTTATAATCGTTTATATAAGTTTTAACCGTTTGCACAGACATTACTATTACTACTACTTAAATTTATATAAATATAATATAAGTTCGGAGGATTTATGAAATTCACATTTGACAGAGACGCTTTATTAAAAGAAATAAGCATTGCACAAGAAATAATTTCAACAAAGAACGCATTGTCCATTCTTTCAAACGTTTACTTTAAGGCTGAAAATGGAACTCTGGTTATAAAAGCAACAGACACAAAAGTTAATTTTGAAACACGTATACCTGTAGACATTGAAGAACCTGGTTCTACTACAGTTTTGTGTGACAAGCTTTTGAACATCTTAAATAATCTTCCTTCTGGTGACATTGAATTTAAGCAGGAAGACATAAACATCTTTATCAAGCCTATCTCTAAAAAAGCAAGCTTTAAATTAAAGAGCATCGCAAGCGACAAATTCCCTGAATTTTCATCAAATGACACAATTCCTTATTTTGAAGTATCTTCCGGTGAATTTAAGAAAATGATTACTCAGACAATTTTTGCTGTTTCTGATGATCAGACAAGATACTTTATGAATGGTGTTTCATTTGAAAAGAAAGATGAAAATCTTATAATGGTTGCTACAGATGGCCGCCGCCTTGCATATATTGCAAAACCTCTTGTTCAGGGTGTAAATGACTTTAATCAGATTATCATTCCTATAAAAGTTCTTAATATTATCTTGAAAAGAGCACCTGCTGAAGGAAATATCTTTATCTCTGTTTTAGACAAAACAATTTTCTTCAAATTCGGAAATTACGACCTTTCTTCGGTTCTTATTGACGGGGCTTTTCCAAATTATCAGCGCGTTATTCCAGAAAAGCAGGAATTCTATTTTGAGATTGACAAAAAAGAACTTTCAGAAGCATTGCGCCGCGTTGCACTGCTTGTTGAACAGAAATCTCACCGCGTTTATTTTGAAATAACGCCGGGAACATTGATAATAAGCTCTCAAGAATCTGAAATTGGTACGGCTAAAGAAGAAATTCCATGCCGTTATGAAGGTGAAGAAGTCAAAATTGCCTTGAATTATCTTTACATTGAAGAGCCTCTTAAGGTAATTGATTCTGAAAGAATATGCATTGAGTTTACTGAAAAAATGCATGCAATAACTTTAAGACCAGAACCAGCAGAAGATTTCTTCCACATTATTATGCCAATGCAGATGGAGTAAGACTTGCCTTTTTTGTCTCTTTCGCTGGCAAATTTTAGAAACCTGAACAACGGTACTCTTGATATTTCTGCTAAAGAAGTGTTTTTTGTCGGCGAAAACGGACAGGGCAAAAGCAACTTGCTTGAATCTCTTTATTTTGCGTCTTATGCCAGTTCTTTTAGAACTCACACTGATTCAGAAATTGCAACTTACGGCTTGAAAGACTTCAGCGTAAGAACACAATTCAAAGACATGAATGAGAAAACCAGTTTTATCGGCATTTATCTGAAAGACGGCAAAAAAAAAATTGAAAGAAACGGCAAAACAGTAAAAGACAGAAAAGAACTGGTTAATACAATTCCATGTGTTTTGTTCTGCCACAGCGACATGGAATTTGCTTCCGGCGAGCCTGAACGGAGGCGCTTTTTTATAGACCAGTCTTTGACAATGCATGATTCGCTTTATATAGATACACTGCGCTGCTACAAGAAAGTCTTAAAATCAAGAAATATTGTCTTAAAAGAGCAGAAAACACAGGTTCTTGAAGCTTTAGACTTGCAGCTTGTGGAAAACGGTCTTGAGATTCAAAAAAAGAGAAAAGAGCTTATACGTTTCTTTGACTTGTACTTTTCTGATTTGTATAAAGAAATTTCAGGTATTGAAAATGTACATGTAGTATACGTACCGTCATGGAAAGCTGAAACTTCCGTAGAAATTCTTGAGATTCTTTCTCAAAAAAAAGACATTGATATTCAGATGGGCACTACAATGTCCGGTCCTCACAGAGACAATATAAGATTTGTAAAAGACGGAAAACCTTTTGTGCCGGGTGCTTCAACAGGGCAGCGCCGGCTTTTGTCAATTCTTCTAAGAATTATGCAGGCAAAGTATTACATGGAACAGACGCATAAAAAGCCTGTTCTTCTTATGGACGATGTTCTTCTTGAGCTTGATCCTGAAAAGCGCAGAAAAGTAACGGCTCTTCTGCCTGAATATGACCAGCTTTTCTGCACTTTTTTGCCCGGCGAGCCTTATGAACGCTACAAAAAGACAACAACTAAGATTTATTTTATAAAAAACGGAAACTGGAATGAATGAAAGTTTTTCTAAAGCTTCGGATTTGGTAAATTCTTTTTTTGACAGCAATATGCAGACTAAGTCGTCTCTGCTTACAGTCTGGGGTGCGGTAGTTTCAACTGTAAAAGGCAACGGACTCCAGCTTGCAGACCACAGCCGCGTTTTAGACTATAAAAACGGAACGCTTCTCATTGAGGCAGATCATTCAGCCTGGATTCAGATTCTTCAGATTAACAAAAAATACATTATTACCGGGCTTCAGCGGAAGCTTCCGCAGCTTGAGATACGCAATTTAATGTTTAAACTTTCAGGGCAGGTTTTTAGAGAGACTGAAAAGAAAGAGCTTACAAGGGCAGAACTTCTCAAAGAAATGAACGAAAAATATTCATTTGTTGAGGAACGTATTGAAGAAGATTATGAAAAAAACGCCAAAAAAGACGTAAAAATGGATGGACGCCTTAAAGAACTTTTCGATAAATTGAAAAACGACATACAAAGTTGTTGACCAATTAAGATTTACTATTTATACTATAGAACCTATTTTACGCTGAAGTAAAACAACAAAATTCAGGCAGTTCTCTGAACAGCCTTATCATAAAAGGAGACGTGTTCCATGAAAAGAACATATCAGCCAAGTAAAGTAAAACGCAACAGAAAATTTGGTTTTCGCGCACGCATGAAGACAAGAGGCGGCCGTCTTGTATTAAAACGCCGCAGACAGAAGGGTCGCTATAAGCTTACTGTATCTGACGAAAAGAAGCCTTATTGATTTCTGTAAGGTGAATGAAAACGGACTTTCAGAAAACCGGTCTTTTTAAACGTGAAGAACGGATAAAAAGACCGGATGATATCCGAAAACTTTTTAAGGAAGGAAAAAAAGTAAGTGCTAACGGTGCAAAGCTTTTTTTTTATGCAAACAATTCTGAAATAAACAGAGTTGCTTTTGTTCTTCCGCGTGGATACGGCTTGTCTGTAGAAAGAAACAAATCTAAAAGATTGAGCCGTGAAGCTTATCGCCATTTAAAATCACACCTGAACACCGGATATGATATGCTTATTTTAGTTTATCCCGGAAATGATTCGTTCCACTCGCGGTGTGAACTTATAAGATATCTCTTTATGAAAGCCAATCTGATTAAGTCATGAAGCGATTGTTATCACGTATCTTATGCGTTCTCATCAGAGCATACCAAATAGGAATATCTCCCCTTTTGCCTAAAAGTTGCAGATATTATCCAACTTGTTCTCATTATGCCATTGAAGCTATAAACAAATATGGACCTTTCAAGGGTACTCTGCTTGCATCAAAACGCATTTTACGTTGTCACCCTTTTCATAAAGGCGGCTATGATCCTGTACCATAATTAAAACAGCCGCCTTCTGTCAGGAGTAAATTTTTTTAATGGAAAAAAATACAATTATTGCTGTTGTTTTGTCATGCCTTGTAATTGTTGCAACCTTTATTGTTCAGACTAAATTTTTTCCGCCTGTTGAACAGCAGCAGATTGTTCAGGCTGAAGAAACTGTAACTGAAGAGCAGAATAATCAGATTAATACACAGACTGTCATTAACAGCGAAGTTTTATCTGAGGCAGCTTCAATTGTTTCGGAAGAGCAGGAAACAATTGAAGAACAGACTTTTGTTATAAAGACCAATCTTGTTGAGGCAGTCTTTACAAACCGCGGCGGCGATTTGATTTCTTATAAGCTGTTAGACCATAAAGACGGCGGCGATTTCGTTCAGATGGCTGACAACATTACAGAAAAAAAACGCGGTTTCAGTGTTCTGCTTGGAGACAACACAAACAACCCTGTAGACGAAATCTTCAATGTTAAGCGTATAAACGAGCATTCTCTGGGCTTTTATAAGAAACTTTCAATAAAAAACGCGGACGGCTCGACAAGCAGTTTTACGCTTATCAAGCAGTATACGTTCAACCCGGACGAATATGTTTTTAAGCTTGATATAATTATTGACGGCGATGAAAGTTTTCATGGCATGAACTTTAATAATGCCGGCTACACAATTTGTACCGCGCCGCAGATGGGGCCTCATTACGACCAGAAAAAGAACCGCTTAGAAACACGTACTTTCATGTCTTATTCAGGCGAAAAAAAGAAAAAGCAGATGCTTTCTTTGGGTCAGACCAAAGAATTTACAAAGCCTTTTTCTTGGGCTGGCGTCGGCGGTAAGTATTTTACGGTTTTAATTGCACCGGTAAACAATGACTTTCAAAAAGTAAATTATTCATCGCTTTTTGATTCTATCCCTGACTATGCAAACTCTCAGGTCTTTTTGACAAGAAACCCTGTTTCTTCTCAGAAGTCGCAGGACACTTTGTATGTCTATATGGGACCTAGAACAGAATCTTCTTTAAAGATTTACAATAACGCGGCTGACAACAAGTTCGGTCTTGCAGGCAAACGCTTTAACGAAAGCATGGAAAGCTCTGGCATTTGGGGCTGGCTTGAAGTTATCTTGAAATCAATTCTTGAACTGTTTTATAAGATAATTCCAAACTGGGGTGTCGCAATCGTTTTGATGACAATCCTTTTGAAGATTATTCTTTTTCCGCTTTCAAAGAAACAGCTTGTTTCAAGCAGCAAAATGCAGGAAGTTCAGCCTAGAATGCAGGAACTTCAGGAAAAATATAAGAATCAGCCTGAAAAACTTAACGCTGAAATGGCAAAGCTTTATAAAGAAACAGGCTACAACCCTGTATCAGGTTGTCTGCCTATTCTTATCCAGTTCCCGATTCTTATTGCTATGTACAATTTGTTCAACAATTATTTTGAATTCCGCGGAGCTATGTTCATTCCGGGCTGGATTCCGGATCTGTCAGTAGGCGACAACATCGGCGTGGTAATTCCTCTGCTTAACAGAGATTTGCACATTCTGCCGATTATCTACCTCGGCTCGCAGTTTATTTCGACAAAAATTATGCAGGACACGTCTCCGACACCGCAGCAGAATGCCTCAATGAAGTATATGTTCTACGCGATGCCGCTGCTGTTCTTCTTTGTGATTTACGATTCTCCGTCTGGTCTCATCCTTTACTGGACATTGAGCAACCTTTTGCAGCTTGTTCAGCAGGTAATTCTTAATAAACTTGCAAAAAAACAGCAGGCACCGGCAAAAACCGGATTGAAATTGGTAAACCCCACAAAAAATGATAAGAAAGGAGCAAAGAAATGACATACGAATACGAAGCAAAATCAGAGAAAGAAGCCATTGAAATGGCTGCAAGCGATCTCGGCCTTGAAAGAGACCAGTTTGATGTAGAAATTCTTGAAACACAGAAAAATGGCATTTTTAAGAAAGGCTATGTAAAGATTCGTGTACATACTGTAGATACACCGAGCCGCACTGGAGATTCAGAATTTGACGGTTCAATTCCGAAAGAATCAAAGCTTATTGCAGACCCTCTTCCAAAAGACGAATTTGAAAAACGTCTTATCGAGTTTGTTACAGAAATGATTCAGAAGATGGGCTACGAAGTAACTGTTGAAGTTATGTTCAGAGAAGAACACAAAATTGGCATGAGACTGATTTCTGACCATTCTTCAATTTTGATTGGACGCAAAGGCAAAAACCTTGACGCATTACAGCTTCTCTCTAATGTCTATGCAGGCAGACTTGGCCACGAAGACGTGCGCGTTATTCTTGATACTGAAAACTACCGTATCAGACGCGAAGAATCACTTGTTCGTCTTGCCTACACAACAGCAGACAAAGTGCGCACACAGAGAAATTCAATTCTCTTAGAGCCGATGAATCCTTTTGAAAGACGTCTTATTCACACAACATTGAATGATATTCCAGATGTTGAAACCAAAAGCGAAGGTGATGGTTTATATAAGCAGGTACGTGTTATATATAAAGGACTTCGCTAAAAGTGAAAAAACATATTGTTTTTAGTCTGGCTTGTTTTGTGCTTGTTGGTTGTTTTTCAGCCTATGCACAGACAAGCTTGAATTCCATTCTTTCAGATGATGTTGCAGAAGAATTGCTGAAGAACGGAAAAATCGAATACAGCTCATACATGAAAGAATACACTCCAAAGCTGTTTCTTAATAAGGCACAGCTTGGAGAAAAAACAGCCAGCTACTGGGAAGAAAGCGGAAAAACTCAGAAGCCGGTCTTTTATTTTGAAGGCATTTATCTTACAAAAAAAGCTGTTGCTACAGAAAAAGGCAAGGACATGGAAGAAATTACAAAAAATGTCCGCGCCCTTTCTACTTTGGCAGGTGTTGAGTATTATTCAAACACCAGAAAGAAAATGCGTATTCTTTACGAAGAGTCTTATGCAGTAAATAACCCCGAAGAGCGTAAGCGTATTGAAGACCCTGTAAACGAAGAACCTAACGGCCAGGTTATTTATTCTGAACAGAAAGATTCGACTTTCGGCAAATTTCTGTATAAATACACTTATTTTCAGCGTGACAATGAGCTTTTAATCCGTATTACAAACGTAGACAACCTGACTTTTGCAGGAATCAAGATAATCAAGCCCGAAAACATGATGACTTCTATTCTTTTATATGATTTGGGCGATTATTATTTAACGTATACGCTGATTAAGGTCGATGTTATTTCGGTTTCAATTATTGAAAACAAGATGACAAAATCTTTTCAGGCACGTGCCGAAGCTATGTTTTCATGGCTTCTGACTGTGTTTGACAAAATCGATGAAAAAAATCTAAAGGGATTGGAATAAGGAAGCTCTGAAAATTTCGGTTTTTCGAGATTCCCATAGTTCATTAGGAGGAAAGAATGAAAAAAATTGCAATCGCTATAATTTTTTTGTGTGCATTAATAAGTGTTGGAGGATGCGCCCCTATGAGTAAAACATTGGAAAAAATCAAAGGACAGGACGGTGTTTTTGCTGTAATTGAAACATCAAAAGGAGACATTCTCCTTGAGCTTTTCTATAAGGAAACACCGCTGACTGTAACAAACTTTGTCGGCCTTGCAGAAGGAACTTTGACTGCTGCAAATAAAAAGCCTTTTTACAACGGCTTGAAATTCCACCGCGTAATCAGCGTAGCTAACGGTGACGGTCAGGATTTTATGATTCAGGGCGGTGACCCGAAAGGTAACGGCACAGGCGGTCCTGGCTACCGTTTCCCGGATGAAATTGTTCCGTCTTTGAAGTTTTCTAAGGGCGGCGTTCTTGCTATGGCTAATGCAGGACCGGGCACAAACGGAAGCCAGTTCTTCATTACAATTACGGCTACTCCGTGGTTAGACGGAAAACACACAATTTTTGGTAGAGTTGTAGACGGTCAGAAGATTGTAAATAATCTGCGTCAGGGTGAAGTTATGAAAAAGGTAACGATTATCCGCCAGGGTGCAGAAGCTAAGGCGTTTACAGCTACTCAGGCTGATTTTGACCGCCTGAATAAAGACATTCAGACCCGCCTTGCAGCAGAAGCCGAGGCAGCAAAAGCAGCTATGAACAAGCAGCTTGATGAAAACTACGGCGATTATACTATTATGGACAGCGGAATCAGATACAAGATTTTGAAAGATGCTGCCGGAAACAAGATTGGCAAAGGTAAGGCTGTAAAAGTTAAGTACAAGGGTTATTTGCTTGACGGAACAGTTTTTGATGATTCAGATTTCCATGAGCCTATTTCGTTTATGACAAACTCTGGCAGAATGATTAGAGGTTTTGACATGATGGTTCAGGATATGAAGCTTAACGAAAAGCGTTCAATTGTTTTGCCGCCAGAATATGCTTACGGTTCAAGCGGAGCCGGCGGTGTAATTCCGCCTGATGCATATATCTGCTTTGATTTGGAAGTAATCGAAGCAAAATAAGCTGACTATCATTCTCGGGTGGAAATGATACCCAAAAAGAAAGGCTTGGTTCTAATTGAACTAAGCCTTTTTTGTTGTGTAAAGCCGCTGTTTATAGATTAAGCGAGGCGGCGTAATCCTTTAATTCGTTGATTTCGTCTTTTAGGGTTTCAATGCCGCTTAACCAAAAGTCTCTGGTCTCAATATCGAAACCGGCTTTGCGGCATACTTCTTCACATGAAAGTCTGCCTGTCTCAAAAAGTATAGTCTTGTAGGTTTTGGCGAAACCTGCACCTTCTTTTTTGTAGCGCGCATAAAGCCCTGCGCTGAAAAGCATACCAAAAGCATACGGAAAATTATAAAAGTCTAGGCTTGTGCTGTAATAATGTGATTTTAGCGCCCACATATAAGGGTGATATTCAGCTAAAGAGCCATAAGTCTTTTTTTGGGCATCTAGCATTAAATTGCAGAATTCTTCAGATGAAAGCTCGCCGTCCTGGCGCTTTTCAAAAACGGCGCGCTCAAAGTAAAACCTTGAGAGAATGTCGATAAGCACCTGGCAGCAGTCCTGAAGATGAAGTTCTATCATACTTATGCGCTCAAAGCCGCTTGTTGAGGCGATAATGCCCTTTTGAACGATTGTTTCAGCAAAGTTAGAAGCAGTCTCGGCAAGCGTCATCGGATACTGCGTGAGCTCGTAATCGCGGTCTTTTATGCAGTAAAAATGGTAGGCGTGTCCAAGCTCGTGCGCCAAAGTCGTAATGTCAGAAAAAGAGCCTGAAAAATTCGATAAAATGCGCGAAACCTTTTGTTTTGGAAAATCCATGCAATAAGCGCCGCCGACTTTGCCCTCTCTGATTTCTGCGTCTACCCAGTTATTGGCAAAAGCGTTTTTAGCAAAATCGCCCAACTCAGCAGAAAACGAACTAAATCGCTCAATTATATAGTTTTTAGCTTCTTCAAAAGTCCATGTCTTTGAGAGCATGTTTTCAGCTTGCCCTGCACAATTGTCCTGGAGCGGTGCAAACAAGTCGTAGAACGCCAGTTTCGGATTCTTTTCCTTAGGAAAAAGAAGTTTTGCTTTTACAGCCAAATATTCCTGCCAGAGCGGAATCGAGCTTTCGATTGAGCCGATGAGAGCGTCTAAAGTTTTTGCGCTTATTCTTGACTGCGCCAGAGCCTTGTCTAATGCGGTCTGCCAAAGCCTGCGCTTGTTAAGCGTAATTGTAGTGCCTTTTATGCTGTTAAGACACGCTGCAAGCGGAATTGACATGCCCTCTAAAAGCTTAAGCTCTTTCTCAAAAGAAGCTTTCCTTAAAGCGCGGTCTTTGTCGTATGCATCGTTTCTTAACTGGTTAAATGTTTTTCCTGTTTCAGAGTCTTTTAAAGTTGAAATAATCTGTTCCTGAAGCCGGCTGAAACTTTCAGCTCCGCTTAAATTAAGCTGGTCTGCAAGCTCTTCAAGTTCGGGCTTCATATTGTGCTTGTTTAAGGCGACCGTCTCTTCAAAAATGTAAGAATATTCTTCTAATTGTGGAAATCTTGTGTATATATCTGTTAATGATTGTGGATAACTATTAACAACTTGAGAAAAAGCGGTTGAAAACTTGAGATTAATCTGTTCAATGTCAATAAACAAGTTTTCTATGCAGGAAATCTGGTTTATAAGCTGTGAATTTGTTGTATCTACCGAATAGGCTGAATAAACATAGGCATAAAGCGAGCCTGCAACGCTTTGAAGCCTGTTTGACTTTTCGACGAAATCAGCAACCCATTGTGGAAAATCTGTGGAAAAAAGATTTGACGCTAAAAGTGCATTTAATTCAGTTTTTAGCGTATCGAGCTGTGCCATATCGCTTTTGAAATCGTTGCTTTCAAAAGACTTGTAAATCGATGCTAAATCCCATCTTGGAGCGGCTAAACTGTTCATTTTTTTCCTCAATATTGTTTGTTAATCAATCTTTGTTCAAAGTCTTCGACAGAGAGCGGCTTGTCAAATATAAAGCCCTGAATGACGTTGCATTTCAGTTTTTTAAGAATTGAAAGCTCTTCTTTGGTTTCAACTCCTTCAGCAATTACTGACATATTAAGCTCTTTTGCCATGTTGATGACGTTTGCGATTACGGTTCTTGCCCGTTTGTTGACCACAACCGTCTTTATAAAGCTTTTGTCAAGCTTGAGAACGTCAAAGTCTAGGTCTTGCAGCAGGCTGAGAGAAGAATAGCCCGAACCGAAATCGTCTATGGAAACCGGAATGCCTTTGTCTTTCAGTATGTCTATAGTGTTTTTCAAGATTTCTTTCATTTCGGCAATTGACGTCTCTGTAAATTCAACTTCTATTAAATTATGCGGAATCTTCCAGAAGTCAATGATGTTGCAGATACGTTCCGCAACTTCTTGGTGCGTAAAATGCTGTTTAGAAAAGTTTACAGAAATCGGAACAAGCTCTATGCCCTTTTTTATCCATTCATCAAGCTTTTTGCAAATCTGATTGAGCATAAAAAAGTCGAGCCTTTTGATAAAACCTGTCGATTCACAAACCGGAATAAATTTGTCAGGCGGAACGACTGTGCCGTTGTGGTTCCATCTTATTAAAGCTTCTGCGCCGACAAGCTTGTTTGTAAGCTGGTTGACTTTGGGCTGATAAACCACATAAAGCGAATTATTCAAAAGTGCCTGCTGAATATGCTGGCTTATCGAAATTGTCTGCGAGACTTGTTTTGCAATGTCCTGGTCGTAAACCAAAAAGTCTTTGTTATGCAGCGAGCGGACTGTAAAATATGTTGTAGAAATCCGGTCTATAACGGTGTCTGTGTTCGGTTCGCTGCCTGTAATATTGTAGAGAGCCGCTCTTATAGAAAGATTGCTTATATCAGCAATCTGAAACTGCTTAAGCGTCAAAAGCTCAAGATGGTTCAGCTTGTAGAACAAGTCGTTTATACGCTCTTTTTTCGATATAACATAAAAGTTGTTTCCGTTTAGAAGATAGATTTTCTCATTTTTGGTTTCGTCAAACAGCTCTCTTGCTTTTGTGGCAAATTCGGCAAGAATATCGTTGCCTTTTATAAAACCCACCTGCTGATTGATAAATATAAAATTCTTTATGTTTATCTGCATTACGGCAAAGTCGCTGCTGTTTGGGGCGGCAAGAACGTCTGATAAGTCTTTGATAAACAAATACTTGTTCGGAAGCCCTGTAAGCTGGTCGTATGTAAAAAGCTTATAGTTTTCCTCTTTCTCGTATTGAACACAGTTTTCGATGTTGTTGTAGCCGTTTGCGACAGCTTCTGCCATCTGATGGCACGAGTTGTAGCCGCAGGCATGACAGTCTATGTGCCTTGATTCTTCGCTTGTTTTATGCATACGCACAAAAACTTCGTTGATTATCTCTTTGGGCACTGTAAACGGCTTCAGATACTTGCTGTGAAATTCTCTGTGAAAGTCTTGCAGGTCTAAATCTTTGAAATTGCTTCTGAAAAGGTCAAGGCGCGTTGTTCTCGGCAGAGTGCGGTCGTATTCTTTTGACTTGCCGTTCTGCAGAATGTTGAATCTTATGCACTGATGCTGTTCGACGATTTTTTCTATAGAAAAGCTTGTTTTGTCTATACATGGACCTGAACAGCAGCCGTTGTTGCAGTTTAAAAGCTCGAAAAACACGCCTTTTGTGCAGTTATGCTCGGCAATTGACTTTAGAGAGCCCAGCTCTGATCTGCTGTATAAGACCGGTGACTTGCTTATGATTGTCTTTTCGTAGCCGATAAAATGCTCAAGGTTTTCTTTCATTCCGCCGGGAAAAGGATAAAGCGCGCCGAGATCGAAATCAGCAATATCGCTTTCTGAATAATACTGATTAAAGTCAATGTCTTTCAGCTTTTTAAAGAAATGCTCGAATGTGACGTTGTAGCTTATTAAATTATGTGTGGCTTCGTCCTCAATTTCTGGAAAATTTGAAATACAGGGGCTTAAAAACACCAGTTTGTTGCTGTCGTTTAAGTATTTGCGCACATAAACGGCAAGACAAAAAATCGGGGAATAAATCGGAATAAGCGCAGGAATAATCGACGGCTCGTATTTTTCTATAAAATTTACGATAGTCGGGCAGGTTGCAATAATTCCGCCCTGATTTGCGTCATTCAGAAAATACTCAATATGCGCCCAAGTGGAAATATCTGCGCCAAAGCTGGCATTGTAGATTTTTTTTACGCCTATTGAGCGCAGATAGCCCAAAACGCCGTTTGCTATGTTCGGGTAATTTATGAAAAAAGACGGGTCAATGGCTATAGAAAGACTTTCTCCGTTATTTAGGTCTTGAAAAAAAGAGTCTGTGTCGTCAACGTAATAGCGTGCATCGTGTTTGCAGACACTCAGGCATTGTCCGCAGAGAATGCACTTTGACATGTTTACACGAATATGATTCTTATTATTTTTTTTTTCGGCAATATTTGCTCCCGGAATCGGGCAGCATGAAATGCAGTGGTTGCAGCCGATACAATTATCATTTGTATAGATATAATGCTTCATATTCATATACTGAATTCAGTATAAATGATGAATTTTGATGCGTCAACTTGAGATTTTTGAGATATGATTTAAGTTTTGAAAAACATCTGTACGCCGGTTTTTGGGTGCGTAAAGCCCAGCTCAAATGCGTGCAGCATTAGCCTTTCGTTTTCGGTCTGTGTGCCGTAAAGGTTGTCGCCGATAATCGGGGCATTTAAGCCATGAATACTTGAAGAATGAAGCCGTAGCTGGTGCGTGCGCCCGGTTTCAGGCTCAAAAATAACGCCAACAGGCTCATAATTTTTGCGGAAATGTTCAAGCTGGGTTTTGTTAAGCCTGAACACTGGAAGCATGGCTTCAGCTTCTTGCGGCGGCAGAAACTGAAAGTTTGTAATGCCCCATTTACCGTAAATTTCGTCGTAGATTTGGTGCGGTCTGTTTTCAACGTCCAGTCTGAACGGCAGCTCGATTCTGCCCGAAACCGGCTCATTTTCAATTACGGGGTTAAGCTTGCAGCCTTTGCCGAAGCTGGGCTTGTTTTTTAGAAAAGCCACATATTTTTTGTGCACTTTTCCTTCCATAAATTGAACCGAAAGGTTTTTGTGGCTTTCTTTGTCGAGTGCCAGAACCAGAAGCCCAGAAGTATCCATGTCGAGGCGGTGCACTGACGGCTGCTCAATACATTGTGGAAAAATCCGCTTTAGGCGCGTTGTTACGCTGTCAAGCTTGTCTTCGCCGCGTCCCGGTATCGACAGAAGCCCGGACGGTTTGTTTATAACCACAATTGAATCATCGCGGTATAGGATTTCAAGCCCCAAAATAAAGGGCAGAATCGGCGCACATTTCTCGTCGCAGGGTGGGTAAAACTCTTTATGGCGTTTTTTCTTTGAAGCCGGTTCTGTTCCATAATAGAATTCTGCAAGGCTTATAGGTTTCAGTTTATGCTGAAACACAAAACTCAATAGTTTCGGCGCGCAGCATTCTCCGCAGCCTGTAGGCGGCTGCGTTCCGTCTTTAAAGATGTCTTTAAATTGCAGAAGATTTCCGTCAGCGCAATAAAACCTGTATAAAGAGAAAATTTCAGTCATTGACTGCTGCGACATGGTTTTGCGCTCTTTTTGAAGCGCACTTTTTGCGCGCCTTAACGACTTAAGGTACTGCACTTGGGCAAAATCAGGCTTTTCTTCAAGATATCGGCTTTCTAAAGTCTTAATCTCTTTTGTTAGCGCTTCAATCTGGTCTGTTAGCTGGTGTATAAGCCGGTCTGACTCTTTTGTAGTCTCGTAGAATGTTGTTTCGTCAAGCAGCGGCGGCACCCAGCCGGGAACATTCCAGACGCTGTTGAACTGACCTGAAAAAGCTTTTAAGACAATTTCCTCGTTGTTTTGGTTAAGGCAGACGCATACGCCGAACATCTGGCCGAGAGAATCTTTTTGAGTTATACAGTCTGTGGAAAATTTTGCATCGCTTTTGTCTATTGGCGTTTCAAAGTCTATACGTTTTTCAGCATCAAGTTTTTGCATTAAGTCAATGCAGTATTTTTTAGCTTTTTCTTCAGGTAAAGGCGCAAACATACAACTGTGGCTGACTATATTACATTTTATTACAAAAAAACAGGGGGTTTAGTAAAATTACCTAATAAAAAAGATTTACAAAATGCTGTTGGTGTCGTAGAATTCATAAAATCAGTACAATCAAAAAATCGGTTTATCCTAGGAGCAAAAGATGATTAACAACAAACCAAAAATTAAGATCGGTATCGTAGCTGTCAGCCGCGACTGTTTCCCGGAGTCTCTCGCTGTAAACCGCAGAAAGGCTCTTATTGCTGCTTACACAAAGAAGTACGGCAAAGACGAAATCTACGAATGCCCAATTTGTATCGTAGAAAGCGAAATCCACATGTGCCAGGCTTTGGAAGACATCAAGAAAGCCGGATGTAACGCTCTCTGTGTTTATCTCGGAAACTTCGGTCCGGAAATTTCTGAAACTTTGCTTGCAAAGCACTTTGACGGTCCAAAAATGTTCTGCGCTGCTGCAGAAGAAACTTCTAAGGACGGCGGACTTATTCAGGGTCGTGGTGATGCTTACTGTGGTATGCTCAACGCTTCTTACAACCTCAAGCTCCGCAACATTAAGGCTTATATTCCTGAATATCCTGTTGGAACTGCTGAGCAGTGTGCAGACATGATTCACGAATTTGCTCCTATTGCTAAGGCTGTTTATGCTTTGAATCATCTCAAAATTATCAGCTTTGGTCCTCGCCCGCTCAACTTCCTTGCCTGTAACGCACCTATCAAACAGCTTTACAATATCGGTGTTGAAATTGAAGAAAACTCTGAGCTTGACTTGTTCGAATCATTCAACAAACATGCCGGTGACAAACGCATTAAAGAAGTTGCTGCTGATATGGCTAAAGAACTCGGCGCAGGAAACAAGAAGCCTGAAGTTCTTGAAAAACTCGCTCAGTATGAACTTACTCTTCTTGACTGGGTTGAAGCTCATAAAGGCTACCGCGAATTCGTTGCAATTGCCGGTAAATGTTGGCCTGCATTCCAGACACAGTTCGGATTTGTTCCTTGCTATGTAAACAGCCGCCTTACAAAGATGGGTATCCCTGTTTCTTGTGAAGTTGATATTTACGGATGTCTTTCTGAATTCATCGGTACTGTTGTTTCTGACGACACAGTTACATTGCTTGACATCAACAACACTGTTCCACAGGATATTTACGACGCAGATATTAAGGGCAAGCATGGCAAGTACACAATTCAGGATACATTCATGGGCTTCCACTGCGGAAACACAGCTTCTACAAAGCTTTCTTTCTGCGAGATGAAGTACCAGCTTATTATGGCTCGTGCTCTTCCAATCGAAGTTACAAACGGTACTCTCGAAGGCGACCTCGTTCCTGGCGATATCACATTCTACCGCTTGCAGTCAACTGCCGACAACATTCTCCGCGCATATATTGCAGAAGGTGAAGTTCTTCCAGTTGCTACACGCTCATTCGGTGGTATCGGTATTTTCGCTATTCCAGAAATGGGCCGCTTCTACCGCCACGTACTTATCGAAAAGAACTTCCCGCACCATGGTGCAGTTGCATTCGGCCACTTCGGCAAACAGCTCTTCGAAGTATTCAAGTACATCGGCGTAGCAGTAGACGAAATCGGCTACAACCAGCCGGCTGGAGTTCGCTACCCAACAGAGAACCCTTGGCGCTAAGGTGAGATTGTCGGGTCAAGCCCAACAATGACATTGTACGTCATCCCGAACTTGTTTCGGGATCTCATAATAAAAAAAGCCGTCCTTCTTGCGAGGGGCGGCTTTTTTATGCTCTTTAAAACAAAAAGAGCAAGGTATAAACCTTGCTCTTATGGAGATGAGGGGACTTGAACCCCTTACCTCTTGCATGCCATGCAAGCGCTCTAGCCAGATGAGCTACACCCCCGAATTAAGAAAAATATAAACGAAACCTCAAAAAAGGTCAATGTATTCCCACCAGAATCTTTTGCTAGGCAAAGGTGCGGTTGCTGTTTCTTTGGATAAATTCTTTGAAATCGGCGACATTCATCGGTTTGGCGTAGTAGAAGCCTTGTATAAGGTTGCAGCCGATTTCTTTTAGGCTTAGGGCAGAAATCTCGTCCTCAATGCCTTCTGCAAGCGTAACCATGCCCTTTTCGTTTGCCATGCTGACAAGATGTTTCAGGCAAATCATGTTCTGCTCGTCTTTGCAGGCAAGGTCTATCAGCGACTTGTCGAATTTAATCTCAAAGAACGGATAAGACATAAGGCGCGCTGTGTTAGAAAAGCCTGTTCCATAATCGTCAAGCGCAAAAAGAACGCCTTTTTTTGTAAGCGAATTGAGCATGTGCCCAAAGTTAATTTCGTCCTCGGCAGCAAGAGATTCAGTTATTTCAAAACGGAATACATCTTTTGGGAGCTTGTAAGAAGAGATAATGTCAAGCAAATGTTCGACAATATTGGCTTGAAAGAGCTGCATGACTGAAAGGTTTATATTTACCGTTTCTATACCGAATTCAAGCAGGTTTGTCTCAAGAATGAATTCGCAGGTCTTTTTTAGCGCAATGTCGCCAATTTGAAGAATATCGCCGTTGCGTTCAGATTCGGGTATAAATTCAACAGGCGGAATATATCTGCCGTCGTTGCCTTTTAAGCGGATAAGCGATTCAGCACCAATAAAACGCTTTTTGACTGTGCTGTAAATAGGCTGCAAAAAAACCTCGAAAGATTCATTCTGAATTGCGTCCTGAACGGTGTGAATAATGGCTTTTTTCTCATAAAATTTGTTGAAAAGCGAATAATCGAGCGTTACAACCGAGTCAGGTTCAGGCTTTATGTGGGCAACTGCAAATTTCAGAATGTCGATAATTTCGTCTGTAAGCAGAAATTTGTGCTCGTCTTTAAGCACGTTAAAAATTTTTAAGTTTTCAATTTTATAGATTGAAAGGTTGATGCGGTAAGCAAGCGTTTTTGAGACATTTTCAGAAAAATTGACATAAAACGGATTTTTAGAAATTTCAGAAAGAATCTGGGTTTTTCCGTTTGAAACGTCGCCGCTTTCGCAGAAAAAGCCGTAAGTGTTGTCCGCAATATGAAACAGATACTTGTTCTCGCACGAGGCATTTATGTGCTTAAGATAGTTTGTAATAAGCTTATAGGCATGCGTTGTGCCTATTTGAATCTTTAGCGAGTTGAAATTATCAAGCTGAAAGAAAATAAGCGAAACCGGCTTTCTAGAATTTACAGAAACATTTAAGAATTCTGTAAAAGCCGCCTTGTTATATGTGTCTGTCGATTTATGCACATAAGAAAGCGGATTCTTGAGCGCCAGAAAGCACACAAGCAGAGAAACCGAAATTGCAAAGCCTATAACAAGGCAGTGCGGGTTAAAATACTGAAAAATAATGGCAACAACCAGAGCAATGCTGTAAAAAACCACGCATGTAATTGTTGCAGCTTTTATCTTCTTTTTGAATTTAAAGCAGTGAATAAGCCCAAGAATAATGTAGAAGCCGGCAATTATGTAGAGAACGGTCATGCCTGCGCCATGATGATAAGCACCGGTTTCGTCGTTGTACATTGTCCAATGCGTCAACGGCGATGTAATTGTAGAAATCAGAATATAGTAGACTGTTAAGCCGAGCGTGTATTTAATCACTTTTGGGGTTTCAGCATAAGTGTGTGTCATTGAAAGCAAAAAGTAATAGTAAAACAGCGGAATCATGTTTACTGAAAGAATGTGTACAATGTTTACTATGTTGGTTAAGACCGGCGCTTTTAACGCATAATACTGATTTGTATAAACGGACAGAAGATTAAAGATAATGCCGGTTAGAGCAGATGCCGTCAAAAGTAGAAAAACTTTAGAATTATGAGTCGGAAAATGTTTGTAAAAAATCAGAACAGCAAGAATAATCGACGTAATGATAAGGCTTGCAATATCGAAATATATAATGTAATTCACAAAGTTAATATATAGACAATAGAATTTTATGTCCATAAATTTTCTAAAATCTCCAATTAGAATTAACAAAGTAAATGTTTTGTATCTTAATTTGAGAAACTTTGTAAATTTTTATAAACGAAGATTATATATTTGTTGACTTATTGACTGACTTTATTATTCTGATTTGTTATAATTCAGAAGAATCAGATGAATATTGTTTTATTTAAAGAAAATGAAATTTCTCAAAGACTGCCGTTAAGAGATCCGCGCGGCGAGCATATAAAGAAAATTCTGCACAAATCTGCCGGAGAAACTTTTGAAGCTGGTATAATCAATGTTTCAGAGGGCGAGTGCCGCATTCTAGAAATTACGGAAAAGGACATAGCTTTTGAATATAAGTCGCTGCGCCCGGTTGCGCCGCTTTACCGGCTGAAGCTTGTTATAGGCTTTCCGCGCCCGATACAGCTTAAACGGCTTCTCCGCGATGTGGTAAGCCTCGGCGTTTCAGAGATTCATCTTACAGGCACAGAATTAGGCGAAAAATCTTATTTGAAGTCTACTCTGCTTGAAAGGGGCGCAGCCGAGGCGATGTTGATTGACGGTGCGTGTCAGGCAAAATCTGCCGCGCTTCCGGCTTTGTACATGCACAATAATTTGTCTGAATATTTTGAGGCTGTTTTTAGAGATGTTCAGTCTGAGGATGAGCTTGTTCTTTTAGACAATATAAAGCCGGAATTCAGGCTTTCAGATGCTGTTATGCAAAGGCAGTTTGAAGGCAAAACCGTAATTGCTGCAATAGGCTCTGAACGCGGCTGGACAGACAGAGAAAGAGACAAATTTAAAGAGAAAGGCTTTAAGTTTTATAGTCTTGGCAGCCGCGTTTTAAGAACTGAAACAGCCGCGACAACGGCAGTTTCGCTTGCGCTTGCCGCCATGAATATTCTTTAGAATTGGAGTAAAAAATGAACCAAGACCAGATAAAAGAAATGCTGCTTAAAATTGAAGATACGGAATTAGACTTCTCTGTAACTTTTACGGGCAAAGAAAGCAAAAAAGTAAACGGCTTATACAAGCCCGACACGCATGAGATTTTGCTTCATACCAAAAATTTTAAGACAGACAATCAGCTTGTTTACACCACCATTCACGAATATGCACATCATCTTATTGCTGAGCAGAATCCGCTTAAATGTTCTGGAAGAGCCCATACAAACGAATTCTGGGCAAAATTCCACGAGCTTCTTGAAAAAGCTGAACAGCAGGGCTTGTATGTGCTCGGCTTTGAGAATTCGCCTGAATTAGAAGCTTTGACCGAAGATATACGCAAAAATTACCTTGAAGCCAACGGTCAGCTTATGATTGAATTCGGCAAAAAGCTTTCACAGGCTTACGAGCTTTGCGAAAGTGCAGGTATCCGCTATGAAGATTATCTTGACCGCGTTTTGAAGCTGCCGCGCGCAACTGCGCAGAGCATAAGCAAAGTGGCAAAAGCTGAGCCTGCTGCCGCTCTTGGCTTTGACAACATGAAGCTCGTCGCTTCTCTGCCCGCTTCAAAGCAGAAAGAAGCCGAATCAGAGCTTCTTGCCGGCAAAACGCCTGACACTGTAAGATTTATGATGAAGAAAAAAGCTGAAGAAACTGACAAAAAGCAGGTTCTTGAGCGCGAAAAACGCCGCATTGAAAAAACTATCGCGCAGCTTTCCCAGCGCCTCGAAATGATAGAAGAAAATCTGGCCGCTCTATAAGTTCAATTTATACGAGGATAGTACAAAATGAAAAAAGTAGTTTTTGTTTTATTTATAATATCTGTTATGCAATTTGCTTTAACAGGTGAAGACAATTTGTTCTCTAAAACAAGTGTGGTTTATGCAAAAAGTATAGTTTTTAAATATTCCAATCCTGAATATATAAAAAATATTCCTGCTAGTTTGAAACGAATGACATTAAAATACGGAGAATATACAGAAGTATTCAATTTCAGTGATGGAAAACTCGCTTCAGAAGATTCAAATGTTCGTGATGGAAGACATAATGAATATATTTATGATGATAAAGGAAGACTTATAAATTGTACGCCAGATTTTAGTTTTGAATATGAAGATGATTTTAAACGAAAGATTTTCTTTATGAATAATCTTCAAAGGATAGAAAAAGTTGTTTACGAAGATTCTTGTATAAAAGCTACATGTATTGATATTGGAAAAAATCGAAAAACAGGCGAATTATTTGAATCAACCATCGAGACTGTAGATTACTTTTATGAAAACAATCTGGAAAGACTTGTCAAGATTATTGATAAAACCTTTATGAATAGAAAAGACAGAAATCAGATGTCAATGGGTTATGAATATGATTTTGAGTATAATTCTTGTGAAAATGGTGATGAGCTGAAAAAAGTAACTTGTATAAACTTAAAAGATAATTCTGTATTTTTTACAGAGGAATATTCATATTCTGACGGTTATTTAACTCAAATCATAACAGATTATCCAAGCCGCAGTAGTTGGAATGCAAGAACAGTTTTAAGTGATTATGATGAATATGGTAATTTCCGATGCTGTAAAATATTTGATTCAGATGGTGCTGAAACAACATATTTACGGGAATTTGTATACAAAAACTAACTCAGCTTACGATTTTCCACTTGCCGTCGATGTATTTCATTCTTGAAACAGGAATTTCAAGGATGCGGCCGTCATCTCCAATCATTTTGACCATTGTGGTAAGAGGATTTGATTCCATTACTCTGAATGTTGTGCCGTCATAGAAGAATTTCACGCCCTCATTCGGCAATTTCCGTCTTGCTTCAGCATACCAGTCGTATTCGTAAGAAAGGCAGCACAAAAGCCGTCCGCACTGTCCGGAAATTTTCATGGAATTAAGCGAAAGATTCTGGTCTTTCGCCATTCTGATAGAAACTGGGCGCAGTTTGTCAGAAACAGCGTGGCAGCAGTAAGGTCTGCCGCATACGCCAAGACCGCCTGTAATGCGTGACTCGTCTCTTACGCCAATCTGACGCAGCTCAATTCTCATCTTGAATACAGAAACCAAATCTTTTACAAGCTCTCTAAAATCAACGCGGTTTTCGGCACTGAAAAAGAACAGCACTTTCTGCTCTTCAAGAAGGTAATGCGTTGCAATCAGCTTCATATCAAGGTGATGGGCTGCAACCTTTTCTTGAAAAATCTTAAAAGCCGATTCTTCTTTGCTGCGGAGTTCAGCGGCTCTTTCAAGGTCTTGGGCAGTTGCCTTGCGTTCAATCATAACAACATCGTCAGGGCGAATACCGACCGGAGTTGTAGAAATGCCCATTACTTTTGCAAGGTCTTTTCCGTAGCGTGTGGGAATTATCACAAAGTCGCCGGCTTCAAGCTTTACATTGTCCGGGGCGGTTGCATAGACGCCCTCGCTTGAGTATTCAAGCTTTGTTTTGTAAAGCGGTTCTGGAAAAACGTAGTTTTCTGCTTCTTCGGCGGAACGGTCGTCATAAACCGGATCTTCAAGAAGCGAAAGATCGTCGCTTTTGGGTTCTATATCATTTTCAAAAACTTCACTCATAATTTCTCCAAGTCTTTATGTAATTAAATCTATCAGCAGACCGTTGATTTCGTCAATCTTTGCAAGAAAGGCAATCTGATCACGCTGGTTTATCAAAACTTCGGCGGCAAGCTTTTCGAGCTTTTGGTCAATTATTTCAATTTGAAAGAATTTTTTCCGCTTTTTGACGAGCCTGCTGCTTTCATGCTTTTCTACTTCAAAGCAGGTTTTGACGACATAGTTTATAAAATTTTTTACGGCGCGCTTATATTTTTGAACATCCTCGTTTGTCTGATTTTTCCGTAAGTCGTTTCCGGTAGAATATACCGAATCAAGAAGTGTTTCTACAGCTTTTTCATAAGGCAGTCCGATAATTTCGGGCGGAAAGCCGGCATTAATTAGTTTTTCTTCTTCAGATTCAGAGGCGTCTTTTAGAAAATCTGAAAATATGTGCTTTTTTGTCGCCGCTTTTTTGGTTTCAGTCTCTTTTTTTCTGGCCTGTGCAGCCGCAGTAAAATATAATGATGTTCCTAATGGGTCAATAGAACTCATGGAAACTCCTAAGCTGAAAATGCCCGAAAATGACGCCCGGTTCTGTTAGTTTTCGTGAACTATAAAAGTTTTTCCCGAAACAGCCTTTACATCTATCCAATGATTTTTTGCTTCTTCAAAAGCCTCTTCGTCGCTAAGCGTTATACATTCGCCGTTTACAAGCACGTTGCCGTCAAGCTGAAGATGCTTTGTAACTATGTCGCCGAGAACTACGGCTTTGGGGTACAGATGCACACCTTCCGGTGCGAGAATGTCGCCTTCGATTACTCCGCCGCATACATCAACAGAATGAGCGATAATATCAGCCTTTATTCTTGCGGCAGAACCAATCCACACATGTCCGGCTGATTCAATCTTGCCGTTAATATCGCCGTCTATGCGTGCAATTCCGGCTGAGTATATATTGCCTGTTATTAAAGAACCGACACCGACAATGGTGTTCATCGAAATATCGTCTGTATGAAAAGCCATAATTATTTTGTTAAGACTACGTTTACATATTTTGCAGGGTCAACAACATCAGAACCGATATGAACTTCGTAATGAAGATGCGGACCTGTTGATTTGCCTGTATTACCGATAAGACCGATTGTATCGCCCTGCATTATAAACTGACCTTTTTTTACAAAGACTTCACGCATGTGACCATAGCGTGTGTAAAAACCATGCTTGTGCTTGATAATTACATAATTGCCAAGTCCGTTGTCAAATGCTGAAGTAACAACCTGTCCGTTTGCTGTTGCTATTATAGGGTCTCCTGCGCGGTATGTAGAGAAGTCCATTCCTTTATGAATATACCATTGACCTGTAAATGGGTTGATGTTCTGACCGAAAGGCATTGAAATGTGTCCGATGCCGCCTTTAAGCGGGTGAACACTTGGAATATCTGAAAAAAGTGTGCTCTGTGCCTGAAGCATTTTTCCAATTTCTTCGATTGGCTGAACTGCATTCTCAAGATAAGATGCAAGCATTTTGACATCGGCGGTTTCGGCGGTTGTTGTGCCTGAATATTCCTGAAAGTCAAATAAAGAGGCAAGGTCGCCGGACTGGGTTTGTCCAGAAGTTTTTTTGGTCTGCTGGTTCATGCCGAGCATAGACAGTGTTTCAGATAAAGAACCCTGAAATTTTTTGGCAGCCTGCAAAAGGTTTGTGTTTTCATCGCGGAGCTCATCAAGCCCGGCGCGGGCTTCTTTGTTTTCAGTCTGAAGCCTTGCAATTTCTGCATTAGCAGATAAAGCAGTTTTGTTGAACCAGAAAAATGAAAAAAAGACGCCTGCAATTATAACAGCGCATGAAATCAAGGCAAAAACATTAGTCTGAAAATTCAAGACTTTGTTCTGCGAATGTGGAACTATCATAATTGTCAGCTTGCGGTTACAGCCATGAAATAGCGAAGAAAAACCCCGGCCGATTCCCACTCCAATGCGGCCAAAGAAGCGCAAAATTGTCTGAACAGCATTTTTTTCTGCGCGTTTATATCTACGAGTCCGAGCCAAGAGATAACTCCAAAGAATTAGATTTACAGCTTCTCTAAAAATCCCCAATTTAGATGTGCTGTTAAGAAACAAAAACGTTGAAATTTCTACTATAATAGCATCAAAATGAACGTCTGTCAAACAACATAATAGCCCAAAAGCTTTTGATTGACGTGTGAAGTTTCCTGTGTTAAACTTATCGGCAGGAACAGAAAGAAGTTAAGGTTCCTCACATTTCATCTCTGGAAGAAAGCAATGCAGTTTTTTGATACTCACGCTCATATCGGGCTTATTTACAATGACCCAATTGAGCAGCTTCGTGTTTTACAGGAAGCAAAAAAAGCACATGTAACCCGCATCGTAAGCATCTGCAACAGTTTGCGTGACTTTGGAACAGTATATAATAACCTCAAGTCGTTGCCAAACGTGTATCATGCTGTAGGTGTCGCTCCGTCAGAAGTTGTAAATCCTGGCAAAGACTGGATACAGACAATTGAGGCGTCTGTAAAGCTGCCTAATGTTGTTGCTATCGGCGAGACAGGCTTGGATTATTTTAAAAAATATGGCGATAAAACTTCGCAGATCGAGCTTTTTATTACACAGCTTGAACTGGCAGAAAAATACAATCTGCCTGTAATTATTCATAACAGGGAAGCAGGCAAAGACGTTCTTGATATATTGAAAGACCGCATACCTTCAGCCGGTGCCGTTCTGCACTGTTATTCTGAAAATGCTGCTTATGCAAAAGAAGCAGAAAAATTGAATTTGTATTTCTCTTTTGCCGGTAATGTTACTTATAGAAATGCACGCAATCTCCATGAAACAGCTTTGAATGTTCCGATTGACCGCATTTTAATTGAAACAGAAAGCCCTTTCATGATTCCTGCCGAATACCGCGTACGCAAAAGAACAATGCCGGCTTATCTGCCTTCAACAGCGCATTTTCTTGCAGGGCTTCTCGACATGGACGAAGAAGAGCTTGCCGCACAATTGTGGAAAAATAGCTGTAAATTTTTCAGACTGCCGGAAGACTAACCGCGCGCGTCAGAACTTTAGTATATGACAAACGAAAATCAGTTCTATCATTCTGTCTCAATAGGAAGCCTGAAGCTGGACGGGAATTTGTTCTTAGCTCCAGTCGCAGGCTATTCTGACTGTGCATTCAGGCATTTGTGCAGAAAAGGCGGCGCAAATTTTTCGTATACAGAAATGGTTTCCGCTGAAGCACTGGTGCGTGGTTCGGGTAAAACGCAGGAACTTATGGTGCGTGCCCCGGACGAAGACAAATATGCCGTACAGATTTTCGGCGGCGAGCCTGAAACAGTGGCAAAAGCTGCGCTGATTGTTGCTGAAAGGGTTAATCCCGAAGTTATAGACATAAATGCAGGCTGTCCTGTTCCAAAGATTATAAAAAGCGGCGCCGGTTCTGCATTAACAAGAGACCCGGAACGGCTCTTTGCGGTTCTAAACTGCACAAAAAAAGCTTTGACCGAAGCCGGCAAAGATATTCCTGTTACGGTAAAAATCCGCTCCGGTTGGGATTCTTCTAGTCTGACATGGAAAGAAGCCGCCGAAGCTTCTCTTAAAGCCGGTGCAGACGCAATTACACTGCATCCGCGCACAAGGGCGCAGGGCTACGAAGGTAAGGCTGACTGGGCACTGCTCGCAGAGCTTGTAAAGCTTGTCGGCGGCAAAATTCCGGTTTTTGCTTCCGGCGATATTTTTTCGCCTGAAAGTGTAAGGGCTTGTTTTGAGCAGACCGGCGTTGACGGTGTAATGTTTGCGCGCGGCGCAATGGGCAACCCTTTCATTTTTAACGAGACAAGGCGGTTCTTGCTGACAGGCGAAAAATACTCGACGCCGCCCGAAGTCAGAATCTCTGCCGGAATGGAAGAGCTTGATATTCTGATAAAAGTCAAGGGCGAGGTAACCGCCTGCCGCGAAATGCGCAAAAGATTCTGCGCATATTCAAAGGGGCTTGATAAAGCAAGCCAGATGCGCGCTTCAATAGTCAGTGCAAATACGCGCGCAGATTTTGCCGCAATTTTTTCAGACTATTTTACTTTGTGAGTTAATGCAAATAATTTATTGTCAAATCTAATTGATAGGGTTAAAATATTAATATGGCTTTTTTGAATAGTTTTTCTGAATTTTTTGAAATGCTTTTTTTCGGTTCTAATCCTGAAACTCTTAAAAAGAGAACGTTGCGCAAATTAGAAAGCGAATTAAAAGCTTTAAGTCCGTCAATGTTGAAGAATAAGTATATTCTTCCGCCTTTTGCAGAAGGGCTTTTTATATTAAATCAGAGTTGCAGTTCTCTTGTTAAAATACTTGACGAAACTGTATTGAATCTGACAAGCAATGTTGCGGCCGGTTATGTTGACCTGCTGATTTCTACTGGCTTTACTTCCGAAGACTGTCTTATCGTAAAGGCACTTCAGTATGAAAACAGAAAATCTGCAATAGAAGCTGCAGAAAACGAAAAGAAAGAGATAGACCACCAGAGAAATTCTCTTGAAAAAGTTATCAAAGACATGAATTCGTCTAATCAGATGTCTCAGATTGAAGTTGTAATTACAAGACTTTTTCAGCTGCATGATATATGTATGTTTGATTATGTTAAGTTTTTACAGGCTTTTGCGCCCGATTTTACAGGTGGTGCCGGAGCAGGCAAACCTCTTTTTAGACCGACACCGCTTTTTGAGCAGGAACAGAAGCTTTTGGATTTATACTTTGTTATAAAAGACTTTACGGTTACAAGTTCTCTGGCAAATGCAATTGTGGCTCTTGAAGAGCACCGCACAGCGACAACGCTTTCTCACGATGCCCATGCCGAGATAACAGACAATCTCAAGCGCATTTCAGCTGTTCTTACAAAGCTTGTAACGCAAGATACTATTTATAAAATGCTCTGCATTATCAAGGGCGACCCGAAATTTGAGCCGGGCGCAAACAAATACGAGTTTCACTTTATTGAAGATTATATTACGCGCTCAAAGCAGATGTTTGAGGCAAATACACAGCGCATAATCAACGAGCTTAAAGACGAGCGTCTTTCTGCCGAACTGAATGATCTTTTTTCTGGAAAAGAAATGCAGCCTGTTTCAGGCTATAACAACGACAACAGCCTGATGCTTCAGAAGACATCAACGCAGATGTTTATATGGGTTACACCGCTTCAGATTATGAAGACATTCTTCTTCTACTATTTTTCACAGGGAATACAGGCACTTCTTAATGACATAGTAGTTGAAGGCTTCTTCTCAAATACGAATATGCAGTCTTCTTTTGGTTCTGAAGTATTTGCATGTGGCGGGATAATGGCGCGGATTGCAGAATTCGAACATTCGTTTGAAGAAAATCAGGAGAACAATTTTTCTTCGATTATGCGGCTTGCGTCTAACAGTAAGACAAACCCTGATTTGGCTAAAAGACTTTTATCTAAAGTATCTGAAGTGAATATGCATGTTAAGACTATGCTTCAGACAGACATGAGTAATTTTAAAAAGCTCACAAGAGACGTCAACGATCTGTTGAACGACTCTAAGAAAGGCAGCCCGGAACTTGTTTCTAACATCAAGATGGTGCTTTATTCAACTAGAAACAAAGAGTATACGCTGATGCTCGAAAATCAGTTTTCATACTGGCAGAAGTTTATAGAGCTTATGAAGAATTACGTTATATTTACCGATAAAGAATAGTATGAATATTGATTCAATAGCTATACCTGCTAATAGTCTCAGTAACTACGAGAAGCAAATCTATGATTTGAAGCAGCTGCTAGAAATTTCCAAGAGCCTCTCTTCTGTCCTTGAGATTAAGAAAGTAATTGAATCAATGTTATATATCTGTATGTGTCAGATGCGCACTTTAAGTGCCGCTTTGTTCACGCTGAACGGTTTTGAAGCAAATGCCTTTACTTTGGATTCTAACTACAACGGTATGGAGCTTGCTTCTGACATAAACTATTCTGTACCTGTAGACCATCCTGCAATTCAGCTGCTTGAATCAACCAATATGACTTATACCTATGAGGAAATGGTTGATATTCTAAAGTCTAGAAAAGAAGAAATAGCCTTTCTTGAAACGCTGCACCCTTCTCTAATTGTTCCGCTTAAAGTAAAAAACCGCTTGAACGGCTTTCTTGTTTTAGGCGAAAGAATCGACTTAGGTGAAGGCAACGTCTATTCAAGCTACGAAAAGAACCAGATAATGACAATTGCGTCTCTTGCGGCAATTGCTATAAACAATGCAACGCTTATGGACATGACAACAACCGACATGATGACGCATCTTAAGCTTAAGCATTATTTCTTTTCGGTTTTGATGGACAAAATTGACCACGCATTTGTAGATTCGCGCAGTCTTGCCGTTTTTATGCTCGACATCGACCATTTTAAGAAATTCAACGATACTTATGGTCATGCCTGCGGAGACATGGTGCTTATCGAAGTTGCACAAATTATAAAGAATACTGTCCGCGCAGAAGATTTGGCAGCCCGTTACGGCGGCGAAGAATTTGTTGTTCTTCTTTGTGACGTTGAGCAGGAACAGGCTTTTGAAATTGCAGAAAATATCCGCAAAGCTGTAGAAACCAAAGACTTTGTATTTGAAGACCAGCACATGAATGTTTCTATTTCGGTAGGAATTTCAATGTATTTCGGTATAAAGGAAATGACGGCAAAGCTTCTTGTAGAACATGCAGACGCGGCTTTGTACGAATCAAAGAATAACGGCAGAAACAGAACGACAATCTATACAGAAAAAAAGCCTGCCAAGAAAAAGAAATCAGCTTCTAAGAAAGCAGAATTAAAAATATAATTTACAGGAATTTATGAGTTTTTCTTCTAAAATAAGAACACCTTTCCGTTACGAAATGTGGAATGTCACTTTGTGGCTTATAATCATAAACATTATTGTCTATTTTTTGTCTGTACTTCAGCCGGCGCTTTTCAGTTATTTTTCGCTGAATGTTATTAACGTCATTTATAAACATGCGTACTGGCAGTTTTTTACATACATGTTTACTCATGGAAATTTTCAGCATGTTTTCTTTAATATGTTAGGTCTATTCTTTTTTGGTTTTTCAGTCGAAAAAGCTATAGGCTCAAAAGAATTTTTATTATTCTATTTGCTGTCCGGCATTTTTTGTGGATTAGTTTCGTTTGCAGCTTATTATCTGTCAGCTTTATCTGGAAACATTATGGCATATTATTACAGCCTGTTAGGTGCTTCCGGGGCAATTTATGCGGTTTTGCTTGCTTATGCGGTTATTTTTCCACGGAATATGATTTATATTTTTGGCATTTTGCCTTTGCCGGCGCCAATTCTTGTTATCGTATATGCGGTAATTGATTTTGGCGGTCAGTTTATCGGTTCAAGCAATGTTGCTCATGTGGCACATCTTTCTGGTTTTGTTTTTGCTTGGTTTTATTTTATTGTCAGAATGGGAATAAATCCATGGAAAGTATGGAAACAAAATTATTAGCAGGTTTTTTCTCACGCGCCAAACCTTTTTTCCGCCTTTTTGTCTGCATTTGTCTTTTAGCAGGCGTATCGTGCAATTTGTTCTCTCAGGTTCTTGCAACTCAAAGAACGATAAAGTTTCCGGTTTGGGTGCTTATTGAGCCGGAACCTAGCTGCGTAGAAGATTTAGACGAATCAAAAAACGGTGCGCTCACATTTGCTATAACGCACATGCGCACTTCTGTTCCGTTTATTCTTGAAGGCTTAATCTACGGCTGGAATTTCACATACACACCTTCTGACAAAATGCGGAATGTCGAAGAATATTTTGAATACACGCCAATATCAGAGATAAAGCTCGGCGACAAGAACATAAGCTTTTCGCAGTTAAAGGCAGATGAGAGCCGTTTTTCGTGCTGGGTGGCATACGAAAGAACAGACTTGCAGTATGCTTTAAGGCAGCACTGGAATTCAGTGAAATTTCCCAAAATAGCAGGAACAGGTTCAGGCTCAATCCGCGACGGTGACAATGGAATACATGACGCTTATGCAGAAGCCATATTGAAGGCCGTAAGAGAGTATGTACAGGGCTTTACAAAGAACAAGCCAAAGGAGATATCAGGTTCTGTTTTGCTTGAAAATTACCCGTTATTAAGCATTCAGTCGGGCAGATATGTTGCAAAACTTGAGCTTCTTGTAAATATTTCAAGAATAGTACCTTATTCAACGTTTTAAATTTGACTTTTTGGAAAAATCAATATATTGTAAATTTATTCCATATATATGGATACTTCAAAAAACGAGTAAAAACTTGTAACATTTGAAGAAACATTTTGTTAAATAAATTGATAGAAACAGGAACTATAGGTTTCATCTCTTTCAATTCTTCCGTGATAAAGCGGCTCCAAATCGTCCATGGTTGCTGTTCTCAACGGGTTTATAGGAGTTTATTATGAAGAAGATTTTGATTGTCATAGCTTTGCTTTGCTTTGTTGTTGTTGGAGCATTTGCCCAGTCACAGCAGAACCAGGATTCAGCAGTACCGCTTACTGTTTTGATTACAGAACCTTATGACGGTTATACTATTTCAATTGAATATACTGAAATGCTTGGAGAAGCACGTTTTATTTATTCAACAAACCGCTTTACTTATGATGAATATGATGCAATAAAGATTGCCCGCGAAAGAATTATTGCTTTCACAAAAGAAAAGGGTTATTTCTCTTATTCTTATATGCGCCCGACAATTACAAAGACAGACTACGAAAAGAACAAGACTTACTTCTATTCATTCGTTTTGTTTGATAAATAATTTCAGCTAAAAAATGGCTGTAGAAACACCCGGAAAGATAACTCCGGGTGTTTTATTTTGCCTTGATTATAAGGCTCTGTGGAATATCTCTGTCACAAGGATGAACAAACAGATTTTCAAAAACAAAAGCACATGCGCCTTTTGCTATTGTGAAAGATTCCAGAGTTGAAGTTACTATTTCTGTATGCTGGACTGTAGGATAAAAGTGAAATTTATCCATGTAGCTCTTCAAAATATCCGTATAATCGTTTCCTACATCAAGACCTGAAATATATGTATAAAGCTTTTCTGTATCAAACAGCGTTGAAGTATAGCTTGATCTGATTGCAATGTTCTTAAGAACAGTAGCTTTTAGCTGCGGATTGTTCTTCATTTTAAGCTTTTCGCTATATGGAATAAAATTATGCTCGCCGACATATTCTTTTATGCTGAATAAATCTGGAATTTCACCGGCGCAGTTGTGTGCACCAGCCCATGAATTGCCCTTTGAGAAAAGCGAAAGTCCGTTTGAAATGCGTATATATTCGTCTTTGTTCTGTGGGTTTTCGATGCACTGATACACTACCAGAAGAAAATTGCCGAAATCTTTTTCAAACGCAACCTTGTTCCAGCCGAGACATCTTGTGTCGTTTTCAAGAAAAAGCGGAATTTCTTTTTCACCGAGCGTTTTTGGCAGTTCTCTTGGAATTTTAATGCCGAAAGGATTAGACGCAATTATCCGCTTGTTCTCGTTGTCGCAGACACCCGGAATTGCAAGTCCCACCGCAAAAATATCGTAACCGCACTCATTTATAGCTTTTGTTATTTCCCCGAAAAGAAAATCTGAAATTTCCGGGCGCGGAAGCGTCCATTCTTTTGTATAGAGAATAGTGCCGTTAATATTGCAGACTGCAAGGCGCTGATATTCGGGCTGAATTTCGATTCCGGCAACGTACAGCCGGTTTTCGTTCAACGACAGCGGAATCTTCTTTGCAAAATGATTTTGCTTTATAAGCCACTCGTCAGCCGTAAGGTAATTGACAATATGCGTTATCATGGCTTTGTCTATGCACAGAAGATTGCTTAATTCTTTTCTAGTTATGCCAGGATTCTGATAAATTAACTTAAGAATTGAGCAGATTTGCCAATATTTAGTTTTGCCGATTGCCATTGGTGCCCTCATTTTTGTAATAACTTTAATTTGTTGATATTATACAATATGCTTACGAAAAAACAAAGTCTTTAAAATCAAAATTGCAGCCGGGCAGAAAAATAAAAGAAACTTTCTGAAGTCCTTTTACTTTTTCAAAGTCAAAATCGAAATACTGATAATCTGTGGATTTGCTAATTTCAAGTACAATTACCGTCTCTTTTGTTTGCGGATTATCTTGAGGTGAAAATCTTAACTGGATTGTATTTGCACCAGAAGGAGCTCTGCCTAAAAGCTTTATGTGGCTTGCACCTTTATCTCCGAAATCCATGTCCGCAAATTCAATTACCACGTTGTTGCCTATATTTGTGACAGCGTTTTCAGTTTTTGTAAAAGCGTCTCCTGTAATGTCTGTTGCGTCAAGACTTGAAAGTTTGGCAAAAGCTTTCGGCGATTTGGCAAAGACAAAGCCTTTGAGAGAAAGCTTATCGTTTGTTTCAAAACAGATTGTGTGAATACCAAAAAGTCTTCTTGAAAGCTTCCATGTGTTTGGCTGATAGCGGTTGTAAATGCTTTTTGCCTGATACGTCAACCTTTCAAGAATCTTGCCTTCTTTTGAGTCTGGAATACCGTCCCATAAATTGATTGTAAGCTTATCGGCAAAGGCAAAAACTGGTATTGTAAGCTCGTCAGAACCGTCTTTGCCAAAATCTACATTTTCAAAGCCAATCCAGTTGCGGTCTTCTGCAAGAAAACTGCCGCCTTGAAAGCTTAAGACTTTTTTGTTCAGCGAGAGTGTTGCTTCGCAGCCTGAAATAAAACTATATGCATCAAGCAATAAAGAGCCGGTGCCGCTGACAGACATTTCGTATTCAGAAATAACTTGAGGCAAAGCTGAATTGTTTTTGCAAGAACAGCGTAAGCGGAAATCTCCGTTACTTTTTGCATGAACAATAATATGCCTGTTATCAATCTGTTCGATTTCTACGCTTTTTGACCCGATTCCTTCAAGTCTTACAGCCTGCCACAAAAGCTGCTGTTCAGAAGCTTCCTTTGGAAAAATTTCAGCTTTAATTTTTACAGACTTATGTTCATTTGTTAAGGCAAGGCTGGAATTTGCGGAAAGTTCAATTTTTCTTATAGGAATAAAACCGCCAGCTCTGACAGCCGGAACTTGTGCAAAACTTAAAGCCTTATCTTTATAAGTCAGTTTTGTGCCGGTAAGCCCTTCTGATTCAGCCTGAACAATTAAAGGCTTGTTAAGAATGTCGTCTGTTTCAACAATTGCGGTAAGTCTGCCGCTAAAAAGCGCACGTTCGTCTGTTTTATACTGCTCGTAGTCTGTACTGTCGCCGTTGTCTAAGCCGAGAAGTCTGCCGCCTTTTACATGCACTTTTATGCGGTTTCGTGCATTTGCCACAAAATTACCGTCTTTATCGCTTGTGCTGATGCTTATAAAAAGCAGGCAAGACTCGTTTATATTGGTAAAATCTGGCATTTCATAAGAAGCGTCAAAATTTTGCTTTAAGAGCCTATATTTATTGAAATCTTCGAAATTGTCGGTTTCCATTTCAATTTTGACGGCATCTGAAAACGAGATCTGCATATCTTCGGCAATACAGCAGCCGTTTTCGTCATATCCTTTGGCTCTTAATGTTCCTTTTTGGTACGGAATCTGCCATTTGCCTGAAATTTCGTTTCCGTCTATGTGATTGTGTACAAAAGTACCCAAAGATTTGCCGTTAAAGAAAAGCTCTGTTTTTGCGCAGTTTGAATAAACTCTTATGTCGATAAGCTGGTTTTCGTTAAAATCCCAATAAGGCAGAATGTGAACCATAGGTGCATCATCTTTTGAAGTCCATTCCGCCTGATAGGCGTAAAACGAGTCTTTTTCAAAGCCCGCTGTGTCAATCTGTCCAAAATAAGAATTCTTCGTAAAATATGGCGTAGGCTCGCCTATATAATCAAATCCTGTCCAGATGAACTGACCGGCACAGAATTCAGCGTTTCTGTCAGCTATAATGGCGGCTGCGCTGTCTTTTGCACCCCAATTTGTAGAGCAGTTGCCCAAAGAAGAGCATTGTTCATCATCGTGGGTTAAAGTTCTAAAAGAAGCCGGAAAATGGTAGATTCCGCGGCTCTGCACAGTCGAAGCAGTTTCGCTTCCGTAGATTTTCCAATGCGGATAAGTCTTGTGATGTTCGCTGTAAAGCCGTTCTGTGTAGTTGTAGCCCGCAATATCGACTTCCTGCATACATTTTTGTGCGCCTTCCCATGCAATATAATTTGAAGCAATAGTTGTCGGGGCTTTGTTCAGCGTATCGTTTGCGCGCACAAGTTTTACAAGCCTTTTTGAAATTTCAAGTCCATTGCCCTGGTGTGTGTCATAAATCTCGTTGCCGATGCTCCACATAAAAACGCTTACATGACTTCTGTCGCGCCGCACCCAAGAAGCTGTATCACGTGAAACCCAGTCATTAAAGTAGTTTGCATAATCATATACTGTTTTGGGTTTTTCCCACATATCAAAGCCTTCTGAATCAATTAAAAAGCCTAATTCGTCTGCAAGGTCTAAGAAAGCGGGTGCATAAGGGTTGTGCGATGTTCTGATGGCGTTTACACCCATTTTCTTCAGTTTTTCCAGCTGTCTTTTTGCTGCGCTTTTGTTAAAGGCTGAACCCAGTGCGCCTAAATCGTGGTGCATACATGCGCCATGAATTTTTAAATGCTTTCCGTTTAAGAAAAAGCCTTTGTCAGAATCAAATTCTTGGGTACAGAAACCAACGCGGATTATGCTTGTATCAACAGTTTTTCCGTCTTTTGAAATTAATTCAGTTTTTAAAAGATAAAGGTTCGGTTCATCAGTGTACCATTCTTTTATATTCTGAAGTTCTAAAACTTGAAGCGTTTTAGAGAACAGATTTTGATTGTCAGCAAAAAAATACGGATTATCGTCTGTAAATAAAGAGCTTATCGATACGTCTTTTTCAGTTTGAGCTACTTTATCTGCACAGACAATTTGATTTCCGGCTTTTTTAGATTCGTAAAGTGTATGGATTATGCTTCCTTCAAAAAGTTCCCGGCTGGTTTTATCTTTTGAATGAAAGAAAGTTTCTGTTAGAATTTTAAGCTTGTACGAATTATCCGAATTTTTTTCAGCTTTCCATGAGATTCCGTCTTGAACGATATGTGCTTTTGCCGTTGTTATAAGCCATACATTGCGGTAAATGCCTGCACCGGAATACCAGCGCGAATTCGGCGAGCGGTAAACGGCGCATACGCTTATTGTATTTGACCCTGCTTTGAGAAATGGTGTGAGATCAACCTCAAACGTGGTGTAACCGTATTTCCATTCAAAGATTTTTACGCCGTTCAAGAAAATGCTTGAATCCATGTAAATTCCCTCAAATCTAAGGAAAAATCTGGAACATTGCAGACTTTCTTTTGAAACAGGAAATTCTTTTTTGTAGATTCCTACGCTGTTTTCGTATAGGTCGTTAGTGTTGTAGATAAGCCAGTCATGCGGAATTTCAACAGGCGAAAAGTCAGCGTCTTTTAGCGTGGCTGGAAAAGTTTCTAAATTGATTTTCTGGTCTGCGCTTTCAAGATGAATTTTGCTGAACAGCCAGCCGTTATTGAAAAGTTCTTTCATGTCTGCCTCTTATTCTTTAGGCTTTATCTCATAAGGTGCAAGTAAGGCTTGGGCTTTGCCTGAAACTTGGGCTTCTATCTTTATTGAATTTTCCTGCCATTCAGAGTTGATAAGAATTCCAGTTTTGCGCACTAATTCCAAAAGTTCAGCTTTTTCTAAAGGCAGAGAATACGTCTTTTGGCTGCCGAACAGCATTTCTCTTATAGAAAAAATCAAATCAGAAAAGCCGGTTTTTTCTAATGCACTTACCTTTACAGCCTCTGGAAAGTAGTTTTCAAGTCTGCGCAAAGAAAACATGTCGCTTACGCGGTCAATTTTGTTTAAGACTATGATACGCGGCGTATCCAGAACATCAATTTCTTTTAAAACTTGAAGAACAGTCTGATATTGTTCGTATATATTGGCGTCAGAAGCGTCTAAAACGAGAATCTGCAAGTCTGCGCCGGCTGTTTCTTCTAGTGTTGATTTAAAGGCGTTTACAAGGCTGTGCGGCAAATTTGAGATGAATCCTACAGTGTCGGTCAATAAAATGCCGTTGCCGCCGTCTAAAGAAAGGCGGCGCGTAGTCGGGTCTAGTGTGGCAAAAAGCTTGTCCTCGACAAACACATTAGAGCCTGTGAGCGCGTTTAAAAGACTTGACTTGCCCGCATTTGTATAGCCGACAAGCGCACATGACGGCAGCGGAACTTTGTCGCGCCTTGCTCTTAAGGTTTCGCGCTCTTTTACAACTTTAGCAAGCTCAAGCTTTATGCGCGAAATTCGGTTTTGAACAGCACGCCTGTCAAGTTCAAGCTTTGTTTCACCTGAACCCTTTGAGCCGTAATTGCCGCCGCGCTGCTTTGCCATGTCGCCGTAGCTGTGCGCCAGACGCGGCAGAGAATATTGAAGCTTGGCAAGGTCAACTTGAAGCGTTGCTTCTTTTGTGCGGGCGTGGCTTGCAAAAATACGCAGAATCACTTCGTTGCGGTCAAAAACCGGTATTTTGGCAAGGTTTTCCCAGTTACGCTGGTGTGTCGGCGAAATTTCAAAGTCAAAGATTATGCAGTCGGCTTCATGATTTTTGGCTTCTTCGGCTATTGTTACGGCTTTTCCTGTGCCTATGCCGAATTTCGGCTGCGGGTCGCGGCTTGTCAAAACTATGCAGTCGCAGATTTCCATGCCGAGAGTTTTTACAAGCCCAAAAAGCTCTTGAAGTGTCTCTCTGTCTGCCGGTTCATTTGCTTTAACACAGCCTACCAGAAAAGCTTTGATGGGTCGTTCTTCTTCTTCCCTTATTTCAATCATAAGATAATGTTATATTGCGGAATTTGCGTTAGCAGAGCTTCCGTCAGAGTCATCAGAACCGTTGTCATCGTCAGAATCATCATCTTTGTCCGGGGCTTCTGCATCGGTCTGTGCAACCAGTTTTGTAAAATCTGCTTCAGCCTGTTTCAGTTTTTCATTTATAGCCTTAACCTGAATTGTGTCAAAAATCAAAACACATACTGAAACAACAATGACAAGACCCATAATTACCCAGAACCACCATTCAGGGCTGTCTGTTGTATGCGCCTGATACATATAATAACTTACAACGGCTATTGCCAGAGCGCAGATGCTTCTGTTGCGGTCATAGCCCTGCTTCTGCTTTCTTAAAGATTCAAGTTTTTTTCCAAGTTCTTCGTTTTCCATATTCTCAGTATATAAGAAATATCCGGTGTCGGCAAATTTTTACAGTACATTCTTTTTCAAAAATCCATTAGCAAAAAATCTTTTATGTTCTTGTGGATAATGCCGTTTTGAGAAAAGTCAAAGTCGTCCATAGAAACAACGTATTTCGGGTAACTGTCTTTTATTGAATTGTAGACAGAAAACTCGCGCTTTACAGTTTCTTCGCCTGCTAAAAGATATGCAACTTGAACATAGAGTTTTTTATCCTGTTTTTCTGCTATGAAATCTATTTCTAAATCGCCTTTTTTGCCGACATAAACTTTATAATTTCTTCTCAAGAGTTCAAGACAGACAATGTTTTCAAGAATCTGGTCTATGTTCTGCATATTTCTTCCGAATACAGCTTCACGCAGTCCATGGTCAGCGCAGTAATATTTCTCATTCACGCTGACAATCTTTTTGCCTTCCATATCATAGCGGTTTATTTTGTAAATGAGAAAAGCATCTGCGCAAAAATTCAGATAATTCAAAATTGTGGCGTGAGAGATTTTGCGGTTTTCGCTTTTGAAATATTTCGAGAGCGAAGTTGCACTGAATATATGCCCGATGTTTGAAAAAGCATAGGCTACAATCCGTTCCAAAGTATCAACGTCGCGGATATTGTTTCGTTTTACTACATCTTTTAAAACTACGGAATTGTAAATATCCATCAGATATTGATTCTTTGCAGAATCATCGCCGCTAAAATTTGACAGGAACGGCATTCCGCCTGTTTTTAAAAACTGCATAAAGCATGAAGCTTTATCAAGCTCTGGATTTATCTGCCTGTTCATTTCAAGGAATTCCGCAAAAGAAAATGGATAAATAATAAACTCCACATAACGTCCTGCAAGATACGTCGCAAGTTCTCCTGACAAAAGCTTTGCGTTAGAGCCTGTTATATAAATGTCACAGTCAAAATCTACTCTGCATGAATTGATGCACTTTTCCCAGTTCTCAACTTCTTGAATTTCATCAAAAAACAAGTACATTTTGCCTTCCGCATTTTTGTGAAATTCAACAATTCTTGCATAAAGGCTTTTAGCATCCAGCAGTTCAGAATTAGAAAACTGTTCAAAATTTATGCAGAGAAAGTTCTTTTCGCTTATTCCAGATTTTTTAAGTTCATCTTTTACAAGTTCAAGCATCACAGATTTGCCGGAACGCCTGATGCCCGTAAAAACCTTAATCAATTCCGTATTCATAAACGGTCTGATTCTCCGCATATATGTTTCGCGCTTAATCATAACTGTATTTTATCAGTTATAGTCGCTAAAATCAAGGAAAATGTTAATTTTAGCGGTTATAGTCGCCAAAATTAGACACTGCACGGTTTTTGCTGAAACAGATATGTTCTATTTAATATTTTGAGCCATTTGTGTCATTTTAAGAACAGTATCTTTCCAGCCTTTTGCAAACCAATCAGGCTTACGCGGAAAAGCATTGCAGCCGTTAGAAAGTACCCATGATTTTATTTTGAGAAATTGAGTTGAATCAAATTCAATGATGGTTTTGTCTTTATCTTCAATTATAACTTGGTTCTCAGCCCATTTTCTTTCTTTTACGATAAGGCGCGCTTCATTGTAGAATTCAATTACATAATGCTCTGCCTTGTTTGAGAAGAATGCACCGAACTTTGAATTTTCAAGGCGATTGCCGAATTCAAAATCTACAGGTAGTTCAAAAACATCATCAGTAACATTCACATTCTTCATGCGGAGCAATGAGAAAATGCGTTCTGCGTTACGAAGCTCATCAAAACCAAAAAGCAGACATTCACCATCGTCCAGAACAAGCTGATAAGGTTTTAAGCGTCGCTTTTCGGTTTGCTTTCCCCAACGGTCAGTATAATCAAATTGAAGAATATGATTGTTATTTAATGCGTCTTGAATCTTATTCCATGTTTCTTGGTTTATCACGGTTTCTACCGTTGGAGCAACGGTAATTCTGTTCAAGAGCTCAGCGTTTTTACCATTCATTGCAGAAGAAGAAAGCAAATCAAGTATAGAACAAGCTTCTTCATAAACAGGCGTATTCTTGTAATGAGAAAGCAATACTTTTGCTGCAAGCAGAACCCGCAAGTCTTTTTCTGAAAGGTGATTTTGCAATGTAGGTTCAAAAGGCTCTGTATAATAGTAGCCTTTGTGCGTGTAATCATATTCAATCGGGGCATACATTCTGTCTCGCATGTAGTCTATATCACGGCTGATTGTTGCAAGTCCTGATTCAAGTTCAAAAGCAAGCTGTTTCGTATTCGGGTAGCAGCCGCTTTTGATTTTGCGATGAATATGAGAAATACGTTCCAACATTCTGTAGGTTATCTTTGTTTGTGTGTTCATACTGAAAATATAACACGCCACTCTATCATAAAAAGAGAGAGTAGAATTTTTTTACAAAAAAATTTTCAATCCCTCGTTTTAAGATAGAGTTAGCACTGTATACTGCGGCTATGAAAAACGGAATGCTTATTTTTTGTCTGCCAGATATTGCTCAACCACTTGTGCGAAAATTGTCTGCAAGTCATCAGCGATTGTCTGCTTTTGTAATTGACTTACTTGTTCTGCAGAATCTTCGGGTAGAAAAAGCGTATAAACATCAGTTTGCAATGCGTTTGCCAGTTTTGAAAGCGTTTTTTCGCTCGGCCACCTTCGGCATCCTTCAATATCGTTCATCATCTGTACAGAAATTTGGGCTTCTTCGGCAAGTTTTTCTTGTGAAAGGGAAAGTGTTTTGCGAGCTTTCTTTAAGTTGGCAGAAAGCCTTTTCTGCAATAATTCGGGAGTCATCTTCCTTATTTTAAGCAAGTTCTTTTTTATTATACAGTTGCTTTAAGCGGAAACTATGGTATAATTTTCTTTGCTTACTGCAAGGAAAAATAAATAAATCGTTGCTAAAAGCAATGCAAAAGGAGAAGGAAAATTATGGCAAATTATTATTGTGAGTATTGTGGACAGAAGTATTCATCAGTCTCAAGTTTAACAGCTGCTTATTGTTTTAGGCATCCTGATGGTCCTAACAAAGGAAAACATAAATTATACGAAGGTGAAGAAAAATCGCAATATACTTGTAAATACTGCGGACAAAAGTATTCGACACTTGCAAGTTTAACAGCTGCTTATTGTTTTAGACATCCCGATGGAGCAAATAAAGGAAAGCATGCCCCTACGCTATAAGACTTTACTATTGAACTTCCCAAATCATTATGACTAGGGGAGTTCATTTTCACTTTCCCCAAAGGTAGTAAAAATGAATAACCAAGATAAAACAAAACGAAGCTTAAAAGAATATGTGGATGGCGAGGCAGATACACCTTACGAGTATTTTATGCTTCTCGTAATCGTTGTAAATACAGTTTCGCTTGGTCTTGAAACATCCAAAAATCTTTCTGTAAATTTTGGGAATGTTTTATTTTGGATAGATCAAATTTGTCTTTATATTTTCATTGTAGAATTGCTTTTTAAAGCTGTTGCTTACAACAAGGATTTTTTCGGCGAAAACCGGATTGATGAAGAAGGAACAGAATTCTTCCATATAAATCTTTGGAATATTTCAGATTTGGTTATTGTGGTTGTTTCAGTTTTTTCATCGCTTCCATTTTTTGCTGTATTCCGTGTGTTCAGAGTTTTCCGCTCATTCAAAGTCATAAAGGCAATTCGTTCTTTTAGGGTTGTAAAGTCTTTCAAGCTTGTAAATGAAGTTTCAAGTCTTCGTACAACATTTAAAGGTCTTTTAAAAGCGATTCCCGGTATTCTGTGGACATTCTGTTTTTTAGCTGTTTTTGCCTATGTTTATGCAATCATCGGAACGAATGTTTTCCGCGAAGATTTTCCTGAATATTTTGGAACATTGGGGAGTTCGATTTTGACATTATGCCAAGTTACAACTTTTGATTCATGGTTTTCTGGAATTACGCGCCCTGTGATACAAGTTTATCCATGGGCTTGGATTTATTTCATTTCTTATGCATTCATAGCTGCCTCTGTAATTATGAATGTAATAGTCGGAATAATTGTAGATTCAATGGGCAAAGAACGTGACAGGCAAAGAGAAAAAGCCATAGAAATAAAAAGTAAAGATGAAGTTACGCTTGAAAAACTTTCTGCACAGATTTCAGATTTGCAGAAACATATTGAGCAATTAGAAAAAATGAACCGGCAATAAAAAAGATTCTTTATTGGAAAATAAAAATGGAACATAATGTATAAGGAGGTAATATGTCGGAATTTGAGCTAACAATACCTGAAATACAGAATCTACTGTTGCAAGTAAAAGCTATAAAACAAAAAAGTGATGCTGTACTTGATGCTACTGGTGGACGTTTTAATATTTTTAAAATTCTTGATGTAAACCAATACGAAACAATTCATTCCAAGATTATAGCTAGTTTTCTTAATCCAAAAGGAACTCATGGAATGAAATCCCGTTTCCTTGAACTTTTTATTCAGGAATGTGAATTAGAATCTTTTTGTTTTAACTGTGAAAATGCCACTGTAATTACAGAGGCATCTGCACCAACAGAATGGACAAATGGAAGAATTGATATTCTAATTAAATCTAATTCCAAAATGATAATTATTGAAAATAAGTTACTTGCAAAAGACCAACCTCAGCAATTAAAACGATACGATGAATGGGCAAAAAAGAATTCTTTCCAATATAAAATCTTATATCTTACAAAAGACGAACACGAGGCTTCTAACCAAAGCGGAGATGGCGTAGAATATAAAACTATTTCATACCCAAGAGAAATTACTAACTGGCTTGAAAAATGTTGTTTAGAAAGTGCCAAGTATCCTTTAGTAAGAGAAACAATCGTACAGTATAAAAACTTAATAGAACATTATACCGGAGGAAGTATGACGCAACAGGCAACAAATGAAATCGTAGAATTATTAGCAAAAGATGAAAATATACAAATTGCTCAATTAATTTCAGAGAATTTTTTAAAAGCAAAAAAAATAATAGCCACAGAAATATTCAATGAAATAGAAACTATTATGAGAGAAACCTTTCCTAATAAATATAAAAAAGAGATAAAAGGAAAAATCGGTGATGAAAACTTTTCTATTAGATATGAAATTGAATCACTGACTGATATGTATGTATATTTTCTTTTTGGAGAAACAAAAACTGAAAAAATCAATCTAAATATCCTGAAATGTAATCTAAGTTATAAAAAGGGAAAAGATGAAATTTCAAAAGAAGAAAAACAAAAATATGAAAAAAAATATATGACACTTTTAACAGATATAAAGAATCCTGTTGGATTAATACCAAGTACATATTCACCATGGAGAATGGGGTATCGAAATTGGCATATAGAAAAAGAAGATTTTCTTAATGAGATAAAAAATTTAATGAAAACCCTAAATGAATCAAAATAATTTTGATATTACAGGAGGATAAATAATGGCAAGACATTACTGGGGTTACAGAATAAACACAGAACAGATTAAGTTTTTTCGGCAAGAACTACAAGAAGGCCGGTTACGGCAAGGTTGGGGATGGGATAAGAATCAAGATTTAAGAAATCTGAAAATGGACAAAGGTGCAAAGAGAAATCTCCCTATCTTCAAAAAAGTAAAAAAGGGTGACATTATTCTAATTCCCCATTGTCCGATATGGGATGAAGTAGCAATTGTCGAAGCTAGTGAAGATTTTAACAAAGGCTATGTTTTTGAAATTTCAAAAGAATTAAAGGATTACGGACACATTTTCCCTGCAAAGTTTTTGAAGTCTTTTGTCAGAAAGAATCAGAATGTAAGTGGTAATCTTAGAGCGACACTAAAGAATATCTCACGGTTTTGGAATATTGATCATTGTTCTGAAGAAATTGATAAAATGATTTCTTTAGATGATTCCGAATTGAAGGATTCAAAAAGCTTTAGAGCAAGTTTTGCAAACGCTGTTGAGAATTCATTTACACAATCATTTAATATGGATATTTTCTCAAAGAAACTTTACGAGCTAGCAAATGATAAGTTTTCTAACGAAGAATGGGAATTTGCACTTGTGGAAGGATTAAAAAAATTACTTCCAAGTCCTATTGTTGTTGAACGGGTCGGAGGAATTAAAGAGAAAGAACACGGTGCTGATATTATAATCCGTTATCCTGGTTTATTGAAAACAGAGTATATAGTTGCGATTCAAATAAAAGATTATTCAGGGTTTGTTGGCGATAGTCCTGTAAAGCAAATCAAGAAATCAGACACATATAAAGATTTTAATGATGAAAATCATAAACTTATAGATAAATATGTTCTTATTACAAACGCAAAAAAAGAGGATAATGAAAGACTGCTTGAAAAAGCAGAAGATGTGAAAATCATTTTTGCAGAGGAATTAAAGGAACTTCTTTGTAATATTGGGAAAGCTTATATCGGATTAAATGAGGATTGATATTTCAATAGTGTTATTTGAAAGATGATTGAAACGAATCTTTATTTAGCAGATTGCACAGTACGTACTTGGTAAAAAAATTTTTTCACTATCTCACTTCCCGATAGATACCCCCTGTTATTATTAGATTACAAAATACTAGCAGGGGTTTTTTATGGCAAAAGAATATGAAATCAAATCCAGTGACGGCGAATCGCTCACCTTCCCCGCGAGCTGGATGGAAGGTGTCAGTCGTCCATTTTCTGACTGTACATCGCTTACGAGTGTAAGCATTCCCGAAGGTGTGACGGAAATAGACGACTATGCGTTCGATGGGTGTACGTCGCTCTCTTCTGTCACCATCCCTAGTAGTGTGACAAAAATTGGTAAATTTGCATTTGCGAGGTGCATCTCACTCACAACAATAAGTATTCCAGGAAACGTAGCGGACATCGAAGTGTGTGCATTTGTGTGCTGCACGTCGCTCAAAGAAGTCCGCTATGACGGAACAAAAGAACAGTGGAAAGCCGTTGAGAAGGAAATCGACTGGTACAAAAACACTTGCGTACAGGAAGTGTTTTGTTCTGATGGCACGGTGGAACTGCCGTCATACAGCATTGAAGACGGTGTTCTGGAGGGGTGGTATCACCTTGTTTCTGAAGTAATCATTCCTGAAGGCGTAACGAAAATTGGCAGAGGTGCATTCTCTGGCTGTAGATTGCTTGCTTCAGTGAGTATACCCGAAGGTGTGACGGAAATAGACGACTATGCGTTCGAAGACTGTACGTCGCTCACGAGCATAATCATCCCCGAGTGTGTAACGGAAATAGGCTGTGATGTGTTCAATGGTTGTACATCGCTTTCTTCTGTAAACATCCCTAGTGGCGTGACGAAAATCTGCGAAGGTGTATTTTCTGAGTGTAAGTCTCTCACGGCCATAACAATTCCCGAGGCTGTAACGAAAATCGACGAGTATGCATTTGTTGGCTGTGTGTCGCTTACTTTCGTCACTATTCCTAGTACTGTGAGGGAAATCGAAAAGTGTACATTTGCAGGCTGCATGTCGCTTAAAGAAATTCACTATGACGGTACAAAAGAACAGTGGAAAGCCGTCAAGAAGGGAATCGACTGGTACAAAAACACTTACGTACAGAAAGTGTTTTGTTCTGATGACACGGTGGAACTACCTGCATACAACATTGAGGGCGACGTATTGGAGTGCTGGTACCACCTTATCTCTGAAGTGGTCATTCCTGAAGACGTGACGAAAATTGATGCGTTTGCATTCTCTGGCTGCAAGACGCTTGCATCCGTCACCATCCCTAATGGTGTGATGAAAATCGGCGAACATTCGTTCTCTGGTTGTACATCGCTCACATCCGTGACAATTCCCGAGAGTGTGACGAAAATCGGTTATTCTGCATTCTCTAACTGCACATCGCTCGCTTCCGTGAACATTATAGGTTGCTTGATGGAAATCGACAATTATGCCTTCAGAAGCTGTTCGTCACTCAAAGAAATCCGCTATGGTGGAACAAAGAAACAGTGGAAAGCAGTAAAAAAAGAACCAGAATGGAATGATGGTGTTCCGGCAGAGTATGTAGTTTGTACCGACGGTACAGTAAAACTACAATAGAACTCGAATTTCAGACTATTAGGAGATTTTTATGGCAGAAGAATTTGAAATCGAATGTGGTGTGTTGAAAAGGTACAATGGTACTGATTCCGCCGTCACTATCCCCGAAGGCGTGACGGTAATAGGCGTTGGTGCATTCTCACACTCAAACTGCGAATCGCTCACATCTGTGACTATTCCAGGTGGCGTGTGGTATATTGGCATGGTTGCGTTCCTAGACTGCACATTGCTTGAAGAAATCCGCTATGACGGAACAAAAGAGCAGTGGAAAGCAGCAAAAAAAGGCGTAGGATGGAATGCATGTGTTCCGGCAGAGTATGTAGTTTGTACCGACGGTACAGTAAAACTATCGCTAGAGTTGTCGTAAGAAAATCTGAAATTTTAAGAGGAAAAAATGAGTTATACATATTACGCAATCGATTTTGAAACAGCAAATGATTATGAAAACAGTGCATGTTCTGTTGGTGTAGTCAGATTTGTAGACGGCATTGAACAGGACAGCATTTATTCCCTAATCAAACCTGCAAAAATGTATTTTAAGCCGGATTATACGGAGATTCATCATCTAAGTTATAACGATGTAAGAAACCAGCCGCAGTTTCCAGAAGTATGGCAGACTTTGATTGAACCGTTCATAAAAAAAGATGGTGTTACCCCTGTTTTTGTCGCACATAATGCAAAGTTTGATATGGGCGTACTTCGTGCTTGTTTTAACTATTACGGTATGCCGGTTCCCAACATTGAATATAAATGTACCTTAAATGTTTCAAGACGAATCTGGAAGGACTTTAAATGTCATAAGCTTACTTTTTTGGCTGAACAATTTGGAATCGAATATGACGCTCACAATGCTCTGGACGATGCCCGCACTTGTGGAAAAATATACGCACTGGCAGCAGAAAAGCTAGGCTGTAATCTTGATGAAATTTATAAAAAGACAGAATTGAAGCCGACTTTTTTAGGTTGAGAATTTAAAAAAAGCTGAAATATGAAAATGAATAAAGGATTGAAAATGAGTGAACCCAAAGCTTATAACAAAAATTTTAGGCAACAACCAAATTTCTTTGAGATTCACCTGGGGCATGATATTACCTCTCTTATTGATGAGATGAAAGGAAATCCCTTGATGATTGAAATAGCTGATTACAGTAAAAATATTTGAAGAAAAATACGGTTTTTCATTTCCTGAAGTTCATATAACTGAACATAGTGATCTTAATGCAACTGAATATTTAATTTTGATTAATGGAATTGAAGCAGGAAGAAGTACATTGCGAATGGGTTATCATTTATGTATGGATACGGGCAAAGTTACTGAAGAGTTGGATTATTCTTCTTGTGATAGAACTAAAGATCCTGCATTTGAATTAGATGCTTTCTATGTACCAAAAGAAGATATAGCAAAATATGTTGATGCAGGATATGCATGTGCATCACCTGAACAGATTATAAGTTTTCATCTTTTTGAAATAATAAGAAAGAATCGAACCAAGATTCTTGATCAGAATCTGATAAAGAACCTTATTGAAAAGGTAAGAAAACAAAATCCAGATGTTATTACTGATGTTTTTGTTATGCATAAATTTTCAATTTCAGATTTTAGAATTTTGTTAAACTATCTTCTTGAAGAAGAAGTTTCAATCCGTGATATGAATACAATTATTGAAACAATTGCGGATAATATTCAAAAATGCCAGAAAATTTATAAATTAGCAGAGAAAGTAAGACAAAACTTATCTTATAGTGTTGTTCAAAATTATATTGATGAGAATAAAGAGTTACATGCATTTAGAATTTCTAAAGATATTGCTCAGTTGCTTCTTGCTAATGTCTATTATCCGCCATCAAAAACTGAGATTCCTCATTGTGTACTTGAATTAAAAGATGAAATAAGTTTTTTTGATTCGATTTCGAAACCTCTTGCTAGGCTTATTGAAAGAAATCTAACCCCTGTTTTGGTTTGTAAGTCAAATGTTCGTCATCTTCTTGCATATATATTACATCGTGTGATGCCTGGAATTCTAGTTATTTCCGATGTGGAAATGTATGCATTAAGAAATGACATAACCATCACTGTTGAAGGAGAAGTGACATTAAAAAATGAAGATAATAGAACTGATAAAAAAATGAAATGTGATATTGTTATTTATTCAAATACAGCCGCCGTTGGATTGTTCCTTTTTCTAAATTGGTATGATGCACCTTCTGTTATGTTTGTTTATGAAGCAAAACAATATAATGGAAATAACTCAACAGAATGGACTGAAAAGAGTTTGCAAGAAATAAAAACATTGGGTGAATATTGTGTAAAAAATGATATTCTTACGTTTTATATTAAAAAGTATTATCAGGCAGGTGCCTTACTCGATGACTGTTTTCTTATGAGTTCAGTTGCGAAATTATTTGCGATACTAATTACAAAGATATGTCCAGAAGGTACAACGGAAGATTATTATATAAAGAGGAAGTTGATATACACAGATTTGATGAAATACTGTCAGTTAGACATGGCATTGGTAATTATCGAAAAGTTGTTGGTCTCTGGTGACGAATACGATTTGACTCAGGGTTTGAGATGTGAAAAGATTCTTTTTCAGCAAATTGGAATTGAGAAAATAATAATACCTTATAGTTCTTTTAAGAAAAAGACAGTTGAGCTAGAAAAAAGATATAAAATATCACAACATTAAAACAGACTTTCAATAGATGCACATACAAATTTTAAGATACAAAGCTTGGGATTTTCAAGAGATGTCCTTGAACGGGTACTGCCGGAATGTTCAGATTTTTTTACAATATCGTTGCTTACATGTTAAACCGGAATACTCTTTTCAAGACAATTACTAAACTTATCAATAACTTTGTTTATGAGCCTTTTATTTCTTATCTGATTAATCCATTCGGCTGGAATATTGCCGTAATAAAGCCCTGCAATGCTGCCTGCTACACAGGCTACTGTATCTGCGTCATGTCCAAGATTGACAGCCTTTAAGACACAATCACGATAATTATTTGTATTTAGAAAGCACCAAAGGGCAGCTTCAAGAGTGTCTACCACATAGCCAGAGCTATTTATCTGGTCTTCACTAATGTCTTTGAAGCTTAAATGAAAAATACGCTCATATTTTTGAAAAGCTTCATTATATTCAGAATGGTTTCTTACAAAAGTTCCGATTTTTGGAAGTGCATAACCTTGCAAAGATTCCTTTTTGGTTCCCTTAAGAATTTCAATCATAATTGCACAGTAAATATCACAGCCAATTAAAGAAATTGCATGACTATGAGTAAGGGCAGAAATATTGTGAATAATCTCAAAACTTTCTTCATTGTTCATAGCGTCATTATCAAACTTCTGAAATAGATATAATGGAAGTGGCGAAATGCGCATAAGTGAGCCGTTTCCGTTGCTTTGTTCATCGGAAAGACCGCATTTTAAAGCATTCCTGTTATGGCGATAATTTGTAATTGCTTTAGAACAAGTTAGACCGACTCCAAAAGATTTATGGTCAGGTGTAAATTTGGAATGTCTAAGCCATGCATAGAAATTCCGCATTATATCGTCATAATCAATTTTACCAAGCCGCCCAATACTTTCTGCCAGACATAATGTCATGCTGCTATCATCAGACCATGAACCTTTAGGAAGATTGAAAGACCCGTAGCCGGTCATATCAGTAACAGGAGTTCTTTTGAGATAATTTCTGTATGTTCCTTCAAATGGTACGCCAAGAGCGTCAGCGACGATAGCTCCCAGAAGTGCGTTCCGTATTTTTTCTTTCAAAGTCATCTCCTCAAAATGTTGTTCGTTGCGATTTTCAGTATTTCTCATCTTAATTTTCTTAACATTTCTGCATTTGATTTTATCGTCAAAAAAGTAAAAACCAGGTAACGCCATAAATAAATCAAAGCACTTGCTGAAATTGTGATCAGCACCGTTTATTCTAGTAATTTCAACAATATCACTTTCTAATTCAGAAAAAAGATTAACCATACTGAATGAAAAATCATTTGAACAATACACAAGATTCATTTTTTCTCCACGAAATTTCCTGATTCCAGAAGTTAAAGATAGAAGGTTAATATTAAGAGGGCCGTTTATGCAGACAAGCTTTTTTATTTCTGGGTATTTATAGGCGTGAATTATTCCAAGACTTGCACCGTTTGAATTACCCATGTAATAAATCTGATAATCAGATAAGTTATATTGATATGCATAATCTTTTAGAAATTTCATCTCGCTGTCAAAGTCATCATAATAGCCATTTGGATTAGAAGCCGTTATAACAGTACATCCGTGATTTCGATTTAATCTTTTTGCTATTTTCGAATACTTATTTTTGTAACCGCGATAGCTTCCGAGAAGTCCTGCTTTGATGAAAACTATTGTGCTGTTGCCATGAATGATTCCGTATTCAATATCTATATCACCTTGTTTTATGACTTTTCTTTCATCAAAACCATTCAGTATTTTCCATGTTGTCGAAATGAGAGCTAAAAGAATTTGTTTTATCTGTTTCATGAATTATATATATCACAATAAGTCTGTCATAAAACGATAGAGTGATATTTTTAATATACTATAGTCTTTATCTTGTGAATAATACGCTTTCTTGGTAAGATATTTTCATGGCAACAACTTTTGACGATAAGAAAATCATTTACACAATGGATCGCGTGTCGCGTTCATACGGCACAAAAACTGTTCTTAAAGATATAAGCATTTCATATTATTATGGTGCAAAAATCGGTGTCATAGGCGAAAACGGAAGCGGTAAGTCATCTTTGATGAAGATTTTTGCAGGACTCGACACCGAGTACACAGGCGAAGCTTCAATTCTGCCAGGCTATACAATCGGCTATCTGCCGCAGGAGCCTGAACTTGAAGCCGGAAAAACTGTTATGGAGATTGTCAAAGAAGGCGCGGCTGGAACTGTAGCCCTTCTTGAAGAATTCGACAAGGTTAATGAGGCATTCGGCGACCCTGACGCTGATTTTGACAAACTTTGTGCCCGTCAGGCTGAAATTCAGGAAAAGCTTGATGCTCTTGATGCATGGAATCTTGATTCGCAGCTTGAGCTTGCAATGGACGCCCTGCGCTGCCCTCCTTCTGACCAGATTGTTGATGTACTTTCCGGTGGTGAGCGCCGCCGCGTGGCTCTCTGCCGACTGCTTTTGCAGAAGCCCGATATTCTGCTCTTGGACGAACCTACGAACCACCTTGATGCCGAAACTGTTGCATGGCTTGAGCGTCATCTTCAGCAGTATGAGGGCACAATTATTGCAATTACGCATGACCGCTACTTCCTCGACAATGTTGCAGGCTGGATTCTTGAGCTTGACCGCGGCGAAGGTATTCCGTATAAGGGCAATTATTCCGGCTGGCTTGAGCAGAAAGAGAACCGTCTGAAAATGGAAGAAAAGAGCGAGAGCGAACGCCAGAAAGCCCTTAAACGCGAGCTTGAGTGGATTCACATGGGTGTTAAAGGCCGTCAGGCAAAGCATAAAGAGCACATTACAAAATATGAGGAATTGTTGAATAATTCCGGCAAAGGACAGATAAAAGACACAAAGATTACGATTCCGGCAGGCCCGCGCCTCGGCAACCTTGTAATTGAAGCTGATAAATTGACAAAAGGCTACGGCGACAGGCTTTTGTTTGAGAATCTTTCGTTTACAGTTCCGGCTGGTGCAGTTGTGGGCATTGTAGGTCCGAACGGTGCCGGTAAAACAACGCTTTTCAGACTTATTGCAGATGCAGCCGGTCAGACCGTTGAACGCTTAGACGGCAAGGCTGGCGGCGAAAAGCCTGACAGCGGTTCTATAAAAGTTGGCGAGACCGTAAAACTTGTTTATGTAGACCAGATGCGCGGGCTTTTGGACGATAATAAGACCGTCTGGGAACAGCTTTCTGACGGGCTTGATATAATCAAGCTTGGTGCAGTTGATGAAAAAGGGCGTGCCTTAAACGGCGTTGTCCGCGAAATTAACAGCCGTGCCTACTGTTCGTGGTTCAACTTTTCTGGCCCAGACCAGCAGAAAAAAGTCGGTGTGCTTTCAGGCGGTGAAAGAAACAGACTGAATCTCGGTATGATGCTTAAACAGGCAGGCAACGTGCTTCTGCTTGACGAACCTACAAACGATTTGGACGTAACTACAATCCGTGCCCTTGAAGACGCTATTGAAGAGTTTGCAGGCTGTGTTTTGTGCGTAAGCCACGACCGCTGGTTCTTAGACCGAATCTGTACACATATTCTGGCATTTGAGAACAACAGCGAAGTTGTTTGGTTTGAAGGCAACTGGTCAGATTATGCTGAATGGCGCAGAAAGCAGCTTGGCGCAGAAGCAGACCGTCCGCATAAGACAATATACCGAAAAATGACACGCTAATCTGTAGCGATGAATCAGACTAAAGAAAAACATACGGCACAATTAAAACCTGTGCCGCGTGTTTTATACGATAAAGACATACGCCCTGCGCTGTTCAATTTTCTTGATTCGCTTTACGAAACTAACCGTATAATCGAAGAAAAAGAAATGGGCAGCTCGCGCGCCGACGCAGTTCTTGTTACGTTTAAGGCTGTTTACGGCATAGAAATCAAAAGCGACCAAGACACCTACGCTCGGCTTGAACGCCAGATTAAAGACTACGACCGCTTTTTCTACAAAAACTATATTGTAGCCGGAACGCGTCACGCGGCGCATATTACAGAGCATGTGCCTGCCCATTGGGGCATTATCACTGTTGAAATTGCAGACGGTAAAGAAGATTTTTACCTGCTTAGAAAGCCGCTAAAAAATCCTAATTTTGTCATAAAAGAAACCCTGAAACTTTTGTGGAAAACTGAACTTATACACATTCTGGCGCGGAACAATTTCCCTTTATACAAGGAAAAGAACAAAGAATATATTAGAAAGCGCCTTTTAGCATATATTCCGGCTGAAAAGCTGCTTAAAGAAGTGTGCATAGAGCTTATGGAGCGCGATTATACGCTTGTTAAGCCTGTGCGCCGGATGCGCCGTCAAAAAGTTGTGCGCCGCAAAAAACGCTAAAAGCCGAAAATCTCTTTTCGGTGTTTTTTGCCCAAAGCGGCAAGTGCACTTTTTAAAGATAAGCCGGGGTTTTCAGCTTGAAACTCTTTTAAGTCTATCGAAAATCTGTTCATCGAAAAATGCTGAAAAACCAAGAAACTTTCGTCAAAGCGTGAGCAGTCGTGTGCATCTTCAAAATATTTGGTGTATAAAGTCTGTTTGTAGCTTTCAAAAAGCCCTGCTTTTTTTAATTCGCCGTAACCGACAAGCCATAAACCGGGCTTTTCTTCTTCGGTTTGAGCTGTTTCAAACAAGGACTGATGAAGTTCAGCTGTTTTTTGTGCCATCCAAATCTGGCTTTCCTGCAAAATCCGGCAAATAACGCTGCCCTGAGGCGACTTTTTTGCTTCATTGATGATATATGCCAAATCTTTTGTTTTGGGGCTGTGAACGGGCGTTTTATTCAAGATAATGGCGTTTTTTCTAAAGTCAATGCCGAGTTCAGGTGCACTGCTGAAGAATTTTGCGCCGAGCTTTCCCGCCTGTCCTACAAGATAAGCGCGGTTAATTGCGAGCTGCTCGTTTTTTCCGGGGTTGTCGCCAACAACAATCAGTTTTATCTGGTCATTTTGGGTAATTACATCAAGCGCGGTGTTATAGACAATCGGTGTCTCAACAGAAAATTCCGGCGTATGCCCGTAAACCTGCGATTTTTTCTGAAGTTCTGTCAAAAAGCTTAGGGCATCTCTCTTTTTTAGCTCTGTCTGCCATTCGTCAATCTGTGCCTTAAAAGCCTTTCTGAAGCTGCTGAATATTTCCCACTGCTTTTTGTTCATAAAACAAGCTTAAAGACAAATAAAGTGCCGGTCAATATAGAAAGCGCAGTTCCATGCCATTACCGAATAAAACACGATAATGACGGTAGAACTGCGCTTTCTTTTAAGTCGTTACGCTAACTCGCGCGGCAATCTCGAAAAATCGTCAGAGGTGAGTTTTCCAGATGCCCTTAGTCATCATATCCATTAGGATTGTTTGACTGCCAGCGCCAGCTGTCTTCGCACATTTCTTTAATACCGCGCTCAGCTTTCCATCCAAGTTCGCGTTCTGCCTTTGAAGGATCTGCATAGCATGTGGCGATATCACCTGGTCGGCGAGGTTTAATCACATACGGAACTTTTATGCCAGTTGCGGCTTCAAAGTTTTTCACAATATCAAGAACAGAGTAGCCTTGTCCTGTTCCCAGATTATAAATGCACAGACCGGCTTTTTCTTCTATCTTTTTAAGTGCCTTAACATGACCGATTGCAAGGTCTACGACATGGATATAATCGCGGACACCTGTTCCGTCATGTGTGTCATAATCGTTACCGAATACTCCAAGTTCCTTAAGTTTTCCGACTGCAACTTGTGTTACGTACGGCATAAGGTTGTTAGGAATCCCGTTCGGATTTTCGCCGATTGTTCCTGATTTATGTGCGCCAATCGGGTTGAAGTAGCGCAGCAGAATGACGTTCCATTCAGAATCAGCCTTCTGTATGTCAGAGAGAATTTGTTCCAGCATTGATTTTGTCCAGCCGTACGGGTTTGTGCACTGTCCTTTCGGGCATTCTTCCGTAATCGGAATAAAAGCCGGGTCGCCGTATACTGTAGCTGATGAAGAAAATATGATGTTTTTGACATTGTGCTTTCTCATGACGTCAACCAGAGTGAGTGTTCCGGCGATATTGTTTTCGTAATATTCCCACGGCTTTGCGACAGATTCTCCGACAGCTTTAAGACCTGCAAAATGAATTACAGAATCAATTTTTTCAGCATCGAAAATCTTATTAAGAGCGTCGCGGTCAAGAATATCCGCCTTATAAAACTTAACTGGTTTTCCGGTTATCTTCTGTACTCTCTCGAGGGATTTTTTGTTTGAATTAATCAGGTTATCAAGAACTACAACGTCATAACCTGAATTCTGAAGCTCAACGACAGTGTGGCTGCCGATAAATCCGGCACCACCGGTTACCAAAATTGTCATATTAATCTCCTTATGTTTTCATCATAATATTAGCAGGCATTGCTGTACATTTTTTTATGTTTAATCTATATGTAAAAATGTTGCATTTCCGCACAATTTATATATACTGGGGAAGAAACAAAGCTGTAAGGTAGAGAATATGGGCGTAACAAAAGATACGGAGCTGCTCTTAGACATTTTAAAGTCTCAGTTAAAACGGTACCCTGCTTCGAGTGTGATGATTCTTGGAACTGATATCGACGGTGGTATTAATGAAATGATTCCAAAGGGCAAGTATAAATCGACGCGCATAATCGACATCAATGAACAGGCGATTTATATTCCCTCTCTTTCACAATATGACCTTCTGATAACGAATCTGCTGCTTGAGAAGATGGGATATGATTTTTTCATTAATCTGTTGCACCGGGTAAAGCCTCAGTTTGTGTGCTGCAGCTTTCATGTGGCCAACCGTCTTGAAATTACAGAGGATGAGCTTGCTTCACGGCTTACAGATAATTCATACGACCTGTTCAGCCGGAGCGAAATCTCTCTTTCTAGCGGAAAAACACTTATTCAGCTTGATTTTATTGTTTCAAGTCAGGCATCAAACATTGCCGAGCCGGTAAAATCATCTTATAAAACCACCGGCAAAGAGCTGATGTCTCTTTCTGTCTATAATGTCGGATATCAGAAATGTGAGCCGCGGTATCAGTGGGGGCCGGGCATCCGGGACCATTATCTTATTCAATACATAATTTCAGGCAGCGGCACTTATACTTCCGGCGACAAGGAGTACAGGCTTTATGCCGGCGACTGTTTCATAGTTTATCCGCACCGTGAAATATCGTATAAAGCAGATAAACATAATCCTTGGGAATATGCATGGGTCGGCTTTAACGGCCCTGATGCCGCTTTGATTCTCAACTCGACAGACTTTACACCGGATGCACCGTATATACGGAAAGAGCCGCATGGAATGCAGATTGAAGAACTTATCCGAAGCATCTACAATGCAAAAGGAAACGGATTTACCAGCACGATTCAGATGACAGGACGCCTTTACGAACTGCTTGCACTGTTTGTAAACGATGCGGTAACAGAAACAAGGCATTCTGTTGCTCAACTGTACGTAAATCATGCTGTTGAATACATTGTAGAAAACTATTCGGATCCAATCAGTATTGAGGATGTGGCGTCCTATATCGGTGTAAGCCGAAGTCAGCTTTTCCGCTGTTTTCAGTCTGTAATGGGAAAATCACCAAAAGAATATCTGACAGAATATCGCATAAAACAGGCGTGTCATCTGCTGTCAGATACATCTTTTTCAATGAATGCCATCGCAAATTCTCTCGGGTTTGACAACAGCCTTTATTTTTCAAAAGCATTCCACAAAGCCCAGGGTATCTCTCCAAGCGAATACCGCAACGGGCATAAAAAAAACCGCTGACGTATCTCTACGCCAGCGGTCTCTAAGTTACCGTAGGGTTTTTACGCCCCAAGCAGCTTATTTGTAGAGTTCAACAAGTTTAAGCAAGTGCTCGTAGCGGGCTTTTGCTGTTTCTTCGTTTCTCTTGAAGAGCACTTCTGCACGTTCTGGGAACTTGCGTGTAAGTGAAGAGTAACGTGTTTCGTTAGCAAGGAATGCCTGGTAAGAACCGTCACCTGGCTTAGAAGTCAATGTGAATGGGTTCTTGCCTTCTGCTTTGAGAGCAGGGTTAAAGCTGAACAAGTTCCAGTAACCGGCTGCAACAGCTGCTTTCATTTCGTCCTGGCAGTGGTTCATACCGCCCTTAACACCATGCAATTCACATGGAGCGTAGCCGATGATGAGAGAAGGTCCGTTGTAAGCTTCAGCTTCCTGAATAGCTTTAAGTGCCTGTGCCGGGTTTGCACCGAGAGCAATCTGCGCTACATAAACGTAGCCGTAGCTCATAGCGATTTCAGCAAGGCTCTTCTTGTTGACTTCTTTACCGGCAGCAGCAAACTGACAAACTTCACCGATGTTAGAAGCTTTAGATGCCTGTCCACCAGTATTTGAGTACATTTCTGTATCGAATACCATTACGTTTACGTTTTCGCCAGAAGCGAGAACGTGGTCAAGTCCGCCGTAACCGATATCGTAGGCCCAACCGTCACCACCCATAATCCATACAGATTTCTTGTTGAGGTAGTCTTTCTTTTCAAGAATTTCATTCTTGCAGTCGCAGTTGAGTTTTTCAAGTTCAGAAATAAGAACTTTTGTAGGTTCTATGTTAGCAATTGTGCTGTCTTTTGTTTCCATGAACTTAGCGATTGCGTCTTTGAGAGATGCAGAAGCTTTGTCGCTCTTTGCAATTTCATCAAGTTTTGCAATCAGGCTGTCGCGGATGTATTTCTGACCCATGTACATACCAAGACCGTGTTCTGCGTTGTCTTCGAACAATGAGTTAGCCCAAGCAGGACCTTTCTTTGAGTCTTTGTTGATTGTATATGGACATGTTGCAGCAGGGCCGCCCCAGATTGAAGAACAACCTGTTGCGTTAGAAATGAACATGCTTTCACCGAAAAGCTGTGTGATAAGACGTGCATAAGAAGTTTCTGCACAACCTGCACAAGAACCTGAGAATTCAAGGAGCGGCTGGTTGAACTGGCTTCCCTTAACTGTTGATTCAGCATAACCTGAATCAGCTTTTTTAGAAACGTTCTTAACGAGGTAGTTCCAAACTGGCTGTTCTTCAAGACGTGATTCCTGTGGAACCATTTCGATAGCTTTTGTAGGACAAACAGTAACACATTCGCCGCATCCCATACAGTCGAGAGGAGATACAGACATTGTGTATTTGTATGCACCTGGTTTTGGCTTTGTATCAACAGCTACAAGACCTGCCGGAGCAGCCTTGATTTCTGCGTCTGAAAGAAGGTAAGGACGGATTGTTGCGTGTGAACATACGAATGCACAGTTGTTACACTGAATACATTTTGCAGCATCCCATTTTGGAACGTTGACTGCTGTACCGCGTTTTTCATAAGCAGAAGCACCAAGTTCGAACTGACCGTCTGCACAGTCTTTGAAAGCAGAAACTGGAAGTGAATCACCGTCCATAAGGGCAATCGGATTCATCAGTTTTTCAACCATTGCTACAGTCTTTGCTTCGCCTTCAAGTTTAGCCTTAGGAGCATCGTCTTTTGCGTTTTTCCATGAAGCAGGAACTTCAACCTTGTGGAGTGCGCCTGCACCCTGGTCGATAGCCTGGCAGTTCATGTCTACAACGTCCTGGCCTTTCTTAGAGAACTTAGCCACAACTTTTTCTTTCATGTACTTGATAGCTTCTTCAGCAGGAAGAACGTTAGCAAGTTTGAAGAATGCAGACTGGAGAACTGTTGATGTGCGTTTTCCAAGACCAATCTTTGTTGCAATGTCTACAGCGTCGATTGTGTAAAGTGTGATGTTGTTTTCTGCAATGTAGCGTTTTGCTTCTGCAGGAAGGTTCTTTTCAAGTTCCTTGTCGTCCCACTGACAGTTGATAAGGAATGTACCGCCCTTCTTAACATCCTGAACCATCTTGTATCCTTTGAGGATGTAAGACTGGTTATGACATGCTACAAAGTCAGCCTGGTTGATGTAGTATGGGCTCTTGATTGGTTTGTCGCCAAAGCGGAGGTGAGAAATTGTGATACCGCCTGTTTTCTTTGAGTCATACTGGAAATAAGCCTGAATGTATTTGTCTGTGTGGTCACCGATGATTTTTGTTGAGTCTTTGTTAGCACCAACAGTACCGTCACCGCCGATACCCCAGAATTTGCATTCAACAGTACCTGCAGCAGCTGTAATAGGAGCCGGCTTAACTTCTGGCAAAGAGAGATTTGTTACATCGTCTACGATACCGAGTGTAAAGCGTGCTTTTGGGCTGGCTTTTGCAAGTTCTGTGTAAACAGCAAATACGCTTGAAGGTGGTGTATCTTTTGAACCGAGACCATAGCGGCCGCCGCAAAGCTTAATGTCAGCAAGACCAGCTTCGCGCAATGTTGTAGCAACATCAAGGTAGAGAGGTTCACCGAGAGAACCAGGCTCTTTTGTGCGGTCAAGAACAGCAAGTTTCTTGCAAGTCTTTGGAAGCTTGTCGAGGAAAGCTTCTGAAACCCAAGGGCGGTAAAGACGAACTTTAATAAGACCGACTTTTTCGCCTTTGTTGTTCAAGTAATCGATTACTTCTTCTGCAACATCACAGATTGAACCCATTGCAACGATTACGCGGTCTGCATCTTTTGCACCGTAGTAGTTGAAAAGGTCATAGTTTGTACCGAGCTTAACATTGATTTTTGCCATGTATTTTTTAACAACAGCAGGCAAATCAAGATAAACTGAGTTACAAGCTTCGCGGTGCTGGAAGAAAACGTCGCCGTTTTCGTGTGAACCGCGCATTGCCGGGTGGTTAGGATTAAGAGCGTGATTACGGAAAGCCTTAACAGCGTCCATGTTGCACATCTCTTTGAGGTCTGCATAATCCCAAGTTTCAATCTTCTGAATTTCGTGTGAAGTGCGGAAACCGTCGAAGAAGTTTAAGAAAGGAACTTTGCCTTCAATTGCTGCAAGGTGAGCAACTGGAGCCAAATCCATAACTTCCTGTGGGTTAGATTCTGCGAGCATTGCAAAACCTGTCTGGCGGCAGGCATATACGTCAGAATGGTCACCGAAAATGTTAAGAGACTGGCTGGCAACACAACGTGCTGAAACATGGAAAACGCCAGGAAGCTGCTCACCGGCAATTTTGTACATGTTAGGAATCATCAAAAGAAGACCCTGCGAAGCGGTGAATGTTGTTGTCAATGCACCGGCTGCGAGAGAACCGTGTACTGTACCGGCTGCGCCTGCTTCTGATTCCATTTCGATAACTTTTGTCTGTGTACCGAAAATGTTCTTCTGACCGTTTGCAGACCACTGGTCAACAAAGTCGGCCATTGGTGAAGACGGTGTGATAGGGTAGATGCCGGCAACTTCAGTAAAAGCATAGGCTACGTGCGCTGCTGCCTGGTTACCGTCCATCGACTGTTTTTTTCTGGACATATATCCTCCTAAAAAAATAACTAAATAGAGTTAGAAAATACTGTGTTGAAGTGACGAGTATAGAACGTTTAACATATTCTTATACAATTTACTTCCATATAGAAGAATTTGCAAGATGTGAGAATGATTTAAGCTTTGAATTTAAGAAAAAGTTTTAAAGAAATTCTGCATGTTTTCCGAAAATGGTTGCCCGATTCGGAAAGAAAAACTATATCACGGAAAAGCCTGAAACCTTTCTATTAAGCTATGCCGGAGTTAATGAAATTTGTTATCTGTAAGTCTTTTCTATATAGTCTTTTATGCCGTCAAGACCGTCTTTGCACAGTGCGCTTATAAGTGGGCGCGCAATCATAACCTGCTTTGCGCCAAAATAAGAAGCTACAAATATATCGCGCTTTTTTCTTATGCCGCCGTCAATCCAGATTTCGCCGCAATATTGCGCCAGTGTCTTGTGCTGTTCCGCAAGAAAATCGATTGTGCTGCCGGTGCGGTTATCGACTCTTCCGCCATGGTTAGAAATTGCAACAATATCGGGTCTCAGTGCCTTTACAAGCTCAATGTCCTGTGTTGTAAAAATTCCTTTGAGTGCAAACGGAACTTTTAGAACGCCGTTTACGTACTGTTTTATTTCGCTCAAAAGTTCGGCATTCTTTTTTTCAAGACTGACAAGGTTACGCATAGTAAGAATATTATATGCGTCTATATCGATTCCGACTGTTTCAGCAACGCCGGAAGCCCATTCAATTCTTTCAAGGATTTTTTTGTTTGAATATGGCTTTATGAAAACGGCGGCTTTTGCCTTGTGTTTTTCAACAGCGGCTATTCCGCTTTTAAGCTTTACGTCAGGGCAGCCGTCGCCAATGCTTAATGCAATATTTGCCCTGCAACAGGCTTCTATTATGTCATAGTAGAATTCTTCTTCTACAGCGTAGCCCACATTTTCACAGCCGCCGGTAATTGGCGCAAGTCTTATTGTCGGAGGATTTAGCTTGTAAAGTTCTTCGTCAGATACTTCGTTTCTTGGATAAATGTCCCAGTCACTGCAATTAAGCTGAAAATTGATGTTCTTGCGGATTCCGCCTGTGCCGGGTAATTCTGAAATACAGCCTGTGCCTTTACATTCGGTACAAAAGTGACATTTTGGGGTAATTTTGCTCATATCTAGTCTATCGGCTTTTTTGTAGACTGCTTGAGCGCGTTTTAGCTGCCGAGCGAGATGCGGCCGCGGAAGCTTCGCTGCAAAGTGAGTTTGTCTGCATATTCAAGGTCGCCGCCGACGGGCAGACCGGAAGCAAGGCGTGAAACCGAAACATGAAGCTCTGAAAGCAGTTTTTGGGCATATAAAGCCGTTGTGTCGCCTTCAATTGTCGGGTTTGTGGCAATAATGACTTCCTGAATATTTTCGGTCTTTACGCGCTCTATAAGCGAATTAAACGAAAGCTGCTCCGGGCCAATGCCTTCAAGCGGTGCAATAACGCCGCCAAGCACATGAAAAAGCCCATGAAATTCGCGTGAAGCTTCGATTGTCTGAACGTCCTGCGGCTGCTCTACAACGCAGAGAAGGCTTCTGTCGCGCAAAGGGTCTCTGCAAATGTCGCATGTGTCTTTTTCAGTGTATGCGCCGCATATAGGGCATGGGTGTATGCGCTCATGCAGCGTTAATAGCTGTTGGGCGAGGTTTTGCGCAAAAGCTTCGTCAGTCTTTAAAATGTGAACCGCTATGCGGGCGGCGCTTTTTTTGCCGATGCCGGGCAGACGCGAAAAAGATTCTGTAAGTTCTTCTAGTGCATTCATTTAAGCGTTCAATCCCGGAATATTTAGTCTGCCGACCATCGGACCGAGCTTTTCTGTGATTTCTTCTTTGATTTTAGACAGAGCGTCTCTGTGGGCGGCAATAATCAAATCCTGAAGCATAGGCACGTCGCGCGGGTCAACAGCCACAGGGTCTATTACAAGCGAAGTAATCTCCATCTGTCCGTTTACCGTCAGTTTTACTATGCCGCCGCCAGATGCGCCGGTTGCTGTCAAAGTTTTAAGATCTTCCTGAACTTTGCCGAACTGCTGCTGAAGATTCTGTGCATTTTTTAATAGTTCAAACGGATTTATATTCATAAATACTCCTAGTTTTCTGTTATTGTGGAATCTGCTTTCCCTTAAAGACTTGGCAAAGCAGGTTGACTTCATTCGGGATATTTTCGTTCTGCTGCTGTTCTTCATCTTCGTGCATTTTAAATTCAACGTCGAAAAGCACAGGCGAGCCTTTCAACTCAGAAAAAACTGAGCTTATGTATTTTTTTTCAGATTCAATCTGATTTTTCAAGAACGGCTTGTCAATAAAGCATGTGATTTTATCGCTGTTAAACGACCATTTGACAGCGTTGAGCAGAGCCGTTCCAATCAGAGTCTTTTCGCTAGAAATGCGGTTTATCGCCTCGTCAAGCAGACTGTCTGTGCTTGATGCGTCCTGTTCCGGCTGTGCGGGCGCTGCCGGTCTGTTTGCAGACGGGTCAAAACTTTGAAGCGCAGAGTCTATTTGCGGACTTTCTTCGTATGAATCATCTGAATCATCGTAGCTGCTATAGTCTTCTTCTGTTTCTGGCTGAAACGCTTCTGAAGCTGCTGTGCCGAAATTCTGCATGGCCTGTGTCTGCTGGACAAATTGCGGCGTAGTCTGCACTGGTTCAGGCTTTGGCGGCTGTAGCGGTTTCGGCGGAACTTCGCCTGCGCTATCAAAAACAGCAGATGCCGCCTGCATGTTTATCTGAAAACTGCCCTGCATAACAGGCGGTTTCGGTGCAGCAGGCTGTGCCGTCGGTGCTGAATGTGCCGCGCTGAATACAGGCGGCGGCTCAATCTGCGGTGCAGGCTTATTTTGCTGCGGACGTGATTCTGCGATGTTGCGGCGTATCTGCTCAAAAGGGTTTATGCTGCTTGAATTGAATGCGGTTTCAGTATTGTGTCCGCTGAAACCGCTCTGGGATAAAGGGGCTGAGCCACCTTGGTTAAATCCCTGTGCTTGCGGCGGATTCATTTTTGAGCCTGCTAACAGAAGGTTTCTTGCCGAATCAATTGCCGCCTTGACTTCAACAGGTGAAACATAGCCTGCAAGAAAGGCAAGCCTTGAAAGCGCAAGTTCAAGCTCAAACCGCGGCGAAAGCGAATAGCGTATATCGCGGTAAAGCTGAAGAAACATCGAAAGCGCCCTTTCGAGCTTGATTGAATCCCATGCTGCAAGAACTTTCTGCGAAAAGCGCGCGGCAGACTGTCCGATTAAAGACTCTTTTTTTACGCCGTTCTGAATTAATATAAGGCTTCTAAGATAATCTGAAAAATTAATGACAAACTGTTCGATAGACACGCCAGACTGCAAGACTTCGTCAAGTTTTTCTAGCGCAGTGCCGGTGTTGCCGTCAATAAAAAGCTCACACAGCTCGTTGAGCTTATCTACGCCTGTAAGTCCAAGCTTGTCGCGGATTTTTTCAAATGTTATGTGGTCACCCGAAAAAGCCGCAACCTGGTCAAAAAGCGTGTAGGCATCGCGTACAGAGCCTGTTGATTCGCGCGCAATCCAATAAAGTGCCTCATCGTCAGCCTGAATCTGCATTTCTTTAGCCGCATCTGCGAGCAGTCCTTTTACAATTTCAGGTGAAACTAGCCTGAAGTTGAACTGCTGGCAGCGGCTCTTTATTGTAGCCGGAACTTTGTGAAGTTCAGTTGTGGCAAAAATGAAAATTACATAAGGCGGCGGCTCTTCAATTGTTTTAAGCAGTGCGTTAAAAGCACTTGTAGAGAGCATGTGAACTTCGTCGATTATGTAGATTTTATAGCGTGAGCTGTTCGGCGGAAAAAGCACCTCGTCTTTAATCTGGCGCACGTCGTTTACGCTTGTATTTGAAGCGCCGTCTATTTCGATAACGTCGAGATTTGAGCCGCGCGCAATTTCGCGGCAGGTGTTGCATACGCCGCATGGAGTGGCGTTAGGGCCTTTTTCGCAGTTAAGAGCTTTTGCAAGAATGCGGGCGCTTGAAGTTTTACCGCAACCGCGCGGCCCGGAAAACAAATAAGCGTGTGCTATTTTTCCGGTTTCAATTGCATTTTTGAGTGTTGCTACAACAAATTCCTGACCGACTAAATCTTCAAAAGTCTGAGGACGCCGTCGTGTTGCTGTTACTTCGTAAGCCATGTAAAAAAGAATAGCGCAAAAACCGCATGTTTACAAGGCGTTTCAGTACGGTATGCTTTCGCCGGTCAAATCTTGAAAAGCCTTTTCGTTTGGAAAGCGTTTCTGCGCTTCGGCGACAACGGCTTTGATTTCAGAAGGCTGGGCCTTTGTCTTAAGATAATCAACATAGCCCAAATAATAGACTTTTAAGTTTGAAACAAGAACCTTGTCTTTGGGCATATATTCAAGACAGTCCAAAGTCTTTTCGATAGCCTGTTTATAGTTTTTCTGGTTGTAAAGCAGGTTACATTCTTTGACAGTAACGCTTCTGTAAAGCTTTAATAAATCAGATTTAGAAAGAACACCTGCGTCCAGTTCAGAGAAAATAAGCTTGCGCGCATCGTCAAATTTCTGTGCGTCAAGAAACTTTACAACAGAATTGTTTGTCAGCATAAGCCTGAAACGTATGTATTCACCGTTTTTTTGCGTAACGCCATAATTAAGCGAAAGGTCGAGTGCGTCGTAGCCAATCTGGTAATTGTCGGCTTTTTCAGCCTCGTTTACGGCAGCAAGGTAAGTGTTGTTCAAAAGAGCGCGCTTGTTCTGGTTTTGCGGCAAATCCTTAATCCACTTAAAAGATTCCTCGTAACGCCCTTTTTTGTTGTTTTCCCTCGACATATAGCTTGCAAGGTTTCCAAAAGCAGAAGTATAGCTGTTATTTCCAGACTCGTCGTCTCTTATAATCTGAAGAATATGCGCAAGGTTTGTCGCCTCAAGATATTTCTTTTCTTTTGTCTTTATAAAAACGTCATTCTGAATAACAAGAGCAAGAAGCTTTTTCATAGGAAGATCGTCAAAAAGCTTGTATCTTCCGGGCGCAACATAGGTAAAGCCTGTCGATTTGCCGAAATTAGACTGAAATTCTTTTTTGCTTCCTGGATCAAAACCGTAAAAGTTAGTTGTTTCAACGAAAACATCTCTTGTATCAAGAATTACCTTTGTCAAAACATGGTCAGTTGTCTCAATTGCACCGCATGGAATTCCGTATCTTGTAAGCAGAGCCGCATATAAAAGCGAGGCGCTTACGCAGTCGTAGCTTTGTGTGTCTTTTAAGTCTGCAAAAGTAAAGCTGTTTTTGTTATAGCGTCTTAAAAAAGTGCGGTGCATCTGCTGGTTTATGGTATCCGCAAGAAGATACTGCGAATCGTAAGACTTGTCCTCAAAAATTTCCGGGGCAAGCTGTTCGGCTAAAGCTTCGTCAAACGCTTCTGCCTGTGTTTCGTAAAAACCGAGCAGTTCGTCTTTGCGGCCGTTGTTGCTGCCTACGGTTATAAACGCTTCAATAAGTTCTTTATCTGTGTAGCTTGAAAAATCGCTGTCAAGAAACTGCTGAAATTCAGGAGTAATTACAGAAACAAGCTGCATTGTTTCTTCAAATGTTGTCAGTTCTTCTTGTGCAAAACTAAATAAACTGAAAATGCCGGAAAATAAAGCAATAAAGCAAATAAATTTGTAGTTACGTTTCATATTGTTTAAAACATCGGCATGTATGTTAAGTTTCTGTAAACTAGTTTCCGCCAGCAAGATTTAAGCAGATTTTAATAATTGGGGAATTGAAGAAATGGCGTTCCAAGCCGTTGCAGGTTCTTGTTCCGGCGGAGATTTAAAGTCAGACTTGAAATCTCCGCCGGTGCATGTTATCATTTTTTTATGATAAAGCGAAGCGTTTCAGAATATATAAAAACCTGCATGAGCGAATATTTTTCTGTGGCGGTATTCGGGCCACGCCAATGTGGAAAAACTACGCTTATAAGAGAACTTTTCCCTGATTTTTCTTATGCAAATCTTGAGGATATGAATGTCCGCAATCTGGCAAAAAACGACCCCGAAGAATTTTTCACCCGCTTCCCTGAGCCTGTCATAATTGATGAGATTCAGCGTGTGCCTGAACTTTTGAGCACTGTTCAGGTTCGCATTGACAGCAACAAAAAGAAAGGACAGTACATAATTACCGGCAGTCAGCAGATTTCGCTTAAAAATTCTGTCTCGCAGTCGCTTGCCGGAAGAATTGCACTTGTTCAGATGCAGCCGCTTTCAATGGCAGAACTGAAAGCAAGCAATATTGAACTTGACCGCGATACACAGCTTGTTTCTGGCTTTATGCCCTATCTTTTTGCAGAGCAGGGTCACAAGCCGTTTGAATATTACAGAAACTATGTTCAGACCTATCTTGAAAAAGATATTGCACAGATTGGCGCTGTGCAGGATTTAATGCGCTTTGAAAATTTTATGCGGCTTCTTGCAGGGCGGACAGGTCAGCTTGTAAACAATTCTGCCCTTTCCGGCGAAGTCGGCGTTTCAAGCACCACAATCGGCTCATGGCTTTCGGTTCTAGAAGCTTCTCATCTTGTTTTTGTTCTGCGCCCCTGGTACGAAAACAGGACAAATCAGGTTGTAAAAACCCCGAAAGTATACTTTTGCGACACCGGTCTTGCTTCGTATCTTTTAGGAATTGAAACGCCGGAACAGATGCAGCGTGACCCCTTGATGGGAAATCTCTTTGAAAATCTTGTTGTTTCAGAAGCATTAAAGGCACGCTACAATTCTGGCGCAGAGCCTGACCTTTATTTTTTTAGAAACAGCAAAGGGCTTGAGATTGACGTAATCCTTAAAGAGAACCGGCTTCTTAATCTGTTTGAAGTCAAAAGCGGAAAAGCCCTAAACGACGATTTTACTAAAAATATGCAGAAATTCCGCGAATTGTACAGCCCGTACACAACAAACGGTTCTGTAAAAGGAACTGTGATTTACAGCGGCGAGACATATAAATCTTATAAAGATTTTGCCTATGTAAATTTTCACCAGACCTCAGATTTATTTTCTCCAAAAACAGAGCCCTTTGTCTTGCGGTTTTAACCAGATTTTAATAATTGATTTTGTCTTTTTCTGGGAACATGGTTTATAATTTCTTAAATAGATGCTGAAACAAGTTCAGCATGACAGACTGTCATTCCGAACAGAAACCGCCCTTACGGACACAAACTGTCGTTACGGACAGAGACTGTCATTCCGAACTTGTTTCGGAATCTCAACACATTAGGAGGAAATATGAAAGATACTATGTATAGAATGAGGGGGGGGGTAAAAAGCTCTTTCTAACAGCCCTCTTTCTTTTTATTGTTTCTATTTCTATTTTTGCGCAGAACGTAAAGCCGTATGTCGTTGATTTAAATTGGCTTCCAACCGTAAATTCTGATAAGACTGCAACTTTTGACAAGGCGACTAAAACACTTACGATTTCTTACAATGACAATCTGGAATGGGGCGGTGACAGGGGCTTATATCTTGGGCTCAATAATCTTGGTATCAGTAATTATAACATCGCAAGAGTAAAGTACAAGGTTCTGGGAGATTACGGATTCAATTTTGTTCTGGATTATGATGATGAAACTCTGGATTGGAGCGTAGACAAAACAACTTATTGTCCGACTTACCTTAATGAGATGGTTATTCCTCTTAAAGCCAATCAGAAAAAACTAAAAGGAATTTCAATTGGAGGAGCGTGGAATGTTCGTTATGAACAGTTTGTAATTGAATCAATTACTTTTGAAAAAATTGCCAATCCACAGAAAACAGATGTTAATGCTTGTGATGAGCCTCCTGTAATCGACACCGCAAAAAATGGAATAATAAATGAAAAACTCTCAGCATGGGATTTTGTTAAACAACTCGGTGCAGGTTTACAATATATGGTTTTTATTGACGCTCCTGAGTTGCTTGATTTTGGTATGGATGTTCACCCAGGAAATGCATTTTCAAAACCGACAAAAGAACAAATTCAGTTTATAAAAAGCAAGGGATTTAAAACAATCCGTATTCAAACGAATCCTGGTAATGATCATTTGATGGATAAAGATTACAGGATAAATCCGTCATACATTAAACATATTAAGCAGGTTGTTGACTGGTGTATTGAAGAAGATATGTATGTTATTATCTGTGGTCCATTTGCTGAATATGGAATCGATGAAAAATATAAAAAAAGAGTGGCCGCCGGTGACGTTCATTTTGCCGGTTATTTTGTAAATGAAAATGATAAAAAAGAATCCGAGAGATTTTTAAGAGCTGTCTGGAAACAGTATGCTGAAGCATTTAATAATTCTTATGACGAACATCTGATTTTTGAAAACCTTAATGAGCCAGTTGATGTTTTTCATGTGGAGAATGTACATTCCTGGTTTCCAAAAGATGATTGTTCAAGATGTAAAAAAGCTTATGAAGTCTTGAATGATTATAATCAGCTTATAGTTGATACAATCCGTTCAACTGGAGGAAATAACACTAATCGCTTTATTATGATAAATGGTCTTGGAGCAAAATGTTGGACTATTACAAGCAAGAACTTTAAGTTGCCGAAAGACAAGTCAAATAACAAGCTTATTCCGACATATCATGAATACACAATGGGTGGTTCTGCGGCTTTTGATCAGTATTCCGATTATTATACAAATGGCATAAAAGAATCGATTCTCGAAACATTTGCAGCTTTTGATAAAGTATATTTTTCAAAGCATATTCCGGTTTATGTCAGCGAAATCGGACAAAGCCGTAGAACTCCGATTTTGGAGCGTATAAAATGGATAAAAGATTTTATGGCAGAAGCTTCAAAACCAAGCCGTTCATGCGCCGCTTTGTTGCATGTTGATGGCGCACTTAAAGATGATGGAGGATTTTTCAGCGGTTACTATGACAGCTGGAAGCTTGGATGGTATGACGAGGAATTCGTTGATACGTTTATTTACGGAGCTCAGGGCAAAGATTATCCGTTGAGCGCAGACTTTGTCAAAAAGAACGAAGTCAAAGTTGAAAGCATCGTGGGTAAAAACCTTTTGAAAAACCCTTTGGAATTAAAGAATTGGGAAGGTGGATATAAATTAACCAGCAATGTTTTAGCTCTAGCAACACCTGCAAAATACAAACTTGTTTTTGAATTTGAAAGAAAAGGTTCAGATCCTAGATTTAATATTGGATACAATGACTCAAGGTTAAATTGGCATGAAGTTGTACCTTTGCTACAAAAGTCGGGTGTAAAGGGTGGAATGATTGATGGAACTACTATAAAGGTTAAGGCTAAGACTATAGAAATCTCTGTTGACGAAGAACTTGCCAAACAGCTTGAGTATACTATTGGCATCTATCTGAATGGCAAGGACATCATTATCAAGTCTATGAAGGTTATTGAGTAAAGTTAAAAAAAGGTTCTCGCCACTGTGTGAGAACCTTTTTTCAGCTACCTATTACCGTTCAGTTACACTGCCGTCGGCGTGGGCTACAAAGACGGTCGGAATGTTCTTGCAGAAGAAGCCGTTTTCGACTACGCCGACAATTTTGTTGATTTCGGCTTCCATTTCGGCGGCGTCAGGGGCGGTTTTCCACAAAAGGTCTAAAATTAAGTTGCCGTTGTCTGTAATAACAGGCCCGGCCTTTTTGACGCCCTGACGTAAAGTGCATGTTGCGCCGAGCTTTTCAAGAGCCTTTATGACAGGCACGCGGGCTTCTGCAATAATCTCGACAGGAAGTGCAAAAACTGTGCCGATAGAAGCCACGTCTTTTGACTGGTCGGCAACAATTACAAAGCTGTCTGCGTTGTAGGCGACAATTTTTTCAAGAAGAAGAGCTGCGCCGCCGCCCTTTATAAGCTGCTTTTTCGGGTTAATTTCGTCTGCGCCGTCAATTGCAAGGTCAAGATGACCGCCAATTTCTTTAGAATTCATTGAAAAAACTGGAATACCCAGATTTTCGCACGCAATTGTAGTCTGAAAACTTGTGGCTACGGCGCAAATGTCTTTCAAAGTTCCGTCTTTAATGCGCTCTGCAACACGTTCAACAGCAGGCATTGCCGTAGAGCCTGTGCCTAAACCGATTTTCATGCCTGAAAAAATGCGTTTCTGTTCAATAAGGCGGTCAACCGCAAATTTGCCGACCAATGCCTTCTGTTCACTCTGTGTCAGATTTTTTGTCATAAGGTACTCCTGTAAAAAGCTCAAAGTGCGCCCGCGCCTGTTTTTGAATCATCTCAAAAGAGTTTGCCGTATTGCAGCCTGCCCTTTCGGCGCGGACAAGCAGCGGGTTTTGTTGAGGATTATATGTGCAGTCAAAGACATATTCATTTCCCGTAAATTCGTAAAAAGGAATTGGGTCGTAAACAATGTCGAGACCGCCGTAACGCACAATATCTGCGTTTTCGGTTTTTGTCTGAATTATCAAATCAGAATAGTCGCCAATCTGAATCTGCGATTCTTCTGAAAGTGAAGAACTTTTAAATGAAAACTGGTCTGCAATTTTTTTTGCCTGACTTATCGGGTTGTTGAATACACAGGCTTTGCCTTTCAAAGACTTTACGACATAAGCGGCTGTTCTTGCTTCTGCACCCGAACCGATTATGGCAATTTTCATGCCGGAAAGGTTTTTAAGTCCTATAAACTCGCAGAGTGTGTCGCTTAAAGCCTTTGCGCAGAGGTTAAAGCCGCTCCACGTGTCGTTTTCGCGTATAATTGCGTCGCATGTATAAGAATAGCCCGCGTACTCGTCAATTGTGGGTATAAAGTCTTTAACCGTATTTTTGAACGGCCTTGAAATTGTCATTGCTTTTATAGAAAGCTCTTCTGCAAATTCAATAGATTCTTCTATTTTTTGTGCCCTAAGCGGAATATACACGTTGTTCATGTTGTGCGCGTGATAAGCCTCGTTGTGGATTTTCGGGCTTAGCGCATGAAGCATCGGATAGCCGGTTATGGCAAAAATGTTTGTGCTGTCGTCGATTGACTCAAAATTGTAGATTTCAGAAAGCGAAATAGGGTCTATGCCGCCATGCGGACGCTTGTCGTCGAGCAGCTCTCTCGGCAGTGTGTATGTAAGCAGAGAATGAAGCTTTGTCGCAAGAATGCGGCATGGCAACGCAAGCTGGCCGCGGACGGCTATAATCTGGTCATATTCCTTAAAATTCTTTGTCTGGTGAAAAAGCTGCGTAATATCAGAAAGGCTTCTCGGTTCGTAGGAAATTTTGGGAATCTCAAAACCGGCAACTCTAAGCTTGCTTATGCGGTTGTTCAGGTTTCCGATGGGTTCTTCTTTTATATAGGAACTTCTGATAATTCTTGTGCCGAACGCCAAAGCCGCGTCCTGAATGCTTGGAACGTTGAAGTCTGTTTCAATGTCGATGTAGGCAAAATTTTTGCGGCTGTCCTGATTTGCAAAGGCAAGTCCGCGGGCAAAAAGCACAGTGCGCGAAGCTTCTCCGTCTTCAAATTTGCCGCCATCAATTGTGCGCCTTATGCTCAAAATGCAGGGCACTTTTGCCAGTTCCGGGAATTTTCTTATTTCGAGGCGCTCGTCAGCATTAAGATAATCCGCTCTCAATTCTGCTATATCAATCCAGTTACGGTATTTGTCCAGAATTGCAAGGTCTTCTGCTAAAGTTGACCCTGTAAGGCTTAAACAGATTTTTGAGCGGATCATATTTTGCTCCCGTATCAGTCTTCGCTAGGTCTTACTGTAATCTGAGAGAATTCTTTGCCTTCAACATAGAGTATAAGCACAGTGTTCTTCGGCACAGCATACGGAATCGAAAGGCTTCCGCCCATGTGTGTAAATTTAACTACAGAAGAGCTTTTGCCGCCAGAAGGTGGAAGAGCCATAAGCTCCATTTTGAGCGGGTAAGCATATTCCGGCAAAGTCTGCTTAAAGATTCCGTAAACTGTTGAGCTTAAACCCTTTGCCTGAGGAAATCCGATTACGGCTTCAACTCTGCTGTTCTTTGAAAGAACTTCGTTTGCTATAGGCATCTGCGAAATAATTTGCGGTTCGTTTGCATCTGTCTCGCCGGCAGAAAAATCAAACATAAGGTCGCTTGAAGCCATCTGGCTGTATATTTCGCGCAAAGAAAGAGAGACAATATTAGGTACTGTGATTTTTTCGTTTTCCGGGCCGCGGCTTACAACAAGCTTAAGTACAATCGGGTCAGAAATGCTTTTGCCTGCCGGCGGGTTCTGTGAAAGAACAGTACCGGCTTCAGCAGCATTATATTCATAAAGCGGCTCTGCAAGGGTAATAAGCGGCTTTGACATGGCGGCAAAAAGTGTTTTAAGGTGGCTTTTAACATCATCGATGTTCCAGCCTTTAAAATCCTCAACCTTGTCTACAACTGTGCCGCGGCTTACGGTCAGGTTAATGCGCTTACCAGCTTTTACAATAGAGCCTGCAACAGGCGACTGGTCTAAGATTAAGCCCTTGTCTTCAGGGTTGTCTGAATAGCGCAGAATAATTTTTGGATAAAGTTCCTTAACCTGCATTTCAAGCAGCGCGTCGCTAAGCTCTTTGCCTACAACTTGCGGAACCATAACTTCTTCTTCGCCTTTTACAGAGGCAAAAAAGACTGCCACGCAGATAAGTCCCATAAAAAGAATGACAAAAAGTGCATAAATAAAAAAAGCAAAACCGCTCTGCTGCATTTTTTCGCCCGCAGAAGCAATGCTGAATCCAATTCCTGATTTTCTATCTTTCATATTTATTCCTCGTTTCCTCCATTTTTAAAGGAAGTTCTAATTACATACTGAACCGACGAAGTTGCGCGCTCCGTTCATAAAGTCTTTCCAGTTCATGGCTTTTTTTGTCTGCCACTGAAGGTTCTGCACCGCAAGAATGCCGCTGCCTGTCTTAATCAGAATACCTTCTTTTTTGTCTGAAAAAAGCACCGTTCCAGGCGCTTTGCCGTCAGCTTCGGCTTTATTATAGCTGCTGCCGTTATAGACCGCCGCCCTGTGAATAATCAGGCTTGTTCCGTTAGAAACAGTTGAAGCGCCCGGCCAGGGCTCAAAAGCCCTTATTTTGGCGCATATACTTTCGGCTGAATCATTCCAGTTTATGGCAGAATCTTCTTTTTTAAGCATACCAAAATAAGTTGCATCTGCCTCATTCTGCACAGTCTCGCCCGCGCCTACTGTATTATTTTCTATTTTATCAAGAACTTCAAGGAAAAGACTGCCGCCTTCATTTGAAGCTTTTTCAAGTATGTCCTCGGCATATTCTGTGCCGTTAAGCGCAAATCTTGTCTGCAAGAGAATGTTGCCGCTGTCCATCTGCTGTGCAAGGCGCTGAACGGTAAAGCCAGTTTCTTTGTCCTGGTTTAAGATGGCGGCAGGCACTGGTGCGCAGCCTCTGTAGCGCGGCAGCAAAGACGGATGAAGGTTTATTCCTCCAAGCGGAAAAATTGCCATAAATTCAGGCTTAAAAATCTTGCCGTAAGCAAAGCAGACTAAAATGTCCGGCTTAAGCTCTTTTATTGCAGACTGAACTTCTGCAAGTTTCTGCGGCTCAAATAAAGCAATTGCCGGTTCGCCGTTCTGGGCGCGTTCTGCGTTTATAGCCGCCAAAGCCTGTGCTACCGGCGTGCTTACAAGCTCTTTGCCGCGCTTTTGTGCAGCAGGCGGGTTTGTAAGAACACCGACAATCTGGTGCTTTTTGCTGTGAGCAATTTCAATTAACGGTTTTGCCGCAATTGCAGGGCTTCCGGCATAGAGAATCTTAAGCATCAGGCGATTTTCCGCCTTTTTTTGCTAATTTAGCCTGAAGCTTTGCCTGTTTGGCTTTTTTCTGCGCCAACTTTGCTTTGCGGCGCTCCTCGCGTTTTGCAAACTGCTCTTCGATTTTCTTTTTAAAGTCAGCATCGCCTTTGTCAATGTAAAGAATGCCGTCAAGATGGTCATTTTCATGCTGAATAACGCGTGCAAGAAGTCCGTCTGCCTCAAGCAGAAATTTCTTTCCGAATTCGTCCTGTGCCTGAACTGTTACTTTTTCAGGGCGCATGATTTTTTCGTAGACTTTTGGAATGCTTAGGCAGCCTTCTTCAAAGGGCACAAGGTCAGAAGATGTAGATACAATCTGAGGATTTATAAAAACGCGGCGGACGTCGTCGTCTGCGATAATTACAAAAAATCTTGATGATTTTCCGACCTGAGGCGCGGCAAGACCGACACCTTCGGCTTCAATCATCGTGTCAAACATTTCATTAATAAATGAGCGCAATTCGTCTGTAAATTCTGTTACAGGCTGTGCTTTTTGGCGAAGTACCGGGTCGCCTAACTGAACTACTTCCATGTGCTTAATAGTATACAAAGCTTTGAGTTGCGTCAATCTTAGAAAATGCTGATTAATGTCATTATCTGGCATGACCAGATAATCTATTTGATTGTAATACAGATATTTATAGATTGCCGGATCAACTCCGGCAATGACAGGCTGTAATTAATCAGCACTTACTTTGCGTATTTGTCTACAAGCGCAAGAAACTTCTTTGTATCTTCTTTTGCCGTTTTGATAAAGCTGTTGTCCTCAACCTTGCCGAGTACAGCGAAGCGTTCCTTCTGGTTGCGGTATGTGCAAGACCTGAATGTGTTTGTGTAATCCTTAAGCTTTGTTACATAAACCTGCTCTTCGATGTAAGCGCGTATTGTGCGTGCTTCATCACATGCCTGTTTCCAGACTTCTACGGACAAGTCGCTGTAAACAACTTTTAGAGTTTCCAAAGCACAGCAAGCGGCATCAAGCTTGTAGTTTTTCCATGCTTCGTCATATTCGCTGTGAAGTTCCTGCCAAGTCTTAAAGTTGCCGAGCACAATTTCGTTTCTAATCTGCTCAAAACGCTTTTCAGGCATAAGCTGACCGCCGATGTTAATCCAGTTCAAGTCCTGCTTATTTGTCTTTGTCTGCATAAAGGCGGCAAAATTTGAGCCGGATTCCTCAAAATAAGCAATAAGCGTTTTAACCGCAAACATTACGAGCATCTGTCTGTAAGCGTTATAAGCTTCGGCTGTCTTTATAAGGTGAACGGCGCGCTTTGAGCGTTCCATGTTCTCGCCTGTAACCGTAAGCTTTTGTACAACTTCCTGCTTGTTTTTAAGATAAGAGCGGCCGCGTGCGGCAACTTTCTCAAGGTTTTCGGGCAGATTTTCGCCTAAGTTGCGGAAAATAGCCTTGCCAGTCCATTCTTCGAGAAGCTGCATTGCCTTAATAATTTCTGTTGCTGTGTCCGGGGCAAGATAGTCTGTAACGATGTGCTGCGTCTTGTAAAAACGCTTGTCTCTTGTTGTGTATTTCCAGCTATTGCGCTCAAGCGCGTACATATTGTACATCCAGTAATAAGCCGGCATAACTTCAAGGTGATTTGCCTGAGGGTTTTCGATAAGCATAGAAAACGGCAGCGGAATGTTCAGCTCATTCGGGTAATTTCCCTTTGTTATAAGCGTGTAGCTTGCAAAACGGCTGTTATGCTTCAATGTGCTCGAAAGACCCGGCCAGAAGCCTCTGCCTGCAATAATTTCGCCGTCGTTGCCGCGGCTGTTGTGGTTAGAGCCTACGGTTGCGCCGGCTGCCATATTAGACTGACCCATAATGAGGGTTGCAATCAAGAAAGAGTTGTTGTGGTGCTGCTCGTGTCCCGGGAAGACAAGGTTGTTCAAAACTTCGCAGCACGAAATTGTGGAATTGTCGCCAAGAATTGAGTGGATGAGCCTTGCGCCGTATTTCAAATTTGAGTTGTTGCACATTACAAAGCGCACAGCCTTGCAGCCGTAGAAAATGCGGCAGCCGTAGCCGATAATTCCGTTTACAAGTTCTACGCCCTCGCCAATCTGGGTGTCGCTGTTTTCGTCAGATTTTATGGTGAGATTTTTGAGCTTGTTTGCGCCTTTAATGTACGCACATTCGCCGACGGCAACGTCTTTGATGATGCGGCAGCTTTTAATTACAGTGTTGCTGCCGACAGTTCCGTAAAAGCCGCGGTGCAGGTCATAGCTTCTGTTTGTCATGTCGAAAAACGCCTGCATAAGTGCTTTGTCGTCGCGGTAAATTGTCCAAAGATAAGCGTCGGCGCAGATCATGTCGCTGAAAGGCAGCACTTCGCGGCCGCCAGCTTCATTAAGCGGTTCAATCCATACGCGGACGTCTTCGTCTTCGCCCTCTTTGATAATGCCGTTGCCGAACTTTGAATGGTTTGTTGTGTCCATTTCGTCAATGCGCGAAAGAATGACGTTGTTGCCTATAATATAGTGCGAAAGATAATTGCAGTTGTGAATGGCACAATGGTTGCCGATGTCGCATGAAATTATACAGCTGTTTGAAATTCCTTCGTGCACCACAAAATCGTGGTAGCGCAAAAGCCCTGAACCGGTGTCGCCAATGCGCACAAGCCCGTAAAAAGAGCTGTTTTTTATTGCTTCCGGGTTAAAATTTTTTGTGACAAGCACTTTCTGCCAGTCTGATGAAGAATTATTGTTCTTTTCAAGAATTTCGATTTGAACGGCAGTCAGGTTCTGCCATTGAGGCACTGCACCGCCTAAAACCTTTTTTATCTGTTCATTTCTAAGATAATATTCGTCTTTTCCGTCTGGAATAAATTTGTCTTCTATAAATCTATAGCCGTAATTCTGGTTTTCTGAAATATAATTTACACTCATGGAATAAAGCATAAAGTTTTTTTTGCTTTCTGAATAGTAGCAGGGCTGATTTTATTTTTAAGATTTTGTCCGTTATAAAAGCAAATCTTGTTTCGGGTCTTGACAAAAATGCCAGAAAATACGATGTATAGATATGCGAAATTCAGAACTTACTGCATCAGGCAGTATTACACAATTTATTTCACAAGACATTTTATCTGCTTTAGAGACTTTATTAAACGGAGCATCAGAGCAAGAACTGGATGATGCCGCTTGTGTAATAGCTTGTGCTTTTGGAGACAGCGGTTCTTTCAGCCAGCTTGCTTCAGAGGAATCAGAGAACAGAGACCAAAAAGAATCAAAATTAACTTCAAGTTTCCACAATAACCTAAATCTTCTTGTTCAAAAAACCTGGGTTGAAAAATCAGACGAAACATTAAAGGAACAGGCTTTGTTCCGCATAACAGAATTGTGCGATGCATGTTCAAAAAAAGCTTATGCAGAAAACTATGAAAACTTTCTTGCTATTCTTAGAGATGTTGTTTATCTGATGTTCGGCGCACAGGCAAAAAAAGACGATTTTCTTGAATACGCACTGCGTATTGACCCGGGTTTCGGCATTTTCTGGTGGTATATTTCGAACCTTCCTCCCAAATCTGAGTGGTCAGAAGAAAAGAGCCGGTTAGCTATATTGCTTGGTATGTATTTCCTTGCAAATTACTGATTATGATTCAAGCAGACCGGAGCTTACAGAGTTTCGGTCTTTTTTTTGTATTGTCATTGTTATTTGACAAACTTGTCATTGTCGGGCTTGACCCGACAATCTGTTAAAAAAGATTTCCGGCTCAAGTCCGGGAATGACACTTCGGTGAGGAGACCTATGGATATAAAAAAGACAACTGATTCGCTGCGGACTGCAAGCCGGAAGCTTGCGCTCCAGAATGCCTGTGAAAAAAATGCAGCCTTAAACGCTGTTGCTGCCGCCCTTGATAAAAACCGCGCTTCCATTATTGCGGCAAACGATGCTGATGTAAAAGCTGCCCGCGCCAATGGAATTTCTGAGTCGGTAATCGACAGGCTTATGCTAGACAATAAGCGCATAGACGGAATTGTTGCAAGCCTCCGCGAAGTTATTGCACAGACCGACCCGGTAGGCGAAGAAGTTGCCGGCTGGAAAACCCCGAACGGAATGACAATCAGACAAGTGCGCGTGCCGCTCGGCGTTGTGGCAATAATCTATGAAAACCGCCCGAATGTTACGGTTGATGCTTTCAGTCTTGCCTATAAAAGCGGAAACGCAATTCTGCTCCGCGGTTCGTCTTCTTCGTATAAGTCTAATGTGGAAATTGTCCGCGTGATTAAAAAAGCGCTTGCCGGCGTTTCAGGCGGTGTACCTGAAGCAATTGAGCTTGTTGAGGTAAAAGAGCACGACCACAGAGACGTAGACCAAATCCTTAATGCAGTGGGAATGATTGACGTATGTCTGCCGCGCGGTGGAAAAAAGCTTATAGAAAATGTTGTGCGCAACGCAAAAGTGCCTGTTATTGAAACCGGAAGCGGCGTCTGCCACCTTTATGTAGACAGCGAGGCTGATTTGGCTATGGCGGCAAAAATTGCCGAAAACGCTAAGATTCAGCGTCCTAGCGTCTGCAACGCAATTGAATGTATTGTTGTGCACAGCGCAGTTGCCGCAAAGTTTCTGCCGATGCTCGAAAAGACCTTTGACGGCCGCGTAAAGCTTCACGCTGACGAGCGCGCTTACGAAATCTTAAAGAATGCAGTTTCGGTTGCTGAGCGGAGTCGAAGTACCGAAACCACCATCGTTACAGCCACAGAAGCAGATTTCGGCAACGAATATCTTGATTACGAATGCTGCATCAAAATTGTAGATTCAATTGAAGAAGCAGTTGATTACATAAATTCGCACAATACAAAGCACAGCGAAAGCATTATTTCAGAAAGCCGCGCAAATACAAGGCTTTTTCAGTCTATGGTAGATGCAAGCTGTGTCTATGTAAATGCCAGCACACGCTTTACAGACGGCGGCGAATTTGGTTTTGGGGCAGAGCTTGGAATCAGCACCCAGAAACTGCATGTACGCGGTCCGATGGGAATTAAAGTGCTTACAACAACAAAATACCTTATAGACGGGGAAGGACAGATTCGGTGAAAACAAAGAATGGAACAAATCCGGCTGAATGTATACATAACGCAAAAAAAATTGTCTTAAAAATCGGCTCGAATACGCTTGCAAAAAAAGACGGAACTATAAATTTTGAATTTATGCAGGAATTTGCAAATCAATGTGCCGCTTTAATGGAAGACGGAAAACAAATTGTAATTGTTTCTTCCGGGGCACAGGTTGCAGGTGTTTCAACATTAGACAAATGGGCACGCCGCAAAGACACACATTACCGTCAGGCTTTGTGCGCTATCGGGCAGATTGAGCTTATGGATAAATGGCGCTGTGCGTTTGCGGCTCACGACATTCATATCGGGCAGCTTCTGCTTACAAACATAGACTTTACTGACGACCAGCGTACGCTCAATATGCGCAACACGCTTTTTACGCTTGTCGATGAAGGCGTTGTTCCAATTATTAATGAGAATGACTCTGTTTCATTTGCGGAAGGCCGTATCGGCGACAACGACAATTTGAGCGCGCTGACTGCAATTGTCTGGAGTGCAGATCTTTTGATTTTGTTCAGCGATATTGACGGTATTTATACCTGCAATCCAAAGGAATTCAAGGATGCGGCACTTATAGAAACTGTCAAAAATATTGATGAACTCCGTGCAAGCATTTCAATCGGTGCAACAAATGATTTCGGCACAGGCGGAATTACAACAAAGCTTGAGGCAGCTGAAAAAGTAACAGAATACGGAATTCCTATGGTTCTGGCACACGGCGGAAGAAAGAATATTCTTGATAATCTTGCAAAAGGAAATGCAAAAGGCACATTATTCCTTGCCAAATAACGAAACTAGAACGTACAATAGTTTTATAGGAATTCTTTGAGACTGGAGGGTAATTTTATGGGAAAGAAAGTCGGATGCATTGGCTGTGGTGTTATGGGCGGAGCTTTGATGAGTGCTGTCTGCAAAGTAGAAAACACTGAAGTACATATAAGCGATGTTGATTTGTCTAAGGCAGAGCAGTTTGCCGCTTCAAATAAAGCAGTTGCAGAAAAAAACAATAAGAATGTTTTGCAGAATTCAGAATATGTTTTTCTTGCAGTAAAACCGAATTACCTGGCTTCTGTTCTTGATGAAATTTGCGCAGTTCTTTCAAAAGACGAATTAAACAAAAAAGTTTTTGTTTCAATTGCGGCCGGTATCCGCATAAGCACAATCGAAGAAAAGCTTGGCAAAAACGCCAAAATTATAAGAGTTATGCCTAATACGCCTGCAATCGTAAGCGAAGGCATGATTGCTCTTGCCCCTAACGAAAGCGTTTCAGGCGATGAAATCAGCACTGTAGAAGACCTTCTTGCAAAAGCCGGTTCAGTTCAGGTTGTGCCTGAGCATCTTATGGACGGAATAACAGCCGTTTCCGGCTCCGGCCCTGCTTACGGCTATCTCTTTGTTGAAGCTTTGGCAGACGCAGCAGTTAAATTCGGTATGCCGAGAAAGCAGGCTGTTGTTTTTGCTGCCCAGACTTTGAAAGGCGCGGCATCAATGGTGCTTGAGACCGGCAAACATCCGGGGCAGCTCAAGGACGAAGTCTGCTCACCTGCCGGAACAACTATAGAAGCTGTGCGCGTACTTGAAGAAAAAGGCTTTAGAGCCGCCATTATAAGCGCCGCCACCGCCGCCTTTGAAAAATCTGTTCAGTTGAGCAACAAATAACCGCCAGAACAGAAGACGTACTCTACCCTTTCGGTGAGCTTGTAGCTATGACTTTTACCAAATTGCGCTTGTTGCAATTTGGTAGGGTTTAGTTTGGAGCAGCAGTAATTGTTACGGTTGAGGATATGGAGTAGAAGATGAAAAGATTTATTAAAATTGCAAAAGTGTTGGCTGTTTTAGCTTTTTTTGTAAGTGTCATATACTTTTTTTATTATAAGGTTTGTATAAATGATAAAATGGAAGGTTCGTTTTTAAATGGCAGTAAAATTGAAGACGGCAGATATTATCTAGAAGATAACGACGGAAATTTTATTGAAATTGAAGAGAACGAATGGAATATTTTGTTAGTTAAAACAAGAATTTTCAAGCTTTGCTTGATTTATATAATCATATTTATGTTTGTAGTATGGATGAGATTTTTGATTATACCAAACATAAAAAAATATATAAAACTGTTATCTGGAGAAAGTTAAAAACTTTATGTATTTTTAATGATCTTTCCTCCCGTCAATTTTAATTGATGGAAACACTTAGAAAATAGATTAAAAAAACTCCAAAAAGAAAAAAAAATTAGCCTGTCTACAGCTCCTCTTCCTCCTAAATTGAATTTTTTGCTGATTTATTCTATTATGAACGCATGAAAATTCTTGTAGTTGGCTCAGGTGGCCGTGAACACGCCATAAGTTGGCGGCTCGCAAAAAGCGGGCAGGTTGATGAAGTTATTTGCGTTCCAGGCAATGGTGGAACAATAAACGAAGCAAAATGCCGGAACATAAACCCGGAAGACTGCGACTATGCACAAGGTCTTGCCGGCAATGACGCAGTTGCGCAGGTTGCCTCGTTTGAGCAGGTAGATTTTGCCGTTATCGGCCCGGAAGACCCGCTTTGTGCAGGAATTGCCGACCAGTTGTGGAGTGTCGGAATTCCGACAGTCGGTGCAAAATCAGCGGGTGCGGCACTTGAAGGCAGCAAAGATTTGGCAAAAGCTTTCATGAAAAAATACGGCGTAGCAGCCGCAGCAAGTGAAAGCTTTACAAACCAAGCTCTCGCAGAAGAATATATAAAAAAACATGGTGCACCTATCGTTATTAAGGCAGACGGACTTGCTGCAGGCAAAGGCGTTGTAGTTGCTCCTACAGTAGAAGTTGCATTAAAAGCTGTAAAAGACTTTATGCAGGACGGCAAACTTGGAGAAGCAGGTGCAAAGCTTGTAATCGAAGATTATCTTCAGGGTGTTGAAATTTCGGTTCTTGCGGCAGTTTCTGTTACAAAAGAATTAACCCAAAAAGGCAAGTCTTGCATTATTCCGTTTGTTCCGGCCAGAGACCATAAAAGACTGAATGACGGCGCAAAAGGCCCGAATACCGGCGGAATGGGTGCAGTTGCCCCACTCTCTGATGTTTCAGACGAAACAATGGCGCAGTTCAACAAGGACATTCTTGAGCCTACACTGAAAGGACTTGAAGCAGAAGGCTTCGATTACCGCGGCTTTATCTTCTTTGGCGTTATGCTCTGCAAAGACGGTCCTAAACTTCTTGAATACAACGTCCGCCTCGGTGACCCTGAAACACAGGCTGTGCTTCCGCTGATGGATTTTGATTTTGCAGATTTGTGCAAGGCAATTATCGACGAAAAGCAGACAGGAGCTCTTAAAGATTTTTCATCAAACATGAAATGGAAGAAAGGCTTTGTCTGCGCACCTGTTGCAGTTTCAGGCGGCTATCCGAATGCTTATGCAAAGGGCAAAGAAATTACGCTCAAAAAAGGCGGCGAAAACACCAAAGTGTTTATTGCCGGCGGTCAGCAGAAAAACGGCAAGCTTGTTACATCAGGCGGAAGAGTTCTTGCTGTTTCAGCTTTTGGCAGCACCTTTGATGAAGCTTTCAAAACCGCATATAGCGCAATGGCAGATGTTTCGTTTGACGGAATGTTCTATAGAAAAGATATAGGTCTGCCAGGCGCCGCCGAATCAGGCGAACTATAATAGTCTGCATTTTTAGAAAAAATCGTACTTTTTTAGCGAAAATCGGTTATTGAGCGTTGGTTGGTGAGCGTAGTCGAACCAAGTCGAAATAACCGATTTTCAATTTTAAACAAAAAAATCCGCTTATTGTGGCTTCGACTACGCTCAGCCACCGCAATCCTAAAAACTAGAAGTTCGGGCTTTTATTGGCGCAAAATTCGGTGTATACTAGCAGAATGAACACAACAGATTTATCTAAATATCTTGCACCGGTTATAAAGGCGTGTGCGCTTTGGAAAGACAAAATCCTGCATGTTGTTGTAATTGCAAATCCGGCTGCCGGCGGCTTTACGCGGAAGAGCATAGCAGATTTGCATGAAGAAGTGCTTAAAAGAAAATCTGAAACTGCCGCAGGAAAGCCGCAGATGTGCAGAGATTTCACAATAAAAGTATATGAAACTGAACGTGCGGGCGCGACCGCTGTTTTTGTGCAGTCTCTTGTAAAAGAAGCAGCCCTAAGCGAGAGCGAGGACGAAGAATAGCTGATTGTTACAGCCGGCGGCGACGGTACTTCTTTAGAGGTACAGACCGCTTTGGTTCATATAGCCTTTGATTTGGGCGGTGAATATTCAGACCTTGTAAAAAACAAGATAACAATATTGCGCCTGCCTTTCGGCACAGGCAACGACGGCTCTGACGGCTGGAATTTGGAAGAATCGCTTTCTCTGCTAGAAGAAAAATCACATTTTGCGTGTCAGCGGGCTGTGCGCGTAAACTGCCGCCAGGGCAGCGAGATTCCGTCTTTTGAATATTCGCATAATGACGAGAGCCTTTCAGCAAACCCGCCGTGGTATGCGTTCAATATTGCAAGTATAGGAATTGACGCATTTATTACGCACATGACCAACAGAACGAAAAGCCACCTGCCGGGCAATTTCTATAAAATTTGGATAGATTTAGCGTGCATGTTCTACGGCTTTAAGTACAAGTCCGGGACGGCAAAAATTTCAGCTTATGACAAAGACGGCAATGTAATTGCAAATCTTGAAACTGGCATTACATTCTGTCTGCTCGGCGTTTCCGGGCACAGAACTTACGGCAGCCACCAGAAAATACTGCCCGACGACAGAAATGTGTGTGTCGCAAAAAAAATGTCGCTTATATCTAAAATGCTTCTCAAAGAAAAGTTTAAGGCCGGAACTCATGTAGACAACAAGGCGGCTTTTCTCTGTACGGCTGAAAAAATTGAAATTCAATACGGCTGTCCGATTCTGGTTCAAATGGACGGCGAAGTTCACCTTGTCGGAAGTGAGAATTTCCCGATGGTTTTTGAGCGGACTGAGCCGGTTGTAAGAATCATAGAAAAAGACGACGCGCCGTACTATAAAGGCGCAGAAAAATTTTAGGGGGAATTTATGCCGGAAAAAAAGGCTACAAAATCTAAGTCAAAATCTGCTTCAAGCGGAAGTTCAAAAAAATCTGGAAGCTCGAAAAGCGGCAGGCACATAAAGCTTACGCTGAAAGAACTTATAATTATAGCGGTTGCTGCTGTCGTCCTGTTTTTTGCCTATCAATATTCGCCGACAGTCCGCAGTGTTGTTGATGATGTAATTGCAGAGATTCTTACACAAGATGAAGACAAAACAGAGGTTTCAGGCGGAACGGAAATCGGCAATGTTGATTTGTCTGACGAATATCTTCTGCCTGTGTGCCCGGGCGGTGCAGACCACATTCACCGCGATTATACCGGCTATAGTCTCTGCTACCGCGAGTCTTATGAACAGGCTGAATGGGCTGCAACTTGCCTTACCCGCGAAAAACTGAAGAAAAAGGCTTCGGGCAGAACCGACAATTTTAGACCAGACCCGGAAGTTGAGACCGGTTCGTCAACTCTTGCCGATTACAAGGGTTCAGGCTATGACCGCGGTCATTTGGTTCCTGCCGCCGACCTTGCATGGAGCGAAAAATCAATGGACGATTCGTTCTATATGACGAACATGAGTCCGCAGACTGCCGATTTTAACCGCGGAATTTGGAAAGAGCTTGAAGAGAAGGTGCGTGACTGGGCAAAAGAATTCGGCACAGTCTACACTGTTTCAGGGCCAATCCTTGAAAAGAAAAAGTACAAGACAATCGGAAAAAGCAAAGTTGCTGTGCCGGAGTATTATTACAAGGTGCTTTTAGCACACACTGACGATGACAAATGGTCTGCAATCGGCTTTATTCTGCCAAATGCCGGCTCTGACAAGCCGTTTATTGATTTTGCTGTTCCTGTTGACGAAGTTGAAAGACGCTGTAACATAGACTTTTTTGCGCCTTTAGACGACGACGTTGAGGCACAGCTTGAATCAAAATTTGACGCAAAATTCTGGGGGTTAAAGAAATGAAAAAACTGAATAAGCTTATGTTTTATGCAGCTTTTGCCGCAACAATAGCTTTTATGCTTGCAAGCTGCGCTTTAACAACTACGTTTTAATCAGAAAAAGCATTATGCATAAAAAAGGGTTTTGAGATTGTCTCAAAACCCTCTGCAAATCTAAGATTTCTTTATACTAGGTGCAATTATTTAATGCGCCAGTCAATATCTTCACATCTTGTAAATGTGGCTGTACCAAGTCTAAGAACGTCTCCATCTACAGAATAGTTTTCACAAGTGATTTTATCAGGAAGATTTGTTATCCATTTGTATTCACTTAAATCATATAAACCTTTGGAAACACCGTCCACAACATCACAGATTTTAGCAAACAGCAAAGTAATAGAACCGTCTTTTTTTATGCGGAATGTACCTTTTACTTCATAATACTCATTTTCAGACATAATTTCTATCAATTGAAAATAAGAGCCGTAAAATTTTATGTATGGAATGTCTTCGTTTTCAACACTTTTCCAAGTACCTTCTAGTTCTGTTGTTTTAGGTTCGCGTTTTACTAAAACAGTTTCAGCAGAATTTAAGGAATTTTCCTTTTGTTTGATTTGAACAATTTCACTTTGTGATTGTTCAGCCTTTTGTGTTGCACTGATACATGTAAGCATTGCAAAACATGCAAGAATGCAAAGACTAATAGCCTGAAATTCGAGTTTTCATGCTAAACGGATTCTAAAATAATTTTTATAGTAATCCAGGTTCCTGTTTAGCATGAAAGCAACAATACTGTAAAAAAAATGTCTGAACATTCCGGCAGTAGACCTTGCTTTATGAT
>JAGAAX010000040.1 GCA_017614995.1 Spirochaetaceae bacterium
ACTACAGTTATGTTCATTTTTCATCAGTTTTTTCTAATGTTGATGTCATATCCCGGCATTCATGCCTAAAACCTGAATGCATCCGGCGCGGGTAAATTCCATTATATCGGAAATATATGCGCTGGCTTCTTTTTTGGTCATTTTGTGAAGGATGATGTCGCAGAAGGCGTTGATTGTTGTTGATGCCATAAAGTGAACGGTCATAGAGGAAACTTTTTTTGTAATCTGATTATGTTTGTACATCCAATTAAAGGTTTCTTCACAGTTCTTTGTATAAAGCTCGCAGATTTCTTCCTGAAAATTTTCGTGCTCACTGCCGGCAGCTTTTGTAAGAAGCAGAGTAAAGGCATCAAAATTATCAAACATATAATTCATAAAATCAGAAGTAGATTTGTTTTCCAGATCAATATGTTCCTGTATATGCAGCATATCAAAAGAAGCATGATTATCTGTTCCTGCTAGTGAAACAACTTTAAGGGATGCATCTATGGCATCATCAACAAGGGCACAGAAAAAAGCATTTTTGTCTTTAAAATGACGGTACATTGCACCTGTGGTTACACCGGCATTGGCGGCAATTGTGCGGAGCGATGCACCGTTAAAACCTTTTTCGAGAAACTCTTTTTTTGCACTTTCTAACAATTTCTGTTTTGTATCTAACGAAGATTCTGCCATTTTTTCCCCAGTAAGTTCATTTTTATTGAATTTTGTGTTTATGTCAACAAAAAAAGATAACAATGTTATCAAATTCTCTTGACAAGATAACGCTGTTATCGTTATGATAACAGCGTTATCAGATAACAGCGTTATCACGAGGTGTTTATGAAAGTAACAAAGATTAACGATTGGTTTGAAAAGTTCGGACGTTTTGAAGTAAAACACCGCTGGGCTTTTATCATAGGTTTACTGCTTATTACTGTTGTAGGAAGCTTAGGACTTTCGCGTCTTGAGCTTGATAACGGCGAAGAAGACTGGTTTGACAACTGGGAAGAAACAAAACAGAATCAGGATCACTTTGAAGCAATTTTCGGCTCAACAGACAGTCTTCTGGCTCACATTAAGGCTAAAGATGTTTTTGATCCTGAAGTTCTTCAGATGATTGACGAGCTCGGTGATGAGCTTTTACAGAATGTTCCTTATGCAGGAAGCATCACAAGCCTTATGGAGCTTTCGATTCCTGTTGGTACAGAAGAGGGCTTTGAAGTTTCAAGCCCTTTTGAAGACGGAGTTCCAACTGACCCGCAGGAGCTTGCAGAAAAGAAAGCATTCATCCTAAGCCGTGAGTCACTTATAAACACACTTGTTACGCCAGACTGCACTGAAACCTGGCTTATTGTAAATCTTGAGCAATATTCCGAAAGTATTGATGTAGCAATGGCAAAGATTGCTCCACCGGCAATGGCAATTTTCACATCTGATAAATATAAATCAGACAAATGGGAAATCCGTCCTGCAGGACTTTCTTATACAGAATACGAAGAGGGAAAGGCAATTACAAAACAATGTGTAACACGAATTGCAGCCGGCTTCCTTGTAATGCTTATCTGTCTGATTCTGTTTATCCGCTCTTTCCGCGGAGTTGTAGTTCCTGCAATTTCTACAGTTGGTGCTTTGACCACAACAGTTGGTTTTTCCGGCTGGATGGGAATCAAAGGCAATAATACAATGATTCTTGTAACAGTGCTTCTTTCTATGGCACTTGCAGTTGGTTATGCAGTTCACTACATCAACAGCTTTAAGTTGTATTTCAGAAAAACTGGTCAGCGGCGCGAATCAGTTGTAATGAGTATCCGCGATTCAGGCTGGGCTTTGTTCTTTACCGTAATTACAACAATGGCCGGAATGCTTTCCTTCCTTGCTGCTGGAATCAGACCTATGCGATGGGTTGGTGGAATTACCGCCGCCGCAGTTTTTGCGGTATTTGCTTACATCATGACGCTGCTTCCAGTTCTTTACAGCTTTGGAAAAGACCAGGAGCCTGATCCAACCTTTGTAGATACAGCCGGAGCTACAAAAGCAGACCTTCGCGTTGAAGCAATGGGAAAATCAATCCTCAATAAAAAATGGATTACAGTTATTGCAACCGTTGTTATTGTTGCAGCAGTTGTACCGGGAATTTTCAAAATCAAAGTAAATATGAATTACTCTGATATGATGGGCGAGCGGACTCCTTACATCAAGCGTCTTATGGAAATTACACGAAGTCAGCTTGGAAGCCAGTACAGCTATGAAGTTTTGATAGAGTACCCTGAAGAAGATGCAATTAAAAATCCCGAGGTTCTTAAGAACATGGATATTCTTGCTGAACGTATCGGTACCTTGAACTCAACAAAAATCTCTAACGGAAAGCCGCGCGTTTCTTCTGTAACAAAAATTATAAAGGAAATGAACCGCACGCTCAACGAGGATAACCCGGATTTCTACATCATTCCAGATGACGAAGATTTAGTAAGCCAGATTATGTTCCTTTATGAGATTTCTGGTGGTAATGATTTGTATGATTATATCAGCGAAGATTTTAAGGCAGCATATCTTCATATTGAACTTGCCGGTTATGATGGCGAAGAAATTGTTCAGAATCTTGCAGAAGTAAATAAGTGGATTAAAGAACTTTTCCCTGATGCACCGAATGCGGGTGTAGTAGGTGAGGTTGTTCAGTATGCACAGATGAACGGAAAGCTTGTCCGCGGTTCCATCAAATCAATCGGAACTTCGCTGCTTGTAATTCTGATTCTGCTCATACTTGCCTTTACATCATTCAGAACAGGCTTTATCGCAATGATTCCAAACGTGGTACCAATTGTTTTGATTGGTGGAATTATGGGTTATGCAAACGTAAACCTAGACATGATTACCGCAATGATTATGCCGATGATTCTTGGTATTGCAGTTGATGACACAATCCACTTTACGAACCACATCAAATATCACTGGGAACTTACCGGCGACTACCGCTCGGCAGTTTTGAACTCATACCGCGAAATCGGTAAGACAATGATTATGACCACAATTATTCTTTGTGCCATGTTTGCGATTTTCCTTACAAGCACAATGAGCGTTCTGGTAAATATCGGCTGGCTTTCGATTGTCGGTCTTGGCAGCGCGTTGATTGCAGACTACACAATTACGCCGGTTCTGCTTTATATGACTAAGCCTTTTGGCAAAAAGAAAGATTAGCGTCATTGTGAGGAGCGATAGCGACGCGGCAATCTCTTCTAATAGAAGATTGCTTCGCTTCGCTCGCAATGACGAAAACTTTGTCGTAATGACAAAATATAAGGAGATTTTTATGAAAAAGACAATTCTTTCAATTTCGGCACTGCTGCTTGCGGGCGCGCTTTTCGCAGAGTCACTTACAGGCTACGACATCATGAAAAAAGCTGATGAAGTGCCAGAGCCAAAAACTTCGTCGTCAACTGCCACTCTTACGATTCATTCTAAGAAAGGCACTGACAGAATCCGCAAAGTGATTATGAAGAGCAAGGAATACGGCGATGTTTCAAAATCTTTGATTGTGTTTACCACACCTAAAGATGTCGCCGGTACAGGCTATCTTATGTTTGACTATGAAGATGACAACAAAGATTCTGACAACTGGCTTTATATGCCTGCTATGAAGAAAACCCGCCGCATCGCTTCAAGCGGTTCAGAAAGCGAAGGCAGCTTTATGGGCACAGACTTTACATATCAGGACATGGGCGACAGAAGCCTCAACAAATATGACTACAATCTGCTCGGCGAAGAATCAATTGACGGCGTTGAATGCTACAAAGTTGAGTGCATAAGCAAGGCACACACTGAAAAAGACCCGCGCTACATTTCGTATATATCAAAGAGCGACTTCATCTTGCGCCGCTGCGAATTCTACGACAGACAGGATCAGCTTCACCGCGTTCTTTACTGTACAGACTTTACGACAATTGACGGCTACACAACGGCTCAAAATATGAAGATGGAAAACGTACAGACAGGCACTTGGTCGCTTATTGCAACTGAAAACATTGTGTACAACGCAGACGACATAGACGATTCGCTGTTTACAGTTGCCGCATTGGAAAAAGGCAGAGTCCGCTTCTAGTTTTTGCGCACAAAGCGTCATTGCGAGGAGCAACGCGACGAAGCAATCTGCTCTAAAAGGTTGTGCACAGCATTAGATTGCTTCGCCTTTGGCTCGCAATGACGGTATTTCGTCACGCCCGATAATGACAATTTTGTGCGCCGCCACGCTTTACAGGAGGTTTATTGTGAGAAAATTCGTTCTTTCTATATTATTAATGCTTATCACATTCGGATTCTCTTTTGCGGACGGCGGTGTAGACTTTTCTGGCGATGTCGAGGCTGTTGTAGGGGCATCTGCACACTGGCGTGACAGAGACGCTTACAAAGGCCACTTCACATTAGGCGATGCCTTTTTTACAGGCAAGCTCGACGCATATTACAACAACTTTTCGGGCTATGCCAATTTCAGTTTTATCTATAACGGTGTAGAACTTTTGAACACCATAAGTGACTTTGATAAAAAGACCAAAGTCAGAAATTTCGGCTACCGCAGTTTTGCCATGAACGAAGCTTGGATTGACTATTCAGGCGCGTTCTGGGGTATCAGGGTAGGGCGGCAGAAAGCGGCATGGGGCAAGGCAGACGGAGTTGACATTACAAACGTGCTCTGCCCAAGCGACATGTCTAGCTTTGCCGCTATTACAAGCGATAATTCAAAGCTAGGCGTTGACGCCCTCCGCTTTTCGCTCAACGGCAATTCGTTTACGGCTGACGCATGGTGGATTCCGTTTTTTACACCGGCAAAGCTTCCGCTTGACGAAGGCAACATACTCCGCAAGCTTCTTGTGCCCGACACTGTGGATTTTCCAATTCCGGCTATGAACACAACGCTTGTGCTTCCGGTAAAAATCAAAGAATTTGAAAAGCCGAAGGCTTCAATTAAAAACGGCGAGTACGGTCTTAAAGTTTCGGGCTATTTTTCGGCACTAGACGTTTCGCTTTACGGCTTTTACGGCTGGGACGACGTTCCGCTTTTGAATTATTCAATTACTTTCAGCGCGCCGCAGTTTCCGTACCCTGCAATGCCGAACGGAATGGTTATAAGCGGTGAGTACAAGCGCATGGCTATGCTCGGTGCAGACGCGGCTCTGCCAATCGGCCCGACTGTGCTAAGGCTTGAGACGGCGTATTTTCCAAAGCGCCATTTCCAAAAATCGGCTGAATCAATACTTTCTGGCGGCGGTGAGTTCTCAGAACAGCACAACGAACTTGCGGCTCTTGTGGGCATAGACTGGATGCCGGAGGGCTGGACTTTTACCGCGCAGTATCATTTTGACCGCGTTTATGGCGATTTGAAGCAGCTTGAGCGTACCGACAAATTTACGCATGGCGCAACATTGAGTGCTTCAAGAAACTTTTTGAACGAAACGCTCGAAGCCGGCTTGAGTTTTGCTGTAAACTTTGATGATTTTGACACAATGTTTGCACCGTCTGTCAAATACAGCGTCTCTGACCAGACAAGCGTCTCGGTTGGCGCATACATCTTTCTAGCCGGTCCCGGCGGCCGCACCGGCGAATACGGCAAGTACAAAAACTTGAGCACCTTCTACCTAAAAGGCAAATACAGCTTTTAGTAGTGCTGCAATTGTCGGGCGTGTTTATGGTCACTGAGCGAAGTCGAAGTGACTGCGGTTCGCAGGTGGATTAATCTACAATTAGGGATTAATCTGGCGAACTCGCCAAGATTTGCCTTACGGCAAATCTTGAAAGACTTTGCAAGTGTCATTGTCGGGTTGCTTCGACTCCGCTCAGCAACCGGATGCGCCACAGTATCATTGTTAAGCTCGCCTCTGTGTCATTGTCCGGCTTGACCGGACAATCTGTCTGCAAGATTATCGGGTCACGCCCGATAATGACACTTGACGTGCTCGGTAGCATGTGTACATCATTAGATTGCTTCGTCGTTACACTCCTCGCAAAGACGGGTCTGAAGCTAAAAATGACACGCAAAAAAAAATTGGATAAAAACCAAAAAGCATATTGACACTTTTTTTTGATTTCGGTATAAATAAAGCAACTTAGACAAAGACGTTGTAGAGCAATCTTCGACGTCTTTTCTTTTTTCAGCAAAGACGCTGTGTTTTGTTTCTTATAGAGAAGCGGAATGCAGCGTTTTTTTAGCGGCGATGATGTCGGTTTTCATGTATATGTGCACAATGCATGAAGTCTGATATCACCGCCGTTTTTTTTAGTTTGTCATTTTCGGGCTCGACCCGGAAATCTTAGATTGCCGGATCAAGTCCGGCAATGACAAGGATTGCCAGATAACATTCTGCAATGACAAGATTTGGAGGCTTTTATGAGTGAAGTTTGGAGCGTGTGGTTCCTGATTGGTGCGGCACTGGTATTCTTTATGCAGTGCGGCTTTGCGATGGTTGAAACTGGTTTTACAAGAGCGAAAAACGCGGGAAACATCATCATGAAAAACTTGATGGATTTCTGTATCGGAACGCCTTGTTTTATGCTGCTCGGATTCTGCCTGATGATGAGCGAGAATTATTTCTTTGGTTTTATCGGCAAACCCGATTTGCAGCTTTTCACAAACTTTGCAGACGGCGACTGGTCAAGCTTTGTGTTCAACCTTGTGTTCTGCGCAACTGCCGCGACAATTGTTTCTGGCTCTATGGCTGAGCGCACAAAGTTCAGCGCATACTGTATTTATTCAGCTGTAATTTCTGCTGTAGTTTACCCGATTGAAGCAGGCTGGGTATGGAACTCACAGGGCTGGCTCGCAGGGCTCGGCTTCGTAGACTTTGCCGGTGGTGCTGCAATCCACTCAGTTGGTGGTACAGCCGCTTTGATTGGTGCAATCTTCCTTGGTCCGCGTATCGGAAAGTATGACTATGACAAGAACGGCAAAGTAACAAAGGTTCATGCTATTCCAGGTCACTCTCTGACTTTGGGTGCTTTGGGTACATTCATTCTGTGGTTCGGCTGGTACGGTTTTAACGGTGCTGCCTGTACACAGTTGCTCGGAGTAGGCGGTCTTGCTGCTGTATTCACAACTACAACAATTGCTCCGGCAGTTGCCGCTGTTACAACAATGCTCTTTACATGGGTAAAGAACGGCAAGCCTGATGTTTCTATGACCTTGAACGCCTCTTTGGCTGGTCTTGTTGCAATTACACCGACTTGTGCCACAGTTGACGCGCTCGGCGCAAGCATAATCGGCATTGTTTCAGGTTTTATTGTAGTGCTTGTTGTTGAAGGGCTTGATATTAAGCTTCATATCGATGACCCGGTTGGTGCTGTTGCAGTTCACCTTGCAAACGGTATCTGGGGTACATTGTCAGACGGCCTGTTCAATGTTGAAAGCGGCGTATTCTACGGCGGCGGTTTCCATCACCTTGGAATTCAGGCTCTCGGCGAAGTTTCAATTGTTGCATGGACAACAGTATGTATGCTGATTACATTCACACTGATTAAGAAGTTCCATGGACTTAGAGCAAGCCGCGAAGAAGAAGTCATCGGTCTTGATAAGCTTGAGCATGGCATTGATTCAAGTTATGCAGGCTTTATTATGGCGCCGCAGGTTATGACAGAAGGCGAAGCAGGCATCGGCGGTTTAAGTGCAGCAGCCGCCGCAGAAACGGGTTCAGTGCCAGTTGAAAAGGCAGTTCCGGTTACAAAGGCTACAGCCCGCCCTGACGCAAAGTTCCACATGGTAACAATCATTACACGCCAGAGCAAGTTCGAAGAACTCAAGGCTGCAATGAACGATATAAACGTAACAGGTATGACAGTTACAAACGTACTCGGTTGCGGCGTTCAGCATGGAAACACCCAGAAGTACCGCGGTGTTGAAATGGATATGACACTGCTGCCAAAGATTAAGGTAGACATCGTTGTAAGCGAAGTTCCTGTTGATTTGGTTGTTACTGCCGCAAAAGAGGTGCTCTACACAGGAAACATCGGCGACGGAAAGATTTTTGTATACGATGTTCAGAATGTTGTAAAAGTCCGCACCGGCGAAGAAGGCTACGAAGCTTTGCAGGACTAATCTAGTTCAGACTGAAATTTACAGGCGGAATTCGGAATGATTCCGCCTGTTTTTTTGCCTGTCAATTAACAGCAAAATCTAGAATTTTTCGAGGAGCGGTTTGCCGCTCTTTTTCCATGAATAATATTCGGCAGTTGCGGTGAAAAGCACGTCGCTTGATGAGTTGAGCGCGGTTTCCATGCTGTCTTGAACAACACCGATGATAAAGCCGACGCCGACAACCTGCATTGCAATGTCGTTTGAAATGCCGAAAAGCGAACATGCGAGCGGAATTAAAAGCAGAGAACCGCCTGCAACTCCAGAAGCACCGCAGGCACCGAGCGTTGCAAGTACACAGAGAATCAGTGCTGTCGGAATGTCAACAGAAATGCCGAGTGTATTTGCAGCAGCAAGCGTCATTACGGCAATTGTAATGGCAGCGCCGTCCATGTTGATTGTTGCGCCGAGCGGAATTGAAACAGAATACATGTCTTCGTCAAGCCCGAGTTTTTCGCAAAGTTCCATGTTTACAGGAATGTTTGCGGCGGAGCTTCTCGTAAAGAAAGCTGTAATTCCACTTTCGCGGAGACAGCGGAAAACAAGCGGATACGGATTGCGGCGCAGTATGATTGCGACAATCGCCGGAGAAACAATTAGGTTCATGAAAAGCATTGAACCGACAAGCACTAAAAGCAGCTTCCCGTAATTTGTAAAGATGCCGAGACCGTTTGTTGAGACAGTCTCAAACACAAGCCCCATAATTCCAAACGGAGCAAGATTTATTATCCAGCGTACAATCTGAGAAATGCCCTGTGCAATTTCAGTGAACATTGATTTTGTCGTGTCGCCGGCAAACTTTTTCATTGCAAGCCCGAAAATCAAAGCCCAAGTTAAAATGCCGATGTAATTTGCGCGGACAAGAGCATCAATCGGGTTAGAAACTGCGTTTATAAGCAGATTGTTCAAAACCTGACCGATTCCTGCCGGTGCGGCGTCAACTTCAACTTTTTGGGCGAGCGTAATTGTCTGCGGAAAGATAAAGCTTGCCGAAACAGCAACAAGCGATGCTAAAAGCGTTGTGATAAGGTAAAGAATAATTACCAGACCAAAGCGGCGGTCAAGCTTTGCCGCGCCTTTTGCAAGAGAGCTTGAAACAAGCGCAAATACAAGCACAGGCGCAATAGCTTTGAGCGCACCGACGAACAGGCTTCCGAACACCGAAATCCATCCGGCGCCGGAAAGAAAGATACCAAGAATTGCACCGATTACAATTCCTGCACAAATTCTCAAAATCAGGCTTACAGAATTGTATGCGCTGACTATACGTTTAATAATGTTTGTTTCCATAATGCTGCCATTATAACACGACTATTAAATGGAGCAAACAAAAAAGCAACGCTGCCTGAGATAATGCTTTTAATATTCCTCAAAATCGAAAAGCGGCGTTTCATCGGGGAGAAAGAGCAGGAATTTCTGGTATTTTTCAAGCCAGTCGCCGTTATCTGCCCACATTGGTGCTGCAAGAAGCACCCAGAGCCAAAGCCCATGCTGGTTTTCGTAATCTCCGGCTTTTACAATTTCAAGAACATCAACTTTCATGCCGAACTCGTGGTTCAGCGTCCTGTATTTTGGCAATGCAGCTGTATCTTTTTCTGTGCGCAACTCGATTTCGCCCATAATTCTAAAAGTAGATCTTTCTTTAATCTTAGAATGGTCATACACCGTAACACCATGTGCAAAAAGAAGCACCGGACATAAAACCAAAAACAGGGTGAATATTTTCTTCATTGTGAATTCCTTGTATTCATGTATTGTAAATCATAATTTCAGTAAGTACAAAGGCAGTTCTCTAATAAACGTGTTCGGAAACTGGTTTGAAGCTACGCTACCAATACAGCTTTCCGAACAGGTCTAATTACTAGTATTTTCAGTATGTTATATGATAGTATGAAATATCACTTATACTTTAAGGTGTGTTATGGAAAAAGAAAAAATCAGAAAAATTTTGAATATTCTTGGAAATTTGTATTTTATTGCAGGCTTTTGTACTCTTGTCCTGTTCATTCCTCAAGTACGGGAATTTATCATTTTGTTTGGTGAAAAACATATTGGCAGACCATTAACACATGATGTCTGGCATGGGCGCTTTTTAAACTGGGAATGCCAGTTGATTTTTTTAATGCTCGCTGCTGTTGTTCTTTTGAAAATAGCTGTATTCATTTTTTCAAGAATAAAAGAGTTCCGTTCTGAGCCGGAAATGACTTTCTATTCATATCTTGAGCGCAAACTGAAAACGGTTTCAACAGAAGAATGGCTTCATTATATTTCCCTTGCTGTATTTATAATTGCTTTATGTGTAATTCATTTCTGTATGCCTGAATCGGGAGACGATTTCCATTATTCTTCTTTGCTAAAAGACGATTCTCCTTTTATAAATTATGGTTTTCTAAAAAGCCATTATAACAGCTGGTCTTCACGCATGATTATTGAAGCTGTCCTTTTGAACTGCTACAGGCTGGATTTTGGTGTCTGGCGTTTTTTTGATGTTGCCGCTTTTGTGCTTATTGCAGAATGTATGATTCAACTCTGCTTTCCGCAAAAACGTTATGCCGCTGTGGTCTATGCGGTTATTTTGATTTTTACTGATTATAATTCTTTGTATACTGCCGGATGGGGCGCAACAACTGTGAATTATTTGTGGCCTATAGCGGCAGTGCTGCCATGTTTTGTTATGCTGAAGCAAATCTTTGAAGGAAAATCGCCGTCAAAGCTTCAAATTGCAGTTACTTTTATTCTTTTTGCTTTTGCAATAAATCAGGAACAGGTTGCTGCCTTAATTTTGGGACTTTCAGTTTCATTTCTTCTTTTCAGTATAATTAAAAACAGGCGGTTTCAAAAAGCTGATTTGTATCTTTTGAGCCTGATTATCTTGTGTGTGGCTTCGATTGTGTTTATTCTTACCTGTCCGGGAAACAAAAACCGTCTTGTAGAAGAAACAAAATTTTGGTTTCCTGAATACCCGTCACTGTCGCTTTTTGATAAGATTCAGCTTGGTTTAATTACAATATTGCCGTATTATCTTTCAGATAAAGTCAGCTATTTTATTTCTAACACGCCTGCGCTTTGTATATTCCCGTTGTGTATAGTTCTTTCGTTTGCGTTTTATAAAAAAAGCCGGAAGAATTTCATTATTCAGTTTTTTTTAGATGCTTTTGTTCTGCTGACGATTCCGGTTAGGGCTGTTACAAAAGATTTTTTGCTTGCAAATAACAAGCTTGCTCAGTTTTCAAATTATTCGCAGGCTGAAGTTCTGCTTGAATGTCTGATTCTGCTGATTATTGCTGCACTGTTTTTGTATCAGATTTATGCTGTTATGAAGAGCAAATTTCAGGGTTTGTTTAATGTGCTCCTTATGTGTGCAGGTTTTTGTTCTGCTTTTATAATTGCATTTTCTCCTACAGTTTATGCCAGCTTATACCGGTGCTACATTTTTATGAGCTATATGATTTTCTTGATTACGTTCAGAATCTTTTATGATTTTGTAACCCCTGACGGAAGACAGAAAATGGCTTGATTTCAGTTTTAATTGTAGTATTCTGCACAGGTCTGCATAATTGACAAAAATTTTTTGTTGGAGTATAAATACTTCAACGGCAAAGAGGCTGTAGATAATATTTCGCTTATGCGAAGTACTGTCTACAGCCTCTTTTTTTATGCCTGTCACTTTCGGGTGCTTCCGAAAGTCTTGGAGGTTTTTATGTGTGGTTTCGTTGGAGCATTTGATTTAAACAGCGGTAGTCAGCCGATTAGCGAAGGCTTGAAAGAAGAGCTTCGCGCGCAGGTTCTTGAGATGTCTAAGAGAATTCGTCATCGCGGGCCGGATTGGAGCGGCGTGTATACCGGTAATAATGCAATCCTGAGCCACGAACGCCTTAGTATTGTTGACCCACTTTCGGGCAAGCAGCCGCTTGTCAGCGATGACGAAAAGATTATTCTTGCTGCTAACGGCGAAATCTATAATCATAAGGAAATCCGCAGCACTTTTGAAGGCTCTTATAAATTCCGCACAGGAAGCGACTGCGAGGTTATCATTCCGCTTTATAAGAAATACCGTGCTTCCGGCGATTTTACAGCCATGATTGAGCAGCTTTCCGGCATTTTTGCCTTTGCTCTTTACGACAGTGAAAACGATGTTTATCTTATTGCGCGTGACGAAATCGGCGTTATTCCGCTTTATCAGGGCTGGGACAAAGCCGGACGCTACTACGTTGCAAGCGAGCTTAAGGCTCTTGAAGGCGACTGCCAGACAATCGAAGAATTCCCGAATGGTTGTTATTTGTACTCAGGAAAAGATTGTCGGATCAAGCCCGACAATGACAGGCACATCATACCTGGTGATACCCATGTCATTCCCGCACTTGATGCGGGAATCTCTAAACCGATACGCTGGTACAAACGCGATTGGGAAACTTACGACGCTGTTAAAAATGCACCGAAAGCCACAGACGAGAAAGGCGAAGTCATAAATCCTAGTGTAATTGAAAAAGTGCGCAACGGCCTCGAATCTGCCGTAAAAGCACAGCTCATGTCCGATGTTCCGTACGGCGTGCTTTTGAGCGGTGGCTTGGACAGCTCAATTATCGCCGCAATTACACAGAAATACTCAAAAAAGCGCGTCGAAACCGACAGCAAAGAAAGCGCATGGTGGCCGCAGCTCCATAGCTTTGCGGTTGGGCTTGAAGGCTCGCCCGATTTGATTGCCGCTCAAAAAGCCGCAGATTACATCGGAACAGTTCATCACGAAGTTCACTTTACAATTCAAGAAGCTTTGGACGCGCTGCCAGACGTAATCTACCATATTGAGACCTACGACATTACGACGGTACGCGCCTCAACACCGATGTATCTGCTTGCGCGCGTTATCAAATCTATGGGAATTAAGATGGTGCTTTCTGGTGAGGGAAGCGACGAACTTTTCGGCGGCTACCTTTACTTTCACAAAGCACCGAACGCACAGGAATTTCACGAGGAGCTTGTACGCAAAATGAGCAAGCTTCATCTTTACGACTGTCTGCGTGCAAACAAGTCGCTTATGGCTTGGGGCGTAGAAGGCCGCGTTCCTTTCCTCGACAAAGACTTTATAGATATTGCAATGGGCTTAAACCCAACCGATAAGATGTGCATTCCGCTCACTGAGCAAAGTCGAAGTGACGGTGGTTCGACTCCGCTCACCAACCGTCAGCGGATGGAAAAATGGATTTTGCGCAAAGCTTTCGAGGACATGCTTCCTGCTGAAATTGTATGGCGTCAGAAAGAGCAGTTCAGCGACGGCGTAGGCTATAACTGGATTGATACGCTCAAAAAAATGACCGAAGAAAAAATCAGCGACGCAGAATTTGCCCGCCGCGAGAACCGCTTCCCTGTAAATCCTCCAAAAACCAAAGAGGAATACTACTACCGCGAAATCTACAGCCGCCTTTTCCCAAGCGACAGCGCCGCCCGCTGTGTTCCGCACGAAGCCGGCGTCGCCTGTAGTACAGCGAAAGCATTAGAGTGGGACGCCGCATGGAAGAACATGGACGAACCAAGCGGTAGAGCTATTGCCGGTGTGCATGACAAAGCTTATAAAGCAAAATAGAAGCCGTAGTTGTCTAGCTGTCCGGCTTGAATAAGCATTTAACCTTGTGCTAGAATAGGCAAATATGAATTATATCGTGCAAGAAATGCCAAAAGCCGGCGATACAGTTGTTGTCGGAATGTCCGGCGGAGTAGATTCAACCTTAACAGCCTTAATGCTTAAAGAGAAAGGCTGCAATGTTATCGGCGTTACCATGTCGCTTTGGGACGGTTCGCTTCCCGAAATTAAAAGCGACAAGCCTATCAAAGAAGCCTGCTACGGACCGGGTGAAGAAGAAAACATTGAGGAATGCCAGAAATTCTGTGCAGCGCATGATATAGAGTATCATGTAATAGAAGTAAAAGACGAATATAAGCAGAAAGTGCTTGAATATTTTAAGGCAGAATACCGGGCAGGGCGTACCCCGAATCCGTGCATTCAGTGCAACCGCTATATAAAATTTGGTGCGCTTTTAGACGGCATTTCTAGCATCGACATTAAATACGACTTTTTCTGCACAGGGCATTATGCAAAAATTGTGCGCCCAGAAAGCGGCGTTTTTTCCACTGACAAAAAGCCCTGCATGATTGCGACCGCGGCGGACATTTCAAAAGACCAGACTTACTTTTTGTACCGAATCCCAAGCACTGTGCTTGAAAAAGTGCGGTTCCCGCTTGCAATGATGAAAAAGGCAGAAGTTTTTGAGCTTGCAAAGCGCGCAAATCTTGAGGCCGCAAACCGCGAAGAAAGCCAAGATTTTATCGGCGAAGAATACTTCGACATGCTTTTCAAGGACAAACCCTCTGTGCCCGGTGACATAATCGATTTAGACGGACACATTTTGGGCAGACACCGCGGAATTGAGCATTATACAATCGGACAGCGCCGCGGTCTTGGCGTTGCCGTAAGCTATCCGGTTTATGTTCAGTCTATAGACGCAAAAAACAACATAATAGTGCTTGCGCCAAATGACGCGCTCAACTCAAGCGCGCTTATCGCAGACGATTTTGTCTGGCCTGCTGATGTAGAGCCTGATACAGAAATTGAGGCGCAGGTCAAAATCAGGCTTGCAAGCCGCCCTGTAAAAGCGAAAATCGCAAAGTATGTGCCGCAGTCTGACGATACAACAGCATACAAGGGTCAGCCTTATCTTGTTACTTTTGCAGAACCGCAGAGAGCGGTGGCGGCAGGGCAGAGCGTGGTGCTTTACAAAGACGATGTCATTATCGGCGGCGGAATTATCGCAAAGGCTGTAAAATAAAATCGTAAAAAATCTAACCTTTTTAAATAAAAATTCTACGGTTAAACCTTTTACATTTTGTAAATTTGCTGAAATTCCAAAAATATTCAAAATAAATTCCTAAAAAACTCCATTCAAAAATTACCTAAGCAGACTTAGTATAAGCTGTAGTTGAAAAACATCTATTAGGAGGAATAATTAGATGAAAAAAAGCATTATTGCTGTTGTTGCACTTATGTGTGCAGTTTCAATGTTGTTTGCTGCTCCAAAGGCAAAAAAATCAAAGAAAGCTGCCAGCGGACCAATTAGAATTGGTATTATCAATAACCCGCCTTCAGAATCAGGTTACCGCGCTGCTAACGTAAAGGATATGGAAGAAGTATTCTCTGCAGCTAAGGGTTATGAAGTAAAATCTTTCTACAGCTTGAAGAACGACGAACAGCTCAATGCTGCTGCTCAGTTTATTACAGACGGTGTTGATTACATTCTTCTTTCTGCCGCTGCTACAGACGGTTGGGCTTCTACACTTAAGAAAGCAAAGAAAGCTGGAATCAAAGTATTCCTTTTTGACCGCATGATCAACGTTTCAGAAGATTTGTATGAAGCTGCTGTTGTATCAGACATGGCTAACCAGGGTGATACAGCTGTTGCATGGCTTAAGGCTCAGAACCTTAAAGAATACAAAGTAATCCATATTCAGGGTGCTATGGGTTCAGATGCTCAGATCGGTCGTACAGCTGCTTTGGACAAAGAATTTGCTGCAGGAACAATGAAGAAAGTTGTTCAGCAGACAGCTACATGGGACGAAGCAGAAGCTAAGAAAATCGTTGAATCAGTTATCAACTCTAAAGAAGACTTCAACGTAATCTATGCTGAAAACGACGGTATGGCTAAGGGTGCTGTTGCTGCTCTTGACGAAGCTGGTATTACACACGGTGTAAACGGAAAAGTAGTAGTTATGGGCTTTGACTGCAACAAATGGGCTCTCCGTGAATTGCTCGCAGGCAACTGGAACTATGACGGACAGTGCTCACCATTCCAGGCTGCTGTAATCGAAAACATGATTAAGACTGGTAAGGTACCTTCAAAGAAAGTTATTTCTGAAGAAAAAGGTTTCGATGCCAAAAAACTTACACAGGCTGACATCGATAAATACGGTCTTGGTGACTAATATCCTGGATCTTTAATAAATCGGATATTGCGGCGTAAAGTGTGTGACCCATATTTTACGCCGTTTTTTTTGAACTGTCTTCATGTTACCTGCTGTCTGCTTCTCCTACAGGCATACGGCAGGTAACAGGGAAGGGTTCTTTGGCTTTATGATGTGGCAATCTTTAGGATGTTTTTATGGACGAAAAAATTGTTTTAAGTGCGCGTGGAATCTATAAAGAGTTTCCCGGAGTAAAGGCTCTGCAGAATGTAGACTTTACTTTGCGCGAAGGCGAAATTCACGCATTGATGGGCGAGAACGGTGCCGGCAAGTCAACACTGGTAAAGGTTCTGACCGGTGTTTATGAGAAAGATTCCGGCGAAATAAGAATTGCAGGCTTAGAAGGCCCTGCGACAATCCGCTCTCCTCAAGATGCCCAAAATCTGGGTATCAGTACATTATATCAGGAAATAACTCTCTGCCCGAATCTTACGGTTGCAGAGAATATGTTTATAGGACGCGGCAAGTATCATTTTGTGAACAGACGTGCACAGGAGAAAAAAGCCGCAGAAATTTTGGAAAAACTGCACATTCCGGCAAAAGCAGGACAGCAGCTTGGTACATGCTCGCTTGCCGTTCAGCAGATGGTTGCAATTGCACGCGCCGTCGATATGGAATGTAAGGTACTTATTCTTGACGAGCCGACATCTTCTTTGGACGAGCGCGAAGTTGAGCTTTTGTTCTCTCTTATGCGTGATCTTAAGACACACAATGTCGGCATTATTTTTATTACGCACTTCTTGGAACAGGTTTACGAGGTCTGCGACAAAATTACGGTTTTGCGCAACGGCGAGCTTGTAGGCGAATATACTGTAAGCGAGCTTCCGCGCGTCAAGCTGATTTCTGCCATGCTCGGTAAAGACATGGAGGACATGACAAACCTTAAAAACCAGAAACGTCCTTACACAGCAACAGGCGATGTTGTCTACGAAGCAGAAGGTCTTTCTTCAAGCGAAGGCGTGCGTCCATTTGACTTTCACATTAATAAAGGTGAAGTCAACGGTTTTACAGGCTTGCTCGGTTCGGGCAGAAGCGAAAGCGTCCGCGCTGTTTTTGCGGCTGACCGCGTTACAGGCGGCAAGGTCAAGATTAACGGCAAAGACGTAAGAATCACCAAACCAAAAGACGCAATGAAAAACGGAATCGGCTATCTGCCTGAAGACCGCAAAGGCGACGGCATTATTCAGGATTTGTCTGTACGCGAAAACTTGATTCTTGCTTTGCAGGTTCTCAAAGGCTTTACAAAACCGTTGAGCCGCGCCGAGTCTGAAAAGCTTGCAGACGAATTTATTAAACTGCTTGAGATTAAGACAGCTTCAAAAGAAACACCGATTAAGTCGCTTTCGGGCGGCAACCAGCAGAAAGTTATTCTTGCGCGGTGGCTTTTGACGCATCCGCAGTATTTGATTCTTGACGAGCCGACACGCGGTATTGACGTCGGTACAAAGCTTGAAATTCAAAAGCAGGTTCTCAAGCTTGCAGAAGAGGGCGTAAGCGTTACGTTTATTTCATCTGAAATAGAAGAAATGCTTTCTGTTTGCCAGCGGCTTATTGTTATGCGCGACCGCAAGATTGTCGGCGAGCTTAAAGACGACAATCTCCGCCAGGACGTAATTATGCAGACTATTGCGGGAGGAAAAGCTCAGAATGGCTAATAAAATTGGAAACAGCATAAAAAAGATTTTTTCATCACAGCTTGCAATTCCGCTTATTGCGCTTATTGTACTTGTTGTGTTCAACCTTATCCGCGACCCGAGCTTCTTTTCCATTGTAATTAAGAAGAACAACTTTGGTAACACCGTACTTTCGGGCAACTTAATCAGTATCTTGAACGGTGCTTCTGAGCTTGTAATTCTTGCTATCGGAATGACGCTTGTAACTTCGGCTACAAAAGGTCAGGATATTTCTATCGGTGCGGCAGCCGCAATCGCAGGTTCAGTTTTTGTAAAGATTCTGCGTGCCGGAACAATTAACCCGGGAACAATCTTTTTAGGTCTTGTTCTTGCATGTTTTGTTGCAATTCTTTTCTGCCTTTTTAACGGCGTGCTTATCGCAAAGTTCAATATTCAGCCGATGATTGCCTCACTGATTCTTTTTACGGCAGGCCGTCCTATCGCTTATTGGATTAACGGCGGTGCAACACCTAACGTAGAAAGCCCGCTGCTTAAATACATCGGCGGTTTTATTCCGCATATTGCGATACCAACCCCGATTCTTGTAGTTGTGGCATTTATTCTGCTTGTTAATCTTCTGCTTAAAAAGACTACACTAGGTCTTTACATTCAGGCAGTCGGAATCAATGAGCGCGCTGCAAAGCTTAACGGTATCAACCCTGTTTTGATGAAGATGGTTGTTTTCGTGATTCTCGGTGTGTGCGTTACCCTCGCAGGTTCTATGAACGTGTGCCGTATCGGACTTATCAACCACGAGACAATTCTTATAGACATTGAAATGGACGCGATTCTTGCAGTTGCAATCGGCGGCAACTCTCTCGGCGGCGGCAAGTTCAAGCTTTCAGGCTCAATCCTTGGTGCTTACATAATTCAGGCTTTGACAATTACGCTTTATGCAATGAAGGTTTCTTCTACAGCAGTTAAGGCTTACAAAGCAGTAGTTATTATCATCATTGTTATTGCCGGTTCTCCTGTTGTAAAACAGTGGCTTAAACAGCTTAAGAACAAGATTTCTGCTAAACCTGCAAAAGTGGAGGCTAAATAATTATGGCAAATATCTTTACTAATCTGTTCTCAAAAAAAGACAGACAGCCTCTTTCTAACACAACTCTGCTTCTGACAATTACAATCTGTACTTTTGTGGGAATGTATCTTCTCGCAATGCTTATCTGGGGCGGCGGTTTCTTGAATCCGCAGCAGTTCCTTGATTTGTTCAACAACAACGCATATCTGATTGTAATTGCGTGTGGTCTTACAATTGTAATGATTACAGGCGGAATTGATATTTCAGTCGGCGGAACTGTTGCGCTTATTACAATGGCTTCTGTTGTTTTTATGGAAGACCATAACGGCGGTATTCTTAGTTCTGTTCTGATTGCGCTTGGCATCGGTCTTGCTATGGGTATTGTACAGGGCTATTTTGTAGCTTATCTCAAGATTCAGCCGTTCATCGTAACGCTTGCAGGTATGTTCTTTACACGCGGTATGACTACCATCGTAAGTAAAGCACCGCGCACAGCTTCAAACGAGCTTTTCCTTGAGCTTAAAGACTTTGAAATTGATGTTCCTTTTTTGGGCACATGGGCACGTAACGGCAACTGGATTCCGGCTTCAATCGAGGTTGGTGTTGTAATTGCGCTTGTTGTGGTAATTGTGCTTTGGGCAATGCTCAAATGGACACGCTTTGGCCGCAACCTCTATGCAGTTGGCGGCAACAACGAAAGTGCGCTTATGCTCGGTATCAACGTGCAGAGAACACAGTTCTTTGCTTATGTGCTCTGCGGCGTATTGGCTGGTATTGCGGGCTTCTGTTACCTGCTTCACACCGGCGCAGGCAACGCCTCAAATGCAACCGCAGCCGAAATGCAGGCGATTGCTTCTTCAATTATTGGAGGCACACTGCTTTCTGGCGGTGTAGGCAGTGTTGTAGGAACTCTGTTTGGTGTAATGTCGCTTAAGACAATCAACAACATTGTTGTTGCTTCTGGCTTGCGCGAACCTTACTGGCAGAGCATTACAACAGGTCTTATGCTTTGTTTCTTTATCCTGCTTCAGAGTGTAATTCTTTCTTATAGAAAGAAAAAGCTCGGTCATAATGCGGGTTAAGATAAAGAGAAAAAACACAGGGGAAAGTGGTTTTTCTATAAATGTTTCAAACAACGGCAGTTTTTGAAACTATCCGGAGCTGTCTGAAGCGGTTGTTGTCAGACAGTTCCTTCTTCTTCCAGATTCACTTTGTACTCGCGGGGCGAAAGCCCCGTGTTTTTTTTAAAGATATAGCTGAAATAATGCGGATCAGAGAAACCACATTCGTAGGCTATATCATAGCCTTTCATATCGGTTTCGCGCATAAGACGCTTTGCGTTTTCTATACGGACATTAGTCAGATATTCTATAAATGTGGTTTTACATTCCTGCGAGAAGATTGTACTGAAATGGTTTGGGCTAAGACAGACCGCCTGTGCGACTGAAGAGAGCGTGGTGTTCTGGTCGGCGTAGTTTTCTTCAATAAAGCGTTTTGCCTTTAATATAACGTCGCCATATTTGCCGGTAATTTTTGAATCGCGGTATTCAAGCGCGAATGTAAGCACTTGAGAAACCTTGTTCCTGAAATCGTTCTCAGTTTTTATGCCTTCGTCAATAAAGCTCCGCTGAAGAATTTCCGGGTACAGCTCCTTTATATCGCCGCCAAGCTTTTCAACCAGCTTTGAAACTGCAAAAATCAAGTCAACCAGAAGATAAGACGCAAAAACGCTGAACTGCTTCTGGTTGCTGCGTATCAGCGTCATTGATTCTTCGATTATTGCGGAAATATCGTTTTTGCCGGCGTATTTAAGGCGGTCAACAAGCGGGTCGTTCTCTTTAAGGTCAAGCTGTGCAGAGCTTGAAGCTGTTGGGCTGTCAGCGCTTGTTCCAGTCGGTTCATCAAGGTCGTCTGAGCTGATGATTCTGTTCTGCGAGTCTTTGTTCTCAATCTCAAGAATTTGTTTTGCATCTTCATAAGAGATTTTGAGCTGAGAAAGGTGTTCTACAGTTTTTCCGATTGCGGTGAGAACGCTGCAATCAGCGTTTTTGGTTACAATATGCCCGATTGTTTCAGCGGCGCGGAAAGCGTTGTCGTCTAATTCAGCCTGTGTGCTTCCCTTAAAGATGCAGACGAGCAGGTTAGAGTGGTGAAAAAACGACACTGCCTGATTTATGGCTTCTGAATATGAGTTCAGAAGCGAACAGGCTTCCTGCTGGTTCTGCGTGTTTCCGCTCCGGCTTTCTATGCGGCTTATCAGCACCTTGTAGTAGCGCGAGATTAAGCTTATGCCAAGCTCGGCGCATTTCTGCATAACGGTATTTGTGTCAGCCGCGCCATGAACCAGATTATTCAAGAATTCCTTTTTGATTAAGGTTGTGCTTGATTTAAGTTCTTCTTTCAATTTTGAAATATCAGAAAGCTGTTTGCGTTCTTTGTCAATTTCAAGTGCGGCTTTCTTTAAGCTTGAAAGAAGCTCTTCTGGTGTAAACGGCTTTAAAAGATATTCTTCAATTCCAATTGAAATTGCTTTTTTAGCGTAGTCAAATTCATCATGCCCAGAAAGGATAATTATCTTAATCCAAGGCTGTGTGCGCTTTATAGCTTCTGCAAGCTGAAGTCCGTCCATAAAAGGCATTTTGATGTCTGTTATGAGAATGTCCGGCTTAAGTTCATGAATCATGGAGAGCGCAATTTCGCCGTCTGTAGCTTCTCCGGCAAATGTAAAGCTGCTGCCTTCCCAGTCAATTTTTGAGCGGATTCCCTCGAGAACAATCGGTTCATCATCAACTGCAAATACACTATACATTTTCGCCTCCTGCGCCTGTCAAATTCTGTGAAGCCGGAATCACGAATGAAATACGGCTTCCTTTTCCTGCTTCTGATTCAATTATAAGTCCTTCGGTTTTTTCACCGTAATAAAGACGGAGTTTTTTGTTTACGTTATAAAGTCCGTATACGGAAGTCAGTTTTTCTGAATCACTGCTGCCTGCGTTAAGCTCGTTGCGCACCTGTGCAAGCCGTTCTTCTGTAAAGCCCGCACCGTTGTCTTCAACCGTAAATCTGATTGATGTGCGCTCATCGTCAGCATAATGAACTGTAACGGTAAGCTCGCCGCGGCCGCGCTTGTTCTTAATTCCGTGATAAATGGCATTTTCAACAAGTGGCTGCAAGATAAGCTTAATCATCTTAAGCTCCATGAGAGATTCGTCCGCATCAATTTTGTAGTTCAGAATGTCGGCGTAGCGTATTTTCTGAATTGTAAGATAATTTTTGATGTGGTCAAGTTCCTGGGCAATTGTAATCCATTCATGGCCGCGGCTTAGCGAAATGCGGAGGAAGTCAGAAAACGCCTTTGTGATTTTTACGACTTTGTCGGTTTTTTCTTCTTCGGCAAGCCACACAATTGTGTCAAAAGTGTTGTACAAAAAGTGCGGCGTAATCTGTGCCTGCAAAGCCTTCATTTCTGCTTTCTGAAAATTCTTCTGCTCTTCCATGTTCTTTTTGATGAGCACGTCAATCTGCTCTGTCATGGTGTTTAAGTTTGCGGCAAGGGCATCAAGTTCTTTAACATGCGGAATATCAATCCGCGCCATGAGGTCGCCGTTTGCAACCTTCGTTGAGAGATTTTCCATGTCAGAGATTGGCTTCTGTATTGCGTCAGAAACGGTGATGAAGCTGTTTATCGATATGATAACTGCAAGTATTGTAATGAGAATCTGAATTGCGGTAAGAATTATCGACGTGTTGCGCAGCGACTGGTTTGTTTCGTTGGCTGACTCAATCTCTGCTACAATAAAGTCCTGCATAATGTCTGAGAAAAGCATTGTAATGGTTCTGATTTCGTCGAGAGCGGCTTCGTTTTGGGTAACGGTGCTTCCGGCCTTCATCTGCGTAATAAGCTTGTCTACGTTGCGGCGCAGTGTTGTAGCAGCTCTGTTTGCAACTTCAAGCTTGCCGCGGCTGTCTGCGTTGTTGCTCGTTAAAAGCATTAGCGAAAGCCCTGAGGAAATTTCATCTAGCATTACATTGTGGTTTCCCTTCGCGATTGCTTTTTTTCCGCAGATAATGTTCCACAGCTCATAAGGAATGTCGTTTTTGGCGATGAGGTTGATTCTGTTTGCAGTGCCTACGTTAGAAATAATCTGGCTGTACTGCTTTGTGTGAATCTGCGAAACAACGACAGAGTATATAGAAGGAATAAGCGTAATAAAAAGCAGCGAAATATATGTGATTAGAAGTGTGCGTCTTAAGCTTTTGTCTTTCAATTTTTGCTCCGTTGGTCAGCCGAATCAGTAGCCGCGCGGCTCATAAAATGAAAAATCATCGTCTTCTGTAAATACAGTTTCGTTGTTGTATGTAATGTGCGGAATTGTGTTTCCTGCTGCAATCTGTTTTACAAGCTCCATAAGCATCGGCCCCAGATTCGGGTTGCACTCTACAACGCAGTTGAGCTTTCCGTCTTTAAGTGCGTCAATCGATTCCTGCTCGGCATCTATGGTTATAAAGATTGTGTTTTTTGCGTTTACTTTATGAGCCTGAAGCGAGTCTAAAAAACCGAGTGTCATAGAATCGTTGTGAGAAAAAACTGCATCAATTTTTTGACCGTCAAAATAAAGCGTGTTCGTTGTGTTTCCGTTTTCCCTGACATTATTTGCCAGAAGCATATCGCAAATTTCTTTGCCGCGCGAACGGAGAAAATCGCCGTTTTCTGAATGTATTATCTGGAATTTTGGGTCTGTATTTATAATTTCGCGGAAGCCGCGCGCTCTGTTCTTTACAATTGAAGAATTTTCTGTACCTGACATCTCGAAAATTGTCACGTTTTCGGTTCTGTCGCGGCATTTACTCAAAAGAAAGCGCGCGGCGCGTCTGCCTTCTTCAACTCCGTTTTCGCCGAGAAAACCTGCATAAAGCGAAGGGTCGGCATTTATCTGTCTGTCTACAAGAATAACCGGAATACCTGCATCTTTTGCTTCCTGCAATACGTTGTCCCAGCCGTCTTCAACAATCGGCACAAACGCAATTACGTCAACCTGATAAACAATGAAAGAGCGGATTGCCTTGAGCTGGTTTTCCTGCTTTTGCTGTGCGTCATCATAGATAATCTGAATATCGTTTGCTTCGGCTGCCTCAAAAATTGACTGTGTGTTACGCGTGCGCCATGCACTTTCTGAGCCAATCTGTGAAAAGCCTAGTATAATCTTTTTAGAGCGTTCTTCTGTATTGGAAACTGTCTTTTCACGTTTTACCGGAATAAAAAAGATTAGAATAATAACGGCAACCGCGAAAATAGAAATTGAGAAAATCTGAATTTTTTTAATCTTTGCTTTCATAGGGGTTTTCGTAAATTGCTTTACGCGCTTATTTTAAAGCCGAATATTTATGAAGTCAAGATTCCGGCATTTTGCGCCGTCTTTTTTTACAATTACAAGACCCGCCGCAAAAACCGCCGGGTTTTTTATTTTATTTTCCATATATTTGTTTATGGTCGCCAACGTCAATTGGAATTATTTTATCATCTTCGATTTGAAAATCTATGGAAATTCTGTACTGCATATTAATTGAAACAGAAAACAGTTCAGAAAATTTATGAAGCCTGAGCGAAGGATGATATGGATTGAGCTCCATAAGTTTCAGTGTTTTTTCATATTGATTTTTAAGATCAGGATGTTTCTTTAGAAATTTTCTTGCCCGTTCTTCATATGAAGCGGTAAAAATAATCTTATACATCAGAAATCCTGTTCATGTGTGCATCAACACCGTCTGTATGGAAACGCCCTTTTGCTATATCACTTTTTGACTGTAAAATAGCGGCTTCAAGTTCAAGTTCTCTCATACGGTTATAGTCTTCAATTTTGAGAATTATGTACTTTTCTTTGCCATGAACGGTAATGACTGCTCCGTCGTTTTCTTTAACAACAGAATCAATTAGTGTTACACCTTTTACCTTCAAGTCGTTAGCTGTAATTGTCATTTCCATACAATACCTCTCGCACGATAAATAATACTATTATTAGCACTATTTAGCAAGATTTGACGTTTCCCTTTAGTCCATATTGTCTAGGGCATCAACGGCTTTGAGAACAGCCTTTGAATTTGAAGAAACAACGTTATAGTCTTTAGAATTGATGTTTTTCTTTAAGTCACCGATCGGATCAACTTTCATAAACTTCATCATAGCAATAGTCTCTTCGTCCATTTCTGCTTCAGCTTTTAGAATGGCGGCACATTGCAGAATCGTTGCATATTTATCGATGGGGTTCGGGCCGGAAATTCCGTTTTTCTCAAGAACTTTCTCTGCTTCGGCTTTTCCGGCTATAGCTTCAGTATACGTATAGTCATCATCAATACCGAGTTTATCAAGTTCCTTTTGAATGGAAACACAGTTCTTAGCCCAGTTCTTTACATCACTGTCTTTAAGATTTACCGACGGAGCAGTCTGGGCAAATAACATGGCAGAAACAAAAACTGCCGCAACAAAAGCAATAAGTTTTCTCATATCTCACCTCTTATAAAGAAGTATAGCACAGTTTTCTGTAAAGTGAACCTCTAAACTCAATAAAAACTCTTGACTATTATTACAGAAATTCAGTATTATTAAATAAATTACGGCAAAGAGGTCGTAGATAGAATTTCACATTATGGTGAAGTTGTGTCTACGGCCTCTTTTGTTTTTAGCAATAATCTCAAAGTCGGCAATGGGGCCGCATGTGCAGAAAAGCTGTTTCTGTGCGTGCGGCTCTTTGCGTTTTTGGAGCGGAAGAATATGAATACTTTGTATGAACCATCGTTTGAACATGACGCCTGTGGAATTGGCGCAGTTGTAAACATTGACGGAAGCAAGTCGCATAAAATTGTTGATAATGCGCTGAGTATTGTGGAAAAACTTGAGCACCGCGCCGGAAAAGATGCAAGCGGCGAAACAGGTGACGGTGTTGGAATTCTTTTGCAGATTTCACACGATTTCTTTAAAAAAGCAGCCGGTGATTTGATTAGTTCTCTCGGCGAACGCGATTACGGAATCGGTCAGATTTTCTTTCCGGGAGACAGCGCTGAATGTAAAGCTGAAAAAGCGCGCTTTGAGAAATGCGTTGCAGACAGCGGTTTAAAGCTTTTGGGCTGGCGCGAAGTTCCAATTAATGCTGACGTTCTCGGCAAAAAAGCGCGCGACTGTATGCCGAGCATCTGGCAGGCATTTATCGAAAAACCGGCAGACTGCGCTCGCGGACTTGAGTTTGACAAGCTTCTTTATAAAGCCCGCCTTTCCTTTGAAAAAACAGACAATCACAAAACTTACATCTGTTCATTTTCAAGCCGCACAATCGTTTACAAGGGAATGTTCCTTGTTCACGAGCTGCGCACTTTCTACAAAGACCTTCAGTCTAAAGAATATGTTTCAAGCCTCGCGCTCGTTCATTCAAGATTCAGTACAAACACAAACCCAAGCTGGCAGCGCGCGCACCCAAACCGCTTTATTGCGCATAACGGCGAAATCAACACAATCCGCGGAAACGTAGACCGAATGCTTGCGCGAGACGGCGAAGTTGATACAACAGGTTCAGACTCTGCAATGCTCGACAACACGCTCGAATATTTTGTAATGAACGGAATGCCGCTCCCGCTTGCCGTTATGATTTGTATCCCTGAACCATGGAAGCACGACGACAGCCTTACGCAGGAAAAGCGCGACTTCTACCATTACTGGGCAACGATGATGGAACCTTGGGACGGTCCGGCTGCAATCTTGTACTCAGACGGTGATGTGCTTGGCGCAACACTCGACAGAAATGGTCTGCGCCCGAGCCGCTATTTTATTACAAAAGACAATATGCTTGTTCTTTCAAGTGAAGTAGGCGTTCTTGATATTCCAGAAAGCCAGATTGTAAAGAAATCGCGCCTCATGCCGGGGCGTATGCTGCTTGTCGATACGGCACAAAAGCGCCTGATTACAGACAAAGAATTAAAAGAAACTTATGCAACAAAGAACCCTTACGGTGAGTGGCTTGATCAGAATCTGATTCATCTTGCTGACCTTAAGATTCCGAATAAAAAGATTCCTGTAAGTTCACAGGAAGAGCGCAACAGACTTTACCGCGCATTCGGCTGGAACTATGAGGACTTGAACGAGATGGTTCTGCCGATGGCGAGAAACGGCATTGAACCGACCGGCTCTATGGGCGTTGATACGCCGCTTGCATGTCTTTCTGACAAGCATCCGCCGCTTTACACATACTTCAAGCAGCTTTTCGCCCAGGTTACAAACCCGCCGATTGACAGCCTGCGCGAAAAGATTGTAACAGACACAACAGTTTATGTTGGCAGCGACGGCGACCTTCTGCATACAAAGGGCTCAAACTGCCGCGTTCTTGAAATCAACAACCCGATTCTGACTGGAACCGACCTTATAAAGATTGCCGCGCTCAATCAGCCGGGCTTGCGCGCAAAAACCATTTCGCTTTTAATGTCATTTCCTGACTTGAAATCTGACGGTAAGACACTTGCCGCTGCCCTCGACAATCTTTTTGCACAAATTGATTCGGCTTATAGAGACGGCTACAACATCATCATTTTGAGCGACCGCGGAGTTGACGAAAAGCACGCTGCAATTCCGTCTTTGCTTGCGGTCAGCGCGGTTGAGCAATATTTAATCCGCACCAAAAAGCGCACAAAGATTTCCATTATTTTGGAAAGCGGCGAAGTCCGTGACGTTCATCAGGCTGCAATGTGCCTTGGTTACGGCGCGCGCGCAATCAACCCTTATCTTGCGCAGGAAGCAATTGCCGAGCTTATCGATCAGAAGCTTTTGGACAAAGACTACCACACTGCAATCGACGACTACAACAAGGCGGTTATCGGCGGCATTGTAAAGATTGCGGCAAAAATGGGCATAAGCGCCGTTCAGTCTTATCAGTCGGCTCAGATTTTTGAGGCTGTCGGCATTGCGCAGGACGTTGTCGAAAAGTACTTTACAAATACAGTCAGCCGCGTCGGCGGTATCGGCCTAAAAGAAATTGAAGAGGACATCGTTTACCACCACAAAAAGGCATGGAACGACATGGGTCTGACGGTGAACACTCACCTTGACAGCGTAGGCTACCACAAGTTCCGCCGCGGCCCGAACGCAGAAGATCATCTTTATAATCCTGAAACAATTATTGCTTTGCAGGAAGCTACGCGGAACGGCGACTATGCGCGCTTTAAGGAATATACAGCTCTTGTTGACGACAACAGCCGTCCGCACACACTGCGCGCAATGCTTGACTTTGACTATGAAAAAGCCGGAAGCGGAATTCCGCTTGACGAAGTTGAAAGCGTAGACTCAATTGTTCAGCGGTTTAAGACAGGCGCAATGTCTTACGGTTCAATTTCAGAAGAAGCGCACAAGTGCATGGCTGCCGCAATGAACCACCTGCATGGCAAGAGCAACAGCGGCGAAGGCGGCGAAAAGCCGGAGCGTCTTGGAACAGAATACAACAGCGCAATCAAGCAGGTTGCTTCAGGCCGTTTCGGTGTAACAGAAGAATATCTGCTCAGCGCGCGCGAGATTCAGATTAAAATGGCACAGGGCGCAAAGCCGGGCGAGGGCGGACACCTGCCGGGCAAAAAGGTTTATCCGTGGATTGCACAGACCCGTCTTGCAACGCCTGGTGTTTCTTTGATTTCGCCGCCGCCGCACCATGACATATATTCTATAGAAGATTTGGCGCAGCTTATCTACGATTTGAAGAACGCAAACCGCGCCGCACGCATAAGCGTAAAGCTTGTAAGCGAAGCAGGCGTCGGCACAATTGCAGCAGGCGTTGCAAAAGCCGGTGCACAGGTAATCTTGATTTCCGGCCACGACGGCGGCACTGGTGCTGCGCCGATAAGCTCAATTCATCATGCGGGCTTACCGTGGGAACTTGGCTTGAGTGAGGCACATCAGACATTGATTCAGAACGGCTTACGCGGCCGCGTAATTATAGAAACAGACGGCAAGCTTATGAGCGGACGCGATGTTGCAATCGCTTGTCTGCTTGGTGCAGAAGAATTCGGTTTTGCAACAGCACCGCTTATTACAATGGGCTGCGCAATGATGCGCGTATGTAACCTTGATACTTGTCCGTTTGGTGTAGCAACCCAGAACGAAAAGCTCCGCGCGCGCTTCCCCGGCAAGCCTGAATATGTAGAAAACTTTATGAAGTTCATTGCACAGGAACTCCGCGAATACATGGCAAAGCTCGGCGTGCGCTCAATTGACGAAATGTGCGGACGGACTGATTTGCTCAAGATGAAAGAAAAACAGGGCTTTAAGAGAGCCGGTCTTATCGACTTGAGCCGCGTTCTTGCACAGGCAGACGAACCGCTTGAATGGAAAAAGACACGCGACACATTCAACTTTGAGCTTGAAAAGCGGCTTGATCTGACAAAACTTGTGCCGAACTTTGAGAAAGCCTGTCATGCTGAACTTGTTTCAGCATCTTGTTCAAAAGAGACCCCGAAACAAGTTCGGGGTGACAATGCAATTCTTGGTAACGGTGATACAGTTGCAATCCAATCCACCGACCGCACATTCGGAACAATTCTCGGAAGCGAAATCCAGAAAAAGTTCGGCGGAAAGCTCGATGATGATGCATATATTGTAAGCTGTTCCGGCGGCGCAGGTCAGAGCTTTGGCGCATTTATTCCGCGCGGCCTCTCAATCAGGCTTACAGGCGACGCGAACGACGCTTTCGGCAAAGGCTTGAGCGGTGGAAAGCTTGTTGTAACAAAACCTGCTGATTTTGAAGGTGAAGCTGACGGCAATATAATAGTAGGAAATGTCGCACTTTTCGGCGCAACTTCCGGTACAGCATTTATAAACGGTGTTGCAGGCGAGCGCTTCTGCGTACGCAATTCCGGGGCAACAGTTGTAGCAGAAGGCTGCGGCGACCATGGTCTTGAGTACATGACCGGCGGAACTGCCGTAATTCTCGGTAAAATCGGACGCAACCTCTGCGCCGGTATGAGCGGCGGCGTTGCTTACGTTCTCGATGAAAAGCACGATCTTTACAAAGTTCTCACCCACGAACTTGTAAAGAGCTACGACCTTGATGATAAAACTACAACTTTGCGCGGCAAAACAGACGAAGCCCGCTTAAAAGAGCTTATCGAACAGCACGCAAAAGAAACTGGCTCTAAAAAGGCAAAAGCAATTCTTGCTGACTGGGAACACTACAGAACATGCTTTAAGAAGATTATCCCGAACGATTACCTCCGCATAATGACAGAGATTTATGCAGAAGAAGATGCCGGAGTAAAACACGATGAAGCAGTTCTTTCCGCCTTCAAAAAGGTAACTGCGTAAGGAGACAACAATGGGCAAACCGACTGGATTTATGGAATATAAGCGGACTGAAAACGGAAGTTTTGAGCCGCTGGAACGGATAAAGAACTTTAAGGAATTTCATCCTGTGATGGAAGACGCAAAACGCCGCGAGCAGGCTGCGCGCTGTATGAACTGCGGCGTGCCGATGTGTCAGTCTGCAATCAAGCTTAGCGGAATGGTAACAGGCTGTCCGCTGCACAATTATATTCCCGAATGGAATGATGCGCTGTTCCGCGCGCAATACGATATGGCTGCATGGCGGCTTCTAAAGACTTCAAGTTTTCCTGAGTTTACTGGACGTGTATGCCCGGCACTCTGCGAAAAAGCCTGCAACTGCGGAAACCCTGTCTGCGGAGACGGCGCGGTTACAGTGCACGACAACGAGCTTTACATAATCGAAAAAGCATTTGAATCAGGCTACATGAAACCCGAAATACCGGCAGTGCGTTCCGGCAAAAAAATTGCTGTTATCGGTGCCGGGCCGAGCGGTCTTGCCTGCGCAGACTGGCTTAATCGGCGCGGTCATTCAGTTACGGTTTATGAACGCGAGGACAAAGCCGGCGGTCTTTTGATGTACGGAATTCCGAACATGAAGCTCGACAAAAAATTTGTTGACCGGCGCATTGAGCTTATGAAAGCCGAAGGCGTCGAGTTTGTATTCAACGCCGACGTTGGAAGAAGCATTTCGGCTGAGCATATCTTGAATGAATTTGATGCAGTCGCTTTGTGCTGCGGTGCTAAAAAAGCCCGCGCTCTCAGTTCAGCCGGAATAGACAAATTGTCTACAGCAAAAAACGGTGCAGAAGGCGGGCTTGTTTTTGCAGTTGATTTTCTTAAGGCTGTTACAAAATGTGTAATAGCTACCGGCGGTGCGCTCGAAAAAATCAATATGCAGCCGACAAACGGACAGAT
>JAGAAX010000041.1 GCA_017614995.1 Spirochaetaceae bacterium
CAAAAACTTAGGGTCGAGCTTTTTAATCTCACGAAACCCCGCTGCCTTCCACCGGCTCTCCAAGTCCGTCAACTTAGAGTACAACTTTTCTTCGGATTATTTAATCGTAACAACTTAGGGGCGCGAAGCAAGCCCCTAATCAGTGCCGGGAAAGGATAGGGTTTAAGGGGAAGGGAAACCCTCGCTTCTGAGTAGGGGGTTGCTCTTCCCCTTACTATTTCGATAAAATTAAAAAACATTTATGGGAGAAAAAAATGGCTGATTTAAGCAAAATGCGGAATATCGGAATTATGGCGCATATTGATGCAGGAAAAACCACAACTTCTGAGCGCATTCTTTACTATACAGGAAAAATTCACCGTATCGGCGAAATTGACGACGGCGCGGCAACAATGGACTGGATGGAGCAGGAGCAGGAGCGCGGCATTACCATTTGCAGTGCCGCTACGACAACCTACTGGCGCGACCACCAGATAAACTTGATTGACACTCCGGGGCATGTTGATTTTACTGCCGAAGTCGAGCGCTCGCTCCGTGTTCTTGACGGAGCTGTGGCAGTGCTTTGCGCCGTCGGCGGTGTGCAGCCGCAGACAGAGACTGTATGGCACCAGGCGGACACTTATGGCGTTCCGCGCATCTGCTTTGTCAATAAGATGGACAGAATCGGCGCAGATTTTTTCAGAGTTATGGCCGATGTCCACGAAAAATTCGGCTCAAAGACACTTGCGCTTCAAATTCCAATTGGAGCAGAAAGCAATTTTGAAGGCGTCGTAGACCTTCTCAAAATGAAGGAATACCGCTTTGACCCGGCAGACGAAGGCGAGACAATAATTGAAAGTGAAATTGACGAGAGCCGCCGCGCTCTTGCCGAAGAATACCGCGAAAAGCTTGTAGACGAAATTGCTTCTGACAATGATGAAATTGCAGAGCTTTATCTTTCGGGCGAGCCTGTGCCGAATGAGATGCTTCAAAAAGAAATAAGACGGCGCACCATAAACCGCAGTCTTGTTCCGTTTTTGTGCGGCTCGGCACGCAAGAACTGCGCCATTCAGCCTTTGATTGACGCGGTTGTAGATTATCTTCCGTCACCGACAGAAGTTCCGCCGGCGCAGGCATTTCATACAAAAAAAGAAGAAGAAATCTCGGTTGCCTGCGACCCGGACGCAAAAATGCCGGTCGGTCTTGTGTTCAAGATTCAGTACGACCGCGAGATGGGCGCGCTCTGCTTTGTGCGTATGTATTCGGGCAAAATCAAAGCCGGCGACCAGATTTTCAACGTAGGTAAAAAGAAGCGCGAGCGCGTAAACCGCATCTTGCGTATGCACTCAAATAAGAGTGACCCGATTGACAGCGTAAGCGCAGGCGACATAGCAGTTTTTATCGGACTTAAACTTGCACAGACAGGCGACACGCTCGGCAGCGAAGGTATGCCGGTGCTTCTTGAGCGTATGCACTTTCCGGAGCCGGTTATTTCAGTTTCAATTGAACCGGCAACACTTTCTGACCGCGACAAGCTCAACGAAACGCTTGCGATTCTTGCACGCGAAGACCCGACTTTTACAAGCCACGAAGATTCTGAAACCGGTCAGGTAATTATTTCAGGCATGGGCGAGCTTCACCTTGATGTTCTTGCCACAAGAATGAAAGACGACTTTAAGGTTGAGGCGCGTATCGGTGCGCCGCAGGTTACTTACCGCGAGTCTGTAACCGCAAAAGCCGAGCATACAGAGGAATTTTCAAGAACCCTCGGCGGCAAGGACAATACGGCAGGCATTACGCTTACAGTTGAACCGGCGGAGCGGGGCGAGGGCAACTCTTATGTTTGCGCAGTCAAAAAAGCGGCAGATGTTCCGCAGGAGATTTTTGACGCAATTGAAAGCGGCATAAACAACAGCTTCTCGTCTGGAATTCAGTACGGCTATATGTGTGCTGATGTGAAAGTTACTGTAACAGCGATTGACTATAGCGAGCTTACGTCAACACCGTTTGCGTTTGAAGCCTGTGCCGTAGCAGCTTTTGACGCAGCATGCCGCAAAGCAAGCCCTGAGCTGCTTGAGCCTGTAATGAATGTGGATATTCTCTGCCCGAAAGACTTTGTGGGCGACGCGATGAGCCAGATTACACAGCGCGGCGGCATGATTTCAAGCCTTGAGTCTAAGCCTTCAACTGAAGTTGTACATGCTCAGGCGCCTATGGCAAAAATGTTCGGCTTCTCTACAAGCCTGCGCTCTGTTACACAGGGCAGGGCTTCGTTCAGTATGCTGTTCAGCCACTTTCAGGTTAAGCCGGGCGGATTAGGTTCGGCATATTAATCAGTGTCATTGCCGTGCTCACCCGATAATGACACAAGTAGGATAAAAAATGAATGTGATTTTACTTTCGGGCGGTTCGGGCAAAAGACTCTGGCCGCTCTCAAATGATATACGCTCTAAGCAGTTTATTAAGATTTTCAAGAACGAAAACGGCGAATATGAGTCTATGGTGCAGCGCATGTACCGCGGCATAAAAACCGTAGCCCCAGACGCAAATGTAACGATTGCCACATCTGAAACGCAGGTTGCTTCAATTAGAAACCAGCTTGGAAACGCTGTTGCAATAAGCAGAGAACCCTGCCGCCGCGACACGTTTCCGGCAATTGCGCTTGCTGCCAATTTTCTTCTTGATGTGCAGAAAGTTTCAAGAGAAGAGGCCGTTGTTATCTGCCCGGTAGACCCTTATGTTGATGAATCTTATTTTAGGGCACTTTCTGAACTTGCCCGTCTTGCAGGAAAGGACAGTGCAAATCTTACTTTGCTCGGCATTGAGCCGACTTACCCAAGCGAAAAATACGGCTATATTATTCCGCAGAATAAAGACAGCGTAAGCAAGGTTTCAACTTTTAAAGAGAAGCCTTCAATTGAAGTTGCAAAAGACTATATTGCGCGCGGTGCTTTGTGGAACGGCGGCATTTTTGCCTACAAGCTCGGCTACCTTATCGACAAGGCGCACGAGTACATCGACTACAAAGACTATAACGACATGTTCCAAAAATATGCGACGCTGCCGAAAATCAGCTTTGACTATGCCGTTGTAGAAAAGAGCAGAGCATTCAGGTTATGCGCTATAGCGGCGGCTGGAAAGACTTGGGCACTTGGAACACTCTGACCGAGGCAATGGACGAAAATGTTATCGGCAACGGCATTCTTGATGAAACTTGCGAGAACGTGCATGTCTTAAACGAACTTGATTCGCCCATTATCTGCATGGGGCTAAAGAATGTTGTAGTTTCTGCCAGTGTTGAGGGCATTCTTGTTGCAGACAAGAACCAGTCAAGCTACATGAAACCTTTAGTTGACGCACTTCATGGCGAGGTGAAATTTGCAGAAAAAGCCTGGGGCGAGTACAAAGTAATAGACACTTCTGAAACCAGTCTGACCGTAAAGGTAACGCTCCGCGCCGGTCATTTTATGAATTACCACTCACATGAACGCCGCGACGAAATCTGGAACGTTGTATCCGGCAAAGCTGTAGTTGTTCTTGACGGCAAACGTCAGAGCGTAACTGCCGGTGACGTAATCTCTGTAAAAGCCGGTGTAAAGCACACCATAATCGCCGAAACCGATATTCAGCTTCTCGAACTCCAGCTCGGCAAAAACATCTCCGCCGAAGACAAGATACGGTATGAACTGAAAGAGTGAAAACAGCAAATCTCACCATGCGGGAGTTTGTTTATACTAGCCCTAAAATATAGACATTATGAAAGTTTCGCTAGATTAATCCAAAATCGTAGATTTATCTAAAGGCGAAATGCGCCTCTTGCCAGTTCAGCTTAAGGAATCTAAAATGTATTTGCTCTGCTTTATCCGCTACAAAAAATAGCAGAATCAGTATAAGCATGGTATAATGAGCGCAAGGAGAAAATCAAAATGGTAAATGATGAAATTCGGGAGATGTCACGCCGTTTTGTAGAAACATTGCACCCTGTAAAAATAATTCTGTTTGGCTCGTATGCAAAAGACACCTACCGTAACGACAGCGATTATGATTTCTATATAATAATGCCCGATGACGCTCAGAGCAACTTGGTAGATGCCACCGCATTGGCTTACCGCTCTCTCAGAGATATGAAAGACCGAAAACCTGTTGATATTCTATTGAACACACAGAGCAAATTTGACAATCGAAAAAGCAGACTGACACTAGAAAAAGTAGTAAACCGCGAGGGAATTGTGCTGTATGGATAGAGAACTCGTTCATGAATGGTTTCGCTTTGCAAATATGGATTTGGATCTGGCAAAGCATACACTTGAAACAATGTATCCTCCACCACTTGAAATCATCTGCTATCATTGCCAGCAGGCCGCAGAAAAATTCATAAAAGGCATAATCATCAGCTTTGACGTTGAAGTTGAGAAAACGCATGATTTATCAAAACTTTTAAACACATTAGTACCTTTGACAGATATTCCAGAAACTTTCATGGAGAGCGCAGAACGGTTGACAATGTTTGGTGTACGTATTCGTTATCCAAATGAACTTCCTGTAGATGAGGCTCAGACAAAACTCGCCATAGTACAGGCGGAGAAAATCAAAAACTGGGCTGAATCTTTGATAAAGGAATAGGACAAATGAACATTAAACTTCACGAAATTTACTGTAAAATAAGTTAGGAAGAATGGGGTTTAAGGCTCTTTTCGCATTAGTTTAATCTACAGAAGAAGTTAATCGGCGAAAAGCGCCGGTTTTGCCTGCGCAAAACCGGCAGACTGTGTACATCAGCCTATCATCTGTAGACAATCCGGGATTTCTCCTATGTTTTTTGTCAAGAGCAAGTTAGATTAATTTTATCCCCAGCCCTCTTATTCACGCACCTAAAGCTTCTTCTGCAATTTTTGAAATTCGTCCATCTGATGGAATGAATTTTTTAGGTTCA
>JAGAAX010000042.1 GCA_017614995.1 Spirochaetaceae bacterium
AAAAATAATCAGATTTATGAACCAAAAAAGTTCATTCCATCAGATGGACGGATTTCAAAAATTGCAGAAGAAGCTTTAGGTGCGTGAATAAGAGGGCTGGAGATAAAATTAATCTAACTTGCTCTTGACAAAAAACATAGGATGACCCCTGATTATCTTCGAATGGGCGAACTTGTACATATACTGTCGGTTTTTGTGAAAGCAAAAAGCGACGCTTTTCGCCAAACAAACTTATTCTGTAAATTAAGCTGATGCGAAAAGATGAACTGTTGAAAATTGACTGGTTTTTGTGCTATTCTTTTTTCCATGTGAGGTAGAAATGAATAAGATTCAAATGAAAACTCCGATTGCCGAGCTTGACGGTGACGAGATGACCCGCGTTTTGTGGGCTGTAATAAAAGAAAAACTTCTTGAACCTTTTGTAGATTTAAAAACAGAATATTTTGACCTCGGCTTAAAAGCCAGAGACGATTCAGATGATAAAATCACATACGAGGCCGCTGCCGCAATAAAAAGACTTGGCGTCGGCGTAAAATGTGCCACAATTACGTCAAATGCCGCCCGCATGGAAGAATACAAGCTCAAGCAGCTTACTCCAAGCCCCAACGGCATTATCAGAGCCGAGCTTGACGGCACAGTTTTCCGAAAACCGATTATCGTAAAGAACGTAAAACCTGCCGTAAAAAGCTGGAAAAAGCCGTTCATTATGGGCAGACACGCTTACGGCGATGTCTACAAAAACTGCGAGATGTACGTTGACCGCCCGGGAAAGGCTGAGCTTGTCTTTACAGACGAAAACGGCAACGAAACACGCAAGATAATCATGCAGATGAAAGGTCCGGGCGTGATTCAGGGAATCCACAACCTCGACAAGTCTATAGAAAGTTTTGCAAGATGCTGTTTCAGATACGCTCTTGATGAAAAGGTTGATGTCTGGTTTGCTACAAAAGACACAATCAGCAAGACTTATGACGGCCGCTTCAAAGAAATTTTCCAGAAGATTTTCGATTCTGAATTCAAGGCAGATTTTGAGAAAAACGGTCTCACCTATTTTTATACGCTCATCGACGATGTTGTAGCCCGCGTAATGAAGCACGAAGGCGGCATTCTCTGGGCATGCAAAAACTACGACGGCGACGTTATGAGCGACATGGTTGCTTCTGCAAGCGGCAGTCTCTCAATGATGACGAGCGTTCTTGTTTCTCCTGACGGCAAGTTTGAGTATGAAGCTGCTCATGGCACAGTTCAGAGACATTACTACCGCTACCTTAAAGGCGAAAAAACCTCGACAAACCCGATTGCGCTTATTTTTGCATGGACTGGTGCGCTTGCCAAACGCGGCGAGCTTGACGGTACGCCGGAACTCGTAGACTTTGCGCACAAGCTTGAAAAAGCAACTCTCGGTCTTATTGAAGACGGCATAATGACAGGCGACTTAAAAGCGCTTGCAGAACCTGCTCCAAAAGAAATCCTCAATTCTTGGGATTTCATCGACAGAATTGCAGAAAGACTTTCAAAATAACAAGCTAAGATAGGAGCGGCTCAATGTCAAAGATTTTAGACTGCAACAATGTTGCTTATCCTGAATTTACAAAAGGCAGAGTAATTTCATGCAAGGCTGAAAAAGGCGCAAGACCAGAGAACAGCGTTTTCGCGCTTGTTCTTGCAGTTAAAGGCGATAAAAAGCCGCTGCCCGGTCAGTTCTACATGCTTCATGCACTTAAAAGCGATGTTCTGCTCGGCCGCCCTATCAGCGTTTTCCATTCGGAACAGAAAAAAGACTGTGTTGAAATTACGTTCTTAATCTTGCAGAAAGGCAAAGGAACGCAAGAGCTTTGCCAGCTTGAAAAAGACGATGAAATAAGCATTTTAGGCCCGCTCGGCAATGTTTTTCCAAAACCAGAAAGCGGCAAAGCCCTTGTTATTGGCGGCGGAATCGGTGTTGCGCCTGTGGCAGGTTTTGCAGAATCGCTTAAAGACAAGTCTTACGACTTTTACGCTTGTTTTAAGAGCGGCAAATACGCACTTGAGAACATAAAGCCTGAAAAGCTTGTAATTACCACAGACGACGGCAGTTTCGGCATAAAGGGAATGCTGCCGTCTGCTCTTACGGCTGAAACCATAAAAGCCGGAAATTATTCCGCTGTTTATGCGTGCGGCCCGACTCCGATGCTTTGCTACGTTAAAAAAGTCGCAGAAGAAGCCGGAGTTTTGTGCTATTTAAGCATGGAAGCACGCATGGCTTGCGGCATGGGCGTCTGCCTCGGCTGCACAATCGACACAACAGAGGGCAACAAACGCTGCTGCAAGGACGGGCCTGTTTTTGACAGCCGCATCATCAAATTTCCGCAATTCAAAGATTCATTCTCGTCAAAAGCCCTGCCCTGCAAAGCACCGCTTAACGAAGAACCCGATATTTCAGTCTCTATCAAAGGCGTACGCCTTAGCAACCCGCTAATCGGCAGTTCGGGCACTTTCGGCTTCGGTACAGAATATACATCTGTTTTTGATGTAAACCGACTCGGCGCAATTGCGTCAAAAGGTCTTACGCTTGAACCGCGTGAAGGCAACAGCGGAATAAGACTTTGGGAAACACCGTCTGGGCTTATGAACTCAATCGGGCTTCAGAATCCGGGCATTCCGCATTTTATTGAGCATGAACTGTCTGAAATGCTCGCGCTCAAACCTGTTACAATCGCGAATCTTTCAGGCTCTACGCTTGAAAGCTACGTTGAGGGCGCAAAACTTCTCGACAAGACAGAAGTTCCTATAATTGAGCTGAACATTTCATGCCCGAATGTTGCGGCAGGCGGCGCTTCTTTCGGAATGACTTGCGCGCTTGCAAATCAGGCTGTTTCGGCAGTTAGAGCCGTAACCGCAAAGCCTTTGATTGTCAAGCTTACACCGCAGTCGCCTGATTTGATAAATGTCGCGCTTGAGTGCATAAAATCTGGCGCGGACGGCATAAGTCTCTGCAATTCTTTTCAAGGCGTTGCAATAGACATTGAGCGCGGCGTGCCGGTCTTTGACAAGATAAAGGCTGGTTTCGGCGGCCCTGCCGTGCGCCCGATTGCGATGCGCCTTATCTATGAGCTTTGTACAGAAATCAAGAAACTTCCGGCTGACCGGCAGGTTCCAGTTATTGCAATTGGCGGAATCGAAAAATGGCAGGACGTTGTGGAATTTATAATGTGCGGTGCATCCGCTGTTGAAGTGGGCACAAACACATTCGCCAATCCGTTCACGATGATTGAATGTATCGACGGACTTTCGGCATTTATGAAGCGCAAGGGTTACAAGAACCTTGAAGAAATGCGCGGCATCGTGCTGAACTAGACTGAACTTCGAGTTTTTAAGATTGTGGTGGCTGAGCGTAGTCGAAGCCATAATAAGCGGAAGGTTTTTTAATTGAATATTGAAAATCGATTATTTCGACTTCGCTCAATAACCGATTTTCGCTAAAAAAACTACGAATTTAAAACTCGAAATTGAGGATAACTAAAAAAAGGCTGTCTAAAAGGCAGCCTTTTCTATACCTACAAAACTTTACAGCTTGTATTTAACAGTTGAAATCTTATGACCGTCTCTAAGAACATCAAACCAGATTTCTTTGTTTGAGCTGTCAGAAACAGCTTCAAAGAATTCAGTTATGTTCTTTATGTCTTTTCCGTTTACAGCGGTAATTACATCGCCGTTGCGCAGACTAAGAACAGCAGCCGGAGATTTTGACACGATATTGACTACAAGCACGCCCTTTACCTTGTCTTCAAGCTTAAGCTGCTTGCGTACATCTTCAGTCAAAGGAACTGCCGTAAATCCAGGCCAAAGCTTTGAATTATTGGTTACAGTCTCTTCTTTGCGCTCTTCAACCTTTGCGCGCAATGTAACTTCTTTGCCGTTACGCAAAACAACAAAGGTTGCTGTCTCACCGGCAGGAATATCGCCTACTTCACGTACAAGCTGGTCACTTGATTTAACCTTCTTGCCGTTAAGCGAAATGATATAGTCTCCGGCATGAACACCTGCTTTAGAAGCCGGTGAATCAAGGAAAACCTGGGCAACAAGAGAGCCGTCTTTTCCCTTAACCTTAAGCTCTTCTTTATACGGGTCTTCAATATCAATCAATGTAATGCCCATCCAGCCGTATGTAATTTTTCCGCCTGAAATGAACGAATCAATTGCCTTTTTAATATTGTTGATCGGAATGGCAAAACCCAAGCCCTGCGAACCGCCAGACTGCGAAGCAATCCATGTGTTGATTCCGATTATTTCGCCATAAATGTTGACAAGCGGACCGCCTGAGTTTCCCTGGTTGATAGCTGCATCAGTCTGAATAAAGTCGCTGATGTTGCCGATTCCGTTGCCACTTCTTCCCGTCGCGCTGACAATTCCCTGTGTTACAGAAGAATAATAGCCGAGCGGTGTACCCATAGCAAAGCAGATGTCGCCCTGATGAACAGAGTCTGAATTGCCGAGTGAAGCAACTGTAATTGAAGTATCGTCGCTTTCAAATGAAACAAGCGCAATATCCTTGCGTTCGTCTGCACCGACAAGCTTGCCTTTGAAAGTGCGGCCGTCGCTAAGCTTTACAGAAATCTCTTTTGCAGAACCTGCAACGTGGTTGTTTGTCAGAACATAGAATGTTTTGCCGCTCTTGCGGACAATTACACCAGAGCCCAAGCCCTGCTGCTCATATTCTTCAGCCTTATCACCATTCTGGTTAAAAAAGAAGAAAGGAAAATCGTCAAAAGGACTTGCCTGTCTTGTTTTTGTTTCTGTTACATCAAGCTCTACAACAGCAGGCAGAACAGCGTCAGAAACTGAGCGGAATACAACCTGCATTGATTCAACAACAGAAAGTGCGTCTTTTGGAATTTTTACAGACGTACCTGATTCAGTTTTTGTATATGGTGCTTTTTTTGTTTCGGCAAAAACTGTATTAGCATCTGTTTTTTTTGCAGAACAAGAAAGTGTAAAAACACCAATACCAGCCAGACATGCTACAGCACAAAAAAGAAAATTTTTAACAAACTGTTTCATTGTCAGATAACCTCCCGGATGATATGAAACATCCGCATTCATATTAAATATACTAATAAAAACACTGCTCGTGAAAATTGTTTACAAAATTTTTGAAGAATTTTTTGTTATCTGACAATAATACACGCTTTTTTTAGGTATCAGTCCATTTTTGTGAGAATTTCAGTATGGTCGCTGAACACTGCCACTGTATGTTCTTCGTGTGCCGAAAGCGAACCGTCAGCGGTAATTACCGTCCAGTCATCGTCTTCCAAAAGCACCTCGTCTGTACCGATGTTAATCATCGGCTCAATTGCAAGCACCATACCCGGCTGAATGCGCGGGTTTGCACCGCGGCTCGGCACATTCGGAACGCTCGGGTCTTCGTGGACGGCAAGACCTACACCATGGCCGCAATACTCGTAGACGACACCGAAACCGGCGTTTGTAGCAACTTCATAGACGGCGTGCGAAATGTCGCCGATGCGGTTGCCCACTTTGCACGCCGCGATGCCGGCTTCAAGACACTGTTTTGTTACACTTATCAGTTTTTCGGCGGCAGGCGATACCTTTCCGATTTTGACTGTATGAGCTGAATCGCTTATGTAGCCGTCCAAATCTATGCCGACATCAAGCGAAACAATGTCGCCGTTCTCGATTTTTCTCTTTTTAGACGGAATACCATGAATAACTTCATCGTTTACAGAAATACAAGCCGCGCCCGGAAAATCTTCTTTATACCAGGCAGGTTTGCCGCCATGATGGACTATAAACTCTCTGCAAAGTTCATCAATATCGTGTGTCGTCATTCCTGCCTGTATAAGCGGAATAACATGTTTGTACATGTCGGCAAGAAGCTGGCATGATTTTCTGATGCCGTTAATTTGTTTCTCATTCTTTAAGCGGATCATAAAAGCCTCTTTATAAATATTTTCAGTATAAACAAAATTAAAATTTGTAGCGGTTTTTAAATCTTGCCGGAACAGAAAGCGTTGAATCCATTTGCACCGCTTTTCTTATGCAAAGTCCGGCTGTTGCCGTATCACCAAGCCTATCGTAGGATTCTGCCATAAGACGGAGGATATAAGCCTCATCTTTTTTGCCGAATCCCAAATCAAGCGCATCTTCGAGCGCGTCAAGCACCAGCTCGTCGCTTATGTTGCCCGCAAGTTTTGAGCGCACAAGTGTGCGCATCAGATTCATCACTTCCGGAAAAAAATGCCTGAAATACGAATAGCTGTATTCCATGCGGATAATCTTAGCCAGAAGCAGATAAGCATCGTAGAATTCTTCCCTAAAAAGCAGCTCTTCTGCAAGAATATAGCCATAATCCATGAAATCTTCGCGCGTAAACCATCTTGAAAGCGAAAAATCGGCGCGGCTCACAGAAAGACGCTTGTATTCTTCTACAGCATCATCTTCTCTGCCATGCATTAAATCAAAGAAAACAAGCTTGCAGCGGCTCTCTTCGTCAGTGCGCTCAGAAAGCCACTGTCTGTAGTCAAACGATTCTTCTGATTTTGAGCCTCTGGAATATCTGTCCTTAAACAGACTGTCAAACACAGCAGAACCGCGCGAGCTGATAAGAGTCTGATATGCTTTTAAGATTTTCTGAAATGCTTTTGCATCAGCTTCGCTTTCTTTAGATAAATCAGGATGAAGCTGCTTGGCTTTGCGCCTGAACGCAGTCTTTATCTCTGCAACAGACGCATCCGGCTGAATCCCCAGGAGTTTATAGTATTCTTCCACAGAAAAATCAGCCTATTTTTTTTCCGACTGCAACTGAATGGTCTATATTTTCAATTACATCAAAATAATCAAGAACCATACCATGCGATTCAAGTTCATTCATCAAAACGTGAACCATCTTGTTTGACGACAAGCCCGATTTGATTACAACAGCGCAGCCTTTTTTGCCGTCAACAGAACCGGCAGAAGACAAAATCTCGACAAGCTTTTTAGGCACTTTTGCGCCGATAAACTGCGGAGAAGTAGCTGCAACAGCAATGTATTCGTAAATAGCAAGATGCAGCGATTCTATGCTGTCATGGGTAGCATCAAAAACAGTGACTTCGTTTCCGTTTGCTTCTGCGCCCTTAGAAAGATTCTGCAAGATGGCAGTGTGCTTTTTATTTGAACTGTCCAAAAAATGCAATAACAACGTTCTCATGTTTTTTCCTTTTTAAAAACTTACACTTATGTTTTAAGCCATTTTAAAAAGTTTTTCAATCATAGATTCTTTGACAACAAGAACGCTGCAATGAGCTTTTACAATAATCTGCCTGTAAGAAGATGAGATAACATCGCGCGGGTCTTCGCCCGGCTTTTCAAAAGCACCGAGCAGAATCATATCGGCCTTCATTTCGTCGGCAACGGCTATAACTTCTGCGCAGATTGAGCCTTTGCGCATTTCAGTCTGAACCTTTACGCCCTTTATCGCGCAAATTTCTTCGGTATGCTTAAGAAGCCGTCTGCCGTCTTCATTAAGCCTTGAAATGTATTCCTCGCTTTCTTCCTGAATAAAGAGCTTGGTCAAAGTAAGCTTTCTTATTGTTGCAGTATCAACAACATAAACGATTTTTACAGCGCAATGATAAATTTTTGCCAGGAGTGCGGCGTATTTTACAGCCTGAATTGAGGCTTCTGAACTGTTTACAACAACCAGAATGTTTTTAAATAAAGACTTTATCATTTTTCCCCCGAATGTCTTGCTTTCAAAGCTTTCAAGACAAAAATATTCTCGCGCTCACGCTCCTCAAGCTCACTTTCGATATACTTTTTAGTTTCGCTCGCCTGCGGAACAACCATCTTGTCAAGTGCATTTACACGTCTCTGGGTTTTCTTAACTTCCTCGGCAAGCCGCCACACAATCGTGCGGATAGAAGCCATTTCTGTAAGCAGCCGCAAAAGTTCAAAGAATTCCACCATTACTTTATCGGAATCTGCATAAGAATCTAAAAACGAATAGAAAAGCTCGCGCTTGGGCAAAGTCACGTCAAGGGTCGGAAAATCCATGCCGGCGAGCATTATGTGATTCTCTGTAAACTGAAAATCGTAATTTACGGCACTGCCCACCTGCTCTACACGCGAAGCACCCATAGCCATAAGCATATTCTTTAAGGCAGGATAAGCGCGTCTTATAACTTTGTCGATGTCGGCTTCAAGCATTTTTACCTGCTCAACCATGTGCATCAGTTCCATTACAAGAATTTCGCGCTTCTGCTCAAGAAGCTCGTAGCCGTCCTGTGCAGAACGGAGCTGCTCTTTTATGGCGATGAGGTTCGATTTTGTAGGTGCAATATTTAAGCGTGCCATACTTTATTCCGCCGGATTCTCTGTAGCTGTTTCAGCAGGTCCCATGTATTTTTCGATAAATTCTGACTTGATTCTGTAAAGCTCATCTCTCGGCAGAAGCGAAAGTGTTTTCCAGCCGATGTCAAGGGTCTGTTCAATGGTTCTGTTCTCAAATTCGTCCTGAGCCAGAAACTGCGTCTCAAAAGCTTCACCAAAGCGCAGATACATCTTGTCTATATCAGAAAGTTCTTCTTCGCCGATAATAGACGCAAGGTTTCTGATTGTCTTAACCTTTGAGTAGGCGGCAAAAAGCTGGCTTGAAACATCCTTGTGGTCTTCACGCGTCATTTCAGGGCCGATTCCGTCTTTCATAAGGCGGCTCAAGCTTGGCAGACCTGCAACAGGCGGATAAGTGCCCTTCTGCGCAAGTTCTCTGTCGAGTACAATCTGACCTTCTGTAATGTAGCCAGTCAAGTCTGGAATCGGGTGCGAAATGTCGTCGTTAGGCATTGTCAGAATCGGAATCTGTGTAATTGAACCTTTTGAGCCTTTAATTTTTCCAGCACGTTCATAAAGTTCAGCCAAATCTGAATACAAATAGCCCGGATAGCCCTTTCTGCCCGGTACTTCGCCGCGCGTTGTAGAAATTTCACGCAAAGCTTCGCAATAGTTTGTCATGTCGGTCATAACGACAAGAACGTGCATTCCCTTTTCGTAGGCAAGGTATTCTGCCGCAGTCAATGCACAGCGCGGCGTAATAATACGCTCAATAGAAGGCGCGTCTGCCAAAGACTGAAACATAACAACTTTAGAAAGTACGCCCGATTTTTCAAAAGTGTTTATGAAAAAGCGTGCTACGTCGTATTTAATGCCCATGCCGGCAAAGACCATTACAAAGTCTTCGTCAGAATTGCGTATCTGCGCCTGTCTGATAATCTGCGCGGCGAGCTTGTTGTGCGGCAGACCGTTTCCCGAAAATATCGGCAGCTTCTGACCGCGGATAAGCGTATTCATTCCGTCTATTGCGCTGATGCCTGTCTGGATAAAGTCGCGCGGATAGACACGCGCATAAGGGTTTATCGGGTAGCCGTTTACGTTAATCTTTTTAGACGAAATAATTTCAGGATAACCGTCGATTGGCTTGCCGAGACCGTTGAAAATTCTGCCGAGGAGCCCCTCGCTTACGCGGAGTTCCATCGGAGAATCAAGAAATTCTACTGTCGTATTTTCAAGATCTATACCGCTTGTAGAACCGAATATCTGAACAACAGCGTATTCGTCTGAAACATCTATGACACGTCCTGTGCGTTTTTCGCCTGTACGGTCGCGCACAGCAGCAATTTCACCATAAAAAACATTGTCAGTCCGCTTTACAATTACGATAGGGCCGTCAACAGACTTAACGCCGCGGTATTCCATTCCTTTCATCGTATATCCACCTTTCGATAAAGCTTTTCAAGACCGTCAAACTGTTCGTTAAGACGCTGCGAAACAGCCGTAATCTTTTCAAGCTGGTCGTTCGGAACAGTTGTCTTTATACGGATAATATCTTCTCTAACCGTAAGAGCTGATATTTTTACAAGCGGCGCTCCATGTGAGATAACATCAAGTGCTTTTTTATAGAACTGCATTATAAGCGACAGAATCATTATCTGTTTTTCCGGTACGGAATAAACGTCTATTTCGTCAAAGGCACTCTGCTGCAAAAAGCCGTTCTTTATCATTTCAGCTACAATCAAAACAAGGCGGTCTGCATCAGGCAGAGCGTCAGGACCAATAAGGCGCACAATCTGCTGAAGCCGCTGCTCGCGCTTTAAAAGGTCAAGCGCCTGCTGCCTTACTTCTGCCCAGCGCGGGTCAAGCCTGTTCCACCACTCGCGCACCTCGGCGGCATATTCTGAATAAGACTCAATCCAGCCGATTGCCGGATAATGGCGCGCGTTCGCAAGCTCGCGGTCAAGAGCCCAGAAACAGCGGATAAAGCGCTTTGTGTGCTGTGTAACCGGCTCGGAGAAATCACCACCCGGCGGCGAAACAGCACCAATAATAGAGACCGAACCTTCTTCGCCGCACAAAGCGTTTACGCGGCCCGCGCGCTCATAGAATTCGGCAAGTCTTGTCGGCAGATAAGCCGGAAAACCTTCTTCCGCAGGCATTTCTTCCATGCGGCCGGAAAGCTCGCGCAAAGCCTCTGCCCAACGGCTGGTCGAATCAGCCATAATTGCTACAGCCATGCCCATGTCTCTGTAATATTCAGCCAGTGTAATGCCCGAATAAAGCGAAATTTCGCGCGCGGCAACCGGCATGTTTGAAGTATTTGCGATAAGAATTGTTCTTTCCATTAAAGAGCGGCCGGTTCTCGGGTCAATCAAAGTCGGAAATTCGGTAAGAACGTCGGTCATTTCGTTGCCGCGCTCGCCGCAGCCAATGTAGACGATAACATCAGCGTCGCACCACTTTGCAATGGCGTGCTGTGTCATTGTCTTGCCTGTACCGAAACCGCCCGGAATTGCAGCCGTTCCGCCTTTTGAAAGCGGAAAGAACACGTCGATAACACGCTGACCGGTCATCAAAGGCTCTGAAACAGCGAGTTTTTCAGTATAAGGGCGCGGCTTCCTTACCGGCCAATATTGCGTAAGCCCAAGTTCCTCGTCAAATTCGGTTTTGCCGATTATGTCATTGATTGTGTAGTCACCTTCTGGTGAAAGCTCCACAAGTTTTTTTCCGCGTGTCATCGGCGGCACCATAATTTTATGCAGGACAGACTTTGTTTCCTGTACTGTGCCGAGAACAGCACCGGCGCTTATTTCGTCGCCTGCTTTCAGCAAAGGCACAAAGTGGTACTTTTTCTGCTCGTCCAAAGGCACGCTTCTCTGCCCAGGCAGCAGAAACGCCCCGGATTCTTCGTACATGCTTTCGAGCGGGCGCTGAATACCGTCGTAAATCTTTCCGATAAGCCCGGGCCCAAGCCGGAGCGCGAGCGGTCTGTTGGTACTTACAACTTTTTCACCAACAGACATTCCTGTATCATCTTCATAAACCTGAATTGTGGCATTGCCTTCTTTCAGGCGTATAATTTCACCGATAAGTTTTGAATTTCCTACATCAACTACATCGTAGAGGCCGCAGCCGTCTAGGCCTTCAGCATAAACAATCGGGCCAGAGATTCTGGTAATTTTGCCTTCAATCATTGATTAATTCTCCCGCCAAAAAGTGCTTCGGCAATCTCATAACGGTAAGTATCTACAATTTCTTCGATAAGCTCATCTATGGTAACACGACAGCGGACAGATTTGTCTGTACTCTCAATTATCATTCCATACTCATCGTGCAGTTCTTTAGCAGCATCATCATTTAATGAAACAAATGAATCTATATTCAATTTATTAAAATGCTTCTGGAACATTTTTTTCAGTTCATCCTGCTCGAAACCATGAAATTTGACTGTCAGTTTTTTGTCAGCAAGTTTTGATTCATAGCGCTTTAAAAGATTTTCGAGCAGGGCAATTTTCTTTTCGCTGCTCAAGCCGTCTATAAACCGGTAAATGCCCTTAAGAATTGATGAATCTATAAAAGACACAAGAAAACGCTCTTTTTCAAGCGGCAGGGCAGCACCCAAGTCTTTTTTTATTGCTTCTGCCCGGGCGGCGTAAAAAGCCTGCTTCTCTTTTGAAACAGCCTCTATACGCGCTGCAAGCTCGTCCATTATTTTCTGACAGTCTTCATCCGCCCGCTTCAAAAGTTTCTCAGCTTTACGGCGTGCGTCTTCCTGTATCTCTTTGTCAAGGATTTCCGTTGAACGAAATTCTTCCATAATCTACTCGCTTTATACTGAAATTCCGACAGCTTCGCGGATTGTTTCAGTAAGAGATTTTTTACCTTCCAAATGTCCGTTAATGCCGGGAATTTCTACAATCAGAGGATATTCGCCGGACAGCTGCCAGTCAGTAATCTCTTCTTCAAGCATAACAGACACTTCTTCTGTAATAATCAGAATTCTTGCGCGTTCTTCTGTTACCGGAACGCCGGAAACTACATCGCCTTTGCCGGTAATGCGGTTAAAGGCATCCAGAGCTTCCGCGCGGTTCAGTGCAACAGCACCTTTTACACCGACTAAAGAAAATGCCAGAACGAGTTCCCGCTCACCGATAACAAAATACTGCACAATTCAATCCTTACATAACAATAATAAGCAATGCAACAAGGAATCCCCAAAGACAGATACCTTCTGCAAGACCTACGAACGGCAGGGCTTTACCAGAAAGCTCTGCATTTTCGGCCATTGCGCCCATTGCAGCAGAACCGATTTTGCCTACAGCCATACCGCCACCGATACATGCAAAACCTACAGCTGCGGCAGCTGCAAAATACTTAAGATAAGATGTATCTGCAGGAGCCGCTTCGCCTTCTGCAAACAACAAAGCACCGGCAAGAACCATTACCAATACTAAAAATACCTTCTTCATAATATACCCCTTAATCTATTTGCCTTTATATTTGAACTGGAACGGCTTGAATTCAACTCCGGTTTCATTAAAGAATTTAGAGAAGAATTCATAATACTGCAAACGCAAAACTTGAATTGCAACTATCATGCCTTCCAGAACTATTACTACAACATTGCCAATAATTACAACAGCCAGACCTCCTATTCCGCCAAGTAATTTATTCATCTCAAAAATGATATAGCCCAAAACAACGTGTGCAAGTGCAAATGCGCCTACACGCAAAAAACTTACGGTATTAGACAGATAAGTTGAAATAACCTCGATTATTTCAACAAGACCTTCGATTACTGCGCCCAAGAAGCCGTTGTCAAAAATTGGATGCTCGCCTGAAACAAGCCTTTCAAGCGGATGCGCAAAGAACACACCAAGCAAGGTCAGACCGATAAAAACCCAGTCAAAGATAGAGATGCGGTGCTTAAATGCTGCCATTCTTATTGCAAGAGCAATAACATACCAGAAAAAGAAAGCTCCGCACATACCGGTTTTGCCGAAAAAAGCGTTACCGTATTTTTTCAGCGAAATGTTATTCATAAAGTTTATAATAAGACCAAGCGAGTTGATTATAAAACCGACAGAAAGCGTAAAACCGAAAAATATGAAAACCAGCGGCATGTTTCCGCTGCCCGGCATCAGATGAAGTATAGGCGCAAAAGCCCTTTCTTTTCCGACAAACAAGCCTGTAACAAACAGCCCGAAAGGACGCAGAATCTCGTCATTGGCAAAAAACTCGCCTGTCAGCAGCCCCATTATAAAGCTCGAAATTCCTATCGAAATAAACACAAGTGAATATTTGTTCCAGCCGCCGACTTTAATAATGTTGAAATACATTAAAAGCCCTGCAAGAATAAACACAAGCCCCTGCCCCGCATCACCGAACATAATGCCGAAAAGCAGCGTAAAAAAGGCGGCGACAAACGGCGTCGGGTCTATAGTTCCGTACTTTGGCGCGGCATAACTGAAAATCATGCCCTCAAAGCTTTTTATAAGCTTGCCATGTCTGAGCTTTACAGGCACCTGCGCGCGTCCGCTTTTTACGGCGGCAACTTCTTCAGGCTTGTACTGGCGCACCGCAATGCGTCCTTCTGTCAGGTTATCAAGCTCTTTTATAAGCTTGTCAGACTCATATTCAGGTATCCAGCCGGTAACGCGGTAGACCAACTGCGTGGCTTCAAGCTTGTCGCGGAAAATCTGCACCTGCATACCAACAGAAAATCTCTGCAAGAGCAGAAGCAGCTTTTCTTTGTGTGTTTCAGCATAAGAGGCGCGCTGCTCGCCAATATCGGCAAGAGCTTTTTTGGCAGCCTCACACTGCTCTTTAAGACTTTTAAGCATGTCGTCAGGCACACCCGTAAAATCTTTTGGAATTTCAAGCGGAATAAAACCGAATTTCTTAAGCTCGCTGTCAAGCGCAAATCTTGATTTTCTTGAGCAGGCTGCCATAACCCTTGTCTTGTCGTCGCCAAGCGGAATAATCACAGCGTGTTCCCCTAAAGCAAACTCAAGGTCGTCTAAAACAGCAGGGTCAATCTTGCCGATTCTCATCGTCAAAAAAGACAGATGCTCAAGCTCGCTGTAAGACACTTTAAGATTTGCAAACGCAGCCGCTTCTTTATAAGCGTCCTCAACTTTTTTAAGCTCTTCTTTTGCCTTTATCTCTTTTTCGCGCAGAGCATCAACAGCGCTAATAATTTCCGCCGCATCTGAAAAATCTTCAGTTTTCGGGCTTGTAGGCTCAGACTCATAATCTGTCAAATCCGGTATGTCAAGATAAGAGCGTGCAATCTGAAGGTTCTCAAAAATTTCCTTTGAAGAATTCTGACTGGAAGAAGAATCTGAATTGCGTGTATAAAACTGAAAAACAGCCTTTTTACCCAAGTATTCGATTACCGGGTCAACATCTTCTTTCATAATCATCAGTTCAATAAGCCGCATTACAGCAGTTTTAACCATTTATTCATTCTCCCAAACAAATTTAGTCATCTATAAAACATCAGAGCCTTTAGACTCCGGCAAATTCTTTAGTTTCTTCCTCACCGACATCAAGGCGCAAACCTTCAGCCGCGGTGCATATATAATCAAGCTCAAGCTCGCGTATCATAAACCAGGGCACAAGCACAGCGCTGGAGCATGGAAACTTGTGGAACATGCGCAAAGCCATCTTGTGAATCTTGTTGTTTGCAGCGCGCTGAAGATAACGCGGGTCTACAGTCCAAGCCGTAACATCATCAGCCGGATTAAGCAAATCAGCATAATTCCAAGACGCCCATTCAGAATAAATATCAAGCGGCTTGTGCAGAATCTTGAGCACAGGCTCAATAAGCACGTCTTTCTTAAGCGGCTCTGTTCCAGAACCTGCAAGATAAGCCAGCACATCGTCCGGCTCCATATTATAATACAGTTTAAGCCTTATTGCCCAAACAATATTTTGTAAAATAAGCTGCTCTTTTATAAGCTCCTCAATGGCTTCTTTTGCCTCGCCCCTTGTTTTCTGTACAGCGCGCCAAAGCTCAACAACATATTGCGCGTCAAGCTTGTGCTCAAAATCTTTGACGTCTTTTGCCTCAACAACGTCAGTTACCCATGCAAAACAGCCTTCTTCAGTCATTTTTGCAAGGTTTGGCCACGCCTTGTATTTAATCTGCGAAAAACGACCGGTGTCGGTAACGTCGGGCAAGTCTTTTTTGCCGGTGCGCAACGCAAAATTAAGCTTTTTAATGTTTGAATAATCAAAAGAATGGAGCAGCTGCAACGCCACAGGCTCAGGCCTGTCAAAAGAATCAACAAGAGAAATGTATTCGCTTAAAAAACGGTTTTCTGCTTCTTTTTCTATGGTCTGGGCAAGCACGTTTTCTGGAACAGCCGGTGCAGGGCTTTCAAAGACAGTCTGCCACAAGTCGGCAAGATTTTTTGCCTGAAACAGCTTGTTTGCACGCTGACCGACAAAAGCCTTTGCGAGCATTCCGCTTGTCTTTGCATAGATATACTCAACAGCACCAGAAGAATCTAACATTAAAAACTACCTCAAGCTTTAAAAAACAGTTTTTCAAGCAATTCATTAAAGCTCTGCTTATTCTGAGGCCAGTTTTCTACTTCAGAACAGAATAAATCCAATTCTTTTTTATGTTCTTCTTTGAACATTTCTACAGATTTTTCATACACAGATTCATTTTCATTTATGATTTTTTCGTATGCTTCTTTGAATTTTTTGTCAGCATCAGTGCGTGCGGTTTCCAGACGCTTGTCATATTCAGTCTGGGCATTTGATAAAAGCTCCGCAGCCCCGCGCTCGACATCAAACAGATGCTCAATTACATTTTGATCCATTCATATACCCTACAAACATAAATTTAGAACTAAAACACAATAAAAGCAAGCACTTTATTTGAAAAAAGCATCATCTTTTAAAACAAAAAAGGCTTCTGTTAATTCCGTACTGAAACAACAGAAACCCTTTCTAATTCAATTTTTTTAAACTGAAACTACCGTTCCAAATTAAAAAGCGACAAGTTCGTCTTCGTAGCGGCACAGCACCTTATACATTCCGTCTGGAGAAGACTGCTGCAAAAGGTCAGCGTAAAAAGTGCCTTTCTCCAAAAGCTCGGTAAGGCGCTTCAATACGCGCAAATGAAGCTCGCTTTCGTCAAGCGACGAAATAAGCAGAAAAAACAAATATGTAGGCTCACCGTCTAAAGAGTCAAAATCAATGCCGTTGCGCGCAATGCCTATTACACCATGAATGCCTTCGACACAGGCAGACCTGCCGTGCGGAACAGCGACATTCTTCAAAAAGCCTGTAGACATCTTATTTTCGCGGTCTACAACTGTGGCAAGAACCTGCGAACGGTCTATGTCAGGGTTTGCCCTTACGAAAATCTCTACAAGTTCGGCAAGAACTTCTTCTTTTTCTTCGCTTTCAAGTTCAACACACATTGTTTTGGGTGAAAAAACTTCGCCTAATATCATTTGAACCTCAACAAATACACCGGAAAAAATAAAGCCGTAAAATCATATAGATTCTACGACTTTAATCATACAGCTATACAAAAAATTTATTCAGATGAAGAAGCTTCTACTTTTTCTACAGTTGTTTCAGTATTTGCGTTTTCTGTCCACCATTCGCCGTTCTGTTCCTGTGCAGGAGCATTTGGAACTTCGAGGTTTGGAGCTACAGAAGATTTATTCAAAAGTGCAAGACCAAAACTTGTAATGAAAAACAAAGCAACAAGCACGTATGTTGTCTTAGTAAGCACGTTTGCTGAACGAGAACCGAAAGCCTGTGAACCTGCGCCGCCAAAAAGACCGCCCATTCCGTCACTTTCATCATTCTGCAAAAGAACAATACCTACTGTTAAAATACAGATGATTACAAAAACAACAAGAAGAATTATACTGATAACGCTCATATCAATTACTCCACTTCAAATATTACAAATCGCTAGTATAATACAAAAAAATGAAATTTTCTGCAATAGTGTTTTGCATTGGGATTTATCTAAAATAATAGATTAACCCGCAAAACGACCCAGTTTCCACTTCGCGAAAACTGGTAACGGGTGCACACACTGATATCTTTAGACTTTTTTGTAAAATCTTTTGAAATTTTCCCAAAAATCGACAAAAAAAATAATTTCATTTTAGATATTCGTTGTGAAAATTCATTTCAAAGGAGCTTCACAATGAAAGCAATTGAAGATTTAACTTTCACCGACGACTTTATGTTCGGCGAAATAATGAAGAACGAGGAAATCTGCAAGGGTGTTATAGAACGGCTTCTGCATATCAAAGTTGAAAAACTTGAGCTTATAACTTTGCAGGAAACTATCGCGCCGTACTACGAAACGCGCGGAGTTCGCTTTGATGTATATGTCAAAGATTCTGATAAAGTCTACGACATTGAGATTCAAAACAAGAAATTTGCAGAAATCGAAAAGCGCACACGCTATTATCAGTCTATGATTGACATGGACTTGCTGGCAAAGGGCGCGAACTTCAAGGAACTGAAAGAAAGCTATGTGATTTTCATCTGCAAGACTGACCCGTTCGACTTGGGTGAGCCATGCTACATAACAAAGACCGTTTTCGAGAATCACCCTGAAAAAGAGTTTGATGACAAAACACACAAAGTCTTTTATAATGCAAGTGCGTATAAGAAAGAAACCGACCCGGAAATTTACGCATTCTTACAGTACATCAGCACAAACATTCCCGAGGACGATTTTACAGCCGGTATCTTTGAGAATGTTGAAAAAGCCAAAGAGAACGAGCAGTTCAGGAGTGACTATATGAGATGCAATATCCACGACTTTGACATAATGGAAGAAGCAAAAACCGAAGCCAAGCTTGAAGCAGCTCGGAATTTTCTCATGGAAAATGTGCCTGAAGATGTGATAGCACGCTGTACCGGTCTCCCGCTTGAAAAAGTGCAGCAGCTTGCGCATTTTGCAGAAGCTCAATCTAAAGATTGACTCTTTTCGCACCAGCTCAACCACATATTGAAGTCTATTCGGCGAAAAGCGTCTGTGTATTAGCCCCCAAAAGCAGTCTTTGCTCATCAGCATAAAAGAGCGTTGTTAAATTGGACTCCAACCGCCGCTGTTAGTATTACAGCTGTTCAATCCATCTTCCCGCTGTTTCTGGACTAACAACAGCATTCTCATCCCATCTGTATGTGCGCAATACGCCATTATCGTTCCATTTGGCTGTGCCTGCTCTGAAAGCAGCAGCGTTGTATGAAATGCTGGAACTGTTTGGATCACAGTTGTATATAAATTCACAATTACTGTCCACACCGAAAAATGCCATACTGTCTACACTTCGAAGGCTGCTTCCGAATATAACTTTTGTGACCCTTCCGCAATAATGAAATGCACCGTCGCCAATTGTAGTGCACCTTGAAAGATCCAGCGTATTAGAAAGATTGGAACATCTGTAAAATGCCTTTGAGCCAATAGATGTACATTTTGAAAGGTCTACATTATCAAGAGATGAGCAATTCTGAAATCCTTTTGTACCGACTTTTGTAATATGCGAAGTATCTATAGTCTGAAGAGCTTCACAACCTCTAAATGTATAAGTTCCGATTTCTGTTATGCTGCTGTTAAGTATCACAGTTGTAATACCCCTACAGCCATCAAAAGCACTACCTTCAAATCGCGTACATTTTGAAAGATCAATTGTACCTGTAATTCCAGGATCATCCTTAAAAGCTGCACTCTCTATTGATATACAATTAGAAACATCAATTTCACCACTAATTCCGCTGCATCCACGAAATGCACCAAATGCAATTGATGTACACTTTGAAAGATCTGGTTTTGCAAGTGATGTACAATCTAGAAATGCGTTTTTCCCAATTGTCGTGCAGTTTGACAGATTTGCACTTGCAAGTGAACTACAGCTTTGAAATGCCTCTTCTCCTATTGTTGTACAATTAGTTGAAAGATTCACATTTACTAATGAAGTACAGTCTTTGAATGCAGCCTTTCCAACAGATGTGCAGCTTGAAAGATTTATGCTTGCAAGATGGCTAAATTCTTTGAATTCGTTTGCCGAAATTGTTCCTCGGCTTGCAAGGTCTATGCTTACAAGGCTGTCCTTGCAGCCTGCAAACGCATTGCTTGCAGCTGAGGTGCATTTTGGCAGGCTTATGCTTGTAAGTCCTGTACAGCCGTTAAAGACATTTGCTTCAACAGAAGTACATTCAGGCAGACTTATACTTGCAAGAGATGTACAACCGTCAAAGGCATTCTGCCCAACCGTTCCACAATTTGAAAGACTTATATTAGAAAGATTTGTGCAGTTTTGTAATGCACCACTTCCAATTGATGTACAGCCGGAGAGGTTTACACTTGTTAGGCTTGTACAACCCGAAAATGTGCTGTTACCAAGCGAAGTACAGTTTTCAAGATTTCCGATAGTAGAAAGATTTGAACAACCTGAAAAACTGCTGTTGCCGAGTGTAAAACTGCTTTCAGGGAGATTTACAGCCGTAAGACTGTCTCCGTTTGTTATGCTGCTAATCGAAAGATTTGATGTATGGCTCAAGTCAAGCGCGACACTGCCCGACGACGGAAGCGTTATCTGGGTTATAGAACCGCTTCTGCCGTTATTGGTTATTGAAACAGTTCCTGTGTCGTTTACGACAAGCTCGTTTCCGCGGAAGCCATAGGAACGGTCAAGAGTTTGGGTTATGTCGCCGAGTGAAACATCGCCGGAAGCGTTAATCCGTACATTTCCGCCTGTAACTGTATTACCCTGCACATTCCATGCATTAGCGTGATAGTCAATGCCGCCATCGGTTGTATAGTCTGAATCTGAAAGCACAGGCAGATTAAGACTTACACCGTCACGCTTGTAATAGAATGTTTCGGTTGGTGTTGCCGCTGCACCGGTACTGGACGGCATTGTGTATGAAACTTTGTACTGATAATCAATTGTTAAATACTCGCCGGAATTGGCAGCTCCGTTTGCCCTTATGCGCGCAGTTCTCGGTGCACTTTCGCCATTTACGGTAAAATCAACATAAAAAACATCTTCGGTTGTACCTTTCTCATATATCGCTTTTGTGAGAGATTTTACGTCAGTATAGGTTGTGCCGTTATAGCTGTAGCCGGTAACATCAAGCGAGGTGTTTCCATTGATGTTTATTTCGTCTATGCCGCCTATACCGCCGAAACTGCTGTTGCCGCCAAAGCCGCCGCCAACTTGTACGCCGTTGTGAAATCCGCCCACACCACCGCCGTTGTGATACTTGCTTGAGCCAGATGAAGAACCGGTACCGCCAGAACCAGTTCCACCGTTTCCAGTAATACCAGCTCCTCCCCCGCCGCCACCGCCTCCGCCACCACATGCGGTAAGAGTAACAGCAAAAATAATTGCGGTAAGAGCTGTAAAAAATTTTGTTAAGCTGTTATACTGCCTGCTGCCTGTTGCCTGTTGCCTGTTGCCTGTTGCCTGTAATTATGAAGCCTGTTTTCCATGTGTCAAGTACCTTTGTTTTCATTATGCATAAAATATATCATAAATTATGAAAATATGTTTGTGCGTCAACGCACTAAAATTTAGTGAGTTTACGCACAAAATGGGGGTTTTGCAAAAAATTTTACAGGAGAGTTACAACTATTTTTGCAGATAAAACAACAGGCTCGACAAGTTTGGCGGCATGTGGTAATATTGTCTTTTCTTATTATAAGAGACGAGGTGGCATTATGAAGCTGAACATGAACTTAAAAGACAGAGATTTCTTAACTCTTAAAGATTTTACACCGGAAGAAATAATCTACCTTTTGGATTTGGCCGCTGATTTTAAAGACAAAAAAAAGAAAGGCATTCCTGTCGATACACTGCATGGCAAGAACATCGCACTGATTTTTGAAAAGACAAGCACACGTACAAGATGTTCTTTTGAAGTAGCCGCACATGATTTGGGAATATCAACAACATATCTTGCCGAAGGTTCGCAAATCGGCAAAAAAGAGAGCATAGCTGATACAGCCCGCGTATTAAGCCGCATGTACGAAGGCATTGAATACCGCGGTTTTGAGCAGACCATCGTTGAAGAGATTGCGAAGCATTCCAATGTGCCTGTATGGAACGGTCTTACAAACGAGTACCACCCGACACAAATGCTCGCTGACATGCTTACAATACGCGAGCATTTCGGCAAGCTCAAAGGCTTAAAGCTGGTCTATTTCGGCGACGCACGCTACAACATCGGCAACTCACTTTCGATTGTCTGCTCTAAACTTGGGCTTAACTTTGTAGCCTGTGCGCCGGAAAAGTATTTTCCTGCAAAAGAATTGCGCGACGAATGTCAGAAATGGTGCAAAGAAAGCGGCGGTTCTGTAACATGCACAAGCGACATTAAGGCAGCCGCAAAAGACGCTGACATAATCTACACAGATGTTTGGGTCTCAATGGGCGAACCTGACGAAGTTTGGGCAGAGCGCATTAAGGATTTAAAAGCTTATCAGGTAAATAAGGCAATTATGCAGCAGGCAAAGCCGACTGCAATCTTTTTGCATGACCTGCCTTCGTTCCACAATCTTGAAACGAAAATCGGCAAAGAAGTCGGCAAAAAATTCAATATTACTGAAATGGAAGTCACCGACGAGGTTTTTGAATCGGAGCAGTCACACGTCTTTGACGAAGCCGAAAACCGTATGCACACCATCAAAGCCGTAATTGCCGCCACACTCGGCTGGCAGCCCGCAAAATAGCTATTATGCTTTGGGATTGTCATTATCTGGCTTGACCCGATAATCTCTTGCAAGATTGCCGTATCAAGTACGGCAATGACATGATTCAAGCCCTATTTGCCGACGGTTCTGCCGCCCCAGACTTTTGAATTTGCTTTTTCGTGGGCAATGACCGCATCAAAGTCAGCTTCTGGCGAGCAGTTTTTCTCAATATGAAGAGCCGCCGCATGAAGCCGCTTCAAGCACTGTGATTTGTCATCGTAGCCGAGCTTAGACTTTTCAATTGAATCGCCGAGTACGCGGATTGTTTCGTCGTACACTTTTAGAGGAACTGGAAACGGGTGACCGTCTTTGCCGCCATGTGCAAAGCTGAACCTTGCAGGGTCGCTGAAGCGGCTCGGCGTGCCGTAGATTACTTCACTTACAAGCGTAAGCGACTGCACTGTGCGCGGGCCTAAACCGGGCGTAAGAAGCAAAGTTTCAAAGTCTTTGGGTTCAGACTCATAAGCCTGCGAGAGAACCGCACCGAGCCGCTTTAAGTCAACGTCTTCAGCTTTTAGATTGTGCCTTTCAGGCATTACAAGCGTCTTATAGTCTTGCGCCGTTTCTACAGCAGGTGTGCTTTCAGCTTCAAACAAGTCAAGCTGACCGTTCAGAGCCGCAGCCTGAACATGAGAATCTGCAAACACTTTTGCTGATTCCACGATAATTTTTTGAGGTTCCTCTTTTGTAAGACTTAAAATGCCGGAACGCGTGGGCGAAGCATTTTGCGCGGTCAGATTCAAGATTGAGCCGCGGTTTTCGCCTACAACACCAGTGTGCGGTGTCTCAACAAACGAATTCAAGTCAAGCGAACACCAGTGATAGCGCCGCGCAGTTTTTGCCTGTGCATTCATGCCCTGCTGAACAACAGCCCAGTTTCCGCTGTTTGTTACGATAAAGTTGTGCTGATAAAGCTGAAAACCGTCGAGGACAGCGGTATTGTCTACTTTTGCGCAGAGCTTGCTTGAGCGCACAAGCTCATCGCCGTCTAAGCCGGTTGCATTGCTTAAAAAGAGCAGTTCTTCGGGCGTTTTTCTAGAATACACGCCGCGCCCGCCGCAAACGCAGATGCCAAGCTCGTGCGCCCTCGGGTTCAAGCCGCGTTTAAGTGCATACATCACGCTTGTGGTTATACCAGAAGAATGCCAGTCCATGCCAAGCACAGCCCCAAAAGACTGAAACCACAGCGGGTCGCTCAACCGGCGCAAAACCTCGTCTTTGCCAAAATTCAGTATAAGAGATTCTATGATTAATGTGCCCAAATCCCGCATACGGTCAGCCAGCCATCTTGGCACAGTGCCCGTATGCAGTGGCAAATCAGCATGGCCAGTTCTGCGCATTATTTTGAATACCCCAAAGCCACAATTGTAAAAGCCTTATTCTTCTGCGGAACAACCTTGACTTCATGCAGACCGGCTGTTTCTTCGTCTATAATCAGCGCAATCTTCGAATTATTCCAGCCGTTTGCGGCAGCTTCGTTAAAGACAGCAACCTTTTTGCCGTCAACGTACACTTCGGCAGAACCGAACGGCACATCGTTCCATTTTGCATTTTCCTTATAGACAAAAAGCAGATTTTTGCAGTTTATCTTCATTATAAAAGGTTCAGTCTTAGACGATGGTAGATGATACCAATTGTTCGGAAAATTTCCTTTTGAAGAGTGTTTTGTGCTCTGCGTCTGCGAATCTGAATACTTAAAGCTTCCGACATCGATTTTGACATTTTCATCGTCATGCAATATCTGCTTAAAGCCGCTGAATGACGGCGACTTAAGATATTTTTCTGGAACATCACAGCACTTGTCCTCTGCCCTGCTTTCGGTTTCAATAAGAAAACTCATTATGCAGTCTGAAGCAAATGCGTGCCCTTCTTTTGTAGGGTGAACCACATCGGTATAAAACTGCTTTGCAGAAAAAAGATTGTTCCGCGCGTTAAAAGCATTTTGAATACTTATTTCGGGCACATTATAATATTCTGAAACAACGTGCATTGAAGCCTGTGCATTTCTGTACTGCGCGGCTGAATAAAGCGCGATAACGGCTGTGTCTTTATCAGCTTGAAGCGCACCGCGCAAAATCTGCTCAAAAGCACCAGTGCCGTAATATTCGCCGCCGTCATTTACGGCAAATTCTACAATAAGCAGGTCGGGCTTATGCCCCAAAGCCTTGACAACATCCTGCTCGTAGCGGACAAGCCCCAACGGCGAAGGTGTGCCGCTCAAGCCTGCATTCACAAAATGTATGTTTGCTCCGTCTTTTGCAGGCGGGTTTGCGCCAAACCGCTTTTTAAGGCTGTCGCAAAACTTATAGGCGTATCCGTCTTTGTAGTTTGCAGGACCGGCGCCTTCTGTTACAGAGCCGCCGAGACAGGCTATATAGACATCTTCGCCGTTTCTAAGCTTATTCAGAAAATACTTCAGGCGGCAGTTGTTTCCGTAGCTCATAACAGAAGCTTTAAGCAGCTTTTCATAAACCGAATTTTCAATCTTAAAAGGATTTTCAATTCCAGTCTTTGAGGCGGCGCTGTCTGCGTTATTCAAACCGAAACAACTGAAACATACAGTCACAAAAAAAAGCAGCGCGCTTTTTGCAAGTTTATGTTGTGTGTTCATAAAAACTTCCTGCAATATTCTATAAGCTTTTCTGAAGCATTTTTGTGCGACAACGGACCGGGATGGTCTCTTGAGCCTTTATCTTCGTCCTCTTTTTCAAGACTTTTTGACGGTAGCTGGAGAATATCAGTCTTTTTATCGCCGGTTTCTTCTATATACATAGCAACGCCCTTCTCAAGATAAGGCGAAAGTTCAGGCATATCCAGCGTGCCCCAAAGCCAGCAGAGCCTTGAATCCGGGTTGTTTTTGCGGACAACCTTTAGAAAATCCTTAACGGCATAAGCGACCTTCATCGCGTCTTCTTCAACAAAACTTCCGTCAGGGTTTTGGCGCAGTTTATATTCTTTTCCGTTTTGAACCCACGCAGGATTGAAAAAAGCACCGTAATCATTTGCGCCAAGATATATAAAGACAAAATCGTTTTTTACTGCCGAAAAATCAAAAGGCTCTGTGCTTCCAAGCTTTTTCTGTTTTTCGCCTTTGCACAAGCCGCAAATCTGCTCATAATAAGGCGGAATAATGGTCTGAATATTGTTGTTCCAGCCGCTCACTATTCCCCAGCCGCATTGAGAAACCACCGAAAAATCGGCGTTCAAAGCGTCTGCCGTTCTAACCGCATAAGTCTTTGAGCCGGAAATCCATGTGCTTATCCATTGCTGCTCGGAAATATTTCCGTAAAGTCCCTCGCCGGAAGTAAGGCTGTCGCCGACAAACTCAATCTTGAGTTTTTTCTTTTCAACAGACTGAAAGGCTCCGCCATCATCAATTGCAAGCGAATGAACAAGGCATATCTGGTCAGGGTCTTCGCTCATTGCCTGTGTGTCTCTCATAAGTCGCACTGTATTCACTGTTTCAGCAGAAAACCCGCGGCAAAGGCAAATCCAGTTTTTGCCCTTTTCTGCCATAAAGCGCGAAACAATTCTGCCGTTTATCCAGACAGTCAGCCAGACTTCGTATACCGAATAATCTGTTTCAACCAGCGCCCAGACTTCGCTAGATTTTGCCTTTACCTCAAGGCACGAAGCACTCCAAAAAAGAGGTACAGGTTTTCCGCTTTGCAAAATGCCTTTAATATTCCGCCCCATCAGTCTTATATATGGAATTTCCGATATTTTGTATTCTTTAAGATTTCCGTTCAAAGTCTTACTCATAGAGAAATTGTACAATCAGAACCCGCTTCTGAACAAGGGGCTTTTAGCAAAAGAAGAAGCGCCAGAAAATGCGGTTCATAGTAAAATTGCAGATTCAATGGTATAATTAGATATATTCAGTAAAAGCTTTACAAAAATAACAAGAGTTTTAGATCAGATTAAAAATAGAACGATTTCTGAAAGATTCTATGATTCCAACAGAATAATCAGAAAAAGAAAAACGGTCACAAATTGTGACCAGTTCAAAACTCTGAAACATTCATCTGTTCTAATGATTATGCAGAATGTTTAAAGGAAATTTAAATGGAAGAAACAAAAAAACACGGATATGCAAATTATAAACGACAAGAACTTTTGAACAAGCTTAAGCCAGTGCTTGGAAAACTTGTAAATATCAGCACAGGTATAGAAGCAAATCTTTCAAAGAAGTCTCTGGATAAAATGACCAGTGCAAAAGCTCTTGAAAAATCAAAAACAAACGGTTTTACATTGGATGAACATTTTGAACTTGCTGCAAAAATAAAACCACTTTATGAAAGTGCAATTTTAATTACTGCACACGGAAATTTAAAAAATCCTGATGACCCGAATGTTGTTTCAATAAAACGATTTGTTTCTGCTGCAATATTAAAAAGCGGAAAAAAGGCAGATGTTCTGATAACTGTAAAAGAAAGTATTGCTAACGGACACAGAATATACTCAATAGAACTAGATGAAATAAATAAAGCCTCTGAAAGATTCAGAGGCTTGAGTGACGCGGCTGAAAACAGCGGACAGGGCAACTAAGACACCTCACGTCGATGATTGATTATTGCATGGAATGAGTTGAAAGTCAACACTGAAAGGAAATGTAAATGGAAGAGTGGAAAGAATATAAGTTAGAAGATGTTTGTCCATGTATAGTAGATTGTCCTCATTCCACTGATTATGATGCTTTGCAAGTTCATTTAATGGAGCAACCCTTACTCATTTAAATATGTCTTTTCATATAAATAAAATTTGTCATTTAGAATTTATTTTAGAACCTTTATTAAATAGGTATCTCATCTGCTATTGTTTCACAAACCAATTGATAACCAATTGCAGGTTGTCCTTTCTTGATTTTCAAATTCCATTTGTAATCCATTTTATTCTTCTGCAAAAAAGTCTGTGTCTATTTTGCAAATCTTTATTATATCTTTTACAGTTACTCCAGCTTCATATTCTATCATTAAATCAGTTAGTTTTTGACCATCGATTAATATTACAGTGGCATTACTTGTATTATTTGCATAATTTATTGCTTCTTGTGAAAACGAAGCAGTTGTAATAAAAATGCCTTTTTTTGCTCTTTGACCGTCTAATGCTCCAACAAATTTCTGTATTTCTGGACGACCAATTTTTGTTTCTTTTTTCCATCGTTTAGCTTGAACATAAATTTTATCCAAACCAAGCTTATCTTCTTTTATAATTCCATCGATTCCTTCGTCTCCAGATTTTGAAGTTACTTCACCATTATTGAAATCTGAATCTCCATAGCCCATTTTTATTAATAGCTCAACAACGATTTCTTCAAATTTGTAAGGAGAAGCATTTTCAATATTTTGAAGAAGAATTTTTGATAATTCTTGATTAATACGTTTATGACCTTCTTCAATTAATTCATCAGGAGTTTTTTCTTCATCATATTCAATTTGTTCGTCTTCAGTTTTTTCTTTTTTATCTCTTTCAAATAAATTTTTATCAGGATTTAATTCTTTTAAAAATCGAATTGTAATTTTATCAGGAGGATTATTTAATACATTCTTTCCTAATTCAGAAATTTGATATTTTCCACGTTCAGGACTTCCTATTAAACCACCAGTTCTTAAATAAGAAATAGACCAAGCAATTCTATTGTAATATAGAAGTTGTTTTCCATTTGGAGTTTTTACCTGTTTTTCTTCTTCTGTAATTTTGAAATGTTCAACTACAATATTTCTTATCATCGTGGAATCATAAATTTTTTCATCTTTCATATTTGAAAGGATTGGAAGCATCGCAGATTGAAAATCAGGTATCATCTTATCTCATTTCTCCATTTTCTATTTTTAAAGCGCCCCAGTGCGGGCGTCCGTATAACAACTGGTTGTACCGCAGGCGGCTTGACCGCCTGTCGGCTACGAACCTATGTTATACGAAAATATTTCTTACCGAAATATTATTTACTTATTTTCTCTTTATAAAAAAGAGAATTAATTTTTTCCAAAAGCAGCACTTCTATTTTTTTATGAACAATCCTAAGCGACGAAAGTCGCGTACTACCGCTATCTTGTGTCGCCCTAAAATAAAATAAATAATAGAAAGCAAGCTCGACTTGCTTTCTATTATTTTCCAATTTATTCAACCGCTTCTTCGCCCGAGCCCTAAAGTTCAATTCATTTTATAATCGAGCTTGACTCGATTATAAAATATTCTTTATCTATTCTCCATGAATTATTGATTCTATTTTTGAAGTATCTGCATTTATTAGAATTTCAAAAACTCCTCCTAAAGCTTCATCTGGTAGAGTACCTTTAACGAACCATTTATTCTTATACTTATAAATATAATAAGGCATTTCATCTCTTATTGTTTTAATTCCATATAAATCGAATAAAATATTTTCTGATACTTTTATTACTTCCTCGATTTTTAATAGTTTTTTTTCCTCAGGTTGAATTCCGGTATATTCAGGTTGTATTTTTGATAATTCTTCATCTAAATCAATTTCATATAAATCTTTAACTATCGAATCAGTTCCAGAAGGATCACATATCAAATTAAAAGAATTAATGTCAAAATCAAAAACTCTTGATCTTTTAGTAATACATTTTACTTCGTAAGTATTTATGTTGAATTCAAAGATATCATTTGCTCGATTAATAATTGTAATCGTTTTACTGTTTTTGAATTCTATATTTTTGATAAATACCCATTGAACATCTCCTTCAAGATATTCGTTTATTCGTATCACATATATAGGAACGGTAAAATAGTATTTTGGTTCTGTATTTGATTCGATTTTAATTATTCCAAAAAAATAATTTCCTAAATCTGTTGTTTTGTATGAAACATTGTATGTAAATTTTTCGTTGGAGATAGAATCAGGACTCGGAGGGATATTTATATAAGCCGAAAGATTATATAGACAACCGAAAAATACAATTAATAAAATTAAAAACTTCTTTTTCATTTTTCTCCAAGCACCTCAGTGAGGTGTCCGTATAACTACGCGCTTAAACGGTGGCGGGCTTGACCCGACATCCGATTTGAAGTGCATGTTATGCCTTATTTATTCTATCGGTAAATCTATGCCATAATATGGAGTTTCTTCATGAACTTCCATTATTTCTTTCAAAGGTTTATCCGAATATTTCATTATTTTATCACGATATTCCATTTTTTTCATAACGTTGTTAATTTCTATTCTGCGATTTTTTGAAAGTTGTAAAAATTCTTCTTCCTTATCTAAACCTAAAAATCTACGATTTAATAAATTTGCTGCAATTCCTGTTGTGCTGGAGCCCGTAAAGGGATCCAGTACCCAATCATTTTCTTTTGTTGAAGCAAGGATTATTCGAGCAAGTAAAGGTAAAGGTTTCTGTGTAGGATGTTTACCGCAAGACTTTTCCCATTTTGCAATAGCAGGCAAGCTCCATAAATCGCGCATTTGCGTTCCGCCGTTAATTTCCTTCATTAATTCATAATTGTAATAGTGTGTTATTTTTTTATTTTTACGAGCCCAAAGAATAAACTCTGTAGAATGAGTAAAAAATTTACAGGACAAATTTGGAGGAGGATTTGTTTTTGCCCATGTGATGCAATTCAAGATTCTAAAGTTTAATTCAGTAAGCATTTGGGCAACAGAGAAAATGTTATGATATGTACCAGAAATCCAAATAGTTCCATTTTCTTTTAGTTTATCACGACAAAGACTAAGCCATTGTCGATTAAATTCATTATCTTTTGCAAACCCCTGAGATTTATCCCATGTTCCTTTATTTACAGAAACTTGTCTTCCACTTTGAACGGAAATACCTCCATTAGACAAAAAGTATGGAGGATCAGCAAAAATCATATCAAATTGAAAATTTATATTAGGAAGTAAGTCTAAGCAATTACCTTTTGCAAGAGTGAAGTCTTTATTTTCTGAACGATACCACGCTTTGATAGAAATAATAAACTCCTATTTAAATATAGTTTTCATTATTCCATTCTGCATATCATTTATACTATATAAATCTTCTAATACATCAAATGTTTCTTCAAGATTTCTTGCAGCAGATTTCCATCCGGCACCATCAGTAAACCACACAAACTTTGCGCCTTTTACATTTTTCATTTCTGTTGCAATTGTTTTGTAGCTTCTTGCAGTTTCATTTAATTTTGAACCACCACTACCATAAAAGTTTGTTTCAATTAAATAAATGCAATTATCAGTTCTTACAACAAAGTCCCAGCGTTTTTCCATTTTACCCTGATTTGAAACCGCTGATAAATCGATGTTCCATTTTTTAGAAACTTCAGAAATATACATTTCTTTAAAATAATTTACATCACGTTTGAACCCGGCTTTTTTTATATAGTTTTCTACAAGGTCTTCCATCTGATGACCGCCACGATTTTTTCTACCATTTGAATCAAGGCCTGTTTCTACACCAGTTACGTAGTCATATAAATTATTTATAATGTGATTTGATAGAAGATCAAAAAGACCTGTTTTTTTCATGAACAATTTATATTCTGAAATAGTATTAATCTGTTTATCAAAAGTGAAAAGTTTCACATCTCCATTTTCGCCTGCAAATATTTCATACTCTCTGACAGCAAGCAAAATAGGAATGCATTTTAGTATCTCTGGATATTTCGAAACTAATTTTTCAAAATCGGCTTCAATATTTTTTGAACCAATTAATGAATTCAAAATGTTTAATTCTACTTTTATAGAATCAGTATTTTTGTAAACTTTATTAAAATCAATATAATAACCAAAGTCTGCAATACTATATCGAAATTTTGAAAGCCACATTTGAAAATTTCGTTTTTCCATAAAGACCTCTAAAATACACTTGCAGTGTTTGAAATCAGCAATTCGTTTATTGCACCACGTTTGTTTGCATTTGAATTAATCATTCGAGAAGCTGAAACTCTTTCTATTTGAAAATGAGAGTACAATTCATCAAAGAAGTTATCATTAGTATTTGTATTCTTCGGATCAGAATTGCTTGCCAAAACAAGAGCACCTTTGTTTGAAATTTCTGTAATGAAATTTCCAAGTTCAATCTGTTCTTTATCTGTGAAGCCATTTTCTGAATATGAAGTAAAGGCCGCTGTTTGTGCAAGAGGTCGGTAGGGTGGGTCAATATAGACAAAAGTTTTATCATCGATAAAACTTTTGCATTCCTTATAATCACCAACTTTCATTTCAACATTTTTAAGTAGTTCTGAACAGGCTTTTAAATTTTCTTCATCACATAAAAGAGGATTTTTAGCATTATTGAACGGAACATTAAATAAGCCTTTAGAATTAACACGATACAAACCATTAAAACAGGTTTTATTTAAGAAAATGAATAATACTGCTTTTTCAAGATTTTCTTGTTCATTCCCGTTTACTTTTAATTCATTATATCGGTTTCGTTTTTCGTAAAAAAATTCTTTATTTTGTTCAAGTGAATGTGATTTATATATTTCCTGTATTTCTGAAAGTTGTGAAATCATTGCTTCACAATTGTTTTTTATTTGGGAGTATGTATTTATAAGTTCTTTATTTATATCGTTGATTAAAACTTCTTTTGGTTGAAATTTACTTAATACATCAAAAAGTACAGCTCCGCCGCCAACAAAAGGCTCGCAATACTTTTCAATTTTTGAGGGGTACTTTTCTCTAATTTCATCAAGTAATTGGCTTTTCCCACCAACCCATTTTATAAACGGCTTCGCCAACATAACAAATTAATTATACTACTTTTTAACGAATTTTTCTATATTATTTTTTAATGAGCAGCCCAGTGGGCTGTCGGCATAACTACGCAGTTAAACCGCAAACCGGCTTGACCGGTTTGTCGGATTTGAACTGCATGTTATGCCTTTGTTAGAGAATTGTATTAATACAATGATTATATGAAGGAGGTAAAAAGTTTATATCATCAAATTTACTGAGAGTTATAGGTCCTCTTGGTTTAGTATAACCCTGTTCAATTAATTTTTTATACTCTTCTTGAGTTACAAGATAATCTTTATAAAACGTCAAATTCTGGTTTTCATTGTTAGTTACAATTTTTACAACCTGATCTACTAATGTTTTCATATAAAATCCCTTGTTTGTATAAAAATATTTATCCTATTATGATTGATAAAATCAGTAGCTAAAGAATGATATTTACGAATTAAAGCTGTTAGTTTTTTATCGTCTCCAAAGTTCTGAATTTTCAATTGTAACTCGTTTTCTAGTGTTTCAATATTTATTGGTCTACCATGTGATTTCCAAATATTATTGTTACTTAACTTATCGGCAATATCTTTTGCTCTTTTAATTTTTTCTTGTTCAGTTACTTTCCTAGAAGGATCATGTGAATGTGTTGTCCAATCTCTGAATTTATATTTTACTAGCCATTTTTGAAGCAAATCAATAGTCAACTCTTTTGCTTGCTCAAAACCTCGCAATTCGGCCAAATCCATTTCTTTTAAGATAATAAACTCTGCCTGAGTTAATTCATTATTTTGGGCTTTTTGGATTAACTCATTAACCTTATCTAAATAACCTAAAGCAGGAACAAATCTTCCTTCTTTGTTTTGTACTTGAGGATCAATAGGACCTAATACACTATAATAATCCATAAGAATATTATTTCCACTCATACAGAAAATAGTACCTGCACTATATGCTCTGTCAGGAACAATAAAATTTACTTCTGAATAATGTTTTCTTATTATGTTGACATGTCTTTCAACTGAAATAGCACTACCACCATTTGTGGTTAATATTATATACAGGGAGTCTTTTTTTTGAGAATCGTTTACTAATTGCTCTATTATTTGTAAAAATTGGTTTTCAGTACCATCCATTATTGGCCCATAAAAAGCCAGGACATCTGAGTTTAAATAACTCTCTAATTCTACTAATCTTTGTTTTAATAATATTTTTATATTATCATTTATTGGAAATTCCATCCTAAAACCCTAGATATAATTGTATTATTAAATATTAAAAAAATCAATTTCTTTTTTAAAAGAACACTATTTATCTGTTTAGCTAATAGAAATTTTTAGAATTTCAAAGCTAATACAGATAGTATCTTATAGATGCTTCTGCGATTTCTTTCATTTTCTCAAACATTTCAGGAATTGTCCACCGTTCTTCTCTAAAGAACATTGATACTGGAGAAAAGTAATTTACATCAGAATTTCCATCTCTTTTAAAAACGTAAATTTGATTTAAATTATAAAACTCATTCATGACAATTATTTTTGAACGAACTGTCAAAGTTTCTGGGGTATCTACAGCAAAATCACAGCCCCAGCCAAAGCAGATGAATGGAGTAATTTTTTCATAGTTCATCATTGCTTTTATTCCTGTAAGATTTTTTCCAAGTCTTTCAATAGCGTTTCCTGTTGCTTGTTTTGCTTTACCTTCTTGTAGACGTTCTTTATTTGTTCCTTGACGTTTTATTTCTGCAATGACTAATGGAGATTTTTCATTTTTCTTTTTATTTACAAGATATAATACTCCGCCATCTGGAATGATTTTTCTATCTATACAGTCATAGCAAAATTCTGAGCGGATTCTTTTTCGTTTAATAAAATCAATCATGTATTTGATTTCAATTTCTGCGGAGAATTCCAAGTCCCAATCATTTTCAAAATATGATTGGAAATCTTTTTTACTTTTCAAATACTGTTTTACAAGTTCCATTGCCTGATAAACTTCTTTATCATCAATTTTTGATTTTGAGTTTTTAGGCTTATGCTGTTCTGTTCTTTCTCGTAAACTGTCGTGCTGGCTCATAATAAACTCCTATTTTTCTAAGACGAAAAGATACTCTGAAACATGAATATCTCTACTTCTTAAATTTCTGCTTCCACGGAAAGTATTGTATGTAATTTCTACAGTTTTTACTTTTCCGTATTTTTTTAGCATTTCTGACATTTCATCAAATGTAATGAAACCTTCCGAGTTATATGAAATAATTGCGAACTTGCTCGACAAGTTTGCAATTATTTCTTCCATTGATTTCAATGCAGAATAAGGTTTGTTAAAAGCTGAACGATTCCAATCTTGTGTTATTCCGCTGACTTTACTTACTTCAACATCCAATTTATTTTTTATGATTAAATTGAGCATAAAATAATTGGAACCATAAGGATGCTGATTATATGGAGGATCAAGATAAGCAATATCTAAATTCTTAAGTTCTTTAGAAAGTTCAACAGTGTCTTTTTGATAGATTTCTAATTTTGAATTAAAATTACTGAAAATAGGTTCTTTTAATTCTATTTTTCCAAAGATTCTTGTAAGGGCATTTTTACCAGCAGCACCAAAGCAACCGATACCAGTGTTTTTATCTTTATAAAAACCTTTAAATACTCCACTTGTATTTACATGGATTGATGCTTCTGTAACCAATGGAGCCAGAAAGAACTTTTTTAATTCTTCTTCCTTTACCACATCATCAATTAATTTTCTATATGTATCGATTAGTACGGCATTTTCGTGCGTGTAGAAAACTCTTTCGCCTCTTAAAATATTATTGTCGTCTTGAGGTGCATAATTTTCTGAAATTATTCCAGGATATTTTTGCTTGGCGCAACGCTTTTCAATTTCGTTGCGTAATTCTGCACAAACTTCTGCCGGATAATCTTTTTTATTTATTAAATAGCAGATGTTGATTAATGATGAATAATTTTCAAGATCATTAACAATTAATTTTGAAGAATGCTTTTTTAGCATTCGTGCAACAATTCCAGAACCAGAAAAAACATCTGCACATACAAGTTTTTTCTTTCCAAGTTTATTTTCTATTTCTTCAACTTCTTTTTCTATATTTCCTATTAGACTTCGTTTATTTCCAAGGTAGGTAATTATTTGAGTTGTAAGAAAATCCTTATTTTCTTCTTTTTCCATTTCGTCCAATATCCATTTTTTATTTTTTGATACGGAGAAATGCTATGCTTTTAAATTTTTAAATACTTAAATTTTTCCGCCCCAGTGGGGCGTGGGCATAACAACTGGTTGTACCGCACGCGGCTTGACCGCGTGTCGGCTACGAACCTTTGTTATGTGTTTAATTATTTTCATCATAAATTATAGAAAATATAAAGATATTACAATCTTCAAACAGTTTGTTTTCATTATTTTTTTTACTACATGCAAAACAAATTATCTTATTTTTTTCCATATTAATACATGGTCTTCCAAGCATTTTATAATCTTGTAAAAAATTAAAGATATCTATATTTTGTTTATTATTTACAATTTGAAAAATTTTTTGATATTCTCCAAATTTTATAAATTTGTTATAGAATTGTAATTCTGAACCATCTGTTAAAGTAATTGGAAATTCTTGCCATAATGATATTAAACTATCTTTTTTCATTTCAAATTCATGGCGCGTTAATTGTTTTTTTACCAATTGTTCATCATTTATAAAAAAATTAAAACAATAATATAATGAATTATCAATGTTGCTTGTAATTTCCATGTATAAATATTTATTATCAGTATCTATATAATTTCTAACACTTACTCCATATTTTGCATAAGTATCTAGTATTTCTCTATCTTCTGTTTTGTCAAATAAAAATTTCCATTGATTATTAATTAAAATTTCTGATTTTTGGGAATTAACAACTAAAGGATGATTATCTAGAAAAAATACAAATACATCTGAATTTCCATCTGTACGTGTATTAATTGTTTTTGACATATCATTTAAAATTACATCTAGAGAATATAATTTACTAATAAAAATTAAAAAACATAAAATAAAAAAGTTTCTTTTCATATTAGGCCTCTAAATGTTATCTCATCTTTCGTTTTCTGCTGTTGATACAAAGGCTTGCGCCCCAGTGCGGGCGTCCACATAACAATTGCTTAAACCGCAAACCGGCTTGACCGGTTTGTCGGCTTTGAAGCTTTGTTATGGCAAAAATATTTCTTATACAGAATTGGATTTCAAAAATACTTTTTTCGTTATAAAAATTCTGTATAACCATTTGAAGCGTATGCTTCTATTATTATACTTTTCCTAAGCGGCGTAAAGCCGCGTTTTACCGCTTCTTCGCGTAAACCCTAAAGTTCAATTTCATTTCATAAAGCAAGCTTGACTTGCTTTATGAAATATTCTTTTTTATTCTCCATGAATCACTGATTCTATTTGTGAATTATCTGCATTTATAACAATTTCAAAAACGCCGCCTATGCATTCTTTAGTCAGAGAACCAGTCACAATCCATTTATTTTTATATTTTGATATATGATACGGCTGTTCGTTTTTTATATTCTCTTCACCATAAATTTGGAATAATATACTTTCTGCAACAAAAACCACATCTTCAATTTTTTTTAATTTCTTCTTTTCAGGCTGTATTCCAGTATATTTATATTTTTTATTTTTTTGAATAATTGAGAAATTATCTTTCTCAAAAAGCAGATAAATCTGGTCTTTTATTTTTTCTAATACCGGCCTTGTTTTAAAGTTTTTAATATCGAATGCAAATAATTGAGTTTCAACATTTACTGGTGTAACTTCATAAGTATCAATATTCATTTCAAAAACATTGTTATCTTCATTTGTAATTATAATTGTATTTTCATCTTTAAATTCAATGTCATTTATAAAAACCCATTGAACATCAGTTTCCAAGTCTTCATCAAGACTTATTGAATATATAGGAACTTTATAGAAATATTTTGGTGAATTTATAGATTCAACTGTGATTACTCCTATCCAATTATTATAATCATTTGAATATACTGCCCCTGCACTATATTTAAAATTTTTATTTGATATAGGTTCCACCACTTTTGGATCTTCTCTTTCTGCAAAGACATTATTAATTAATACAACAAAAATTAAAAAGAAAATATAAATTTTTTTCTTCATTTTTCATCCTAAAAAGCAGGCCAGTGGCCTGTCGTCATAACAATTGGTTGTACCGCAGGCAGCTTGACTGCCTGTCGGCTACGAACCTTTGTTATGACAAGTTATATTTCTTATACAGAATTAGATTTCATAATTACTTTTTTCTTTATGAAAATTCTGTGCAATCGATTGAAGCGTATGCTTCTATTATTATACTTTTCCTAAGCGGCGTAAAGCCGCGTATTAACGCTCCTTCGTCCTCGCCTTAAA
>JAGAAX010000043.1 GCA_017614995.1 Spirochaetaceae bacterium
TATCATAAAGCAAGGTCTACTGCCGGAATGTTCAGACATTTTTTTTACAGTATTGTTGCTTTCATGCTAAACAGGAACCTGGATTACTATAAAAATTATTTTAGAATCCGTTTAGCATGAAAACTCGAATTTCAGGCTATAAACCTTTATTTCACAATCTACATGTTTACTATTTACGCTTCTTCCGGCGGGTTAATTCTTTCCCAGGCAAGTTTTGCGGCGGCCTGCTCGGCTTCTTTTTTGTTTTTGCCGGTGGCAGGACCGTAAGTTACGCCGTTCAGAATTACATTAGTCCAGAACGTACGGTCATGTTCAGGACCGGTTTTCTTTACAAGCTCATAGACAGGGCAAGTCTTATACTTTTTCTGAAAAAATTCCTGTAAAAGTGTTTTATAGTCTCTTATATGCCTGTTATCAAGTGCTTTAGCAATTTCTGGCACAATGTTACGCAGCACAAATTCCTGTGCAGCCTTAAAACCTGAATCAAGATAATAGGCACCAATAACGGCTTCCATTGCATCGGCTAGAATCGCCTTTTTTTTGCGGCCGCCGGACTGCTCCTCGCCTTTGCCCAAAACAAGGCACTTATCAATGCCGAGCCGGAGCGCAATTTCTGAGAGAACCGGCTCAGAAACAACAACAGCCTTTGTCTTTGCCAAATCACCTTCCGGCTTGTCTGCCAAAGATTCATACAGATAAGAAGCTGTTACCATTCCAAGAACGGCATCGCCCAAAAACTCAAGGCGCTCATTATTCAGTCTTACATGCTGCTGATTTTCGTTTGAAAAAGACCTGTGATGAAAAGCAAGGTCAAGAAAGTCCAAATTCTTGAACTTAATTCCGGCAGAACGCTGAAATTCGTATAATTCTGCCTTTCTTTCTTTTGAAGGAGCCGGTAAAAAAAGAGACATAAAAACCTTTTCTGTTTTTTCCAAATATTTCGTAAATCATTTAGAAAAGAATTTATGAAATATTTGTGCAATTTTAAAATTGCTCATTTAAAATAAATACGGGGACAGCATAGCTATCCCCATATCACAAATTCTTAGAATTACTTATTTTGACTTAGCAGCCTTGATAAAATCATAAGCATCGCGAACAGTTTCAAATTCATTAGCTTTGTCATCTGGAACGCTGACACCGAGTTCTTCTTCAATTGCATACACAAGCTCGTAGGTGTCGAGACTATCTGCACCCAAATCCTGGCGGAATGATGAGTCTAAAGTAATTTTGTCAGCATCAATTTCCAACTTGTCAGCAATAAGTGCCTTCATCTTATCAAATAATTCATCCATCGTAAAATCTCCTGTTAACCTTTGTTCTCAGGTGCGATTACCTGTCTGCCGCGGTAAAAACCACATTTAGGGCAAACACGGTGCAACATTATCAAGTTGCCACAATTGCCGCACTCAACAAGATTTGGGGCAGTCAAACGCATATTGATTGCCTGTCTTCTCTTAGTACGAGCTTTTGACGTTTTCGCTCTAGGTACTGCCATATATAAACCTCTTCTTTATAATTTGTTATAATAGTCAAGACAACATACTACATATACCTTAACCTGTCAATGCCCATTATAACACAAATCCATATTTTGTCAATTACAAAATTACATTTTTCATATTTTTGTCACAAATATTTTTTATTTTAGAAACTTTTTCTTAAGATTCTCTGCCACAACAGGCGGAACCATACTTGAAACATCACCGCCAAAAGAAGCAAGCTCTTTTATTGCGCTTGACTTCAGCAGAAAAAACTTCGGATCAGTCGGAATAAAAATCGTCTCAAGTGAAGGACACAATCCTCTGTTCATCATGGACAAATCAAATTCATAAGAAAAATCTGTAACATTACGCACACCGCGGATCAGCACAGCAGCATCATTTTGTGTGGCATAATCTACGATAAGAGAATCCCATTGATGAACCGTAACATTCTTCCACTGCTTTAAAAGTTCTTCAAGCATTGTCTGTCTTTCATCTGGCGAAAACAGATAACTCTTGTTTTTATTCACAGCAATGACAACATGAATATCGTCAAACAATGAAAGTGCTCTTTCTATAACATTAAGATGTCCATAAGTCGGCGGATCAAAAGATCCGGGAAACACTGCCCTAACCATGTGCAAAGAATATACTTTTTCTTTGCGGCAGGTCAATATACCAGTTCTTATATATAAAAACAGTTTCTGCTCAAAACAAGTAAAGATTTTGGAGAAATTTGGAAAATTTCTTCAAAATTCATTTGACTTTATACGATTGCAACGGTATTATTCAGTTAGGAGGGTGCTCATGAAAAGAACCGCATTAGTTTTAGCTTGCTTTGCTACGCTCATATTTGTTTCCTGCACATCTGCAGACAAAGCCGTTGTCGAATCAAAAGCTGAACAAGAATCAGTAAAACCTGCTGCAGAAACAGAAGTAGTTGTACCAGAAACCAAAGCAGAACCAGTTGTCGAAAAGAAGCCGGAGGAGCCAAAACCGCAAAAAGGTTCAGCTGCAAAAAAAGAACCAGTACTCTCTGAAGCAGATAAAGAATATGCCCGTTCAGTTTCTAACTTGTCGGGTGCTATATCAAAAGATGAATTTGTTGAAGACAAGAAAGACATCATGATGATAATTGATGATCTCAACAAGATTATCGAAAACCGTGATTATGACGCATGGCTCGCTTATGTAAGCCCTGCATCAAAGCAATATTGGAGCAACCCGAAAAATCTTGCTGCTGTTGCAAACCGCCTTCCGGTCAAAGGCATAAAAATCCGCAACATGAAAGACTACTTTCTTTATGTATTCATTCCGGCACGACAGAACAGCAAAGTTGAAGAAATCCGCTATGTTTCTAAGACAATAACAAAAGCTGTAGAGCCTAAAGAAGATGAAGACTTGATATTCTATATGTTTGAGAAAGCATCTTCCGGCGACTGGATGTTAAAGCTTGATACACTTTAATTAAGCCTTGTGAACCGTCCTAGATTTTAGGACGGTTTTTTTGTCTAAAATGGCTTATAGCCCGCCCCTGCACCAGCCCTTTTGTTTTCCTTTCAATTTCATAAAAAAAAAGTGGCTTTTTTTTTAAATACCATGTAGAATTAATTAATTCTCTAATTCGTAACTTTTCTATTAGATTGAATGTTTTACTTACAGAATTTTGCCAGAGCATATCCGGCAATCTTCTCTGATGTTTCATTCATTGAAAAGCGAATTTCTGAATGAATTAATTCAATAAAATCTGAAAACTAACAGTAGGAGTATTTATGAACTTCAAGAAATTGGTTTTAGTAGTTGCAGCTGTTTTACTTGCAGTAACATGCATTTATGCACAGCAGAAAGAAGTAACAGTTGAAGAGCAGTATCTCTCAACAATCGAAGACGTAATTATCAAAGAAATGACAAAGTCTGACGTAAGAGACAACAAGCTCGTTGCTTTGCAGTACATTGAAGATGCATTGAATGCAAACCGCATCAGCCCAGAAATTCAGGAAGCATTGAATTCTTTGGTTGGTGAAGGAATCATGAACCCTAACCGCGAAAACGGCCGTCTGATTAATAACTACCCTGATGTCCGCGCAAAAGCTGCTGATTTGATGGCAAAGATTCCGACAGAAGATTCAAAAGAAGTGCTTGTAAAGATTGTTCTTGGTGATACAGAGCCAATGGTTATCACATCAGCAATCCGTTCTTTGGGAATCATCGGAATCAACAACAACGACGATGTAGTTTCTACAATCGCATGGACAGAAAAACGTTTTTCTACATTGAACCCGACAAGCAGCCTTGCTTTTGAAGTTCTCAATGCTTATGAAAAACTTCTTCCATACACAAAAGATAGAAACGCAATGATTCAGTCTATTTCAAGAATCGCTGCTAACTATCAGTATGTAACTCCTGTACGCAACCGCGCACTTGAGCTTCTCAAAGAAATTTCTATCAAATAGTTTTTTCTAAACTTGAAAAAGCAGGCTGTTTTTCAGTCTGCTTTTTTTTTGCATAAAAAGTATTAAAGCTGCACTATGGAAGAAATATCTGAAATCAAGGAATACGCAAAAGAACATTCTGTGCCCATTATGATGGACGAAGGCATTGAGTTTATCTGCAACTATATAGTGGAACATAATGTAGAGACTGTGCTTGAGCTTGGCACAGCCATCGGCTATTCTGCCATGCGCTTTGCAAGGCTGCGCGACGATATTTTTGTTTCAACCATAGAAATTGACATTGAGCGCTATCAGCAGGCAGTGCGCAATATCCACGACAACAACCTGATGGACCGCATAACAGTCTACCTCGGCAACGCCCTATCCTACACTTTTAAGGAAAAATTTGACCTTATATTTATTGATGCGGCTAAATCGCAGTACATCAATTATTTTGAGAAATTCAAAAACAACCTGACCGAAAACGGCGCAATAATCAGCGACAACCTGTTTTTTCATGGAATGGTTGAAAACATAGGTCTTACCCACAATTACAGTACAATCAAGCTTATACGAAAGCTCCGCCGGTACATTGATTTTCTAAAATCAAACCAGGAATTTGAAACAACCTTTTACACTTTGGGCGACGGCATCTCCGTCAGCAAGCGCCGCCACCCCAATTTGCAAATAAACAATAATAAAGGAGGCGTGATAAAAATATAAACGAGCAGGCGGATATGTGATACGCTGAAGTGATTCAGCGGAACCCAGGCGTTAGTTCGGCATTTTTAGTAGGGGCGATGACCTCTGGAAAGGAGAATGAAGAGCTATCAGCCGCA
>JAGAAX010000044.1 GCA_017614995.1 Spirochaetaceae bacterium
ACTTGGTACTTGGTACTTGGTACTTGGGGATATACCTGCAGCGCAGTTTGTGTCAAGTAGTTTGGCACAATTTCTTGAGAAAATCTCATATTTTTCTGCAAAAGCTGCAAGTTTCTTATAAAGCATGTTTATATTTTAGCACAGCATTTTGCATTACGCAATAAAAATATTTAAAATCTCTAATTTTTAGGCTACTTCCACCGCGTAAAGCAAGCGCACAATAGAACATTTACCTATTTTGCTTTCGGCTGTTGTGTGTCATAATTCCGGCATCACTAAATATCAGGAAGGATTCAATGAAAAACAAATTTCTTATTGTTTCATGTCTTTTGTACATTGCGGCGTTGCAGTGCGTAAGCTGCAGCGGAAAAAAAGAGACGGCAAAACAGAATGCCAAGAACGCACAGAATCAGGCAGAAAAAACGGAGGAAGAAACTGTTCCAATGAAACCGCTTTACGAGCTTGCCGCGCAGTACGGCTTTAAGATGGGCGGCGCAATCGGCTACGAACAGATTGACAATGCAAAGCATAAAAAAATGCTTACAGATGATTTCAATTCTGTAACATTTACAAACGAGCTTAAGGCTTATTCGCTTTTAGACTGGGGCGTGCGCCAGAAAGACGGAATGCCGGCGCTCAATTTTACAAAAGCAGACAAAATGATGGACTTTGCGCAGAGTGCAGGTCTTAAAGTGCGCGGTCATGTGCTTGTCTGGGACGCATACATGACTGAATGGTTTTTCTACGAGGACTATAAGAACAAGACTTTTGCATCAAAAGAGGTTATGCTCAAGCGGCTTAAAAACTACATCGAGCAGGTCATCACTCACTTTGAGACAAAATACCCGGGCGTTATCTACGCATGGGACGTTGTAAACGAAGCTGTGGGCGACGGCGGCGACTTTAAGACTGACGACAAATGCCACATAAGAACCACAAGGGGCGGAACAAAAAACCTGTTTTACGAAACAATGGGCCGCGATTACGTCAAATACGCATTTAAATATGCTTATGACTGCGTTAAAAAGAACGGCTACGACATTACGCTCTTCTATAACGACTACAACACATTTCAGCCCGGCAAAAGAACCGCAATCTGCAACTTAATTGACGAGCTCAACGCCAAAGACAAGATTAACCCGGACGGCAGCAAGCTGTGTCAGGGCATTGGAATGCAGTGCTACGTCGGCGGCTACGGCACACAGAACGGCTGCATGAACCCAAGCGACGTCCGCTCAATAAAAGAGTCAATCGAAACTTACGCGCAAAAAGGAATGCAGGTGCAGATTACCGAAATGGCTGTAAGAAACTATCAGAAAGACAATTATTCTGTAATCACACATGCCGAATTCTACGGAAAGCTTGCCAATATGATTAAAGACATCAACAGCACTTGTGACGGCAGCTTTACATGCTGGGCAATATGGGGACTTCTCGACAACCCTTCTCTGCCTGAATCAGACTATTCTTATAAGATGAACGGCCCTTACTGCGGTCTTTTCACATGGGACTATAAAAAGAAGGACGCTTACAAGAAGGTAAACGAGGCGCTTGCAAACTAATTTTTTTCTGAATATGCGAAAAACTTTAGCGAAATTTCAGCAAATTGATAAAATTTGTTTGACAGCTGATTTTTTATAGCATAGAATAGAAAACATAAAATAATTAAGGAGTCCTTAAGTGGCAAAAGTAGAACTTAAAGGAATCGGAAAAGTCTACGACGGCAATGTCCGCGCTGTTGACAACGCGAACATCACGATTGAAGACCGTGAATTTGTCGTATTCGTTGGACCTTCTGGTTGTGGTAAGTCTACAACCCTGCGCATGGTTGCAGGTCTTGAAGACATTACTGAAGGTGAACTTTACATCGACGGCGAGTTGATGAACGATGTTCCACCAAAAGATCGTAACATTGCAATGGTTTTCCAGAACTATGCATTGTATCCGCACATGACCGTTTACGACAACATGGCATTCGGTCTTAAAATCCGCAAGGTTGATAAAGCTGAAATCGAAAGACGTGTACGCGAAGCTGCACGTATCCTCGATATTGAAAAGCTTCTTGATAGAAAACCAAAGGCACTTTCCGGCGGTCAGCGCCAGCGTGTTGCTGTAGGACGTGCAATCGTTCGTAATCCAAAAGTATTCCTTTTCGACGAACCATTGTCAAACCTCGATGCTAAGCTCCGCGTTCAGATGCGTGCTGAAATCGCTGATTTGCACCACCGCTTGAACGCTACAATGATTTACGTTACACATGACCAGGTTGAAGCTATGACCATGGGTGACAAAATCGTTGTTATGAAAGACGGTAAAGTACAGCAGATTGGTTCACCACTCTATTTGTACAACCACCCTGTAAACAAATTTGTTGCAGGCTTCATCGGTTCGCCTCCAATGAACTTCCTCACAGTAAAGATTGTCGAGAAAGGCGGTCAGCTGCTTGCTGATGAAGGTACATTTGAAGTTGTTCCTACACCAGAACAGGCACAGGCTTTGAAGGCTTATATCGGTAAAGAAGTTTACTTCGGTATCCGCCCAGAAGACCTTACATACAACAAGACACCTGCAGCATCTAACAATATGCAGATGAAAGTTTCAGTTATCGAACCTCTTGGTGCTGAAACAAACTTGTTCTTGACAACAAAGTCTCAGTCAATTACTGCACGTTGTTCTCCAGACAACAAGTACACAATCGGCGAAACAGTAAACTTCACACCGATTATGGAAAAGAGCAAGTTCTTTGACAAAGACACAGAACTTAACATCTGCGAACAGGTTACATCTGCTTAAGCAGCAGGCTTAACTTGCAGCAAAAAGGCTGTCCAAACCGGACAGCCTTTTTTTGTGCCTTTATTTTTGTGCCTTTATTTTGAATGAAACGAGCTGTTTTGGAATATCAATATTAGCCGGAACTACACTTAGTTCCTGATTGAGCGCAGCACCAGAAGGACAATTAACCTGGGTTTCCAAAGCCAGTTCAGGGATAAGCACAACAGCTTTATTGTCTTTTAATTCAACTATAACGCCAGTACCCACCCACTCCGGGTTCTGCTTTAGATAGCAGAGCGTCCAGTGCAGATTGCTTTTGCGCTCCGCTTTTACAGCGGCTGAAGCTGCTGCGTCACCGGCAGAAATGCGCTCAAGTACAGTATCTTTGTCCAAAAGCTTTTTGCCGTCTATAAAAGCCCTAAGCTGCTGGTGCGCCACTAAATCGCTGTAACGGCGCAGGGGGCTTGTTACCTGGCTGTACATGCCGAGCCCAAGCCCTGCATGATTAGCCGGCGTAATGCCCACGCTTCTTGAGCGCATTGAACGGCGCAGTCTGTACTGCCCTGCAAGCCCGTCAGGCAAATCTTTCGGAATATTCGGCTCGTCCTGGCTTACAAATGGGAACGGTATGCTGTTCTTAAAGGCGAAACGCGCCGCGCCCTCACCTGCTAAAAGCATCATCTCCCTAACCATTGCAGAAGCCTTTGTCTGCAAAACCCTGTTGACTGAAATTTCAGGCTCAGCTTTGTCCGGGGCCTGTTTAACTGAAAGATGAACTTCCGGCAGCTCGATGAAAACGGCAGAATTAGCCTTTCTTCTTGCTACATTCCGCTCTGCAATGGCAAAAAGCGGTGCAAGTTCAGGCGAATCACAAAGTGTGTCTGCTTCTGTGTATGTAAGACGCTTAACCTTAATGCTTGTCTTTAAAACCGCGGTCTCTTTTACGGCGCCGTTTTCGTCAAGCAAGATTCTGAACGACAGCGCATTTGACCATTCTTTTAAGCCGAGCGCATAGTCTTCAAGCGATTCTTCGGCAAGCATACGCGCCGCACCTTCCGGAATATAAAGCGTTGCACCACGGTTTCTTGCCGAAATGTCGATTGCAGAATCCGGCAGCACCGTGCTTGCCGGGTCTGCGATATGCACCCAAAGATATTTACCGTCAAAGCAGACAGCGTCATCAGGGTCTGCGCTCCATGCGTTGTCAATTGCATAAGCTACGGTCTCAAGCTTAAGGCGCTCTTCAACCGGCGGATGGCTTAAACGCTGCGTTGCAGACTGCATAGAAACGCCCCACCGCGACGGAAACGGATTGCGGTAATAAGGCCAAAAGCCTGTGTCTATAAGCAGCTTATGGGCATTCTCGTCAGTTTCTGCAAAACCGGCTTCTTTTAAGAACCGCGATTTTGTGCTTTTGCCCAAAGCGAAAGCCTCGATTTCCTGCATGAATTTTGCGTCATCTGGCAGATTAATCTTTTTAGTTTTAAGCCGCTGAATAAAGGCGGACCGCACAGCGGCCTCGTTATCTTTTTCAGATTTTTTCCGCATTATTTCAGCAGCTTCTTCTTCGCTCCGGCATGTATACCAGATTCCGTCTTGGTTTATAGTCTCTGCGAACAAAGGCGAATTATGAAAATAATTGTAGATTCCCCATGAATTTTCAGGGGCGTAACTGCCAAAAACAAGCTCTGAAAGCTCGGCTATTGCTGTAGGCGCGTTGCCGTCAGATATTAGAAGCTCTGCAACTTCTTTTGCAGAATCAAAATAAGTTTCAGATTTTTCGATAAAAGCTTCCGCATTTGCAAGCAGCTCTTTCGGCTGCACCGAAGAGTTTGCAGACTTATCACAGAGAAGCACAAAGTCTTTTTGTCTTACACTCTGCGTTGCATTCTGAAGTTTCGGGCCAGAAGCAAATTGAATAGTATATTTTTCACCGCTTTCAATAATTATGGCAGGCTGATTTTTGTAAATAACAATAGAACCGTTAGAAATCATGTCTCATTATAGATAATAAAGCCCAAACCGTAAAGACCGCTTTGGGTTTACACATAAATCAAAAGTGTGTTACAATAATACACATGGGTGGAAAAACAGCTAATTACGACGAATCAAAAATCAAGACGCTTAGTTCTCTTGAGCATATCCGTCTGCGCTCCGGCATGTACATCGGCCGCATAGGCGACGGCTCAAACCAGAACGACGGCATTTATATTCTTTTAAAAGAAGTAATCGACAACGCCGTTGACGAATTCATAATGGGCAACGGCACTTCAATAGACATAGAAGTTAAAGACCGCCGCGTGCGTGTACGCGACTACGGACGCGGAATTCCGCTCGGCAAGCTGGTCGAGTGTGTTTCTGTAATCAACACCGGCGCAAAATACAATGACGAAGTCTTTCAGTTTTCAGTCGGCTTAAATGGCGTAGGCACAAAAGCCGTAAACGCGCTTTCAAGCTATTTTAAGGTTATTGCAATCCGCGATGGCAAATGCGCAGAAGCCGTTTTTGAGCGCGGTGTGCTTAAAAGCGAGAAAAAAGGCAGCGTAAAGCCGGGCGTAAAAGACGGAACTTACGTTGAATTTGAGCCTGACACAGAAGTTTTCGGCGAATATGCATTCAACATGGAATTTCTTGAAAAGCGCATCTGGAACTACGCATATCTGAACGCCGGGCTGACGCTCAATTTTAACGGTCAGAGCTTTGTAAGCGAAAACGGACTTTTGGATTTGCTGAACAAAGAAATCGAGGACGATTCGATTTATCCTTTGGGCTATTACCGCGGAAAGCAGCTTGAATTCTCTTTTACGCACACAAACGCTTACGGCGAGAACTACTTTTCTTTTGTAAACGGACAGTATACAAGCGACGGCGGCACTCACCTTTCAGCATTTAAAGAAGGCTTCTTAAAAGGCGTCAACGACTTTTTTCAGAAAAACTACAAAAGCGAAGACATACGCGAAGGCATGACCGCCGCAATTACGGTAAAAGTGCAGGCACCTGTCTTTGAGAGCCAGACAAAGAACAAGCTCGGCAACACAGACGTGCGCGCATGGATTGTGCCCGAAACAAAAGCTGCTGTAGACAACTGGCTCAGGCGCAACAGCGAGGCAGCAAAACAGCTTCAGCAGAAAATCGAATCTAACGAGAAACTGCGCACAGAGCTTAATTCTGTCAAAAAAGAAGCAAAAGAAGCGGCAAAGCGCATAAGCATAAGAATCCCGAAGCTTAAAGACTGCAAATATCATGTGCAAGACGGCAAAAAAGGCGAAAACTCGATGATTTTCATCACAGAGGGCGATTCTGCATCGGGCACAATGACACATTCAAGAGATGCAAACTATCAGGCGATTTTCAGTCTGCGCGGCAAACCAGAAAACATGTACGGCCGCAAGAAAAGCGACATCTACAAGAATGACGAGCTTTATCAGCTTATGATGGCTTTGGGAATTGAAACAGACGTTGAGAATCTTAAATATTCCAAGATTGTAATTGCAACCGATGCCGATAACGACGGCTTTCATATTAGAAATCTAGTTCTTACGTTCTTCCTCGGCTATTTCGAAGAGCTTGTTACAAGTGGCCGCGTTTTCATTCTTGAAACTCCGCTTTTCCGCGTAAGAAACAAAAAAGAAAACGTGTACTGCTATTCAGAAGACGAACGCGACAAGGCGCAGAAAAAGCTCGGCGCATCTTGCGAGACCACACGCTTCAAAGGTCTTGGTGAAATAAGTCCTTCAGAATTCAAAGACTTTATATCGCAAGACTCGATTCATCTTACGCCGGTTGAGATAAGCCAGCTGAAACTTGTACCGCAGCTTCTTGCCTTTTACATGGGCAAAAACACACCTGACCGCCGTACATTTATAGAAGAGCATCTGCTGAGCAATGCAGACATTGACGTTTAAGGAAAATCTATGGCATTTGTAAAAAACATTTTCGATAAAAACTTCATTGAATACGCAAGCTACGTTATTAGAAGCCGCGCAATTCCAGACCTTGAAGACGGCTTAAAGCCTGTTCAGCGGCGCATTCTGCACACGCTTTTTCAGATTGACGACGGCCGCATGCACAAGGTTGCAGGCGTTGTCGGCGACTGTATGAAATACCACCCGCACGGCGATTTGTCTATTGGTGCGGCGCTTGTTGTGCTTGCAAACAAGGGCATCTTTATCGAGCGGCAGGGCAACTTCGGCAACGTCTTTACTGGTGACGGCGCATCAGCTTCGCGCTATATCGAATGTTGTATTCACCCGTTGGCAAAAAATTTCTTGTACAACCCGAATATCACAGAATATATTCCAAGCTATGACGGCAGAAGCAAAGAGCCTGTCGTTTTTAGGGCGAAACTGCCGGTTGTGCTTCTTGGCGGTGCTGAAGGAATCGCCGTCGGCATGTCAACTAAGATTCTGCCGTACAACCTCAAAGAAGTTATTGACGCTGAAATCAAAGCACTCAAAGGCGAGCCTTTTGAGATTTATCCAGATGTGCCTACAGGCGGCTTGATTGACGTTTCAAACTATAACGACGGAAACGGCAAAATTATCACACGCGCCAAGCTTGACATGAGCGACGAAAAGCGCATTGTAATTACAGAACTGCCAGTTGATACAAACTCAAAGGAACTTCTCGACTCAATAGACAACGCCTATAAAAACGGAAAAATCAAAATAAGCTCTGTCGAGGACTTTACGACAGACCACTGCGAAATTGAGATAAAGCTTCCGCGCGGCGTTTATGCAAAAGATGTAGAGAAAGCGCTTTACGCCTGCACTGCATGTGAAAAATCAATTGCATGTCAGATGCTCGTTATAAAAGACAATATGCCTGTTGCAATGACCGCAACAGAAATCATTAAGTATTATGCGCAGAAACTTACGGGCATTATCAAAGACGAGCTTGAATACGAGCGCGGCGCACTTACAGAGCAGCTTCATCTTAGAACGCTTGAGAGAATCTTTATCGAAGAGCGCATTTACAAGTCGATTGAGCAGATGAAGACAGCCGAAACTGTAGTAAAAGCCGTAAAAGACGGTTTTATTCCATTTAGAAGCGAACTTCTGCGTGACATAACCGACGATGACGTTGACCATCTTTTGAAGATTCCGATTAGAAGAATTTCGCTTTTTGACATAAACAAGAACCGCGAGCAGGTCAAAGAAATAAACGCAAGGCTCAAAGAAATTGCACGCCGCTTAAAGCATTTGACTGAATGTGCTATCGAATATCTTGAGGGAATGCTTGACGAAATTAAGGGCTTTACCAAGCTTGACAGCAAAAAAGACCCACGCGCGGTAGACCCAAAACTGCTTGTGCGCCAGACCAAAATCACAAAATTCGGCAAAATTGACGTAAAAGACGCTATAAGCCACGACCTTTCGCTCCGCTACGACGACAATTCGGGCTATTTGGGTCTTAACGTAAGCGGCGGCCGCGAAATAATGAAAGTCGGCCCATACGACCGCATTTTTGCCCTACGGCGCACCGGCGTATACACAGTTTTTGATGTTCCGCAGAAAGTGTTTGTTGACAAAGACATGTGGTACTGCGGTCTTGCCGACAAAGAAAAGCTCAGCAAGGTCTTGTTTACAATCTTGTATAGAGACCCAGAGACAAAATTTGTGTACATCAAAAGATGCCGCGTTGAGCAGTACATCATAAACCGAGACTATGTAATTGTTCCGGACGGAATGGAACTGCTGCACGTTGACACACGCGAAAAATTCAATATTACGCTGAATTACGAACCTAAGCCACGCCTTAAGATTTTGAAAGAAACCTTTAAGGCACAGTCTTTTGAAGAGAAAGGCTTAAAAGCGCAGGGCGTGCGTCTTGCCTCAAAAGAAACTGCTTCAATAGAGATAGATGCCTCAAAATCGTCGGGCTTTATTCAGGGCGAGCTTGATTTGGACACAAAGCCGGCAAAGGCAGAGCCTGAACCGGCAAAATCTGCGCTTGCTACAATGGAACTGAAAAAAGCCGCTAAACCGGCAGCAAAAGCGGCTGCTACCAAAGCCGCTGCCACAAAAGCTGCGCCTGCAAAAGCCGCGAAGCCTGCCGCTAAAGCTGCTAAGGCAAAACCAGCTTCAAAAGCTTCTGACGTCGCGAAGGCTTCACCTAAAAAAGCAAAGTCTGCGCTTGCAACAATGGAAACAAAACCAAAAGCAGACGAAAAGCCTGTAAAGAAAAGCCTTACAGCAAGGGCAGAAGCATTAAAGAACGCCAAAAAAGACGGCGGCAAAAAGAAATAGCAAAGGAACTGTAATTGACAACAAAAGAACGGGTTAAATTCTGTGCAGAAATACAGAAAAAGCATGGACAAAAAATTGTTTTTGCAGTTATATCTCTTTTTATTATAATTCAGTTCGGCGGTTCTGCTGTCTGCGCTGTAATTCTTTTCTGTCTTAGTGCTTTGGGAGACATCGGTTCTTTAGCGGCAATAGTTATTGCATTTCTATTATATATTGGAATTTATGCGCTGCCTTTCCGTAATTTTAAGCGCACAGCAAAGACAAGCCTGCCGTTTCTGCTCTCTATTCTGGTAACAAGCGTTTCAGCATTTATTGTGCTTATCTCAAGCGGAACTATTGAAGAACTAAGTACAATTATGCAGCAGATAATGCAGGAAAACAGTCAGCTACAGGCTCAGACAGATCCAAGCGCCGTCATACTGACCCTTTCGCTTATATTAGGCGGTTTCATTCTTATTACGCTGCTCTTAAATCTTCCGCTGATTTATCTTCCGTTTTTTGACTTTGACATGCAGAAAAAACCGCCAAAAGAAGTTAGAAAAACTGCTTTTGCGCTTTTCAAAGAAAGCTTTAAGAAGCTGTTTGCAGGCTGCTTCTTCTTTGCAGGAAGGAACATAGCGGCGTTTCTTGTTTTTTATGGAATTAAGCTTTTGAACATAAAAGTTCTAAGCGATATTGCAGCTTTCTTTTCTTCGATATTTCTGTTCTTTGCCTATGCGTCGGTTATGCTGATGGCAGCGTGCATCTTTCAAGATTACACACAGCCTGAAGCAGAATTTGAGGTTTTGGCAATTGAGGACAGCAATAACGAATAAACCTTTTGTAAATTCCATCAAGTATATGTTATAATTGAACATCTCAAATTATTTTCACTTTGGAGTTTTTTCTTATGGCAGAAAAAAAAGAAAATGCAAAACTCATTCTTGAAAAGTCAAAGCAGGTGGGAGAAAAAATAAAATCTTTCCTTTCTGAAAAACTTGAATACGTTATTGCATTTATCGTATGTGTTGTTATTTCTGCAGTTTCACTTTCAAGCGGATTCAAGTCACTTGAATTCAAATATTATGATACGTATCTCAAACTGAAAGCTGAAATTCCGCAAAGCAAGGATATCATCATGGCGTTTGTTGACGACGATGCCATCGGTGAAATCGGCACTTATCCATGGAGCCGCGACATATATGCGGATATGCTTATACGCCTTAGAGAAGTCGGTGCAAAGGCGGCTGTTTTCGATATTGAGTTTCTTGACAAATCTTCTATGGGCGTAAACCCTGATTATGTTGCGAACAAGCTTCCGAAGGAATATTCATCAATGCAGAAAGAAGTAACATCTTCTGTAAATGATTTTTCTGCGGCTATTGCAAGCAAGTCTCTGCCAATAAGTCAGGCAAACGAAGTCGGTCAGGAAATCAACGACTATCTCTCGCCTATCATGGAAAATATGTATGATTCAATCAGGTCTAACATTTTCCGCGACAACGATGAATATTTGAGCAAGGCATTACGGTATTTCGGCAACGCATTTTTGACAATCAATTATTGTAAATGCGTTACAGAAACAGAATTGTCAGATGCTTCTATTGAATATTCTTTTAACCACATACTTCACAAAAACGTAGAAGACCCTAAAGCTTACATCAAAAGAGACAACCTTACAGAGCGTAAAAACCTGCGTCAGGACTATGGTATTGGTCCTGCAATCTTTACTTTGATGCAGAACGCAGCAGGTGCAGGTTTCCCAAACGTAGTTGTAGACTCTGACGGTGTCCGCCGCCGCTACCAGCTCTTGTCTGAATATAAAGGCAGATATGTTGCAGAGCTTGTTTTTGAGCCGCTGCTTGCACAGATGCAGCCTGAAAAAATCATAAGAAAGAAACATTCGCTTATACTGAAAAACGCACTGCCCCCGGACGGTTCTTCAAACAAGCGCATAGACTTAAAGATTCCGCTTGACAGCCACGGCTGTATGCTTATCAACTGGATTAAGACCCCGATTGAGACAAGCTTTAAGGCTGACTCAATTCTTTTCTTGTATGAAATTGACAGACGCGAAGAATCGATTATTTCAATTTTTTCTGACCTTGCAAAACTCAACTGGCCGTTTAATTTCTGCCAGATTTCAGAATATATAGTACAAGAATACAACAGCCTTGCTGAATATAAAGAGCAGCTTTTAAACGGCGGCCGCAACGACTTTGATGAATATTTCCAAAGACGCAAAGATCTCTTCAACGACATGAATATTCTCAACGACGAGAATATTCAGAATGAAGTATTTGATTACTTTGCTTCAGTAAGGGAAGAAACCGGCGATGTAACTGCTTATCAGGATGTCGAGGCACTTGTAAGAAAATACTTTGAGACATTCGCAAGTGACTACGATATTTACAACAGCAATTTTCAGCGTCTTGTAGACTTTTATGACGGAAGTTTCTGCCTTATCGGTAACAAGGCAACTGGTACAACCGATTTGGGTGTTACACCGTTCATGAACTATTACGCAAACGTCGGTACGCACGCCAACCTCTACAACACAATCGTGAACCAGTCTTTTATTACGCCGCTTCCAAGACTTTATTCACTGATTATTATGCTTGTTTTGAGCTATCTGTTCTCGCTTTTGTTCAGACGCTTAAAGACACTCAACTCGCGATTCATCGTCGGTACAATTGTAGTATCAGCCGTTATTGTTGTTCTGTATCTTGCTTTTGCAACATTCCAGCTTTATATCGAATCGCTCGCAATCATAACATCGCTGGTTTTAATTTTCATAAGCATTACGGTTGCCAGATTTATTCTTTCTGAAAAAGACAAGAACTTCTTGCGCAAGGCTTTCTCTACATATCTTTCTGGCGACATTATCGATGAAATCGTTAAAGACCCGAAAAAGCTTGCTCTCGGTGGTCAGGAAAAGGAACTTACGGCAATCTTTACAGACGTCCGCTCGTTCTCTACTCTGTCTGAAAAAGTTACGCCTACACAGCTTGTATATATCTTGAACATCTACCTTTCGCGCATGAGTGACATCGTTCTTGAAAACAAGGGAACAATCGACAAATTTGAAGGTGATGCTATCATCGCTTTCTACGGTGCGCCTGTAGACAACGAACAGCACGCAAGATGTGCGCTTATGAGCGCAATCCGTATGAAACAGGCTGAAGTTGAAATCAACAAGTATCTGCTTGACCGCGGCGAAGCGCCTAACGAGCTTCTTACACGTATCGGAATTAACTCTGGCCCTATGGTTGTTGGAAACATGGGTACGGAAGCTAAGATGAACTACACGATTATGGGCAACGACGTAAACCTTGCCGCGCGTCTTGAAGGTGTAAACAAAGTCTACGGCACATGGATTCTGGCTTCTGAATCTACCTTCAACAAGGCAGGTCCGGGCTTTGTAGGACGCCGCCTTGACCGCGTACGCGTTATCGGTATCAACACACCTGTTCAGCTTTACAACATCATCGGTCTTGACGAAGAAACGCCTGACAACGTAAAAGAAGGCGTTGAGCTTTTCCATGACGCACTCGACACTTATCTTTCAAGAGATTTTGAAAGCGCAATGTCAAAATTCAAAAAGGTTTTGACCGTTCTGCCTGAAGACCCGCCAACACAGGTTTACATGGAAAGAGCGCGCAAGCTCATCATTACAGGCGTTCCAGATGAATGGGACGGCGTTGTAAACATGACTTCAAAATAATGAGGATTCTGACTGAATATGCACAAACCTCGATTGAAGTGAAAAAATCGAGGTTTCTTGCAGAAGCTTTTGTAATCACTTCGCAGGCAGAGGCGCGCGCACTGCTGCGTGAGCAGAAAGCCAAATTTCAAGACGCCACACATGTAATCCACGCCTTTATTTCGGGCTTAAACGCTGAAGTTTCCGGCTGTTCTGATGACGGCGAACCGTCTGGAACAGCAGGACGCCCGGTGCTTGAGGTGCTTAAAGGCAGAAACTGCACAAACATAATGCTTACTGTTACGCGCTGGTTTGGCGGCACTTTGCTCGGTACAGGCGGTCTTGTAAAAGCTTACGGCGATGCGGCAAAAGCGGTCTTGGACATCTGCAAGATAGAAGAATACATTCCAAAAGTTCAGTTTCAATTTGACGCGCCATATTCTGTTTATGAGCAGATTAAGCTTATTTTAAAGCAGTATTCGGCGGAGAACATCACAGAAGAATTCGCTGAAAACATTCATATTGCAGGCTTAATACCAGAAGCCAATAAAGAAAAGCTTCAAAAGCATATCTTTGACTTTAGCAATGGCAAAATAACACTGATTTAGGGGCGACAAGAACCTCTACTCGTAAGCGGATTCTTTTTTCCCTAAACTCCCTTATTTTGCACACATTCTCAGGATTTTTGAAAGCAATTTGATTAAGCATAAAGACACGTGGCAGTGGTGCTACTGGTGGTTTCGACTCCGCTCAAGCACCGGCTGGTCACTGCGCTCAACCACAGGATATACAATGAGCTCAAGCACTTGCTGGTCACTGAGCGAAGCCGAAGTGACCACGTGTTCCATGCGGTTGGTTCGATTACGCTAAGCCCGTCATACTGAACTTGTTTCAGCATCTCGGGTTTGCATTAAGTTTACTTAAAAACTAGTTTATTCAGCAAACCCTGCCAGTTTTCGTAAAACGAAAACTGGATTTAGTCTTTATAGTTTTTGCGGAAGCAGAAACTATGCGTTTCGCCAGCGGTAATTAAAAATCTAGATTAAGCCATCGCGAAACGCAGATTCCGAACCAAGTTCGGAATGACGCTAGTCAGCAGCAGGTTCTTCAGCAGCCAGTTCTTCATTTTCAGCCGGGGCGGATGCTTCTGATTCTGCCACAGGGCTTGCACTTTCAGCAGGCTTTTCTGCTTCAGTCGCCGGTTCTTCAGGTTTTGCAGCTTTTTCAGCTTCAGCCTTTTTGGCAGCTTTGGCATTATAAGCAGCAATATATTCCTCAGTTACTTCTTCAGCCTCTTCCGGTTCATCAAGAATATAAGAGCCGTTATTAGAAAGCGTGTAGTCTTTCTGATCTGGCATAGTGTCATGAGCCATTTTTGTAATTCTGCCCTGAAGGAATGACTGCAAGTATTCTCTTATTGATTTGCGCACATTAAAGCTGATTGCCTGCGTAAAGACAATTACAACCGTAAGCTTATCATCGCCAGTTACAAAAGCCTTGAGGACGGCTGCACTGCATTTATAAGTCTCGTTATCAATAATAAGGGAAAATTCCCTTATGAGCATATTTATCTTAAAGAATTCCTGATACCTCAAAGAAACAATGCATGAAAGCCCGGCTGAACTTATGTCTTTAACCCTTGCAGTAAAGCGCTTTTCGCCAAAATCAAAGAAAATGCCGATACGCGTATCATCAAGACAGTCTGCACGCACAAAGCGCCGTCTGCCCTTTGCACCGTTCAAGTCAAGAATGTTTCTTATCTGTTCAATTAAGTCATCATGCGGCTGGTTTAAGCCTATAAAGCCTGCCGGAACAACTGACTGCATAAGAAAATGCATTTTCTGCGCATAACCCAGGGTCGAAGAAATAATTCCCAAGAAAATTGTGGAAAGCATCTCGTCATTCTCAAAGCTTTCCATAAAATTGAACCAGCCGTTAGGTGTCAAGGCATCATCTACATCAATAAAGCAAATTGAATCGGGGAAATTTTTAAGAACCGCTTTGGCGCGGCGGTAATCGTTTATTGTATAAACTTCGTATTCCTTGTTGAACAAGGCAGGTACTACCGTCTGCTGAAATTCATAAGTTGTATTGAGGAAAAATACTTTTCGTCCAAAATCAGTATTCTCATGCAGATTCATATCTCTATTTTAAGGTCTCTTCGTCAAAAACACAAGCGAAAACTTCATAGTTAAATATGAAAACACTGCAAACAGACTTGTAAATTATTGTAAAATAATTAGAGTAATTAGAGATTTTTCTAAAATCTCCAATTATAATGCAGACAAGAATTGGTACAAGGAAGTCTGATGTATTCAGATTTATTTCAGCTATTCATTTTAAGGATGGAACTTATGTTAGATTTTACAAGAATTTATAAATATCTCAAACTTTTTGTAGTAGTGTCTCTTGTTTCTTTTATGCTCTCCTGCGGTGGTGGCGGAGGAGGAGGCGGTGGCGGCGGTGCTGCTTCCGGCCCAGCAGGAGACGGCGGCTCATCATCAGGTGGAGGCAGTTCATCAGAAAGCGCACCGGAAGCCCCTGCTTCTGCAGATTCTTCAAATGCAGAAATTCTCACATTTGAATTTACACAGGCAAAGAACTCTTTTCTTACAGCAAATTTAACGGGTACACCAACCACAGTTAATGATGTTGCAACAGTAGACGTTTCATATCCATATAATTCACTGACAACAGACCAGAAACAATCACTGATTCCTACTATCACAGTTTCTAGCGAAGCATCAATCTCGCCTTCTTCAGATACAGCACAGGATTTTAATGAACCTGTTACATACACCGTTACTGCACAAGACGGCACAACAAAAACTTGGACTGTAACTTTAACAGAAAGAAGCGCAACACAGCGTTATATTGAATATAAATTGGACGGTGGCGAATTAAAATGCACAGCACCCAATGTCTATAATACCGAAGACCCTGTATCACTTCCTGAAATGGGTGACGTAGTAAAAGATAATTATTACTTTGCAGGCTGGACAGATCAGTCAACAGGAACAGTTGTAACAGGCTGGGCTGCAAATACTCACACAACAGATGTTACACTTACTGCACATTGGGTACCGGCACCATATATAGAAACCAACAAAATATACGCAAACGGAAAGACTGTCACTGTAAAGAATCTCAACGGCAAGACTATGGTTTCTTTCCGAGGTGAAAATAACACTGAAATCAACCTCTGCGATATAAACAAAGCTTCTGAATATCAGGATTTGTCGGGTTATACACTTTTTGCAGGAAAAGCAGGAAATGTAAACGCTACAAATATAACTGTAACAGACGGCTCAATCACAATGACAGGCGGAAACCTTGCTTCTATTTACGGATATAATGGAAACAACTCAAACCTTATTGGAGAAGTAACAATAGAGCTTAAAGGTGGAACTGTTACTAACGTTGTAGGCTTTAATATAAATGAACCAAGCAAACCAATAAATACAGAAGTAATTGTTTCCGGCAACCCGACTATTGGTAATAAAACCAACAGCGGAATCTGGCTGAATTCGTTTACAAGTCCTTGTGTCACTATAAATGACAGTATAAGTTCTGCAAGTGCTGAAGCAATTACGCTCATAGCAGCAGGCACTACACAAAACGGAACTCACGTTGCAGAAGCGGCTTCAAGCAGTAATGCCGATGCAGGTAAATTCAAGCTTTTGAACAGTAACCGAAACAGTTCTCTCAATGTCGGTAAAAACGGCTCTTATGTTGTCGTAATTGGTTCTGTAAGTTTACCAGAAGTACCTATATGGGGCAGCGGAGATTCATTCACATTAGGTGACGGTCATGTCTTGCAAGGCGGAACATATTTCAGCGTATTTGTAGACGGCGGTTATTTTACAGTTCCTTCTGCAAATCTGGCAGGTGCTCAATTTGATATGGCAATTCCATATACAACTGACGGTTCTGTAACATACAAAGATGCCGGAAAGGGTGAAACTCTAAGTACAAGTGAAAAGTACAGATATGTACAGTTCAAATCAACTTCTGCTGAAATTTCTTCGCAGAATGCAGATACATACCTAGCAGGCATCACTTTCCATGGTAACAACGTCAAAGTAAGTATAAACTTGCAGACTGTGCCTTTCAGCGAAATTACAGCAGCAGATGTTACCTACTTCAACGGAAGCTTCTACAAGATTGTAAACTTCCCTGGTAATGACAAGAGCTGGGACACTGCATATAAAGCTGCAAAAGCAGAAAGCAATAAATTCAACGGTTTGCACGGTTATCTTATGACCATAACAAGCGATGTTGAGAACAAATTCATCTATGACCGAGTTTATAAGAATAACGGCGTTGCACCTGCAAACGCAACAGGTTGGATTGGTGCTACACGCGGTATAAATAAATCCGGCAACTATGATGCTTCAACATGGAGCTTTGCAAGCACGTTGACAGATGCTTCAGGCAATACGGATTCCAGCTCTCTTAGAGCCGCATGGTATTGGGCATGCGGACCAGAAGCAGGACAGAAATTCTACACAACAGCTAAATATGCATCGGGTACTGACAGCAGCAATGGAATGTATACATCATGGAACAATCCGACGGATTTTAGAAAAAACGGAATAGGTACAGGAGGCGGTGCTGAACCTAACAACAGCAATAAAGAGTATTGTGCCCAATATGTAGGTACGTATGTCTGGAACGATTTGTCACACAGCAAGTCTGGTACAGCCGGTACGTATGTTCCAGGTTCTTACATCGTGGAATATTCTGTTTACAAGAATGCTTACAACGAAGAAAAGGCTTCTAACACTGCCCTTTCTGACAGTAAGACATATTCTCACTAAGTAGCGTATGTAAAAAAGAAAAGGGCTGTTCGAAAACGGACAGCCCTTTTTGTTTCTATAAGCTAGAATTTCTGTAAATCTACAAGAATAATTACTTTCCGATATATTCCAATGCAGAATCGGCTGCAATCTTTCCGAAGATACAGATATCAGCTACAGCGTTGCCGCCTAAGCGGTTAGCACCATGAACACCACCTGTAACTTCGCCGGCAGCATAAAGGCCAGGTACTGATTTTCCGTCTTTTGTCTGAACTTCGGCTTTTGTATTGATTTTGATTCCGCCCATTGTGTGGTGAATTGCAGGAGCAATTTCGATTGCATAGAACGGATCTCTTACAATCTGGCAGTCTTCATCAATCTGCTTGCCTTCTGCGTTCTTATAAGAACGTGTAAAGCTGTTCGGGTTGCGGTCAAAGTCCGGGTCTTTTCCAGCTTTTACGTAGCCGTTGTATTGAGCGATTGTAGCCTCAAGGTCAGCAGCAGGAATGTTGAGTTTTTCAGCAAGTTCTGCAATTGTCGGGGCTTCTGTCGTAAGACCGTTCTTGACGTAGCCGTTGATTGCTTTAAGAGAATCACGCACACCCTGGTCGAACAAAAGATAGGCTGTTTTGCCAGTCTGCTTAAGAACGGCAGCAGACATTACATCGCGAGTTGCCATTTCGTTGCCAAAGCGCTTACCTTCGCGGTTTACAAGAATTGCACCGTTTCCGCGTACAGCTTCTGTAATCATTGTTCCGTTGTTTGGAACTACAGTCGGGTGTGTCTGAATCTGTTCAATCTGAAACAAATCACCGTTGAATTTTTCAATCCAGGCGAATGCATCGCCGGTTGCGCCTTTATGGTTTGTTGTACCGAAACCTTCAAGACTTGGCTGATATTTAACAACCATTTCTGAATTAGCACCAAAACCGCCAGTTGCAATAATAACTGCCTTAGCTTTGATTGTGTAATCTCCGCCTTCAGCACTTACTTTTACACCGGCTGCCCTGCCGTTCTCTGAAATAACATCTGTAACTTTGTTGTTAAGACGGATTTCTGCGCCCTGCTTTTTGCAGGCTGCTTCAAGAAGAGGAACAAGGTGAGCACCGATTGCGCCGCCACCCTGCGGACGGTGAATACGCTTGTTTGTAGCACCACCGAAAAGACCGACGTCGCTAAGGTCTGCACCTACAATGTCGCTCTGGAGCCATTCTACAATATCAGCCGAATTTTCAACCATTGTGCGTACAAGTTCCGGGTCGTTGATGTTTTTTCCACCTTTCATTGTATCGTTGAAGAATACATCTTTGCTGTCTTTGATTCCAAGTTTTTCCTGTTCTTTTGTATAAGAAGCGTTAAGACCGCCGGTTGAAGAAATTGTGTTTCCGCCGACTACGCCCATTTTTTCAAGGATGATAACTTTTGCACCCTTGTTTGCTGCTTCAATACCTGCAACCATACCGGCGCCACCTGCACCTACGATTACAATGTCACATTCTGTGTCAGCGTATTTTGAAGCTCCTACAGACTCGCCTTTTGAAGCGGCTACTGCTGCCTGAAGAGCCTGAATGATACCTTTTGAAGTGAGTGTTGCACCAGACACTGCATCGAGATTATCTGCACTTCCAGTTTTTTTAGCCTGTTCAATAACACCTTCGATTGCCGGGTCAGAAATACCTGGGGTTTCTTCATGAGAAACAACTTTTGCGTCAACAATTTTTCCATTGTTCATTGTTACTGAAACTTCAATTTTACCGTTGCGGCCTTCACCTGTGCCGGTAAATGTCTGCCCTGCTGAGCCTGCCGGCTTTTTTGAGCAGGCAATTGTTGCTATAATGGCTGCTGCTGAAACAACAAGAAATACGCCACATGCAATTTTGTTAAATTTATTTAACATATTTTTCTCCTTCTGGTTTTATCCAAAACATTTTGAGCTAAAAGTTAGCTTTTGCTTACATTATAGCATAATAAACAAATCATTAGTAGCCCCGGCAAGCTTTTGTTACAGCTTCAGCATAAAAAGTATTAGAATGAGATTTTGCTTGCGGAAATCCGTTCCTTGCGTCCGTCTCACTGCTCGCGTGGGATAATTGGTGGTCAGACTCGCTTTCGCTCGCTCCCACGAGGCAGTTCGCGTCCGCCAGTCTCTACTTTCCGCCAGAAAAAATACAATCTATAGCAATATGCACCAACAAGAACCTGCCGGGTTTGCGTTTGGGCAAAACCAATAGAACAAAACTTATCTGGCAAACCTCTGCAAGTTTTCGCAAGCGAAAACTTGGGGGAACACTAGTTGCACTAGATTTGTAGCACTGGCTAGATGTGTTCCCGGAATTCGCCGAGAGCAGGTTCTTACATGGTACAATTTCTAGATTTGTTTTTCATGCTGAAGCTCAGAAGCTTTTGCGAAAAGAAAGATTTTGCGCTATAATAACTTTTATGGTAGACAAACACGTTAATTTTTTTGCGCTTCAAAAGGCATGTGAAAAGCCGGGCTGCCCGCTCTGCACAATTATCAACGAGCGCATTGACCGCTACATAGACGGAATGCTTTTTGAGCATATTTCAGACAGAACCTTCAGAGCGCAGTACAGAGCCGCTGGCGGTTTCTGCAACAGTCACGCAGAAGCTCTGCTTTCTTATAGAGACGGTCTTGCCGTTGCAATTCTTGGAAGAGACACGCTTCAAGATTATCTTGCAGACTTTAAAAAGAAGAAAATCCGCAAACGGAAGGAAATCTGCCCTGCCTGTGCCGAGCAGCTTAGAATAGAAAAAGAATTCTTAACATTTATTGCTGAAGCTGAAGACAGCAAGACCGCTAAGACTGAAACCGCAGGCAATAGCGAAGATATTCCACTGTCGGAGTTTTTCGTCAAAAGTCAGGGGCTCTGCATTCAGCATTATGCAAAGCTTATAACATACGCCAAAAAAGTGCCAAAGTGGCTCAAGACATTTCAAGAAGACCGCTTTAAGGCACTTGAAGAGCGTACAAGCCGCTTTATAGAATATTCCGCTTGGGGCAGACAGCAGGACTTTGAGACTTTAAGCCCTGCCGATAAGGTTGTCTGGAAAGAACTCGCCGCCGCTCTCCGAGGCAATGTTTCGCATTAGCATTATCTACAGATTCAGTTTTATCAAGCGAAACGATGCAGTTTTCTTATGAAAACTGCAAGGCGGAATGCAAAACGTTTTCTCTTCAATCACGTTGCCGAAGCATGGTTGCTGAGCGAAGTCGAAGCAACCAAATATTATGCACATAATCCAATTAGACATGGTTCGGCTACGCTCACCAACCAATAATCAGTGAAACTTTACAGAATGTGCTTCACCAGCGGAATCTTTTTGATGAGCCATGTAATTGCAAGACAGACGCAAATTACAGCGGCGCAATAAACAGCATTTACAATAATGTTTGTGCACCATGCAATTTCAGCAAGCCGCTTGGTGAGAATATGCAGAAAAATCTCGTGAATAAGGTAAATGCCGAGCGTGTTTGCACCTATAAAGCAGACGGCAGAAGCGGCAGCGCTACCCTCTTTCGGCTTATAATTCATTGCCAGCAAATAAATTGCAAGCACGTTTACAAGCGTAAAGATTGAATCGTAGCTTGCAAAAACCATATCCCAGACAGCGTTCATCTTTTTGCTTTTGAGTACGCCGTAAACAGCAAGGCAGGCGCACGCGGCAATAATTGCGCCAAACGCTATAAGCTTTACGTTTAAGTGCTTTTCTTCGATTTTCTGCTTAATTTCATCTTGATAGAAACATGCAAGACCGCCGAGGCAGAAATACATAAATGAATAGGCAAGAAGCCCTGAAAACGGGTTGAACATTTTGAAATAGACGCCTGCCGCGTCATGCACAATGGCAGAGCAGACGCGCTCAATGCACATAATGCCGAGCGGAATTATGTACGCAATTACAGCCAGATAAAAAATGCTTGCCTTATTTGAATCAAACGCGCCTTTCAGCACAGGGAAAAGTATGTGAATGCACACAAGTGCGCCCATAAACCAAAGATAGCCAATCATATTCTGACGCATATCAAGAAAAGCCTTGAAAAACTCAAGCGGCGTAAAGCGCACGCCGTCTGTAAACATCATTATGGCAATTGTGAGCAGAGCCCAGATTGTTGTAACAATCACAAGATGGATTGTCTTAAAAATGTGCTTTTTCAAATCAAGCGGCTTGTTGAACAGCAAAAAGCCGTTGCAGAAAAAGAACAGCGGCACGCCAGTTGAAAGAATCGAAATCACAAAAAAGTTGAAATAAGTCTCAAAAGACGGCTCAAGCAGAAAATTCTGCTTAATAATCAGCCCATGGTAAAAAACCACAAAAAATATTGCAATTGTCTTCAATAAATCAATATTATGAAAACGCTCAGCTTTTACAGCATTATCACTCATACTTTTATCTCCATTTGCCATAAAGTCTATCACGAAAATCAATCTTGTACAAATAGCCCCATTTGAGTATACTTCAGTTTGAGAATCTTAAACGGGCTGGTCCCGAAAGGAATAAATAATGGCAAAAGAAAAGGTTATCTTAGCTTATTCAGGCGGACTTGACACCACTGTAATCATTCCGTGGCTCAAAGAGAATTACGACTATGATGTTATCGCTGTTTGTATCGACGTTGGTCAGGGCGATGACTGGAAAAAAATAAAAGACCGCGCGCTCAAAACAGGTGCAAGCGCATGTTATGTTGTTGACGCACGCAAAGAATATATCGAAGAATACATCTGGCCTGCTGTAAAAGCAAACTGCGTTTACGAAGACAAATATCTTCTCGGCACTTCTACAGCCCGCCCTCTCATCGGCAAAATTCTTGTTGAATATGCCCGCCAGGAAGGCGCAAAGGCTATCTGCCACGGTGCAACCGGTAAAGGCAACGACCAGATCCGCTTTGAACTTGCAATCAAGGCATTTGCTCCAGATCTTCACGTTATTGCTGCATGGCGCGATGCAAAATGGAACATGGACAGCCGCGAAGCTGAAATCAAATATCTTGAAGACCGCGGACTTGAAGTTCCAATGAAAAAAGACCAGTCTTACAGCCGCGACGAGAACATCTGGCATCTTTCTCACGAAGGTCTTGAACTTGAAGAGACTGAAAACGAGCCGAACTGGAAGCACATGCTTCAGCTTACAACTGTACCTGAAGAAGCACCAGAATCTGGCGAATACGTTAAAATCGAATTCGAGAAAGGCATTCCTGTTAGCGTAAACGGCAAAAAAATGGACGCTCTTCAGATTATGCTTGAGCTCAACAAAATTGGCGGAAGAAACGGCGTCGGTCTTGTAGACATCTGCGAAAACCGCTGCGTCGGCATGAAGAGCCGCGGCGTTTACGAAACACCGGGTGGAGCAATTCTCTATGCTGCACACGAAATGATGGATCACCTCTGTCTTGACCGCGACACATACCACTACAAGCAGCAGGTAAGCCTCCGCATGAGCGAACTTATCTACGACGGCAAGTGGTTCACCACATTGATGGACGCTTGTATGGCTTTTGTAGACAAGACACAGGAAACTTGTACCGGCTGGGTAAACCTCAAACTCTACAAAGGTTCTATCCGCGGCGCTGGCAGCCACTCAAAATACAGTCTCTACAACGAAAGTATTGCTTCTTTCACAACAGGCGACTTGTATGACCACAAAGACGCACAGGGCTTCATCACATTATTCGGCCTTCCATTAAAGGTAAGAGCAATGATGGAGCAGAAGGTCGGTGAAGGTCAGGCTGTTAAAGAAAGCAAAAACTTAAAGAAGAGACCAACCGAGTAATTGCACTACACGCCGGCTTATGAAAAAGCCGGCGATTTTTTTGCCCATTTTTACATTCATAAATGTCGTGTTTTCAATCTTGATTTTAGCATAAACTGTGCTAAACTTAATTTCATGTTTAATTGCATTACTTACAACAACGATTTTGATATATGCGGCATTATCTTAGACATAATCCTAATTACATATATTCTTTTCTTAAAACACGATAAGACACTCCGCGCAAGACTTTTTCTGGCTCTTGTTTTTACAGTTGTCACCGCCCAATTAATGAACATCATTACAGTTTATGCTGAATATTTTCTGCCGGTCAGTCTTGTAGATTTCAACAACTTTCTGGCTGTGCTTCATATTTTTGCGGTAAATGCCCAAGCACCGCTCTACTGCGTCTTTTTAATTGCAATGACAACAACAAGAAAACAGCTTAACATACCGAAACTTGTTTTACTGTTTCTGCCTGCAACAATAGAAGCCATCTTCATTGTAACTTCGCCGTTCTTCCGCACGCTTATGTACTTTCTGCCGGACGGAACATATCATCATGGACCGTTGTGGAATTATCTTTATGTTGTAGCAGGCTTTTACGTACTTTACGGTCTTTTCTTCATTTTTTCAGAAAAAGACCAGTTCAGCAAATCGCAGATGCGGATTTCGCTGTCATATACGATTCTGACGCTTATCGGATTTGCCATTCAGATAGTATTCCCTAAAGTTTTTGCAGTCGGCTTTGCGGTTTCGGTTTCGCTTCTTTTGATTTTTCTTTCTATACGGAACCCTGCAAATTTTGTTGAGCCAAAGACAAAGCTTTTTAACACTGAAGCATTTATCGACAGGTTCAATGATTTGTCTACGCTTACATCAAAAGAGCACTACTTTTTGATTCTCCGTATACATAACATTGAAGACATGTTCGACCAGTTCGGCATTGAGCAGATTTTCCACATCGTAAAAGAATACGCTTACATGATAATGCGTATATGCAGCGACTGTTCGCTTTACAAGCTGTTCAACGGCTGTGCGGTTTATTACTGCTCGTCAGAAAAAGAGCTTAACGCAAAGATTAAGGCATTAAAAGAATTCAGCTCAAAGCCGTTTTTTCCGTCAAAAACAGACGGCACGCAGGACATAGAATATCCGTTTAAGCTGCAATTCTATATAATAAAAGACTATACAAAGCTCAAAGTCTTCAGCATGACAGACAATAAATCGATTGACGACTTTTTGAACTTTTTGCGCTTTATATTTTTGCAGAACTACATTGAGGACAACCAGATTCTTGAGATTACAGACACTCTCGAAAAAGACTATCTTGAGTCGGTTATAATTCTGAATAAGGTTAAGCAGGCAATTGAAGAAGAAAGCTTTGAAGTTTTCATGCAGCCGATTTTCGACCTTAATTCAGGCTGCTTTACAAGCACAGAAGCATTGGTTCGCCTCAAAGACGGAAGCGGCAGCTATATTCCGCCGGTAAAATACATTCCGCAGGCTGAACAGAACGGCGACATCGTAAGAATCGGCGAGATTGTGCTTAAAAAGGCGTGTCTTTTTATAAAAGAGACCGGTCTTATAGAGCTTGGCATTTCAAAGGTAAACGTAAATCTTTCGATTACCCAGTGTATGCAGGACAACATCGTGAACAGGCTGATTTCGATAATTGACTCGTATTCGCTGCCGCATGAACTTTTTAGATTTGAAATTACTGAATCGATGATTGCCAAAAACGAGAAACTGCTTGTTTATGTCATGAACCAGTTTCACAGTCAGGGCTTTGAGCTTGCGCTTGACGACTACGGCACAGGCTATTCAAATACGGCAAGAATGATGCAGTACAATTATTCTGAAATAAAATTTGACAAGAGCCTTATTACTGAAATTGAAACCAACGAGTCAAAGCGGCTTATGGTCAAGCACCACATTTCCATGCTGAAAGAAACCGGCAACACAACTGTTCTTGCCGAGGGTGTTGAAACCAAAGAGCTTGCCGAGCTTTTGCAAAAACTGAACTGCGACTACATTCAGGGCTTCTACTATGCCCGCCCGATGAACTCCGCCCAGTTCAGCGAATTTTTCAGCAAGCTAAAGCACTAATAATATTTCGGGTTGTCCATGTCTATTACAGTTTCTGCGCTTTTTCCCCCGATGCTGTAATAGATTTTCATTGCGCCGTCTTCTTTTTTAGTAGACTGAATTTTTACAGTTTCATTGTCTCCATGATGAATGCCATAGCTGTTTATATAGCTTTCTTCTGTTGTATTCATGCACCAGTGATTATCTTTAAAAAATATCAGATAAAACTGGTCTTTCCATGGAATGTTGTCGCCATAAAACTCTTTCTGCTCAAAATTCAGTTGCACTATAAAAGAAGATTCATCAATATCATAAATTTTGATGTTGTCTGCATTACAAGAATAATAACCCCATGATTCAGAATCGCCATCAAAATAGATTTTAAGATATTCATCTTGATTCTTAAAATAAATGCGGTCTTCGCTGAGTGCCAGTTCATGAGTGCCAAACTGCTTTACTTCAACCGGCTTCTTCGGAACATAGGCTTTCATCTTATAAGACGGACGTTCATCTCTTTTATATTCATAAGCAGCTTCATCAAAAAGCAGAACAGAACGTCTGGGATAAGGTCTATAGTCTATTATAATTTCTTTCTCAGATTCACCAGAATTAAAAATAATACTTTCAGCAATATCATCAAAATCCGGATCGCCATTAATAAAAACAGGCCAGTTTAAAATTTCTTTATACACAGAATCTTTTTTTTCAACGGCAATCATATCCCGGCTTCTAGAATTTTTTGCTACAAAAAGATAGTCGTCAATTCCGTTATTGTTTATATCTGCTGTAACAAGAGGCTTTTCTCTGTTCAAAAATTCATAAGGGCTTATCGGATTTTCGATTTCTCCTATAAGGTAAATATCACAATTGAGTAGAAGAGTCTTATTTTGAGCTGAATCTGTAATATAAAAATCACAATTATAATAAGAACTGTATTTACCTTCTTCCTCTGATTTTACAGCAATTGAAATTGCAAAATCTTGAGCTCTTAAAAGTTCTGTTTCTTCGCCTATTGCCAGTTCAACTGTCTCTGGATAAAACAAAGTTTCTACAGCCTTAAACTGAGGAATTTCATCTTCAAATGTCAGAACCTGCTCATTTCCGTTATTTTCAGATTCAGCAGCAACAATCTCTTGAGAATTATCTATATCTACAGAATCAATTTCTTGCTCTAAAGAAGTTTCTGTTTCAGCAAAATCTTCAACAATTTCGTCAGACTGAACAGATTCAGGCTGCTTTTCAGATTTTGCCTTGCAACCGGCAAACAGCACAAAACATGCAAAAGCGAGTATCAATAGTCTTTTCATTTTTTCTCCTCTTTTGACAGCACCTTTACTGCATCATTGCGGCTAGTCTGGCGTAGCCGCGTTTTTGAGCCCAAGAAACTGGAGTGTTGCCGAAAACGTCTTTAGAAGCTGAATCTGCACCGTTTTCAAGCAGAAGCCTTACAGAAGAGGTGTTCTCAGAATTTGCGGCATAAAACAGCGCGTTCTTTTTCTGATAGTCAAGCTCATTGACTTTTGCGCCGTTTGAAAGCAGCGTTTTCTGCACTTCAAGATAATCTTTAGAAGCCGCGCACATAAGAGGCGTTAAACCTTTGTTTGTCTTAATGTTTGCGTCCGCACCGTAGCTCAAAAGCAGCTTAACCATTGCAGAAGAATTGCGGTTTGCGGCAAAAAGAAGCGCACTCTCGCCTTCTTTGTTTTTGGCGTTTACGTCCGCGCCAGATTTTGCAAGCAGCTCTACGGCAGCCATATCGTTCTGCGCGGCGGCAACCATAAGCACTGTGTAGCCTTCAGTGTCTTTTTTGTTAATGTCTTTACCCAACGGAATAAGCACTTCGGCGGCTTTTATGTCGCTCCGTACAATGCCGTAAATAAAACCGGCAGAGCTTTTCTGCTTTATCTGAATGGCTTTTTTTACACTCGCCTGCACTTCCTGCTTTTTTATAGAAAGCGGACTGTTAAAAAGCGTTAAAAGCTCTGTATTTCCTTTGTCTGCCGCAATTTGCGCAGGTGTCTTGCCGCGTGCATTTTTAATTGAATCATCTGCGCCAGAAGAAAGCAGAAGTTTGGTCATGTCTACATTGCCGTTTTCAACAGCGTAGTGAAGCGGCGTTGCCCCGGACTCGCCTTTAAGAGAAGCATTCGCCTTTGCCTTAAGCAGCAAATCAGCCATTATAATGTCGTTGTATTTTGCAGCATAACCCAAAGGAGAAAGCCCTTCGTAATTGTCAATTGCGTTTATTTCTGCACCGGCTTTTATCAAAAGCGCGGCGGCATCATAAGCGTGGTAGCGGGCAGCTCTTGTCAAAGGCTTAAAGCCCCAGCCGGTTTCACGTTTTAAGTCTATGCCTTTTGCGAGAATGCTGTTTATCTTAGAAATATCGTTATTTTCAATTGCCTGACCAAAAATTGCGTAGTCTTTTTCTTCTATAGTCTGAACGGCTGGCGCAGCTTGTGCCGGCGCAGCCTGTGCGTCCTCTGCATATAAACAAAGATTAAAGCTAAATAAACAAAGACAGCAAACTGCAAAGAAAGAAACAACCTTTTTCATAAACCCACCCGAATTGATAAACCTGATTATTTATCGGCTGAAACAATTTGCAGGTTAAGGCTTCTCTTATGCAAGTCTATTCAACTACAGGCAGTTCTTTAATTGTTTCGTCTGCAAAAGAATTGCATATTTTGGCAATTTCGTCTTTTGAGGCAAGAATTGCTTCAACAATTGCCGGCTCAAGACAGTTGCCGCTAAGCGTAGAAATAAAAGAGAACGATTCCTCAAGTGAATAGGCACGCTTGTAAGGGCGCTCGCTCAAAAGAGCGTCAAGAATATCTGCGGCAGTCATTATGCGCGCAACAAGCGGAATCTCTTCGCCGATAAGCCTGAACGGATAGCCCGAACCGTCCCAATGCTCGTGGTGAAAAAGCGCCATAAACCGCGCAATATCAATATATTCAAGATCTTCAATCAAGGACATATTTTCAGTTATAAGGCGCATACCCTCAATCGGGTGGTTCTGAATAATGCCATGCTCTCTGCGCGTAAGTCTGCCGGTTTTGCAAAGAATCGAGTCTGAAATGCTTATTTTGCCCAAATCGTGAAGAGGCGCGGCCGCAACAATAAGCTCAATTGTGTGCGCGTCAAGCTCTTCGGTGTAATAGCCAAGCCGTACAAGACTGTGGCAGATAACGCGAACATATTCGCTTGCACGCTTGACGTGCTTGCCGGTTGTCGGGTCTTTTGACTCAACAAGATTGGCAAAAGCGTTTATAACCCGATTTTGAATTGTGATTATATTCTTGTTCTGGTTTTTCGCCTCGTTAATAAAGGCAAGCGAATGTTTTGCAATAATGTTTACAAAAATGACATTGGCAATATACTCAAGCGAAAGCCCTGTGGTGTAAGCCAGAATCCACTGCTTTCTTGAGATAATCTGCGAATAATACGGATTGTTCAGTGTTGAACGGTAAATTATTGTGCCGACCATGCACAAATAGCAGAATAAAGCCACACGCTTTGAAAATTTCGGGTTAAAGTAAAAAAGGCTTATAAGCGGAACAGCCACATAAGTTATATAAAGTTCCAGGCCCGAATCAAGCGAAAGTATGGTTAGGAAAATTTCCATAACGGCAAGGCATAAATATTTTGTAAAAGGCTTGTCGCTGTAAAATTTTGTTACAACATAAAGTATAAGCACACAGAAAAGAGCAAATACAAAAAAAGCAAAAAAACGCTCATAACTTGTGCCAGAATAGTATCCTAAGTATTTTCCGAGAAACAAAAAAGGAAAAATAGCCAGCACACACAATGAAATGCGGAACATCAGCAGGTTATTTTTAATTTCATTTATTAATGGTAGCGAATTCGAATTTATATTATTAACTTTTTCCTGTTTTTTCATAATTAGTATTATAACACAACTTTTTTTAATGTGCCACAAAATATTTTTCTAGTCTAAACAATAGTTTTTATGCTATAGTATTCTATAATTCAAACAAAAAATAAGTTGAATCAAAAGGAGATTCTGAACTATATGGATAAAAATGAAATCCTTGAACGTGCAAAAGCATACATCAAAGATGAAAAAGACGCAGGTTTTGCAAAAGAAGTAACCGACTTAATCGCAAAAGAAGACTTTGCAGAACTTGAAGACCGTTTCTACCGCAACCTTGAATTTGGTACAGGCGGTCTCCGCGGTGTAATTGGTGGCGGCACAAACCGCATGAACACATTTGTCATCAACAATGCAACACAAGGTCTTGCAAACTATTTTATCAAGACTTTCCCTGAAAAAGCAAAGGCAGGCAAACTTTCTGCTGTTGTTGCATTTGACTCAAGACGCTACTCTGACGTTTTTGCAGAAGCAACCGCACTGATTTTTGCCGCCAACGGTTTCAAGACTTATCTTTTCACAAGTCTCCGCCCTACACCGGAACTTTCATTTGCTATCAGAAAATTGGGCTGCGACACAGGCGTTGTTGTTACAGCTTCGCACAACCCGCCGCAGTATAACGGCTACAAAGCATATTGGAACGACGGTGCACAGGTTATTGAGCCGCACGATGTCGGCATCATCAACGAAGTAAATTCTGTAACAAACGTAAAGACAATCAGCAAAGAAGAAGCCCTTAAAAGCGGCAAGCTCGTAATGATTGACAAAGAAATCGATGAGCCTTACTGGGCAATGGTAAAATCTCAGCTTTTCAGACCGGAACTCATTGCAAAGCTTGCAAAAGACGTAAAAGTTGTGTACACACCGCTTCATGGCACAGGCGCAATGCATGTTGAAAAAGTCTTGAGCAGCTTGGGCTTAAACGTAACCACAGTGCCGGAACAGCGCGAACCTGACGGCACATTCCACACAGTTGAAAAGCCAAACCCTGAAGAAGCTCCTGCTCTTAAAATGGCAGTTGAACTTGCAGAAAAGGTTAAAGCTGACGTTGTAATGGCAACCGACCCGGACGCTGACCGTTTCGGCAGTGCAGTTTCAGGCAAAGACGGAAAATTCGTGCTTATTTCCGGCAACCAGATGGGCGTGCTTCTTACAGACTATATTCTCTGTTCACGCAAAGAACTTGGCAAAATGCCGAAGAATCCTGCAATGATCCGCTCAATTGTAACTTCTCCGATGGTTGACAAGATGGCAGCCGCAAACGGCGTTTATCTTTCAGAATGTCTTACAGGCTTTAAATGGATTGCTTCTGACATGGCGCGCTTTGAATCAACCGGCAGCCATTCGTATATTTTCGGTTTTGAAGAAAGCTACGGCTACAACGTAGAGACAGACGTGCGCGACAAGGACGGTGTTTCTGCCGCCGCAATGTGTGCCGAAATGACACTTTACTGGAGAAGCAAGGGCAAATCTCTGCTTGAGCGTCTTGAAGAACTTTACAGCGAATACGGCTACTACGAAGACTGTGCTATTTCAAAGAACTTTGCCGGTGCATCTGGTGCAGAAACCATGAAAGGCATTATGGCAAAGCTTAGAAAAGACGGCTTCAAAGTTCTCGGCGGCAAAAAAGTTGTAAAAATCCGCGACGTTCAGCAGAGCATTGTTTTTGACCCTGCCAACCCGTCAAAGACTGAAAAGCTCAACCTGCCGAAGAGCAACGTTCTTCAGTTCTTCCTTGAAGGCGGCACAGTTGTAAGTGCCCGCCCGAGCGGCACAGAACCAAAGATTAAGTTCTACATCAACGCACAGGTGCCTGTAAAAGGCGGACTTGACGCTGCCAAAAAAGAAGCTGATTCACTTTGCGCCGCAATCAAGTCAGAGATAAACGCTGTTCTTGATGCCGCAAACTGATAAAATGCTTGAAATTCAAGATTTGCTCCAGATGTATGATTCTGGAGCAGTTTTTACCGCCTTTGATACCGAAACCACAGGTCTCAACCCCGAAGAAGAGAAGATTCTTGAAATCGGCGCTGTTTCATTTGACAGGCTCGGTATCAGGGCGCGCTACAATGTATTGATTAATCCTCAACGGAAGATTCTGCCCGAAATTACACGCGTAAACGGAATTGATGACGCTATGGTGAGCGGCAAACCGGTTTTTGCTGAAAACGCAGGGCATTTTCTTGATTTTATAAAAGGTTCAGTGCTTATTGCGCACAACGCGCCTTTTGATTTGGGCTTTGTGAACACAGAGCTTAGCCGCATAAACATGCCGCCGCTTCAAAACGAAACAGCGGACACGCTCAAGCTTTCAAGAGACATGCTGCCGGATTTGGGCAAATACAACTTGCAGTTTTTGGCAAAATATTTTGAGATCAACGTCGTAAACGCCCACCGCGCCGAAGATGATGCAAGAGTCTGCATGGAAGTTTTTCTAAAGCTTCTAGATAAAATCAGACCCCCAAAACCTGAACCAACCGAGCCGCCGCCCGAACAAGCGCAGCCCAATCAGCAATAATAGCTGAAAAACTTGACACCGACAGATTTTTAGATTATCTTTTTTATAGAAGGTCTCCATTAACCTGCGGTTAAAATCCGTAAAGAGATGAACTTTAAGAGAGACCGTCCTCTTCAATGTGGACGGTCTTATTTTTTTAGGTGGATTTATGTTTTATTTAAAAGAAAAACTTATATTTATCAACATAAATCAAGATTATCTAAAATATGCCCGCTTTGCATTTTTCAATCGTCATGATGACGTTTGCTCCTTTTGCGAATTTCATAAAACGTCATAATGACGTTTGCTCACTTTGGCGAATTTCTCAAAACGTCATAATGACGTTTGCCCACTTTGGTGAATTTCTCAAAACGTCATAATAACGTTTGCTTACTTTGGCATTTTCTAAAAACGTCATCGTGACGTTTGTCGCTTTTGGTTTTCCAAAACGTCATCATGACGATTGCTTTTCGGGTGCGCATAAGCTTGTTCTACGGAATAGGTTTTATTTAGCGCACCGCTGCAAGTTTGCGTTTTGCTTTTGGATTAATCTTCAGTTTGAGCTTAATATGGCAAAACGCCCAGTTTGTGCTTTTACACAAACTGGTAACTGGTGCACAAGGGCACCAAACCTGTCATTACCCGGCTTGACCGGGTAATCTCGCCGAAAGATTGTCGGGTCACGCCCGACAATGACACATGGATGCAGACTGCCGGTTTTGCGCTACACAAGCTGTCTGTTTTTGCTTTGCGAAAACAGACGCTTTTCGCTGAATAATCTTTATTTGTAAATAAAGCTGTTGCGAAAAGAGTTTCGCCAGATAAGCCTTGTTTATAGATTAAGCTAGTGCGAAAAGAGTTCAAGCGCGTGAAAAAGCCTTATGGTTTTCAGGCTGTCGAACCAGCAGTGAAAGGCTCTTAGAAGTGTCTTTGTGTTATTGCGGTTCTGCTTAAAAAGATTCTGCCAAACCGAGTCGAATTTTTCTTCTTTTAAGAAAGCGGCAAGCAAAGCTGATATTTTTGCGGCACGCTCAAGAAATTCTTCTGTAAGCGGCTCGCCCTGCTCTACGGCTTTTGCGCATATTTCTTCAGCAAGAGCAATAAAATCAGATAAAACCCTAAAAGACTCATCCGCAAAATCTTTGATTTTGTACGTTCCGTTTATAGTGCCTGAAATTGCCGCGCCTGTTCCAAAAGGCACGCGCCAAGAAACCCTCGGCGAAGGGTGAACAGAAGTCGGAATCTCTATAAAAGCTTTTTCGGTCGTGCTTTTAAGCAGAGCCTGAAGATAATAAAAGTCTTCGCCTGCAACGTGCCTGTTCATTCCGCCACAAGCAGCATATATTTCAGTGGTGCATATAAGCGTAGGACCAAGCGCAACATAAAACCAGGGCGATTTTGCTTTTTTAAGCTTTTCAGAGTGCCGCTTAAGATAAGCTTCATATTCTACGATTATGCTGTTTTCCTGCGCTGTGCCGTCAAGCCGGTGCGAAAAATCTGTTACACCGGCGCGCGGTCTTTTCTTCAATTTCGGGCTGAAAAAAGCGTCATCTATTGCGCAGAAATATCCGCAGTCTACAATGGTGTCGCTGTCCATGCAGCATAAAAGCGCGTCTGCTGTGCCGCCGCTTGAAATATACGCAAAGTCTAGCGCGATTTTTCTTGCAAGCCCTGCACCGTCTTTTTCGCTCATAGTTCTGCCGTCTGTGCAGGCGTCAATTGCTCTAAACCGCGACTGGTCGTAAGAGCCGAGCACTTCAAGAAGCTTCTGGTTGTTGGCTTTTACCTCTTCGCTGTGGCTTTCGCGGTTATTCACGTTTATCACGTAACAGATTTTCTTCGGCGCAAGATTCTGCTCTTTGCAGCGCGCCTTGTAAAAGGCTTCGGCTTTTTCAAGTGATTCAATTGTTTTCAGTATAAGAGGATACTCATTTATAGCCGGAATACACACAAAAATGTCGCCGTCAAGCGGCTCAAGCCCGGCAATATAAGGCTCTGTAATCTGCATCCGCTTTTTTCTGTAAGTTTCAGTCGAATGAATCATAGTTGTACGCCGTTTTTTTCGATTAGGGCTACGGCTTTTTGAAAAACTTCTTCTTTTGTTGTGTTTTCGTCTGTTTCAAGCCAGTTTATCCTGCAGCCTTTGCGCTCCATTCCGCGGAACCATGTTTCCTGGCGCTTTGCAAACTGCCCGATTGCAATATAAAGCTTGTCAACAAAAGCTTCATAACTTTCAAATTTGCCTTCAAGATATTCAGAGCAGAAGCGATACTCAAGCCCGAGCCGCTCAAGCCGCTCGTAGCTTGCGCCTTCTTCGTGCAGACGCTTAACCTCGTCAAGCATACCTTCGTCAAGGCGGGCGATAAGCCGCTTATGTATGCCGTTGCGGAGTCTTGTGCGCGGAAATGTAAGTCCTATAACAAAATAATCAAGCTTTGGGCGCGGCTCCATTTTGGCGCGCACAGCCTTTGCTTCAGACGAATTTTCGTATTCCGCGATTTCTATGGCGCGTATAAGCCTGTGCCGCTCGGTTAAGTCGGTTGTGTTGTGCACGCCGCCTTTAAGCGCAATAAGCCGCTCGGCAAGTTCCGCGTCGGGCACGCCGTTCAGAGAGTTGCGCAGGCTTACATTTGTCGGCACGTCAATCATGTCATAGCCGCGGAGCACAGCGTCAAGGTACATGCCTGTTCCGCCTACAAGCACAGCGCGCGCATTTCTGGCTGAAATGTCATTCAGCACCTTGTAAGCGTCTTTCTGGTAATTAAAGACCGAATACTCCGTAGTCAAATCCGTAATATCAATTAAATGATACGGGATATTGCGCACAGTTCCGTCCGGCTTTGGCAGGGCAAATTCGTTCAAGTCTTTACCCGAACCGATGTCGAGGCCGCGGTAAACCTGCCTTGAGTCGGCAGAAACAATTTCAGCATTGTATTTATCTGCAAGTGCAACAGCCAGAGAAGTTTTTCCTGTCGCGGTCGGGCCTAAAACTACAAGGCAAGTCTTGTTTTTTGCGCCCATCACAAAACCCTGGCGATTACGCATTTAAGATATTCAGACTTAGGGTAGCCGGTCAAAACCGGGTGGTCTGGGCCTGCACCGCGCTTTTCTAAAATCTGAAGCTGACGCTTTGCATCGTGCGCGGCATTTGCAAGCATTCCGTAGAAAGTGGGTGCGTCAAAAAAGTGAGAGCACGAGCATGTAACAAGAATTCCGCCTTTTTTCAAGATTTTCATTGCGCGGAGATTAATCTCCTTGTAGCCGCCATAAGCTTTTTCTATCATACGCGCACTTTTTGTAAATGCAGGCGGGTCAAGAATAATTACGTCAAAAACTTCGCCGTTCTGCTCGTATTCTTTTAGAAGGTCAAAAACGTCGGCACAGCGGCTTTTCATCACCTTTTCTGCGCCGTTGAGCTTAATGTTTGCGTCAACTGTCTTGCATGCGTCCTCTGAAATGTCACAGGCAATTACATATTTTGCCCCGCCCTTCACCATGTTGAGCGCAAACGCGCCAGTGTGCGTAAACGTGTCTAAAACGCAGGCGTCTTTCGCAAACAAAGAAGCCGCCTTTCTGTTGAATTTCTGGTCTAGAAAATAGCCTGTCTTCTGCCCTTTTGCAAGGTCAACTTGAAGCAGAACGTCATTCTCTTTGATTACAATGAGCGGATCATGCTCGTCACCGAGCCAGCCTGCACATTCTTCTAAGCCTTCAAGCTTGCGCACAGAAGCATCGCCTCTTTCGTAGATTGCATAAGGGGCAATTACCTCGTAAAGCGCATCGATAATCTGCTTTCTAAAAACTTCAACGCCGAGCGTCAAAAACTGAACAACAAGGTAGAAATTGCCGTTTATGTCGCAGTATCTTTCGACAATCAGTCCGGGGAGAAAATCAGCTTCAGAGAAAATGAGCCTGTAAGAATCTTCTTTTTTGTAGTACAGCTTCCTTATTTCAAGAGCCTGTCTGATTCGGTCTGCAAAAAATGCCGTACTGAAATATGAAATGCCTTCCGGCGTAGGTGTGCGTGTAAGAAGCCTTACTGTAATCTTAGAAGTGCGGTTCATTATGCCAGAACCGAGGCACATGCCGCCTTTTGTATAGACTTCAACCAATGTGCCGTCTTTTACATGGCAGTCTTTAAGCGGTGTCTGCTCTATTTTGCCGTTATTTTCAGCCTTTACAAAAGCAATCTCGTTGTCAAAAACCCAGGGAAAGCCCTGCAAAATCTCTTCTTCTTCTTTCTTATTCAAAAAAACGCGTGGATTTGTCATGAAATGAGAATACACCAAAGGGTTTTTGCTGTAAAGAGGAAGGAAAAAGCAACTTCAAAAGCGGGTTTTCGCGTTGACAAGCACTTATTTTGCAGCAGGCATTTTCTCTAATTTTATCTGGTAGCCAAGACAACGAAGCACAGAAGTGAATGTTGTAAGATTAACTTTCAATGCATCTTTTGTCCGCAGTTTCTGAATCACTGTTGGTGAGACATCAGCCTGTTTTGCAAGTTCGCGGACAGAAATATGCTGTGCTTCCATCTGCTCAAGCATGAATTCCGAAAGCAGAAAATCATTGTATTCTTTATTGTAAATATCTTTCTGTTCTGGGTTTTCTTCAAAGAATTGTTCAAAAGTTGTCATTTTTGGTTCTCCTCTATTTCTGGATTTCTGCTAAGATAATCAGCCAAAGCATAAGAAATTTTCGTTTTTGGCTCAAATTACATGATTCAAAATAATCATAAGGCTGACTGTATCCTTCAGAATCGTAATACCATTCAATTTGAAAGTTGTTACGATTAAATAATCCGAGTAAAGGTTGTACTCTAAGTTGACGGACTTGGAGAGCCGATGGAAGGCAGCGGGAGTTAGTGAGATTAAAAAGCTCGACCCTAAGTTTGTGTCAAAGCCGGCCACCGTATAACAAGGAGCGGCCTGGGGCCGATGCCCCAGTACCGCGAATAGGAGAACGGTGTTCAACGCACCCGGATTGCTCTCCAGTCCTCATTTTATATTAAAGGGGGACACTTATGGAAGTGGCAGGAAACGCAGTCGGTTTGGATTTGGGGAAAAGGACTTATGAGATGTGCCTTATCACTAAAGGCAACGAAATCATCAGGACAGGAGGAAAAACAGATTTTTCAGGACTTGATAAACTGTGCATGAAA
>JAGAAX010000045.1 GCA_017614995.1 Spirochaetaceae bacterium
GAGCTTCTTTATACTCTTTTGAAAAATAATCAGATTTATGAACCTAAAAAATTCATTCCATCAGATGGACGAATTTCAAAAATTGCAGAAGAAGCTTTAGGTGCGTGAATAAGAGGGCTGGGGATAAAATTAATCTAACTTCCTCTTGACAAAAAACATAGGAAAACCCCGGATAATCTACAAATAGCAGACTTGTACATTTACTGTCAGTTTTTGTTTTACAAAAACTGACGCTTTTCGCCGAATAAACTTTATTTGAAGATTAGGCTGCCGCGAAAAGATGTAGATTAAGCTATTGCGAAAAGAAGAATTATTGTGCCAGCAGTTCTGCTTTCAGTAGCTCATCTTGTCCTCGTTGCTGCATATCTCTTTCTTTTGCCTTTGAATAAACTTCCAAATCATCTTCTCTTATTGGAACTTTTATATCAGGCAGGATAAAATCTTCTTCTGCTATAATCTTCTTTTTCTCTTTTAACTTTCCGTTTCCTACAGAATAAGGCGTATAAGTGAATTCCTTTCCAAGATATTTCTCTTTTGGAACTAAAGACATAGATTCTGTCTTAAAATCAAAAAAGCCGCAGCCGTAGGGGGTTATGAATTCTATGCCGTCTTTTGTTGCATTATAATAAAGTATATTAGAAATAAGAACACTTTCTATTTTTTTCCCATCTTGCATTTTAAATATACTGTAACCTTGATAGATAAAAGGTGTATGATAAGAAAATATAAGCCTGTCAAGAAAATCATATGCTGAATAGTTTTTCTTTAAATTTCCAAATTTATCAGTATTTTCAGTTTCATAATATTTTCCATCTTCTTTAAGCTCAAGGTAAACTCTTTTCGGTTTTTTCAGATCATTATCTTTCCAAATATCATCTATTAACAAAATATCTAGTACAAGACCATTTTCATAAATTTCCCAATCTGATGCATAACAATTATAATTATAACCGCCTTCAGATCTTGATTTGCCCTTTATGGAAAAACCATCTTTTAGGCTTTCATCTTTAAGGATAATTTCTGGGAAAATCGATATACAACTATAATTGGGACTTATTCTTCTTACTCCACCTTCTTCTCTAGATATTCCCATTTCAAAATTTGGAAAACACTGAAAATAATTATAAGATTCTGCATCAAGGTAAAGTGCATAATGAGAAATACCCATTTGGATTCTATATCTATTCTGCTTTCCGCCGCTATTAAAAGAATATTCATGGTGTGGATTTATCGAATCATAGAAACCAATCGTTCCAGATTCTGCGTACATAAACAGACTTGCAAATACGCAGACCAAAATTAATATGAACTTTTTATTCAGCATAAGTCTCTCCTTTATAGAACTTCTTTGCACTTTTCGCCGGTTGAGCTTTAGCTCAAGATTAATCTATTGCGAAAAGATTTAGTCTTTGCTTTCAGCTTTGCTGCCGGCGTGAAAGGCTTCGTACTGGGCGCGGAAGTCGGCGAGGTGTGACGGAAGCGTTTCAAACGGCTTTAAGTGATACGGACAGCGCTCGGCACATGCGCCGCATTTTGTGCAGTTCTCGATGCGGTTCATCTTTTCAAGCCATTCTGGTGTAAGCCAGAATTCTTTGGGCGAGCGCTTTAAAAGCTGGCTCATGCGGTTTGCGTTCTCAATCGGAATTTCAGCAGGGCAGGGCTGGCAATAGCCGCAGCTTCGGCAGAAATTGCCCGAAAGCTCTTTTTGCTCGGCTTCTATTGCTGCATTAAAGGCGTCGTCAATTACAGGCGGATGCGCCTCTAAAGACAAAAACTGCTCAAGTTCAGCCTGCTGCTGAATGCCCCAGATTGGAATTACGTTTTCAAACTGGCGTATAAAGCCGAACGCAAGCGGAATATTTGTAAGCAGCCCGCCGCAAAGTGCCTTCATTGCGATAAAGCCGATTTCAAGCTGGCTGCACATTCTTACAAGGTCAATTTCTTCGGAATTAGAAAGCAGACTGAACGGATACTGTACAGTGTCATAAAGCCCCGACAATGCGGCATCCAGTGCCAGAATCCGCGAATGGTTTGTTATGCCGATATAGCGTATTTTTCCGTCTTTTTGAGCCTGCTTTAAGGTTTCGTAAATGCCGCTGCCGTCGCCCGGCTTTGGCACAACAGCAGGATTATGAAGCTGATAAAGGTCTATATAATCTGAATGAAGTGTCTCAAGGCTTGTGTGCAGGTCGTTAAGCACAGCTTCTTTGGTTTTTGCGGCGGTTTTGGTCGCAATTATTATGTCGTTTCGCACATCACACAAAGCTGAAGAAATTTTGCTCTCGCTGTCGCTGTAAGCTCTGGCGGTGTCAAAAAAGTTTATGCCCGATTCGTATGCCTTTCTGATTATGGCACAGGCTTCAGATTTGTCTTTTACACGCTGAATCGGCAGCGCACCGAATGCGGTTCGGCTTACAAGAAGCTTTGTTTTTCCTAATGTGATGTATTCCATAATAAAGCCTTGATTAGTTCATGCTGAAAAATTAGGGCATGGGGCTGATTTATGTCATTCTATGCATATTCATGTCATTTTATGCATTGCAAATTGTCATTTTCGGGCTTGACCCGGAAATCTTACAGATTGCCGTATCAAGTACGGCAATGACATAAATCTGCAGCCCCATGCTAAAACTACTTGCGTGTGTAGTTCTTGATTTCCTGATGGATTCTTGCTGTAAGTTCAGCAACAGGAACGCGGACTTGTTCCATAGAATCGCGGAAACGCAGTGTTACTGTATTGTATTCTGGGCTGCTTGAATCAAGTGTACCCGGATCAATTGTAACGCAGAATGGTGTACCAACTTCGTCCTGGCGGCGGTAGCGTTTGCCGACTGTGCCGCTCTGGTCGTAGTCTGTTACAAAGTCCTCTTTAAGTTCCTGCTGAATCTCTTTAGCTTTTTCAGCCATTCCGTCTTTCTTCATCAACGGAAGCACTGCAACTGTAATAGGTGCAAGACGCGGGTCAAGGTGAAGCACTGTGCGGTAGTCTTCAGCGCCGTCTGTACCTACGTTCTGCTCTTCGTAAGCTTCACAGAGGAACATGAGGAAGTTTCTGTTAAGACCGGCAGATGTTTCAATAACATAAGGAATGTACTTCTTGTTGCCGTCGTCCTGGTCGATGTAGCTCATGTCTTTCTTTGAATATTTCATGTGCTGAGAAAGGTCAAAGTCTGTGCGGCTGTGGATTCCTTCGATTTCTTCAAAACCGATTGGGAAGTTGTATGTAATGTCGTAAGCGTCTTTTGCGTAGTGTGCAAGCTTGTCGTGGTGGTGCCACTTGAGGTTTTCTTCTTTGATGCCGTACTTCAAGTAGAACTGCCAGCGGTCTTTGCGCCATCTGTCAAATGTAGCGTCTTCTGTTCCCGGTTTGCAGAAATATTCCATTTCCATCTGCTCAAATTCACATGTACGGAAAATGAAGTTCTTGAAGATAATCTCGTTTCGGAACGATTTGCCGACCTGTGCAACGCCGAAAGGAACTTTCATGCGGTTAGACTGAACAATGCTCTTGAAGTCTGTAAAAATACCCTGACATGTTTCAGGACGGAGATAAACAAGAGAAGATTCTGTCGCAACCGGTCCCTGATATGTCTTAAACATAAGGTTGAATTCGCGGACATCTGTCCAAGAATGCTTTCCGCAAGTCGGGCAGTTTATGTTTGCGTCGATAAAAGCCTTCATTTCTTCGTGGCTCATTGTATCAACTGGTTTGTCAGTTTTTGCGTTATGGTTTTCGCAGTAGTCTTCGATAAGTGTGTCTGCTCTAAAGCGTGCCTTACATTCGCAGCAGTCTACCATCGGGTCAGAAAAGTGTCCGACGTGGCCAGAAGCTTCCCATGTTGTATGATGCTGGAAAATTGCGGAATCAAGTCCAACAACATCATCGTGAAGCTGTGTCATGTAATGCCACCATTCGTTCTGAATATTGCGTTTAAATTCTACACCGAGTGGTCCGTAGTCCCATGCACCTGCCATGCCGCCGTAAATCTCAGAAGCCTGATAAACAAAACCGCGTCTTTTACAAAGACTGATGATTTTGTCGAGTGTACATGCGTGTGCATCTTTTTCGTTTGCCATTTTATTCTCCTTTTTCCACAACTGGCTTGAAGTGGTATCTAGATATAATTGCCGAATGTTACCATGAATCTGATTTATTTTCAATTACACTTTTGTCAATTAGAATTGACGGAACTTTTAAGGGAAAGGCAAAACCCCTACTTCCGAAGCGGCGTTTCGCCTTGAGTTTTATCTATGGTTTTGCTTAATCTAGCGAAACGCCCAGTTTTCGCAAAGCGCAAACTGGTAACAGGTGTACAACGTTTCGTTTGGGTTGATTCATACAGGCTGTCTGTTTTTGCTTTGCGAAAACAGACGCTTTTCGCTGAATAATCTTTATTTGTAAATAAAGCTGTTGCGAAAAGAGTTTCGCCGATTGAACTTTGTTCGTAGATTAAGCTGTTGCGAAAAGAACTACCGCGAAAAGAGCTTCTCTATAATTGTGCTTATTAGAAAAATGGCGATGTTTACGGCTACTATTGTTGAGCCGACTGGGGTTGAGAACAAAATCGAAAGCAGAATGCCTGTTACGGCGCAGAAAACCGAGATTGCAGCCGAAGAAATGACCGCGCTCTTAAAGTTGTTGAAAATGCGCATTGAGGCAAGTGCCGGAAAAATTATCAGCGCAGAAATGAGGAGCGAGCCTACAAGGTTCATGGCAAGAACAATAATGATTGCTGTAATAACCGCAATCAAAAGATTGTACAAGTCCGCGCTTGTGCCTGTAGCTTTTGCAAAAGTTTCGTCAAAGGTAACGGCAAAGATTCTGTTGTAGAAAAGCACAAAGAAAATAACCACAAGCACAGAAAAAACAGAGCACATTATTACTTCGCTTTTGGTCAGCGTTAAAATCGAAGTTGAGCCGAACAATGTGCTGCACACATCGCCTGTAATGTTTGCAGAAGTCGAAAAAATGTTGAGCACAAGATAGCCGATTGCAAGTGCGCTTACAGAAAGCATGGCTATGGCGGCATCGCCTTTTATTTTGGTGTTCTGGCCTGTGCGCAAAAGTAGAATAGCGGCAACCACCGTAACCGGCATAATAATCACAGTGTCGCTTACAAGATTAAAGATTGTTGCAACAGCCATTGCGCCAAAAGCTACGTGCGAAAGTCCGTCTCCGATAAACGAGTAGCGTTTCAGTACAAGCGTAACGCCAAAAAGTGAAGAACAAAGCGCAATAAGCACGCCCACAATTAGCGCATAACGCACAAACGGAAAACCCATGTAAAACTGCAATGTACTGAATATAGAAGAAAAACTCATTTGCCCAATGTCTCCTTGTGCGCGCGCACGTAATCTGACGCGGTGCAGAAAATGCTGCTGTCTTTCTTGATGCAGAGCACATGGCTTGCATAAGGCAGCGCGCCCATAATGTCGTGCGAAACCATGATTACGGTTATGCCTTCGGTGTTAAGCTTTTTAATAAGAAGATAAAGCTCGTTTGTTGCTTTAGGGTCTAGTCCTGTTACAGGTTCGTCAAGCAATATAAGCTTAGATGTGGCGCACAAAGCGCGCGCAAGCAGAACACGCTGCTGCTGTCCGCCTGAAAGGGTTCTGTAGCATGAGTCTTTAAGCTGAGAAATGCCCATCTTTTCAATTGAATCTAAAGCAAGCTGCTTTTCAGCCTTGCCGTAAAATGGCTTGAACCCGCATTTTGGCAGTGTGCCAGAAAGTACAATCTCAAATACAGAAGCCGGAAAATCTTTTTGAATGGCACTCTGCTGAGGAAGGTAGCCGATTTCGTTGGGCAAAAGCCCGTCGCCAGTTTGCAGACTGCCCGAAAGCGGCTTTATAAGCTTGAGCAGTGTCTTTATCAATGTGGTTTTGCCTGAACCGTTTTCGCCTATAATGCAAAGATAATCGCCTTTGCTTACAGAAAATGAAAGCGGAGCTGCGACCGGCGTGTTGTCATAACCTAATAGAAGATTTTCTGCTGTAATATATGCCATTCAAAATTCCTTTAGTTTAATGCCTTTTTTAAGACGCCCAAGTTTTTTTTCATAACGTCAAGATACTTGACACCGGCTTCTATATCTTTTGAAGTAACCGACTGCATTGAGTCAAGCTCAAGAACTTCTGCCTTTGAACCGCCTGCATTTGCGATTATGCCCTGCGCAATTTTCCGGTCAGATTTTTCAATTGTAAGCACTGCCGGAAGGTTAAGACTTGAAACTTTGTCTGCTAAAAACGCGATTGTCTCAAAGCTTGCCTCTGATTCTGCGCTGCAGCCCGAAAAAGCCGCAAAATATTCAAGCCCATAATCGTCAACCAAGTATCTGAACGGAAATCTGTCGCCAAAAACTATTGTTTTTCTTGTGGAAGCGGCGACCGCCTTTGTATATTCCGCGTCAAGCTCTTTAAGCTGTGCGGTGTATTTTTCAGCATTTGCTTTGTAAGCATCTTTGTTTGCGCCGTCTAAGTCTGCAACCGCTTCTGCGATTTTGCTTACAAAAATTTCAGCGTTTCTTAAAGAAAGCCACACATGCTCGTCTGTATGATTGTGCCGCGCATGGTCTGAATGTTCTTCGTAAACGCGCTCATGTTCTTCGTGGTCATGCTCATCGTTACAGTCTTCATCGTGGTGGTGCTCGTCCTGCATTTCTTCCACCGTTTCCGCAAGTTTTGCACCGCTTCCGAGCGTCTCAAGCAGATTGATGACAACCATGTTTTTGTTGGTTGCCTCTTTAAGCGAATCTTTCACCCAGACATCAGAGTTTCCGCCAATGTGAATGAACAAATCGCTTGAAGCTATGCGCACCATGTCTTGCGCCGCCGGCTGATAGTTGTGCAGGTCAGAGCCTTTATTCATAAGCAGCGTAACCGAAAATTTGTCTTCGTTTCCGGCTATAATGTTTTTTACCCAGTCATATTGAGGAAAAGTCGTGCAGACAATGCTGATTTTTTCAGTCTGCTGTGCTGATTTTGTACTTTTTGCGCAGCCTGCAAGAACAAATAAACAAAAAATTGCTGCGCAGATTATTGAAAAAACTTTTGCTGATTTCATAAAATCTCCTGCCAGATTTTGAAGCAGTCTTAGAATTGAATTTGCAAGTGATTTGCATTTTAGTAATATGACCGGTATGTGTCAAGTGAATAAGAAAATCAATGAAGAAATTGTCCATAGAGGGTGTTTTTTATTCTGTTTTAATGTATCATATATGTAAAAAGGAGAATCTATAATGAAAAGTAAAAGAATTTTTGATTTTACAAAAACAGTGCTGGTTTTGTTGTTTGGCGTTGTGCTGTTTTTGTCCTGCAAAAAAGATGCAGAAGCTGAATCACAGCAGACAGTTTCAGAAAGTCAGGCGGTTGCTGTGGTAGCAGCACAAGAAACAAAAGAAGAAGCAGAACAGAAAAAAACAGCAACGGAAGATTTGAGTCTGCCAGAAAGAATGACAACAGACTATTCAAAAGTTAATTTTGATGAGTATCAAAAGAAAGACTATGAATATGACGGCACAGGATATTACGAGAAATATTATGTTTATTACAAAAGCTATTTTTATGATGACGAAGAAACTGGTGAAACTTTTGAATGTGTAAAAGAATACTACTTTGTAGGCGAAAAAGACGGCAAAGAAGAAATAATTCTGTGCGGAAAATTCGAGAAAATTGAAAAAACTCTTTTTGCCTATATTTATAATTCAGAAGGAAAACAAGTCCAATACGATGGAATAGGTGCTTACTTATATTACGAGGATAAAGAAAATTATAACGGACGTTCTGCAATTGTTTATGGTTTCTCTACAGATAATCTTTCTAGCATAAACTACAGAGGTTTTATTTTTAGGTATATACAGGAAGAAGATAATGGAATACAACAGGGTTCATTCTGGAGAATAACCTATAATTTCCAGAATAACAAAGTATCGTCGTTTAACCCAATGCTAGACTAAAATAACCGATAGCTCAAAATCAAACCTAAGATTGTCTGAGCCAGCCCTGCAATGACGGGTTTGCGATTAGAATAAATCTACATGATAGGCTGGTTAGGCAAACCTGGCTAGTTTTCATTTCGCGAAAACTAGCGATGGCTTTTGTGTGCAGGCTTCTTCAGCTAAACGTGTGTGCAGAGCTACTGAATGTTTAAAGCTGCTTTTTCGGCTGGGGTGAGTTCGCGCGCTTCGCCGGGCTGCAAATTTGGGTCAAGCTCAATTGTGCCTTCTTTTACGCGCTTAAGATATACTACCTCGTTGCCAAGCACTTTGAACATGCGTTTAACCTGGTGGTATTTTCCCTCATAAATTGTAAGAAGGCACTCATTTGGGCTGCTCTGCCAGACAAGCTCAGCGCTTTTTGCGGTAAAAGCTTCTTCGTTGTGCTCGCGCGGCACTTCAAGGCTGTTCTTGAATTTTTCAGTATATTCTGCTTTTTCTTCGTCAGAGAGAGAATCTCTTAGACGCACAAAATAAGTCTTTGCAATATTGTGCTTGGGCGAAGTCAGCCGGTGCGTCAAGTTCCCGTCGGTTGTAAGCAGAAGAAGTCCCTCTGTGTCAATGTCGAGCCTGCCAATTAGGTGAAGGTCGCCGCCGAGGGTGCGGTGCGCAAATTCAGTTTCAAGCAGGTCAAAAACGGTTTTATGCACGCCGTCTTTGGTTGAACTTACAACACCTGCCGGCTTATTCATCATAAGATAGACGTGCTTTTGGAAGGCAAGCTCTTCGCCGTCAACAATAACTTGAGATTTTTCGGTGTTGACATGAAAATCGGCGGCTGTTACCACTGCGCCGTCAACTGTAACGGTGCCGGTGTGCAGCAGTTTCCGCACGTCTTTTCTTGAGCCAAAACCAGAAAGGGCTAAAAGCTTGTCGATTCTTTCTATAGACATTAGATGCGGTCGTCCATCGGAATGTATTCGCGAGGCTGAAGAATGTTCTTATAAGCAGGGCGGTAAATGCGGTTGCCTGCTACAACTTCCTCAATGCGGTGTGCCGACCAGCCTGCAATACGCGAAATTGCAAAAAGCGGCGTGAACAGCGAGCGCGGAATATTGAGCATTGAATAGACAAAGCCTGAGAACAGGTCAACGTTTGCGCAGATGCGCTTGTCGCTTTTTTTCTCCTCGTGGAAAATATCCGGTGTAAGTTTTTCAATAAGGCAGTAAAGATTGAATTCTTCAAGACAGCCTTTTTTTCTTGCGAGCTGTTCAGCCTTTCGTTTAAGCTGGCACGCGCGCGGGTCGCTTATTGTGTAGATTGCGTGACCCATGCCGTAAACCAAGCCTGTGCCGTTGCCGGCTTCTTTGCGCAAAATCTTTCTAATATAATCTGAAACTTCTTTTTCGCTTGACCAGTCTTTTACGTTTTTCTTGATTTCGTCCATCATGCTCATAACCTGAAGGTTAGCGCCACCGTGGCGGCGTCCTTTAAGAGAGCCTACACCTGCCGCAATAGCAGAGTATGTGTCTGTGTCGGCAGATGAAACTACATGAACCGTAAAACTTGAGTTGTTACCGCCGCCATGCTCGGCATGAAGAATGAGCGCAAGGTCAAGCAGTTCTGCCTCAAGGCGGTCGTATTGGGCGTCAAAACGGATAAGCCGCAAAAAGTTTTCGGCTGTTGAAATAGAAGGGTCAGAAAAGTGAATGTACATACTCTGACCGTCGTAATAGCGGCGCTTTGCCTGATATGCGTTTGAAACTAGGGCAGGGAATCTTGCGATTAATTCGATGCACTGGCGGATAACGTTTGCGATGCTCACGTCTTCTGGTGAAGCGTCATAAGAGTAGCTTGCAAGAACGCCGCGCGCAAGTTTATTCATAATGTCCGGCGACGGTGCTTTTAGAATCATGTCCTCTGTAAAAAAAGACGGAAGTTCGCGGCGGCTGCCAAGAAACTGGCAGAATTCCTCAAGCTGGTCTTTTGTCGGCAGCTCGCCAAAAATAAGAAGATAAGCTGTCTGTTCAAAGCCAAACTGATTGTGTGCTTCTGCATCTTTAATAAGCTGCTCTACATCGTAACCGCGGTAGTAGAGCTTGCCGGGTACTGCCACTTTCTGTCCGTTCTGCATCTCATAGCCGACAACGTCACCAATCTGGGTCAGACCGACAAGAACACCGCGCCCGTCGCTGTAACGCAAGCCGCGCTTTACGTCGTAAGTCTGATAAAGAGCCTGGTCAATCGGGTCGTTATGACAGGCAATATCTGACAATTTATTAATAAATGCTTTTTCACTGTAATCAGCCATCTCGCCACCTTATTTGCATTATTTTGTATTTTTATGCGTATTTTTCTTAATTTCAAGCATAATTATACAAATTATCGGAACTGTACGCAATAGTCTGAAATGCGTTTTATTAAAGCTTTTCTTTAAAAACTGAATTAATATACAGTTTAGGGGAAAGCGTTTCGCCTTTGGCTTTATCTATTGACTGGCTTAATCTGGCGAAACGGCCAAGTTTTGCTTCGCAAAACTTGTAAATGGTGTACATGAGGAGAATCTGTGTACCAACCTTTACTAGTTTTTGCAGAGCAAAAACTAGCAGGGTTTGCCGATAAAGCTAATTTGTAGATTTATCCCAAATGCAAACCCGGGTAACGGATTTCCGCCAAGCAAAATCACATTCTACTGCCTTCATGCTGAATCAGTGGGGCTCGGTGCGTTGGCTTGTTTTGTGGCTTGGTTTATGCTAATATGCTTGCATGATTGAATTGACAAGCAAACAGCGCAGAAATCTTGAGAAGATTGCGCATGACATTGAGCCTGTGGTAATTGTCGGTGCTGCAGGTGTTACAGACGGTGTCATCAAGATGGTGCAGGCATCGCTTGATGCACACGAGCTTATAAAGATAAAGTTCAACGAATATAAAGACGAAAAAACCGAACTTACGCAGAAAATCTGCACCGCTACAGACGCAACATTGGTGCGCATTATCGGCAACAGGGCAATTCTCTACAAACAGGCAGAAAAACCCGAAGACAGAAAAATCACTATATAGTCTATGAAAAGACGTCCGCGATTTGCAAAAAGAGCAGCGCAGTTTTTAACGCTCGTAAGTACGCTGTTCTTTAAAAATGATTTGCTGACCTATGCCGCAGCCGGTTCTTACGGCTTTTTGTGTTCTCTTGTGCCGGTTATAATGCTCATTGCCGGTATCCTTATCCGTTTTTTTAAAACTACGCCTGACTCTCTTATTAATGTGCTTAATCAGACTTCGATAATGCAGGCTTTTGATTTGCAGAATGTTCTGCGCTCAATTTTATCGGTTAAAAAAGCCGGTATTTTCGAGATTATCATTACAGTTTTTATTCTGCTTATGGCAAGGCGCTTTTTCAATTATTTGACGCGCGGTTTCAGACAGATTTTCCGCGACGCTGTACCGCAGCGCCCCTTGCTTGCCGGAATCATCACATTTTCTTCTGAAGTGCTGCTTGTTCTCGGCGTGGCGCTTTTAGTGTTTGTGCTCAATGTTTTTCAGACTTTCATCAATGTTACTGGGCTTGTCACTTACGCGCCATGGTTCTTAAAAAAGTCGGGCGAGCTTTTTTTGAATGTAATTCCTGTGGCGTCAATGTTTCTTATAATCACGATGTTCTATCATTTTGTGCCCGGAAGCAAGCCCAAATTCAGTTATTGTGCATTTTTTTCAGCCTTATGTACGTTTTCGTTCTGGATTTTTGACATATTTTTCCATGTATTTTTGAACATGGGACGTTACAACGTAGTTTACGGCGTTTTAAGCAATCTTATTGTTTTGCTGCTCGAAGTCTATGTGTTTTTTATTCTGCTTCTGTTCTTTGCTGAATGTATTTTTGTAAGGCAGTTTTACGAAATTTTAAGCTTTGAGCAGCTTTATCTGCTTCCGCCGGAAAATTCGAGAACGCCGCTTGACGCATTTACAAGAGTGCTTTTTAAAGAGCCCGAATCTGTGCTGGACGCTGTTGAGATTAACTTGCAGAAAGGGCAGAATGTCTATGAGAGCGACACAAAAAGCGGATGCATCTATTACGTTGCTTCGGGGCAGATTTCTTATTTTGAGAACAACCACATCGAATATTATTCAGCCGGAACTTTTTTTGGCGAAATTGACTGCTTGACTAAAAGAAAGCGTAAAAGCGCGGCTGTCGCAGAAACCGATGCCAAGCTTTTCAGCATTTCTTACGAGACGTTTAGAGAGCTTTTGGATTTCAGCTCCGACTCAAACAAAAAGATGGTTGAAACCATGAACGCCTTCTACAACCGCACAAACACAAGCGCCGAATAACCAAGTTTACTGCGATAATTTCTGTGCATTGTGCCAGAATGTTTCAAGCTCTTCTTTTGTGCAGTTGGCTAAGTCTTTGTGGTTTTCTTTTGCCTGTGCCTCTACAGAACTGAAACGGCTGTAAAATCTGGTGTTGGCGCTCTCCAAAGCGGCGTTCGGGTCTACTTTCAAGAGCCGCGCAAGATTTACGGCACAGGCAAGCAGTTCACCGGCTTCTGCTTCTACAGTCTGTGCATTTTCATTTTGGGCGGCATTCTTTAGTTCAGCCAGCTTGTTTTCAAGCTTTTTGAATGCGCTTTCTTTGTCGTCAATCTCAAAGCCTGCTTTTGCCGCTTTTTTGCGCATTTTGTAAGCTTTTAAAAGCGGCGGAAAGCCCTTCGGAATTTCGTCCAATATGCTTTTTTCGCCGCCTCTGTTTTCTATGCCGCGCTTAATTGCGTCCCATTGGGTTAAAACCTGCTCGGCTGTTTTTGCGCCGCCTTCAAGTGCATTCTGCTGTCCTTCAGAATTCGGAAAAACATGCGGATGCCGCCGTATAATTTTGTCGGAAACTTCGTTGAGCACGTCTGCCGCAGTAAAATTGCCGAGCTGCTCGTTCATGTAGGTAATCATTGCGGTGTTCAAAAACACGTCGCCGAGCTCTTCTTTTATATGCGGCGTGTCGTTCTGTGTAATTGCGTCAACCGCTTCAAAAGTTTCTTCTATTAAGTCGCTCCGCATTGTAAGCGGCGTCTGTTCTCTGTCCCAGGGACAGCCGTCCGGGGCGCGTAATTTCTGTATAATTGAATAAAGTCTGCCGAAAGCCTCTTTTGTGTCTTGTCCGTTCATGTCTTGAAGTGTACACACCTGCCCGTTTTTATACAAGCCCGGTGTTGTCCGGACGTACATGGCTCAGTTAAGGTAATTTCTTGCAGATTTTGTTTTGTGGGCTGGTTTGCGGCTGCCGGAAAGTTTCCGGCAGTCAGCGTTTTGATTAGAATGAAACCGTTTATTGGAACGATTTCATGATGCTTTTAATTGCGGCTTCACCGTCTAAAGTTGTAACAATAATTGACAGAAAATATTTGTCCTGTTCGCGGGAAAAATACTTTTGGGTCAGAGTCATTCCGTTTACAGTTGATGTCGCAACAAATGTGGTGTATTCCTTGCCTGCAACTTTTTCTTTTGAAAGATCACTGATTCCATATTTAATGTTTTTGAGCGCAAGCAGTTTGTTTTTCATGTTGGTCATGTACTGCTCTGTAGACATGTCTGCAACAGCTTCTTTGCAAATTACCATTATGTTTTCGTTTGTCTCAATATTATTTGCAATTACAAGTGTTGTTGTGTCGTTAGCCTGGTTTGCCGGAATTTTATCAGTGTCAAACTTAGTCCAGCCGTTCTGCAATTTGAATTTCAAGTTAAAAAAGCGGTTGGTGTATACATTGTTATTCCATGAACCAGTTAAATCTGAGTTATCAGATGCTTTGTTTTCCTGTGCAGCAGCAATTACTGATACACACAAAAGAATCATAAAAACAACTAAAAATTTTTTCATATTCCTTCCTTTTGCACTACGTCGGCTTGTCTAAAGACATTCTGTTTTAGTGCTTATACTACTTTTGCATATTTATCTCTAAATTTCAAGAATTTTTTTCATGCAGAGAGAAAAAATGAAACCAGCAAAATAATTTCTTGCGGTTTCAATTTTGTGGGGCTATAATACATGAAATACATGGAACCTCTAAAAACTTCAGTTTTTAGAGGTAACTATGAAAATGCGATGTTGTAAATCGCGCCATCTTAGCGATTTACAACTCGGCGGCAATTTCTAAAAAGTCACGATAGTGAGTTTTTAGAAATGCCCATATTTTATGCATACACTACGGAGGAAAGTATGGCATCAAAGAACAAATCATCTTTAGGAATGTTGATTTTGCAGATTGCTTTAGGCTGCTTTTTGCTGGCTTTTGGTATTCTGACACTTCAGCTCGACAAAGGCATTTTGGGCAAGCTTCAGGCTGGCGTTACAGGAAACGAAGTTGCAATTGCTGTTAATCAGATATTGAAAGGTGATGCTGCAAATATCGTAATCATTCTCTTGGGCGTTTGTGAAATAGTTTCAGGCGCATTCCTTTTGCTTTCGCTTTTCACTTCTTTGGGCAAAATCGCTTCTTTGTTCAATCTTATTGTATTGATTGCATGGATTGTTGTAATCGTTGTAATTGATTTTATGGGACCATGTGGTCTTTTGAACGGTGCATTCAAAAACATGTGGACATTCCTGTTCTTCTTAAAGACACTTGCTATGCACATGCTTGTTTTGGGCGCAATTCTTACAGTAAGATCTTGAATTTGAAATACGGGCTGCATGGAGTTGCTCCGGCAGCCTGTGTCTTGGGGTGTAATCTATAAGTTGAGGGAGTTTTCTTTATGAGAAGATTATCAGCAGTTTTGATTTTAGTAAGCATACTGTGCCTGCTTTCAAGCTGTGCGACAATAAATTCTTCTAAAACTGTTTCAGGCGTACACCCTGCCAACGTTGACCTAAATGGTGCAAAGACAATAACGGTAATGCCTTTTACCGTTGATTCAAAGGCACAGCTTTCCGGACAGACCGGTGCAGCCGAGGCGCAGACCGCTGCCGACTATATCCGCGAGTGCCTTATTGCAGAACTTGAAAAATCAAAAAATCTGAAATACAAAACCAGCGGCGCAGATGTCGCTATAAGCGGCAGAATAACAAAATACATTGTCGAGACTGAAAAGACCGGCACAGGTTCGGGCTTTATACGTTCTGTTGTTGCCGCCGTCGAATACGATATTCAGAACACCAAAAGCAGCACAATTCTTGCAAAGAACAATACTTCTATAAGTGCAGAATCAAAAGCTTACGCGGCGGCAAAACGGCTTCCGGCTGCTTATACATTGATAGAACCAAAATTACCGCGCATTTCGACAGTAATTTTGCAGGACGTCCAGCCGTACACAATCGTCAACCGCATTTCGCTTATTAAGGTGAAAAGAAACCGCGCTATGCGCAGGGCATATAAGCTTTTTGCGGAAGGCAGATATTCTGATTCTATGCAGTCTTATCTTGAAATCTATAAGAATACAAATCTGTTTGAAGCAGGCTATAATGCAGCCCGCCTTATGCAGATAAAAGGCGACCTGGAATCAGCAAAAAGACTTTCAACAGAGTTGTTCACAAAATTTAAAGATACGCGCGCCGCAAATGTCCTTCATGAAATTGAAAATCAGCAGAAATTCGTAAAGACCGAATAAGCCGTCATCGCCGGGGCTTGCGCTCTTGTCATTGTCTGGCGTGACCCGACAATCTCTCCTAGTACCCTCAATTTCGAGTTTTTAAATTCATACTTTTTAACGAAAATCGGTTATTGAGCGGAGTCGAAATAACCGATTTTCAATTTTAGAAAAAAAATTCTGCTTATTATGGCTTCGACTACGCTCAGCCACCGCAATCTTAAAAAACTCAAAGTTCGTGCTAATAAGCATATCTGAGCAACAGACCGTTCGGCAGAATTCGGGCTGTAAGGCCTCTGCCAGACTTATTAAGCTGGGCAAAATATGTGTGCAGAATAGGCACTAAAAGACCTGTGTTTGTTCCTATTACAGCACCGGTGAGCACGTCTGTAAAGAAGTGGTTGCCGCTCCGCATGCGCATGTAGGCTGTAGCCGCGGCAAGAGAATAAGACGCAGCAATAACAGGCAGCTTCAGCTTAGAATCAGGAAAATAAGTGCCGAAAGTGTAGCTTGTAAAAGCCGCCGCATTAAACGCAAGCGTTGTGTGCCCAGACGGAAAAGACTTGTGCCAGTCGCCCGAATCAACTTCGCTCTGCGGGTAGCCTGAATAGTACATATATGGGCGTATTCTGTTCGCAATGTTCTTGCCGAATTCTTTCGCGCTGTATGCCCAGAGCACAGACTCAAGATACATCATACCGATTGTAAGAAAATCCGATTTTGGCGCTTTCAGCATTACTATTGCCGGTGTAAGCATTGTGGCAATTTGCAGAACATCGCCTGTAATGTCGAGGTTCTTCGAATACGGATTCATAAAAACGCTGTCAATGCCTGTAATAGAATCCGGGTCATAAGGAGAGCCGATGAATATCGGCGCATTGTTCTTTTTTTCGTTTCTTTTTTCAATGAGATAATCAACGCCGAGAAAAGCCACGCCGCCGAGCGTTATCACTGTGTCGCCGACAGGATCAAGCGCAAACGGATGCTCTTCTTTAGTCGGTACAAAATCCTGCGCGTATTTGCCTTCTTTCTGGGCGCGCAGCCCGTTCGCAATGTCGCTTTTAGACTGTGCCGAAAGCGGAATTTGAGCACACAAAATGAAGAACATTAAAGCCATAATGCAGTGCGGAAACTTATGTTGATTAGTAAAGCCGTTTCTTGTTGCGCTCATAAACTGAATGATACCATGCAAAAGCGAAAACTACAACAGCTCCAGAACAGAATTGCAGAATGCTAAAGCTGATTGCCCTGTAGGGCGGCGAGGAAGGCGCGCTTTTCTTCTTTTGATTTGAACACAGTTTTCGGCACAAGCTCAATCTGGTTGGGTGCAAGATAAACCGCAATAGAAAGCGGTGTTTCAAAAACAAGGTTGATAAGCTTTAATGGCACAACCGAAAGCCTTCCGGTTTCTTCCTCTAAAGTAAGCGTGTTGTTTTCAATTTTTATAGTTGTTCTGACCGGCTGCCAGATTTCCGGGTTTGCGCTTATTCTGCTCCGGCAGTTGCGCGAGACAAGTTTCGGTATAAAAAACAGAGACGGAATCCGCCAGAAATTGTACATAATTATAATTGAGCCGTAGAGAAGCAGGTAAGAGATAATATTTTCCGTCATAAACACAGAATGAACAAAAAAAGCCAGTACAAACAGCAGATTCAAGATACTCCATAGAACAATCTGAAGCCCGCGATTCTGCATACTCTCAATGCGCCGCTTAGCCTGCGTCATGGCGAAATCTACAATCTGGTCGTCAGTCTGCGTGTATGTGTATTCCATGCTTGAATGATACAATAAAAAAAATGCACTGTAAACGAAAATCAATTTCTATACATAAGCTGAATCAATCAAGAGCCTGCTCTCGGCGGATTTTCGTTTCGCAAAACGGCTTCACCCCTTCGGGGTTGCAGAGTGTTTTGCTCACAAAAATCCGCCTACGCAGGCTCTTGTAGATGCACATTAATATAGTTTGATTTTCTAGCTGGAAGGTGGAGTGAACAATCGTAATGATTACGATTTGAGAAAATGAGCAAAGTGGGCAATCGTAATGATTACGATTCAAGAAAATGGCGAAAGTGAACAATCGTTATAATTACGATTTGAAAAAATGACGAAAGTGAACAATCGTAATAATTACGATTTGAGAAAATGACGAAAGTGAGCAAACGTAATGATTACGTTTTGAGAAAATGACCAAAGTGGGCGAACGTCATGATGACGTTTCATGAAAATCATCAAATTGAACAAACGTCATGATGACGTTGTACAAAGCTTGAAAGTGATTTTTTTCATTGACAGTTAAAAGCCCCTTCTTTATACTTATAAAAGCTTCATGGTAAAGCTTGCAGCCAGTGCGAAGATCAAATCATACCATATCCACATCTTAAATACCTAAGAGCATCGGGGTTATTGTTGCTTTAAGGTACTGGCAAAATAAACTAAAGCAATAATGTAAGATGCTCAAAGAGGTGTTTTATGACAAATCTTGAATTCTTCAAGAATGAAGCCAAGAAATTCTTAAAAGATTGGCGGACACAAACCCAAACAGTAGGAAGTGATGGAGCAATTTCTTATCACTATGATTGGATGTTCTACGATGTAGGCGACCTGTTCTTTTATTATGAATTAGATGATAAAGATGAACAGAATATAAAGCTTGCAAGAGCCCAGCATTACATTGCGAACATGCTTGGTTATAAAAAGTGGGATAATTTAATTCATGCTTCTGATACAGAACTTGAGCTTGCAGAATTTCTTCTTCGTCATTTTAAAAATGCACAAGATGTACAAGGCTGGCAAGAAACTTTAATGTTCACTGGAATAGAACAATATGGTGAAGAAGCTGTTCTTGAGTATGCTAAGCAATATTACATGCTTAAAGATACAAAAGAAAACATACAGCTTCCTAGACCAACAATTTTGTTTGGACAGACAAAAATTGCAGGACTCCAAAGAGGTATTGAAGCTTTTGGAATGTTTAAAATGGACACAAAAGTTCGTTGTTTTCATTGCGGAAGAGAATATCTGTACAAGGAAGCATCTGTTGTTCAATTTCCTTATGATGATGAGCCTTCGGTTTTCTGTAAACATTATCCAGAATGTAATGGTTCTTTGATTGATATGGATATAGTTGACGAAGTGAAAGACACAATAGAAATATAAATACAAAGGAGCATTTATTATGAAGAAACTCTCAGTTTTAGTTCTTGTTTTTTTGTTCATGGTTTTGTTAGTTTCATGCGAAACTGCAAGTGGAACAAATGTCGTTACAGGCAAGCAAAGACCTGCAACTAATCCGAATGACGTTATTCTATATGCAGAACCACCAGCAAATTACGAAGTGATTGGAGTTGTAACTGCTTCTAGTGATTCTGGCTGGACAGAACAAGAAGATTTGAATTATGCAATTGCTGAATTGAAAAAGCAGGCTGCAAAAATCGGTGCGAATGGTGTTATTCTTGAAAATATAAGCACTACAGAAAGTGGCGGAATCATCAGCAATGGAATATACTTTCCTGCAACTGCAAAGAATATTTCTGGAAAAGCTATTTATGTAAAGAAATAATTATCAACACTTCAAGAGGTTTTTCATCGTCTGGTGAAGAACCTCTGCTTTAAATTGCCAAAGGCATGAGGGTGCGGAGCATGGTATATAAGCTGTCGGTTTTTGTGCAAACAAAAAGCGACACTTTTTGCCGAATAAGCTCCATTCGTAGATTGGGCTATTGCGAAAAGAGTATCGCGCGGTTTTGAACCGTGCTCCGCAAGCGTAAGCCGTTTGCAAGTTGTATGCTCTTGAGGCTAAAGCTGAAAAAGGCTAAACTGTTCCATACTTTTTTCCATTTCCATTTTCAATAGAAGGTTATCGCGTTATGAAAAATGCTCAGAAAAACCGCGCAAAGTTTTTCTTTTTCGGAATTATTATTGTCTGCATTGCTGCTGCCGCCATGTTTTTGATGCCGCAGACGGAAAAGGCGGCTTATTCAAAGTTTCAGACTGACTTAAAGGCAGACGCAATAGAAACTGTGGTTTTTCAGGGTGACACGCTCGGTGTAACTCTCAAAGACGGAACAAAATACACCGCGCCGAACCCGGATTCGCCTGTGCTTAAAGAAGAGCTGCTTCTAAAAGACGTAAAAGTCTCTGACGGCAAAACTTTTGAAGAGACGCTCTCGCTTGTGTTTGACGCGGCGTTCTATCTGTTCTTTTTCGGCATTATATTTGTGGCTTTCCGCAAATTTATAAGCCCGAACACTTTCAAAGTTGTGCGCAAAACCGGCGTAACTTTCAAAGACGTAATCGGAATGAATCAGCTTAAAAAAGACATGCTTCAGATAATCGACGTAATGCAGCACCCTGCGGAATACGCAAAAAAAGGCATAAGAATGCCGAAAGGCGTGCTGCTTGAGGGCGCGCCCGGCAACGGCAAGACGCTTTTTGCGCGTGCGCTTGCAGGCGAGGGCAAAATCAATTTTATTCCGGCTAAGGCAACCGATTTTGAGAGCATGTTCATGGCAATCGGTCCGCTGAAAGTCAAGCTGCTTTTCAAAAAGGCAAGACGGCACGCGCCCTGCATTGTGTTCATAGACGAATTTGACGGAATCGGCACGAAGCGCAATTATTCAGGCTCGGCAATTGAAACTGAAAACACGCGCATTGTCACTGCGCTTTTGAACGAGCTTGACGGCTTTACACCGAATCAGGGCATTCTTGTGCTTGCTGCCACAAACAGCCGCAAAGCTTTGGACGAAGCTCTTATCCGCGCAGGACGCTTTGACGCAAAATACGAAGTTCCTTTCCCTGACTTTGAAATGCGCAAAGAACTTGCATCAAAGTTCCTTGAAGCAAAGCATTACGCTGAAGATGTTTCTGCTGAAGTTCTTGCAAGGCAGTTTGACGGCTTCTGCGCCGCTCAAATTGAGTCTGTAATCAACAAGGCGGCTCTTGTTGCCGGTCAGCAGGGCAGAGAAAATTTCAGTCTTGCCGACATAAAGGCAGCTCTAAAAGAAATCTGATTTGTTAGCCCTTCTTTACAAAAGACAGGAATGATGCGAAAATGACTTGTTATGGAGAAGCTTCATTTTGATGTAAAGGGCATGTCTTGCGGAGCGTGTTCTGCAAGGGTTGAAAAAGCTGTTAATTCTTTAGATTGCATAAAAAAGGCTGATGTAAATCTGCTCGCAGGTACAATGCAGGTTGAAACTGCTGAAAATATAGAAGCCAAAGAGGCTGTGCCGCTGATTGTCAGTGCGGTAGAAAAAGCCGGTTATCAGGCGGAGTTTCAGCAGAAAAAAAAGCCTGCCGAAAATGCCGCTAATGCCGGCAAAGCTGCAAAAGGCGGTGCACCGATTGAGACAGACGCTCTTTTAGAAGCCGCGGAGCATTTAAAGTTCCGCTTCTGGTTTTCGCTCTGCTTTTTAGTTCCACTTATGTACATTGCAATGCATCAGATGCTGCCTTTTCCTGTTCCGGCGGCAGTTAAGCTTTTATTTGACGGGCACGAGAACGCGCTTATTTTTGTGCTTTCGCAGTTTATGCTTGTGCTGCCAATCTGCTATGCAAACCGCGCCTATTTTTCTTCGGGCTTTAAGAAGCTTTTTCATTTTCAGCCTAACATGGACAGCCTTATTGCCGTAGGTGCAAGTGCCGCGGCGGTTTACGGCGTAGCCGTTCTTTTCAGGCTTGCCTACGCTATGGGGCATGGCAACACAGCGCTTGTGCATGAACTTATGCACACAGTCTATTTTGAGTCGGCAGGCTCAATTTTGACGCTTGTAACTTTCGGCAAATGGCTTGAAGCTAAAAGCAAGGGCAAGACGCGCGACGCAATCAAAAAGCTTATAAAGCTTGCGCCAAAAACTGCGCTGGTCGAAAAAAACGGCGCAGAAGTCGAAGTTGATGTTGAAACGCTTAGTGTGGGCGATGTTGTAATCGTAAAGCCGGGTACACAAATTCCGGTTGACGGTGTAATTGTTTCAGGCGACGCCTCAATAGACGAATCTTCTCTTACCGGCGAGAGCGTGCCTGTCTTTAAGAAAGTGAATGATTCTGTAAGAGCGGCTACGCTCAATGTGAGCGGCTTTTTGAAAATTCGTTCCGAAGCTGTCGGCAGCGACACCGCTTTTTCAAGAATAATTGCTCTTGTAGAAGAAGCCGCCTCAAGCAAAGCGCCTGTTGCAAAAGCCGCAGACACAGTGGCACTTTATTTTGTTCCGGCTGTAATGCTTATTGCGGCTGTTACTTTTGTTGTGTGGCTTTCAAAAGGAGCGGCTTTTCAAGATGCATTGTCGTGCGCAATTTCTGTGCTTGTAATTTCGTGCCCATGCGCGCTTGGCTTGGCAACGCCTGTCGCAATTATGGTTGGTACAACAAAGGGCGCAGAGAACGGCATATTAATCAAGTCCGGCGAAGACCTTCAGACTCTCAACAAAGTTGACACAATTGTGCTAGACAAGACCGGCACTGTTACAGAAGGCCGCCTTTCAGTTTCTGATGTGGAAGTGCTTGCAAAAGACGTTTTTGACGAAAATCACCTGCTCAATCTTGCGTCTGCAATTGAGTCTTTAAGTGAACATCCTGTGGCAAAGGCAATAGTTGAGAGCGTGCAGAAAAAGGCTTTTTTTGACAAAAACGCAAAATACACTTGCACAGATTTTGTCTCGGTTGCAGGCAAGGGCGTAAAAGGCGTTGTAAACGGCGTGCATTATGCGGCCGGCAACGCGGGGCTTTTCAGCAGTGTGCCAGAAGCCATTCTCGCCAAAGTAAATGCGCTTGCTTCGCAGGGCAAGACAATCGTGCTTATTGCTGAAGCTAACGCCCACAACTCGCCGGGCGGTGCGGTTCTGGCGCAGAAATTCTTAGGTCTTATCGCGTGCACAGACAAAATCAGAGAAACTACAAAAGAAGCTGTTGCCGCCTTTAAAAACGAAAAATGTTCTGTTATTATGCTTACCGGCGACAACGAAAAAGCCGCAAAATATATTGCTTCTCTTGCAGGCATAGACAATGTCATTTCAGAAGTTCTGCCTAATGAAAAAGAAGCCGAAATAAGGCGCTTGAAAGAGCAGGGGCACAAAGTTGCAATGATTGGCGACGGCATAAATGACGCGCCTGCCTTAGTCCGCGCCGACTCTGGCATTGCAATCGGTGCAGGCACAGATGTTGCCATAGAAAGCGCCGGCATCATTCTTGTAAGAAATGACTTGCGCGATGCAGTTAATGCCCTGCGGCTTTCTAAGGCTGTAATGCGCAATATAAAGCAGAATCTTTTCTGGGCGTTTTTCTATAATACGCTCGGAATTCCATTGGCCGCAGGGGCTTTTTACGGGCTTCTCGGCATAAAGCTCAGCCCTATGATTGGTTCTGCAGCTATGGGCTTGAGCAGTGTTTGTGTAGTTTCTAACGCGCTTAGACTGCGCTTTTTCAAGACTAAATATAAATCTGGGGGTAACGGTATGTCTAAAAAAATTGAAATTGTCATTGACGGAATGATGTGTTCTCATTGCAGCGGAAGAGTTGAACAGGCTTTGAACGCTGTTGAAGGTGTTTCTGCAACTGTTAATCTTGAAAAGAAAACAGCTTATATAGAGGCTGCCGATTCAGTTTCTAATGACGTTTTGAAAGCGGCTGTTACAAACGCCGGTTATACGGTAGTTTCAATAAAATAGAAAATAGGAAAAATCAAAGTGAATGTTGAAGAAGTAAAAAAACGGGCAAAAGAGAATTTTATGAACGGCTTTAACTGCGCCCAGTCTGTGTTCTGCGCCTTTGTAGAAGAGCTTGGCGAAGAGAAAGCCGGCATGAGCCTTGAAACTGCACAGAAGCTCAGCTCTTCTTTTGGCGGCGGAATGGGCAGACTGCGCGAAGTCTGCGGTGCTGTAAGCGGAATGTTTATGGCAGCAGGCATTGTTTACGGCTATTCTTCAAGCTCAGAGCCTGACGCAAAGGCAAAGCACTACGCATTGATTCAGGAACTTGCGAAAAAATTTGCCGCCAAAAACGGCTCGATAATCTGCCGCGAGCTTTTACAGCTTCCGCCAAAAACTTCTGGTCTTGCGCCTGACAGCCCTGTGCCCGAAGCACGCACAAAACAGTATTACCAGAAACGCCCGTGTGCCGACCTTGTTGCCGATGCCGCAGAAATTTTTGCAGAATATTATGAAAGCGCAGGCAAATCTTAAAAAAATGATTTGAGAAAAAACAAAAAGTATACTAGAATATAGCCATGAAACTATTACAGTCATTTCAGGTTAAATTCCTTGCGCTTATAAGTTCTTTAATTATTGTAGTTGTAATTTGTCTTTCTTTTTACGCAATCAAAAAGATGACAAGAACCTCATCTGCGGTTTATCAGTCGCAGGCTACGCAGGTAGTAAGAGCCGCGCAGGGCGTTATTGACGGCGATATATTTCAACGGTACGCCAAATCTCTTGACCCGAACGACTTTGATTATATTGAAACATGCCGCAAGCTGCTTAAGATAAGATACGAGCAGCACTGTACATATCTTTATACGATGGTTCTTAAAGACGACAAGACCGGCGTTTTTATTGCAGACGGAAGCGACGAGCCAGACGGAGACCAATTTTCACCGTTAGGTTCAGAAGAAGACATTTCTGATTATGGCGAAGATCTGCTTACTTGCTATAAGACTGCCCAAGCTATAACCGGCGACCTTGTATATCAGCCGGCTTGGGGCTGGACTGTTTCAGCTTATGCGCCAATCAAAAACAGTGCCGGAGAGCTTGTCGGAATTATCGGCTGTGACTATAACGGCAGTTCTATAGCAAAAGAGCTGCGGAATACTAGAAACGCGCTGATTCTTTTCGGCATTTTGGTAACAATTATAGCTATTATTCTTACGTTCTTCTTTACAATGCCTTTCTTTAAGCGGATTAAAGGCGTTTCGTCTTCTCTTGAACAGATTTCTGGCGGTGCAGGTGATTTAACTCAGGCTCTCCCTGTAAAGAAAGACGATGAAGTCGGCGCGCTTGCCCGCAACTTCAATAAAGTTATTGCAAGTCTCTGTCAGATGATTCAGTCTATAAAAGACTCTACATTCAAGCTTGACATGACGAGCGAGAACCTGCTTGTTCAGATTGAGGGCGCAAAAGAAGCCATGCTTGTTGCCGGTTCTGAAATCATGGACATTACGACAAAGACACAGGCTCAGACTTCGTGCATGAACGACGTTGTTGTGGGCATTTCAAAGACCGAAGAAGAAATCGCCGAGCTTGACAAGCGTCTGAACAGCGTTTCTGTTTCAATTGAGAATTCTTCTAACGCCATGAAAGAAATGACTGTGAATGTCAGCAATTTTAATAACGGAATGAACGAAATCGCCACATCTTGTACCGCGCTTGTTAATAATTCTGAAGAAGGCCGCGCGCTTCAGCAGGAAGTAGCCGACAAGGTTGCGCTTGTTGTTGAGCAGGCAAGAAACCTTGCAGACGCTAACACCGCAATCGCCAATATTTCGTCACAGACCAACCTTCTTGCGATGAACGCTTCAATTGAGGCAGCTCATGCCGGTAACGCCGGTAAAGGTTTTGCCGTAGTTGCAGGCGAAATCCGAAAGCTTGCAGAAAGTTCTGCAAAGCAGTCTGAATCGATTAACAACCTGCTTAAAGACATTACTGATGCAATCAACGGAATTGTCCACTCATCTGATGCTTCGCGCAAATCATTTGAGGGAATCGGAAAGCAGATTCAGGGCATTGACCAGATGATTAAGGATTTGCAGCTCGGCATGAACGAGCAGGACAGCGCAATCCGCGGTGTTGCCGAGACAACCAGAATCATCAATGAAACTGCACAGGCTATCAATGTTTCTTCTTCTAAGATGAAGCAGCAGAGTGCTGACGCTTTCGGCAAGATTGACCTTCTCAAGACCCAGACTAACGAAATCGGCTCAAAGGTTGACAATATTGTAATGAAGACTATGGAAGTTCAGTCGCTTATCACCAACGTTGCCGACGCTTCCGAGTCAAACAAGCAGACCGCCACCGACGTATCTGAGCTTATAAACAAGTTCAAAACGATGTAGCGTTTTGCCTTTGGAATTATCTTCAGTTTGGGATTAATCTAGCAAAACGGCCAAGTTTCCGCTGTGCGGAAACTTGTAACTGGTGCACATCGTTGCTCAATCAGGAAGAACTGTCATTGTCGGGCGTGACCCGACAATCTTTGATATAGGCGAAAAGCGCCGCTTTTGACTTCGCAAAACCGGCAGTGCTGCGTTCTAAGCTAAATTTCAAATGAAATTTGTTTTCTTTTCGTATTTTGGGCAAAATATCAAATGATAATTGCTTCCTTTTTGCATTTTGAACGAAATATCAAATGAAATTTGCTTCCTTTTCACGTTTTGAGCGAAATATCAAATGATATTTGTCTCCTTTTCTCATTTTGGGCAAAATATCATTTGATAATTGAAAGAAGTTTTTATATCCAACGAAATATCATTTGATAATTGACTGAAACTTTTATATCCAATTAAATATCAAATGATATTTACTCCGCAAGCGTTAGCCGTTTGTTGTACTCAAAAAAAATAAGTCTTGTCCGTTTTGATGTTTTTCGGTAGACTGTCATATAAATTGCCATTCCGGCTTAATGAAAAACGAGGATTTGTATGATTGTCATGAAATTCGGCGGTTCTTCCGTTGCCAATGCAGAACGGATTCGCCATGTTGCTTCTATTATCAAAACTTATGCGGATAAAAGACCGGCTGTTGTGCTCTCTGCAATGGGCGACACAACCGATTACCTGCTTGAAGCAGCCGATCTTGCATTGACCGGCAAAGTCGATATTTCAAATGTAGAAAAACTCCACAGAGACACAGCAAAAGATTTGGGCGTTGCAATCGACAGCGTAAACGAGCTGCTCGACGAGCTGAAATTTCTGCTTACAGGCATTTCAATGCTCAAAGAACTTACAAAACGTACAAGAGACTATCTTGTTTCGTTCGGCGAGCGTCTTTCTGTGCGGATGATGGCAGCATATTTAAACGCGAACGGTGTTCCTGCAAAATTTTATGACGCATGGGACGTTGGCTTTGTTTCAGACTCAAATTTTATGTCAGCAGAACTGCTTGACGAAGTTTGGAAGACAATTCCGGCTCACCTTTCAGATTACGCAAAGGGGAAAGACAAAAATATTCCGATTATTACCGGTTTTATAGCAAAAGACAAAAACGGCTATATCACAACACTGGGCCGCGGCGGCAGTGACTTAAGTGCAACAATGATTGGTGCAGCCATGAACGCCGATGAGGTTCAGACTTGGAAAGACGTTGAGGGCATTCTTACAGCAGACCCGCGTACCGTTAAAAACGCAAGAACTGTAGCAGAAGTAACTTACGATGAAGCAGCCGAGCTTGCATATTTTGGCGCACAGGTTCTGCACCCGCGCTCAATGAATCCATGCCGCGTAAACGGCACGCCGGTTCGCGTAAAGAACTCTTACAATATAGACTTTCCGGGTTCGGTAATTGTCGCAAAACATTCAGGCGAAAGACCGCCGGTAACAGCAATTACATCAAAGAAGAACAACATCGTCATCGACCTTGTTTCCACAAGAATGATTGGCTTACCGGGCTTTTTAGCTCATGTTTTCAATCAGTTCTTGAAATGGGAAATCAGCATTGACGTTATCGCCACATCAGAAGTTTCAGTTTCTTTGACGATAAACACAGACAAACCGCTTGACGGCTTGAAAGCAGACCTTGAGCGCTACGCTTCTGTTGATATTAAGCGCGGAAAATCAATTGTTACGATTATCTGCGATGTAGCGCGTTCTTCGGAGATTCTTCAGTCTGCATTCAAGGTGCTTTCTGAAGAAAAGGTAAACGTGCAGATGATAAGCCAGGGCGCTTCTAAAGTTAATATAAGCTTTATCGTTGATGATGCAGAGGCAAACACTGTTGTCAAAGCCTTGCACAAAGCATATTTCGGGGAAAACTAAAAGGAGAATGCGATGAAATTAGCTTTAGTTGGTTACGGTCAGATGGGGCACATGCTCCGTTCTGTTGCTGAAAAACGCGGACATAAAGTAGTGCTTACGGTTGACCCGTTTGCAGAAGACGCTGATTTTAAGCCGGCTTCTCCTGCTGAAACAGCCGCAAAGATTAAAGAATCCGGGGCAGAGGGCATTATCGAATTCTCGCACCCGACTTCAGTTATGGGCAACATCGAAGCTTTGCTGCCGCTCAAACTGCCGCTTGTTGTCGGCACTACCGGCTGGAACGACAAGCGCGCCGAAGTTGAGCAGCTTGCACTTAAAAACGGCTCGTTTATCTTTCATGCTGCAAACTATTCGATTGGCGTCAATCTCTTTTATAAGATTGTCGCACAGGCTGCAAAGCTTGTCTCAAATTACGACGAATATGACTGCGCGCTTTGGGAAGCCCACCACACAAAAAAGCTTGACAGCCCTTCCGGCACAGCTTTGGAAATTGCGCAGATTGTCCTCGACAATATGCCTTCAAAAAAGACAATCGTTACAGAAGCTTTCCACGACAGACCAAAAAAAGAAGAGCTTCATGTTTCAAGCACACGCCTCGGCAGTGTTCCGGGCACTCATACCGTTTTCTTTGATTCGGCTGCCGACACAATTGAGCTTACGCACACTGTAAGAAACCGCGAGGGTCTTGCTATGGGTGCTGTTCGCGCATTGGAATGGCTCCGCGCAGGCGTAGACGGCGGTTCTGTAAAGCCGGGCATGTATTCAATGGAAAATATTCTGAGCGGCCTGTGATAATGGCGGTTTTGCACCACAAAATGCAGAAAAGCCTTTTTTGCTGTTTCTGCGCATTGGTTCTGGCTTTTGTATCGTGCAGCAAGACTGAAAGCGCTGCTCTTGAAGCCGCCGGAGCTGAAGCGCAGTTGAGCAGCACCGCTGAAATTGAGGCTGAAAAAAGGCGCGCCGAAGAAAAAGCTTTGCTTGAAGAAAAGGCAAAAATTGATTCGGCAATAGACGCTTATTTAGACAAACTCACACTTGACGAAAAAATCGCACAGCTTTTTGCAGTCGGCATTGACGGCAACGACATTCTTCATTCTTATGCAAAAAAAGAATTCGCTGGCGGCGCGCCCGGCTCTTTTCTGCTTTTTGACGCTAATATAGGTGAAACTGCGGAACAGACCATAAATTTTACGGATTCTGTGCTAAGCTGGTTTATCGGACAGAATCTTGTGCCGCCATTTTTTATGATTGACAACGAGGGCGGCGGTGTCTACCGTTTTGACGGCATAGGCTCAAAGCTGCTTTCGCCGCAGCGCATGACCGAGTGCTTTTCGCAGGAAGAAGCCGAAAACTATTATTATTTGATTGGGCTTCAGATGAAGGCTGTGAACATTCATCTGAATCTTGCGCCGCTTGTAGAAGTCAAAAACGAAAACAATGCCGCTTTTTTGGGACGGCGTTCATTCGGTACTTTTGAGAATGTCGAAAAATACGGCGAAGCCTGCATTAAAGGCTTTGATAAATCCGGCGTGGGCACAACTTTAAAGCATTTTCCGGGTAACACTGATGTAGACCCGCACATAGGGCTTCCGCACCTTGCTTCAAGCAGGGAAGAAATCGAATCTTTGTATATTGAGCCTTTTAAGCGGCTTTCAGCTTTCGGTGCTGATGCGGTTTTAATCTCGCATATTGTGGTTGATTCGCTTGATAAAGGCGTGCCAGCCTGTTTTTCTTCAAAGGTGGTTTGCTCTGAATTGAGAGACACTTTCTGGCACGACGGGCTTGTAATTTCAGACGATTTGTACATGGGCGCGTTGAGCAAAAACGGCTATCCGCCCGAAGTTGCGGTTGTAAAAGCTCTCAAAGCCGGAATTGATATTCTGATGATTTCAGAAAAGCGCTTTTCAAAGGCGGCACAGGCTATAAAAGCAGAAGCCGAAGCTGACGCGCAGTTTAAGGCGCGCATCGACGACGCTGTGCGGCACATATTGCGCTTCAAGATTAAGCGCAATGTGCTTGAGCTTAAACCGATTGAGGACGGTTCGGGCTATATTGTTGCGCCGGTTCAGTTAAAAGATGCAGCCGAAAGCTTAGAAGCGTTTAACGCCGCAAAAGCAAAAGCAGATAAAATCTACGCAGAACACATAAAATAGAAATTATGGCTAAAAAAGACAAAAAACTTTCCGGGGCAGAATTATTTGACGCTTATTACTCTGAACTTTACGGGGAGCGGTGGAACAGCTTGAAAGCCGCCCTGCTTGGCGACCCATGCCAGTGCGGCTATTCGCATAATCTTTTAAAGACTTATTACCTTGATACAGGCAGTGTGCGTGCTGCAAAAGCTCTGCCGCTTGAGGGCGCAGAACAAATCGCAGACTTTTGCGCCGCTCCGGGTGGAAAATCTCTGGTTATAGCATCAACGATGCCGGGCGGCGCAACTTTAGTCTCAAACGAGCGTTCGCGCGACCGTAAGACGCGGCTTCAAAAAGTGCTTGACGAACATCTTCCTGAAGAAACCAGAAGCCGCGTTTCAGTTTCTGGCTTTGACGCAAGCTGCTGGTGCAACCATGAGCGCGAAGCTTACGACAGAATTCTGCTTGACGCGCCATGTTCGTCTGAACGGCATGTTATGGCAGACCTGAAATATCTGGCTTTGTGGACACCGGCGCGCGTGCGCAATCTTGCTGTCGCGCAGTGGGCTTTGCTCTCTTCTGCCTTTCTGGTGCTTAAAAGCGGCGGCTATATGGTTTATTCAACATGCGCGCTTGCTTATGCGGAAAACGACGGTGTAATCAAAAAGCTTTTGAAAAAGTACGAAGGCGCGTCTGTTGTCAGCCTGCCGGAGATCGATCCGGACGGTTTGTGCAACGGCGAAAAGACAGAATTTGGTATTCACGTACTGCCGGATAAACAGAATGGGGCAGGCCCGTTATATTTTGCTTTGATACACAAAGAATTTTAGTCATAAATTATGGACGAAATCATATATATGGTATAGAATCATTTTTGGGTGAAATATGTCCAATACGTCTAGTGTTAGAGAAGAAAAATTAAAACGAATCATTGAGCTCGAAAAGGTCTTGAATGAGATTCAAGATATTGACGTTTTGCTCGAACGCATTCTTACCGAAGCCAGAAACATCGTGCATGCAGACGCCGGTTCTATCTACGTCTATGAGCATGGTATGCTTGGAATCCGTTATGGTCAGAATGAAACTCAGCAGAAAAAGCTTGCACCCGGACAAAAACTCCCTTACAACTTTTTCACGTTCCCTGTAAACGAAAAATCTATGTGCGGCTATGCCGTTCTTACAGGTTCAATTCTGAATGTACCTGATGTTTACAACCTTGTTGACAGACCTTTTGTATTCAACAAGCAGCCGGATACATTGACTGGTTACCGCACAAAAGCAGTTCTTACTGTTCCTTTAAAGACTGCAACAAACAAAGTTTTGGGCGTTCTTCAGATTATAAACCCACAGACTGACGATGGTCAGCTCTCTGAATTTGATGAAGCTTCTGTTTTGTATATAGAGCATTTTGCGACAAGTGCCACTCAGGCTCTTGAGCGCGCGCATTTGACACGTGCAATGATTTTGCGCATGGTTCAGATGGCAGAGTTCCGCGACCCGAAAGAGACCGGCGCGCACGTAAACAGAGTTTCTAACTACGCTGTAGAAATCTATGACCACTGGGCTTTTAAGCACAATGTTTCTGTTGCAGAGTCTGAAAAATACAGAGATGCCTTGAAGATTGCCGCAATGCTTCACGATGTGGGCAAAGTAGCTATTTCTGATGTTATTCTTAGAAAGCCTTCAAGACTTACTGACGAAGAGTATAAGATTATTCAGAACCACACATTGATAGGCTCGCGCCTCTTTGACGATATTCAGTCTCCTTTGGATGCAATGTCTAGAGATGTTGCGCTGCGTCACCATGAGCGCTGGGACGGCTTGGGCTACCCGGGAAAAATTGACCTTAATTCTGGTGAACCGCTTGAGCTGAACCCGGAAACTGGCAAAGCGGCAGGTCTCTCGGGAGAAGAAATTCCGCTTGCTGCAAGAATTGTGTCTTTGGCTGATGTTTTTGATGCCTTGTCTTCAAAGCGTGTCTACAAAGAGTCTTGGTCTGAAGTTGAAGTTTTGAACGAGATTCAGTCTCAGGCTGGAAAGCAGTTTGACCCAGAACTGGTTATGAGCTTCTTTGAAGTTCTGCCGAATATCCGCCAGATTCAGATGGCATGGCCGGACTAAAGCTTTTTACAGATTCCACTTCCGCTTAAAGTCTTCGTTAATTTCGCTGAACAAGGGCATGTTCTGTTTTGCAGACGACAAAAGCTGTTTAAAAATCTTAAGAACAGCGCTCCTCGTTTCAGGCTCAATTCTTGCCAGAGCCTTAATTACGGCGCTTGATTTTTTAAGCCAGTTATCAGACAAATCTGACAAGGTACGTGCTTCTGTTGCGTAGAGCACTTCAAAGAGCGTGTCTATAAACATTTCGCGCTGTTTGTTGTCAAGCTGCTCAAGCCAGTCTTTAATTGTTGAATCTATAAATTTGCTGTCGTTTGTAAGCCCGTCAACCTTTACAAAAGTTCTGGCTGTTACAAACCATGTAAACGGGTCATGCTGAAAAATTCCCATTGATTCGGAACTTTTGATTTCAATACATTCTTCGCGGTGGTTGAACAATATGCCGACAACAGACGACTGCGGTAGGTAAGTTGTAAGCTTCGGCAGCATTTTCGCAAATTCAGCAGACTGAAGAATATTCTGCTCAAAGCCCGGCCCGTCAAAGTTATAGACTTTTGTTATCTGTTTCTGTGTCTTTGCATCGCAAAAAACCGAAGAATAAATCGCAAGGTTGCCGCCTTTTGAGTGGCCGCCGACAATAAGACTTCGCTTTTTGTCGGCATTTGCACAGGCGGCAAGATATGTTACGGCGTCTTTCTGCGCCGGTACAGGCGACATGAACGCCATGTTAAAGTCTTCTTTCCAGCCGACAATTGTGCCGTCTGTGCCTCTAAAAGCTACAAAAGCCATGCCTTTTGCAAATTCAAAGGTTATGGCGGCAAACTGCTTTTCTGTTACATCGTCTGTATGTGAAACAAAACCCGAAACAAGCACTTCGCCGAAACGGTGCGTCAGCGAAGCTTCCTTTAGAAACGGAAAATTGTCTTTGCCCATTGTCTCGCTGTTCTTTTTGCGCTGCTCAAAATCGGGCGCATTTTCGAACATTGCCGCGGCATCTTTCAGGCGCATCGGCTTTGCAAATGATTCGCTTACGATAGAAGAATAGTCAAGGTAAGAAAGCTGACAGAAAATAAGACAGTCAACTTCGTTTATAGGAGATGCTTCAAATGAAAGGTCGCCGCGCCAGTCAAAATATTCGGTAATGGTATTCATGTTTATTCAAGCGTTTTTGCGGCAGATTTTGCAAGAAGCGGAAGTGCGGCAAACGAAATAAAAATGTAGACAACCGAAAGAATTGCCCAAATCTGTGCGTCTGCGCCTAAAAACCATGCGGTTTCAATAACAGTCGGAGCAAAAAACATAATTACAAAAAGCGGCACTGTAACAATGCCTCTTGCTATTCCCTTGCCGGAAGCCGACGGCTGCAAAAGTGCAAAAATATTATAGACAGAAAAGCACAAGCCAAGCTGAAGAACCGGCCGTATAAAAAGCAGAAACGGCGAGAGTATGCTGTATCTTTCCATTATAAAGTAGGGCAGCTGAACCGCGTAAAAACCGAAGAGAATATAGGCAAATGTTCTAAGCTTGTATTTGAAAGATTCTCTGAACAGAACGGCGAGCGGCACAAGGCAGAGCACAAACGGTATAAAGACTTCTGCAATGCAGAGCGACAAAAATTCTTTAATATAGCTGTATACCGCAAAGTGAACCGGCAGAAAAAATATCCAGTCGCATGCGCAGTACAATGCGCCGAGAACAAGTCCCCAGAACGCCAGAAAACATGCGGTGTGTTTATTCGGAAAAAGTACGTCGCGCGACAGACCGTTTGCAAAAAACAGAGCCGCCGCCGGAAAAAGAATCAGCATAAAAAGTCTCATGCCTATAAAATAGCATAAACTCGCGCGCCTTACAAGAAGCAGAATTAAAGAAAAATTTCTTACCCTATAGACATTTTTCATCAAAATCTGTTAATATGATTTACATGCTTTGTAAATAAGTACGGATTTTACCGTGCATAGGAGGATTGTTGGCAGACAAAGGATTGCGGGTTAATGAACAAATCCGCGTACGTGAGGTCAGACTCATAGACAGTGAGGGGGAACAAAAAGGGATAGTTCCCACCATTGAGGCTCTTAAAATGGCCAGGGAAAACGAGCTTGATCTTGTGGAAGTTGCACCAAATGCAAATCCACCGGTTTGCAAAATTCTTGATTACGGTAAATATCGTTTTGAAATGGAGAAGAAGCTCCGTGACTCCAAGAAAAACCAAAAAGTACTTAAACTTAAAGAAATCCGTATGCAGCCAAAAATTGCAGACGGAGACATTGAGTTCAAATCAAAGCACATTAAAGAATTTCTTGCTGAAGGTAATAAGGTAAAAGTAACGGTGCGTTTTCGGGGACGCGAACTTGCTCATACCGATCTCGGTTTAGATGTTCTGAATCAAGTACTAGAACGCATTGAGGGTGAGTATGTCATGGAAAAACAGCCTGCTATGGAGGGCCGTTTTATGTCAATGACTCTTGCGCCAAAAGCGAAGAAATGAGGTTAGATCTATGCCAAAGATGAAATCAAAGCGCTCTGCCGCAAAACGTTTTTCATTGACTGGAACTGGAAAAGTTAAGTACAAGAAAATGAATCTCCGCCATATTCTTACAAAAAAGGATAAGAAGCGTAAGAGACAGCTGCGTGCAGCAGGTATCCTTGCTGAATCAGAAGCAAGAAGAATGCGCAAACAGCTTATACCTTATAGCTGATAACTGATTTTAAACAATCAACGGTGGCAGCTAAGCCACTTATTCAAGGAGATTATATATGTCTAGAGCAATAGACGGAACAAAGCGTAAGGAACGCCGCAAGAAGATTCTTAAACTTGCTAAAGGTTTCCGCGGCAGACGCGGAACAAACTATAAAGCTGCAAAAGATGCCGTAACACAGGCATTGTCAGATGCTTATGTAGGACGCCGCGACAAAAAAGGTGCAATGCGCTCTTTGTGGATTGCACGTTTGAATGCAGCATGCCGCGCTGAAGGCATCACATATTCACGCTTCATTGAAGGTTTGACAAAAGCTAACGTAATCATTAACCGCAAAGCATTGTCAAACATGGCCATTGAAGATCCTGCAGCTTTTAAAGAAGTTGTAGCTGTTGCAAAAAAAGCAATTGGAGCATAACACATGATTTCACTCGATCAGGTTCAGCTTCTTGAACATAAAGTAGAAACAGCAGTAGCAAAAATAGCTGACTTGCAGAAAGAAAATGATTTTTTGCGTAATAAGTTTTCTGAACTCAAGGTTCAGTATGATGAAATGCAGAAAGCTAATGTAGAACTTTCCGCAAAGGTTTCTCTTTTTGAGCAGAACCAGCCTACGATCGAAAGTGGAATTATGAAAGCTCTTGAGCGTTTGAACAACATTGAAGATTCTGTTCTGCGTGTAAGCGGTGGCAGCATTGAGTCATCGGTTACAATGCCGGAACAGAATGTGGCTGCAAAGCCTTCTACAGAAAGTGCAGGTGTTCAGTCTTCGCCGCAGTTTGTTGCGAGTGCCCAGCCTGCACAGACCACACCTTCTATAGATCCTTTTTCAACAATTACTTCTTCGGTAGCTCAACAGAAAGCACCCGGAGAAACACAGCAGCTTGATATTTTTTAAGGCTTAAGCGATGGCAAAAGGAACCCTTCAGATAAATCTTTTAGGAACTTCTTTTTCGATTCAGGCTGACGAAGATTCATTATATCTTGAAAAATTGCTGGCTCATTATAAAGAAACGGTTGACGGCTTAATGCAGTCTACTGACTTAAAAGAGCCTTTGAAAATTGCAATTTTAGCCGGAATTATGATAACCGACGAACTTGCAAAAGAGCGCCGCAATGTTCCTAATACAGACACTCTGATGGTTAATGCCGAATTAAGCGAAGCCGAGAAGATTGTTCTGCAATTAACTAAAAAAATCGACCAGGTTTTATAGCCGCATGGACGCAAGAAATTTCCGTATTTGGATAGATGCGGACTCATGCCCTGTGCAGGTGCGCGATCTGACTGTGCGCTTTGCACTAAGACTGAAAATACCCGTAAAATTTGTAGCAAATCACGATATTCCGTTTAAGAAAAACGAGCTTTTTGAGATGATTGTCTGTGAAAACGAAAAAGATGCCGCAGACGATTACATAGTCGAAAATGCAAAGCCCGAAGATCTTGTAATAACAAGAGATATTCCGCTTGCTTCACGTCTTGTAGACAAAAAAATTGCCGTAATAAACGACCGAGGCTGTGTCTTTACAGAATCAAATATCGCGGAAAAATTAGCCACAAGAAATCTGCATTATATGCTCATGGAGAACGGCTCGCTGCCTGAAATAAAACGTGCCGGTACTTTTGGCAAAAAGGAACTCAATCTTTTTGCAAACAGCCTCGACCGCGAGCTTCAGAAAAAAATAAAAGCATACAATTAACACAATTAAAAACTTGACATAATGCAAAAAGAAAAATAGACTATGCAATGTAAAATTTGTATAAATATTTGCTGCATCAATAGATAGGGGATTTTATGAAACTGACAAGAAACTATCTTATTATATTTTTGCTTTTGTCTTATGCAGGCGGTTTTTATCTCCGCTGGTATCAGCTTGAATTTTTTTACAGAATTCTCCCGACGTTTTTTTCTGGAATAGGCTCTACATTATTAGCCACATTTGTGCTTATGATAACAATGGGTTCGTACAACTTTGTTGTTCTTAACAGATTCACGAAAGTTATACAAAAAATCAAGAACGGTGAAAAAATAACAGACGAAGAGCGTAAAATGGCAATCCGCTCGCAGTCAAAGATAAACATAATCTCGTTGATTACAAATATGATAGGTTTTGGTGTCGGTCAGGCTTTTGCCATTATTGTAGACGTAAAGAATGGCGTTATCGTGCCCGTTCCCAGCCGTCTAACGCTGATTATGATTCAGGCAATACTTGTCGGCTGTCTTATTGCGATTTTTGAAATCTTTATAGTCGGTGTGCTTATGCGTGATGACCGCCGTCTGCTTAAGATTCACTCGGTTGACGAGCTTGACCACGATATAAGCTTTTCAATCAAATATAAGATTATCTTTTCAAGCGTTGTGATTCTCGGACTTATGGGCTTGCAGTGTTTCTGCCTTCCGTATCAGATTATATTTGGCGACTGCGGCGCGCCTGTTGAAGACATGATGAGCGAATACCTAAAGAATTTTCCGAAAGTATTTATTGCAACCTTTATTCCTTGTATTGCTTTGGTTTATGTTCTTGCAACAGACATCAAGGCGCGCATTCAGCATACGGCAGGGCGTGTGCGCGACATCGGCAGCAAGGGCGATTTGACCTCGCGCATCGACATTGCCATGAAAGACGACATCGGCGCGCTTTCGTCTGAAATCAACCTTTTTATGAGCGATTTGTCGTCAATGGTGCAGGACATAAAGACAGAAACTTATATAGTAGAGAATTCTGCTGAAAACTTAAGTGAGTCGCTTAAAGTTTCAAATGACGCCTTGAAAAACATGAAACAGACCGCTGAAAAAATCATGGAAGAGGGCGAACATCAGAAGTCGCTTGTAGAAAACGCAAGAAACGATGTCGTCAACGTAACGCGGAGCGTTCTTGACGTTGAGCAGCAGATAGAACAGCAGACGGCTTCTGTGCGCAACAGTTCAAGCTCTGTATCTGAAATGGCAGAAAATATTGAAGCTGTCGCTGAACTTGCCCAGCAGGCTGATACTGTTTCAACCAGCCTGAAAGAAGCAAGCGAAAAAGGTGAGAGTGCTATAAAAACTGCTGTCAACGCAATTATGGAAATACAGACTGCTTCAAATGAAGTTCAGGATATTGTCAAAGTTATTCAGAAAATTGCATCGCAGACAAACCTGCTTTCAATGAACGCCGCAATTGAGGCGGCTCATGCCGGTGCAATCGGTCAGGGCTTTGCAGTTGTTGCTGACGAAGTCCGTTCGCTTGCTTCTTCCAGTTCTGTGAGCGCAAAGAATATTGCAGTTCATATCAAGGATATGGTCGGAAAAATCCAGAACGGTGTAGAATCAATTCAGCAGGCAGGAAATGCTTTTACAGAAATAAACGCCGGTATTGCAAATACTTCAGATTTGGTAAGAACTATCGCGCACTCAATGGAAGCGCAGCGTGTAGGCGCAAATGACACGATAAAGTCTACGGAGTCTGTTGTAGCTTCAATTGAGTTAATTCAGAGTCTGACAAAACAGCAGCATGAATTTGCAGAAAATGTTGAATCTTCGATTAATAAGATTGTTAATGCTTCGCAAGAGATTGCCTCTTCACTTGAAAAGAACACTGAAAATTCACGCAAACTTGAATGTGCTATAGACGGTGTTGATTCTTGTGTTGAAAACAACAGCATGGCTGTTTCAAAAATGCTTGACTGCATTAACGTGTTCAATGTTTAAGGCATCTCGAAAAAAAACGCTATTGGCGGTTTTCAAGATGCCCTTTAGCGTTTTCAGCCTGTAATAAACTCTTCGCTGCCGGTCTTTTTGGTGTAAGTCGGTTTTGACGAATAAGCCTGCGTGTTAAACTGCTTTTCGGATTTTATGGTAGAAGGCGGCCCATGCCCCGGCATGATTACAAGCTCTTCGTTCTGGCTTAAAATCTTTGTCTTTATGTTTGTTTTCAGTATTTTTTCGGCGTAGGCATTGTTTGTGTTACCTATAAGCCCCGCCGTCAAAGCGTCGCCTGTAAATAGAATCTGCCCGATTTTGTAGACCATTGAGTCGGCTGTGTGACCCGGCACAGAAAGATAGCCGACATTTGTGCCAATAATCTTTAAGATGCCGTCACCTTTGATAATCTTTGTGTCGTCAGCGGCAAGCTCATAGTCGGCGGTATAGACTTTGGGCTTGTAAATTTTGCGCAGCGTTCTAAGCCCCTTATAGTGGCTGAAATGGTTGTGCGTTATAAGAACGGCTTCAAGTGAATAATGATTCTGCTCAATCTGCATAATCATTTCTTTGTTTACCGTTCCGGGGTCAATTATAAGAGCCTGTTTTGTCTGGTCATTTTCAACGATGTAGCAGTTTGAGAAGCCTTCAAGACACAAGTGAAAATAAACTTTAATCATTCTGAAGTTCCACTCCTTCTGAAAAATTTGCTTCTCTTGTGTTTGAGTGTTTGAAAGAAACGTTCTCGAAACTTGCTTCTTGAAAAGAGCTTTGCTTTATGTTGCAGTTTCTAATTGACGTGTTGAAAAGCTTTGCGCGTATAAACCTTGAATTGTATAAGTCTGAATCGTCAAATGACGACTGCTGGGCTGTTATTCCGTTAAAATTATTGTGCACTAAGTCTGAATTGGTGAAAAGTACGTGCGAAAAAGTGCTGCCGCTAAAGCTTGTGAACTGCATGTTTGAGTTAAGCAGGTTGCAGTCGCTGAAAAGTGAAAAGTCAAGCATTGTCATGCGCATTCTGCAAAATTCAGAGTGAATAGAAGAAAATGTGCAGTTTCTTAAGTCACAGCCGTAAAACTTTTTGCCGCTCAAGTCTATGTCGCTGAAGTGAATGCCTGACATGCTTAAGCCAATTATTTTGTCGTGGTTCTCTATATATTTGTAGACATTGTAGCGCGTTTATTCGGCTTTTTCGTCGTGTTCAAGGCAGAAAACTTCTGCGTTGCTTAAAATGCTGCCGTTTTCGTCAATACGCGACACTGCTAAATTTCTGCATCCGGGATATTGGCATAATCCAATTGAAAACATGCAATAATGTTACCACATAGACCGAGCTTTGAAAAGCTTGAAACAGAAAATTGCAATTTTTGGTGGAATCTTCTATAATGGGCGCATGTGTTGGAAATGCGGAACTGATAACAAAGTAGAGAACCCTGTTTCAAGAAGTGCGGTTTGCGAAAATTGCGGTGCAGATTTGCGCTGCTGCAAAAACTGTGCCTTTTACGCACCCAGCTCTCATTATGATTGTAGAGAAAATGTCGATGAGCTTGTAACCGACAAAGAAAGGGCAAATTTTTGCGGTTATTTCAAATATTCGGCTGAAAGTGTCGGCGCGAAAAAATCAGACGGAAGCAAAAAAGCCGAAGATGCAAGAAAAGCTTTCAACAGTTTGTTTGGTGACTAAAAAACATGGACAGAATTCAAATTCTATTTTTAGATTCCGGCACCGGTGGTCTTCCGTATATGCTTAGACTGAAAGAACTTGCGCCTGAAGTCCGCTGTGTTTATATAGGCGATACTGCGAATTTTCCCTATGGTGAAAAAACATTGGCACAGATTGAGTGTATGGCGCGAGAAACGACTGAACGCGCCATAAAGTGCTTTAACCCGCAGATTGTGGTTGTTGCCTGCAATACAATGTCTGTGGCGGCGTTGAAGAGCCTCCGCGCAAGTTTTGACGTGCCGTTTGTGGGCACTGTGCCTGCAATAAAGCTTGCAGCTAAATCTACGCAAAACAAGAAAATAGGTCTGCTCGCGACGCGCCACACAATCGAAGACCCTTATACCGAAGATTTAATCAGCCAGTTTGCGCCAGACTGCAAAGTTTACAAACGTGGCGACGGCGAGCTTATCTCTTTTATTGAGCACCATCTTTTTACAGCTTCTGCCGACGAACGTCTTGCGGCAGTTGCACCCGCTGTTGAGTTTTTTAAAACTTGCGGAGTTGATACGGTTGTGCTTGCCTGCACCCATTTTCTTCATCTGTTTTCGGAATTTGAGACAGCATTCGGCAAAAGCATAAATGTGATAGATTCAAGAGAGGGTGTTGCAAAACAGGCGCTGAGGCTTCTTAGTGAAAGCCCCAAACTCGAAGATTTTTCCCGAGAAATAAAAGATGTTCCGGATATGGGCGTTTATGTTACTTCGCTTAAAACCGCCAGCGACGAGTTTGAGTACAAAAACTGGTGTCGGCTCTCAAATGTGCCCTTCATGGGGCTTCTGCCGTAAATAGACGATTTATAAGTATTTGATTTTTAATCAGATTTTTCAATAAAAAAAGCCCTGAACGTGTGTTCAGGGCTTTTTGCTTATAGTGCCGTACTATTAGAGCTTGTCGTTTGAACCGAGTACGTTCACGATTTTGTGAATGTACATCTTTTTCATGTTCTCGCGTGCTGGTGTGAGGTACTGGCGCGGGTCAAAGTGAGCTGGGTTTTCAGCCAAATATTTGCGGATAGCTGCTGTCATTGCAAGACGAGAGTCTGAGTCAATGTTGATTTTGCATACAGCTGATTTTGAAGCTTCGCGGAGCTGTTCTTCTGGAATACCAACAGCGTCCGGGAGTTTTCCGCCGAACTTGTTGATTGTGTCAACTTCGTCCTGTGGAACTGATGAAGAACCATGAAGAACGATTGGGAATCCAGGGAGTTTCTTTTCGATTGCATGAAGAACGTCGAAAGCTAATGGTGGTGGAACAAGCTTGCCTGTTTTCGGGTCGCGTGTGCACTGTTCTGGCTTGAATTTGTAAGCACCATGTGAAGTACCGATAGAAATTGCAAGAGAGTCACAGCCAGAGCGTTTTGCAAAGTCGATAACTTCTTCTGGCTTTGTGTAGTGAGAAACTTCTGAAGCAACTTCGTCTTCAACACCGGCAAGAACACCGAGCTCTGCTTCTACGGTTACATCATATTTGTGAGCATAGTCTACAACTTTCTTTGTAAGAGCAATGTTCTCTTCATAAGGAAGTGAAGAACCGTCAATCATTACTGAGCTGAAGCCCATGTCGATACAGTCTTTGCAAAGTTCAAAAGAATCACCATGGTCAAGGTGAAGAACAATCTGTGGTTTTGCGCAGCCGAGTTCTTTTGCATATTCAACAGCACCCTGTGCCATGTAGCGGAGGATTGTTGCGTTTGCGTATTTGCGTGCGCCTTTAGAAACCTGCATAATTACAGGTGATTTTGTTTCAACTGCAGCCTGAACGATAGCCTGCATCTGTTCCATTGTGTTGAAGTTAAAAGCTGGAATTGCATATCCGCCTTTTACGGCTTTTGCAAACATTTCTTTTGTGTTTACAAGACCGAGATCTTTATAGCTTGTCATTTTAGCTCCTTAGAATTGGATAAAATATTATAGCAATAGTATTAATTTCATGGAAAATAATCAATAGAGAAAACAAAATTGGCGGCTCTTTCCGTATGAAAAATGTAATGCAGACGCAGTGTTTTACAGGGTTAAGTTTTAGGCACTTTGAGCCGATATTTAATAAGTATTCTTATCTTTACATAGCTGCAATTTTAGCGGTGTGTCTGCAATTACCGTTGTAAATTGTTTGACAAAGCTATGGCAAGGGGAATATAATATCTCGGTAAGAAGTGTAACGAGCTTTTTCTGACAATAACAAAAGGAGATTTGGATGAAACAGGGCAGATTAAGTGTTTGTCTCGTCCTCGTAAGTTTGCTGTTATTGCTGCCTATTTTTGGTCAGACGGTAACAACAACAAGTTACGATTCTTTGATGGTCGATGATTTTGATCAGACCGCTGAGAATGGGGACTGGGTTTGGTACGTTCAGGGCAGCAGATTTGTTGCTGACGGTTATCCCAAACTGCAATATTTTGAGGGAGCGCCGAACTCGGTTAAATACCTTCTCAAAGAGGGAGTTGTCGGCAAGGTATTAGGCGTTGAATTTGCTTTTAACCGTAAAGGTGACAACTGGGTAGAGATTTTCCCTGCAAAACAAGATGCAAACGGAAAATATGTTCCACAGAACCTTCCGTTGAAAGGTGATGTTGACCACGTAGATGTTTGGGTTTGGGGCGGCGGATATTCATATAATTTGGATTTGCTTATTCGCGACGCTGACGGACGTGTACATTCACTTCCTATGACAAAACTTTCGTATGTTGGTTGGAGAAACGTTAAGACAACAATTCCTGGTTGGATTAATCAGCATTCTCGCTTCCGCTCTGGAGCAAAAACATTGCAGTTTGTAGGATTCCGTATCAGAACAGATCCACAGGCTCCAGTAGATATCTTTACAGTATACTTTGATCAGTTTAAATATCTTACAAATACATTCGCAAATGTATATGACGGATATGATCTTGAATCTGTTGTTTTTGATGAGGGGGCTGGACGATGAAAAAGCTTCTAGTTGCAGCATTAGTACTTTTTATGGCTTTCGGCGTTTTTGCACAGTCTTCTTTGTCTGATGCAGATCCAGAAATGCTTGGTGTAGACGCTGCTCGTCAGGCTCTTAGAGAAGTTTCTCTTGACCTGTTTGAGCGTGAAGGCTCTTGGGACGTTGCAATGCCTATCGATGACGGTATTGTATCTGCTAGATTGTTTGACGGTGCTCCGGCTGCTAAAGAACCTCTTCCTGCCGGTGTTCCTGAGGGACAGGATGACAGCAAAGTTCTCGGTGTTAAAGTTGACTTTATGCACCGCGGCTACTCAAGCTTCACAATTAAAGCTACAAGACCTATTCCTATTGAAGGTGTTACAAAGACAGTTTCAATGTGGGTATGTGGACGCAATAACGATCATACATTGACAATCCTCGTTCAGGATTTCTTTGGAAAGAGCTATGAGCTTTATGTAGGAAAACTGAACTTCTCTGGATGGAAGAAAATGGTTGTTGCTATTCCACCTTCTCCAGATGGAAAGCGCGGCATTGTTCAGGCTGATCCACGCTACGGCGACAATCCTGGACTTCGTGTAGTCGGATTCCGCGTTGATTGTGATCCGCTTCAGGCATACGGTTCTTATTACATTTATTTCGATGATTTGCGTGCTGTTACAGACTTGTACGCAATGGAAAACCGTGATAAAGACGATATGTCAGACAACTGGTAAAATATCTGCCAGTTAGCGAAAAGGCTGTCATTTTGGCAGCCTTTTTTGTTTTTAAAGCACTTTAGTTGATAAAGTTGTAAAACTTTTCGTTGCCTTTCTTTAAGCATTCTTCAACTGCATTAAGTTTTTTCAACGTCCAAAGAATGTGGCCTGCATATTTTTTGCAGCACCTGTTCTGTTTAAGCTGTTTTAGCGAAAAAGGTTCGTCTGCAATAATGCTTTTTGCAAGCTTTATATAACAGTCTGAAGAATCAAAAATAATTTCTGAATTGATTTTGATTAGCTCTTTGTTCTGTTTGTACCAGTCTTTTTTCCACCGCCGCGAGTTGTTCCTAAGCTGAATTGGGCGGTCTGTTTTTATTCTAGTTTCTAAAATTTCAGTCTTTAAAAGGATTATCTTAAAATTCGGGTTGTCTAAAAACGGCAGAAGTTTTGTCGTTTCTTTGAACAGTCTGCTCTCGTTTTCCTTCTTTGGGCTTGCTCTTTTTGAAAGAATCTCGCCGTTTTCGGTCTTGCTTTGAATTATTGTCCGTTCTGCTATCGGAAAGACAACCGTAACAGAATAAGTGCCTGTAAGGCGGCTTATCTTGTCCGCAAGCGATGAGAGATTGGCTGTCTGGATTTCGTATATTTCCTTGCCTGAAACCACATCACAAAAAAAGCCTTCGATTTCGGTTTCGGTTTTTCCGTTTAAAACTTCTGCGTAATGGTTTTTGAGTGTTTCGTGCAAAGAAGATTCGTTGTATGTATTAATCACGAAATTAACTATACAGACGTATAATGTAAAAGTAAAGCATTTGTTAGTTTTTTTACAGTTTTGTAAATTTGAGCGTTGACAATCTGATTATCTCTGATAAAATGGAATTAAGTGGGAGAAAGTGGGGAAAAGTAGGTAAAAGTGGATGGAGCTTCTTACCGGTGAATACCGTAACACACTTGACGAAAAAGGCAGAATTCTTTTTCCGACAAGATTACGGACTGAGCTGACAGACAATGTTCTCGTTCTGACGCAGGCGTTAGACAAGTGTCTCTGGCTGTTTACGCCGGAGGAATGGAGAGAATTGTCTGCAAAGATAATGGCTAATTCATCACCTTTTAATGCACAGGCACGTCTTGTGCTCCGCCGTCTTATTGCCCCTGCTCAAGAAGTTGAGTTTGACAAATCTGGTCGAATATCAATTCCTCAAAGCCTCCGCGATTATGCAAATTTAACAAAAGATTGTGTTGTGCTCGGTGTGAACAAATACATTGAATTGTGGGACAGCGCAACATATCAAGATTATCTTTCTGAAAGCGAATCCTCATTCCAGGAAGCAGCAGAAGGGTTGTCTTCTATTTGTTTTTAAAAGTGCAGAAAAAAATATTGCAGTTTGTATAAAAAGGGGAATCTAATTGGAAATTGTTCATACGTCAGTTTTGCTGAACGAATGCCTGTCCTATTTGTCGCCAGAAAACGAAAATTATGGTGATTCTCCTCTTATGATAGATTCTACGCTCGGAGAAGGAGGTCACTCAGAAGCTTTTCTTACAAAATACAAAAATTTGAGAATAATCGGAATTGATGCCGACCCTGTCATTCAGGCAAGGGCAAAAGAGCGGCTTGCTCCATTCGGTGAGCGTATGTCTTTTTATTCGGGCTGGTTCGACGATTTTTATGCTGAATTCAATAATGAAGCCGACAGACCTTCGCTCATTCTTTTTGACTTGGGCATTTCGCTGTTTCATTATGAAAAATCAGGCAGGGGCTTTTCTTTTAGAATGGACGAGCCTTTGGATATGCGTCTTTCGCCTAAGGCAGACGTTTCTGCGGCTGATTTGATTCAGTCTTTGAACGAAAATGATTTGGCTGACATGATTTATGCTTATGGCGAGGAAAGATACAGCCGCCGCATTGCAAGTGCCATTGTTGAGGCACGCCGTTCTGCCAGAATTGAAAATGCAAAAGACTTGGCCGATATTATTTATAGAGCTGTACCTGCACAGTACAGGCATGGTGCAATTCATCCGGCTACAAAGACTTTTCAGGCTTTGCGCATTGCCGTAAACAAAGAATTAGAGCGGCTTCCGCGGGTGCTTGATTCTGCGTTTAAGGTGCTTAAAGTCGGCGGAAAGCTCGGCGTTATTACGTTTCATTCGCTTGAAGACAGAATTGTCAAAGTGCATTTCAGAAATCTTGCGAAAGAATGTATTTGCCCGCCGGAACAGGCTGTATGCACTTGCGGAGGAAGCCGCAGGGCTGATTTGCTTACAAGAAAGCCGGTTGACCCGACACCTGAAGAAATCAAAAGAAATTCGCCGTCTAGAAGTGCAAGACTGCGTGTTGTAAGAAAGGTGAGAGAAAGTATATGAAAATCGAATGTGTAATGAAGAACATTTTTATATGTGTTTTGGCTCTTTCTATTCCTGCGCTTTTAATCTTGAACACGCTGCAGGCTCAAAAATATGCAAGACTTGAAGAATCCGTACAGGCTATCGAAAAAAAGCAGTACGAAATCATAGAAGAAAACAAACGCCTCGTCGCAAGCATCTCAAAACTTTCCAGCCCGGACAGAATCGAGATGATTGCCACAGAGACATTGAATATGGAAAAAGCAAAACCTGAAGATATAATTCGTGTTGAAGTAAAAGGCAAAAAAAATGGAAACTAATACTCTTCTTAGTTTTGAAAATTTAATTGATGCTGTCGGCGGCAGCCTGATTGGAAGCAAAAGCAGTAATTTTTGTTTCTCGACTGTTGCCATTGACAGCAGAAAATGTGTCAAAAACTCGCTGTTTGTGCCGCTTATCGGCACTGTGCAGAACGGGCACATCTACATAAAGCAGGCGCTTGAAAGCGGCGCGTCTGTAGTTTTTGTAGCCAATTCTGAATTAAGCGAAAATAAGTCGAATTTTGAAAATCTTGCAAAAGAATTTGACGCAACTTTTATTGCTGTTGAAAACACAATGACGGCTCTTCAAAAAGCTGCAAAACGCTATGTAGAGCAGTTTCCAAGTCTTATAAAAATTGGTGTAACAGGTTCTTCGGGCAAAACAACCACAAAAGAGATAATCGCTTCGGTTTTGTCTCAAAAATATTCGGTAGTAACTAATGAAGGCAATTTAAATTCCGAGACAGGCCTTCCGCTTTCGGTTTTTAAAATACGCGCCGAACACGAAGTCGGCATTTTTGAAATGGGCATGAACCGCAGAGGTGAAATATCTGAAATTGCTTCTGTTCTTTTTCCTTCGGTTGCTGTAATTACAAACATAGGTACTGCCCATATCGGAATTCTCGGCACACAGGATGCAATAGCTGAAGAGAAAAAAATGATTTTTTCAAATTTTTCAGATAACTGCATCGGTTTTGTGCCTGAAAACGACAAATACGCTTCTTTTTTGCAGAAAGTGAAAAAAGGACGCGTAGAAAAATACGGAATTAAGTCAAACCGCAAAATCCGCGAAGTGTCTTCTTCGGGCTTAGACGGAACAACTTTTGAGTATGACGGCGTGTTTATTAGATTTCCTGTGCCGGGCAAGCACAATTTTTCAAATGCTCTGGCTGCAATTTCTGTCGCCGAATATCTGCATCTGTCTACAGCCGAAATCAAAAAAGGCTTGGAGGGCGTAAAGACAATTTTTGGACGCAGCCAGATTTACCGCGGCGAAAAGACTTTGGTGCATGACTGCTACAACGCAAATCCTGACTCAATGGAAAGTGCAATCACTTTTTGCGACGACCTCGAATGGAAAGGCAAAAAGATTTACGTTTTGGGCGATATGCTTGAGCTTGGTGAAAAATCAAAAAGCCTTCATGCAGAGCTTGGTGAAAAAGCCGCAAAGTCAAAGGCTGATTATGTAATTTTCTTTGGCAGCGAGATGAAAAACGCTTATCTTGCCTGCAAAGACAAAAAGAGAAGCTTCTGGAGTGACAAAATCGAGGATATTTCAGAAGAATTGGAAACTGCTGTCTGCAACGGCGATTTAATTCTTCTCAAAGCTTCTAAGGGAATGGAATTGTGGCGTGCTGCCGACGCTCTCAAGATTAAGCTTGGAGGCCACGCATGATGCTGAATAACAATTTCTTTCATTCGTCTGAAAAAATTATTATCGGAAAAAAGACGGACATCGGTTTTCTTGTTTCATTTATTCTGCTTTTGGGTCTTGGACTCGTTACATTGTACAGCGTTTCAATTAATCCGGGCTTGCGCATTAAAAATGACGAGCTGTTTTTTGTTAAGCGCCAGCTTTTGTTTTTGTTAATCGGCATTGTCGTTGTCTTTTTTCTTTCAATGATTGACCTTGACAGGGTAAGAGGAATTCTCCCGGCAATTGTGCTTGCCTCAATATTTTTGTGCATGATTACATGTATTCCGGGAATCGGCATTGAAAAGAACGGCGCAAGACGCTGGATTGGTATCGCCGGCATTGAGTTTCAGTCTTCTGAGCCTGCAAAGCTTGTTATAGTTTTGTACCTTGCTCATTTGTTCGCAAAAAAGCACGACAAGCTTGACGAGCTTGCAGCTACAATAATTCCGGCTGTAATAATGACATCAGTTTTTGTTATTTTTATTTATCTTCAGAACGATTTCTCAACTTCGCTTATAGTTATGGTTTTGAGCTTTGTTCTTTTTTTCTTTTCGGGCATAAAATTGCGGTGGTTCGTTATCTTTTTCTGTCTGGTTCTGCCTGTTGTTCTGCTGTTTGTTTTTACAGAGCCTTACCGCGTTGAGCGAATCATTTCGTTTTTGAATCCGTCTATTGACCCTTACGGCGGCGGCTATCAGCTTAATATGGCAAGAAAGGCTGTTTCTGGCGGCGGCTTCTGGGGACAGGGAATAGGCGGCTTATTCAGAGGAAGCATTTCAATTCCAGAAGTTCAGTCTGACTTTATTTTTGCCGGTTGGGCTGAAGAAATGGGCTTCTTCGGTATTGTTCTGTATTTTGTTGTTCTGTCATATTTCATAATAAGAGGTTATATGATTGCATTAGTTTGCAAAGACAGATTCAGAAGCCTGCTGGCTTTTGGCTGTGTCAGCGCAATACTAATTCAGTCTATAATGAATTGCGGCGTTGTCTGCGGTCTGTTCCCTTCAACAGGAATTCCGCTGCCGTTCTTTTCTTCGGGCGGAACTTCGTTAATTGTGTCAATGAGCTTTTGCGGTTTAATAATAAATGTATCCAGATGGAATAAAGGAGAGGGTAACTGAAAATGGGTGATATGTACAGTTTTGCAGATGCAGATCGTTATTGTTCTCAAAAAGAGAGATTGAGCAAGGTGAAAAAAGCAAAAACAGCTGATATGCGCACTAATATTCTGAAAATATTGGTCGCAGTGCTTTTTGCTGTGCTTATTATCGAGGCTGTAGTTTATGTGGTAATTATTCCATGTACTGCGTCTGTCAAGGTTCATTTTTCGGGCTTAAGCCAATACTCGCCCGAAGACATAATACGCTTGTGTGGTCTTAATGTAAGACAGACCTGGATAAATTTTGACACCGGCGCTTTGTCTTCTAAGCTGAAAAAGCTGCCGCTTTTTGAGAGCGTTCAAGTTGAAAAGAGCTTTCCAGATCAGGTTATAATCACTGTTACAGAAAGAAAAACCGCAGCCATTGCAATTGCTGAAGTAGACGGAAAATCTGTTGCAGTTCAGATTGACAAGACAGGCTATGTGTACCGCGTAGACGGCAGCCTTCCGAGTGGAAATGTTCCGATTATAAGCGGTCTGACTTTTGAGAACCCGCACCCGGGAATCCGTCTTAATACAAAGCTTAGGCCGCTTCTCAAGCAGATTGGCACAATTCTTGAAACAAAGCCTGCATATTTCAGTGCAATTTCAGAAATTAGAATTTCACCTAAAGATTATGGTGAATATGACCTTATATTATACCCAATGCATTCAAAAATCCGTGTTTTAGCCGATAAAGAATTGAATGAAGAATCATTACAGTATATGATGGTTGTGCTTGATGTGATTGATTCCCTTGATCCTGATGTGACTGAGGTTGATTTGCGCTACGGTGCTGTTTCTTATAAAACTAGAAATTCAGACCGTTCATATCAGCTTAGGGGTGGAGCTTTTAATAATGATTCTAATCGCCGGTAGGGAGCTGGATTTTGAATAATGTAATTGTCGGACTGGACATAGGAACATGTAATGTAAGGGCTGTTATAGCCGAATTATCTGAAGACGGAAGCTTGAATGTAACAGGTGTCGGCTCAAGCCCGTCAACAGGTCTTAGAAAGGGTGTTGTTCTTAATATCGAGGCTACTTTAAAAGCCATTCAATCTGCAATTGAAGCCGCTGAATTAATGTCTGCTTGTGAAGTAACATCTTGTTATGTTGCGATTGGCGGTTCTCAAATTGAAAGTTTCAATTCAAAAGGTCTTGTTGCAGTTTCAAACAAAGGAAAAGAAAACAAAGAAATAGATCAGTCTGATATTGACCGCGTAATTGATGCAGCGCGTGCAATTATGATTCCGATGGACCGCGAGATTCTCCATGTAATTCCGCAGTCTTATATAGTTGACGGACAGGGCGGCTTAAAAGAACCGCGTGCCATGATTGGTGTCCGTCTTGAAGTAGAAGTTCATATCGTTACAGCTTCTGTTACAGCTACACAGAATATCGTCAGATGTGTAAACCGCGCTGCTTACGGCGTAGACGGCATTATGCTTAAGACTTTGGCTGCCGCCCGTTCTGTAATGACTCAGGAAGAGCGCAATCTCGGTTCAATTTTAATTGATCTTGGCGGCGGAACAACTGATGTGCTTGTTCTCTGTGATGATGCTCCTGTCTGCTCATGTTCAATTCCAATCGGCGGCCAGATGGTCACAAACGATATTTCTATTGTTAAGGGAATATCTGCTGAAAATGCAGAAAAGATAAAGATTGATGCCGGCTGCTGTTGGGAGCCTCTTCTTGATACATACGAAGAAGTATTGCTTCCTGGTGTCGGAGGCAGAGCGCCGGAGATTATTACACGCCAGGAATTATGTCAGATAATTCAGCCGCGCGTTCAGGAAATTCTTGAAATGACACGCGACAAGCTTGCTCTTCTTACAAAATCAAAGCAGCTTTCAGGCAATATTGTTTTGTGCGGCGGCGGTGCATTAATGCATGGTATTGCAGATTTGACATCGTATGTTTTTGATACATCTGCTGTCAGAATCGGTAATGCTGCAAAAATGGGCGGCTTGTTTGATGAATATCATTCACCTCAATTTGCTACAGCCACAGGTATTGTTCTTACACAGGCTGATGTCCGCAGAAAGGCAATTGAGTCCGGTGAATTGCAGATTAGAGAAACAAAACAGAGGGATAATACTTTAACTAAAGACCTGTTTGCAGGCATAAAAGAATTTTTCAAGGCATTTTTCTAGAGCTGAAACTGTGCAGTTTTTTTTGCACAGTTTTACAGCCTGTTCATAAATCCTCTAATTTTTTCTTGAAAATATCCGATTCTTTTGATATATAGTAGCAGTAAAAAATTTTTAATGCATATTTTACACGTTTTCCTATGAGTGGTGGGAGGAAACATGATGGATATTGAAGTTCTTAGTCAGCAGAATGTAAGCCCGACAGTTATTAAAGTAATTGGCGCAGGCGGCGGCGGCTCAAATGCAGTAAACCGCATGATTGCCTGTGGTCTTGAAAATGTAGAATTTATCGTAGCAAATACTGATGTTCAGGCATTGAATTATTCAAATGCAACTCAAAAAATTGGTATCGGTTCAAAATTGACCGGCGGTCTTGGTGCTGGCGGCAAACCTGAAATCGGAGAAAAGGCTGCTCAGGAAGATACTGAAACAATCAAAGAAATCTTGAAAGGTGCAAACATGGTCTTTGTTACTGCCGGAATGGGCGGAGGAACAGGAACCGGTGCAGCACCAGTTATTGCTAAAATTGCGCGCGATCAGGGTGCATTGACTGTAGGCGTTGTTACAAAGCCTTTTGATTATGAAGGCAAAGTCAAGATGGCACTTGCAGAAGAAGGAATCAGAAAGCTCCGTGCTGCAGTTGATACGCTTATAGTTATTCCTAATCAGAATCTTCTTAAAATTGTAGACAAAAAAACACCTATAAAAGAAGCCTACCGCATGGCTGATGATGTTCTCCGTCAGGGTGTTCAGTGTATTTCAGACTTGATTACAAAGCCGGGCTTTGTCAATGTTGACTTTGCTGACGTAAAGACAACAATGGAAAACAAGGGCGATGCAATTATGGGTTCTGGTCTTGGCAAAGGCGAAAACAGAGCTGTAGATGCTGCAACTGCCGCAATCAACAACCCGCTGCTTGAAGATTCAAGGATTGAAGGCGCAAAGAACATTCTTATCAGTATTACCGGCGATGATTCGCTTTCTTTGGTTGAAACTGAAGAAATTGCAAAAATCATTACAGCAACTGCTGACCCGGAAGCACTTATCATTACCGGTACAGCAATTGACCAGAACATGAATGAAGAAGTTTTGGTTTCTGTTATTGCAACAGGCTTTAACGCTGATTTTAGAACTAACAAAGCTACAGACAGAGATATAATCGCTGATGCTGTTAAAGAAAAGCAGCCTGAAATTAAAGACGACAAAAACGAAGTTTTCTCAAGAAATGAATGGATACGTCTTTCAGGCGGCGGATCAGAAAGCAAGCCGGGGCAGCCTTCCCGTTTGGCAGGACAAAGAACTTTTGCAGATGATCTTGACAGACCTGCCTGCCAGCGCAAAGGAACAATTAATCTTACACCAAAAAACAATTAGTTCTTTATGGAATTCTGTTGCCATGCAGTAAAGCAGTTTTACGCTTATTTACTTACCGTAAGTCATAAAGCCAGGCTTTCTGCAGAAACATACGCTTTGAGTTTAACCGCCTTGTACCATTGGCTTGAGACGCCCGATGGTGCAGCAGGCGGTTTTTCTATTAATGACATGATTCCAGTTCAGGAACTTTCAAGGTTTTTGTTGTGGCGCAAAACCGAGGGCGCAGACGAGCGCACAATAGCAAAAGACATTTCGGCTTTGCGTGCATACGGCGAATTTATGACCTCGCTTAATTCTTGGAATGACAATCCTGCTTTATTGCTTGAAAAGCCAAAATATCACAGAACATTGCCGCGGGTTTTGTCTGTTGAAGAAGTGGACGCACTTCTTGCTTCAATTGATGTTTCAACTCCATTGGGCGTACGCGACAGGGCATTATTTGAGCTTATATATTCTTGCGGGCTGCGCATAAGTGAAGCCGCCGGTCTGCAAATGGTACAGATTCATCTTTCAGAGAGAATGATTCTTGTAAGCGGCAAAGGCTCAAAAGAGCGCATTGTGCCATTTGGCGGCGCTGCTTACGACTGGCTTAAGAAATGGCTTGAAGAAGCGCGTCCAAAAATTGTGGGAGAAAGGCTTGTGCCCACCGTTTTTGTAAATTATCAGGCAAAACAGCTTTCAAGAAAGGGCATCTGGAAGCGCTTTCAAGAGCTTGAGGCAAAATCCGGCGTAACTGCGAAAGTACATACATTACGCCACTCTTATGCAACACACATGCTTGCAGGCGGTGCAGACTTGCGCTCTGTTCAGGCTCTTCTCGGACATTCAGACATTTCCACAACACAGATTTATACTCACGTTGACAATGAGTCTCTTCACGACTATTACAACGAATATTTTCCGCAAAATTCAAAAAATATTAAAAATAAACAGCCTTCTGGTACAGAAAAATAAAAAAAATCATATATATTATCTATGGGAAACATTATGAATAAACGGACTTTGATTTTTGCAGGCATTTTTATCTGCTGCATCGTACTAAGCTATTTTGTCTTTGGCGGAAAGAATTCTGACAGACAGAAGATAAAGCACCTTGAAACGCTTGAGGCAGGCGTTGAAAATCCTTCCAGTGTTGAAGAGCTAAAAGAAGCAATAGCAAAATACGAAGCAAGCGCTGAAGAGCTGCTTTCTTTGCAGGAACAGACTGGAAACTGGTACAAAATTCTTGCGGTAAAGTACATTGACGGAGAAATGTACGGCGAGGCTTTGGACGCACTTCAAAAAGCAGTGCAGTATTATCCCCAGAATCAGAATCTTTTCTATTACATAGGCGTTTCCGCAGGTTTTATGGCAAAAGCCTCGCTTGACTTTAATGCAGACGGAAAAACTACAGAGCGCGACAACTATCTTCTGCTTGCAGAATCTGGCTACAAAAGGGCGGTGGAGCTTGAACCGGACTACTTTAGGGCGCTTTATGGTCTTGCAGTTTTATACGTTCTGGAGATGAACCAGCCGGCAAAAGCTGTTCCTCTGCTTGAAAAAGCACTTTCAATTGAAGAAAAAAACACTGACGCAATGATGCTTTTGGGACATGCCTATTACATGATTTTTGACTACGACGCGGCAGTAGCAATGTATGACAAGGTGATAGCGGCAGACACTTCAAAAGAGCGTAAAGAAGCTGCTGCCGCAAATAAAAAGGCGGTTCTGGATGCCATGTATGAATAATCTGCCGCTTGCGCTCGGCATCTCATATATGGCGTTTTTAAAGCCCGGCGAGAAGCGCGTTTTAAGCGGAAATATTACAAGCCTAAAAGAGCTTGTGCAGCTTTCAATAAAAGATATTTCCAAAATCGTAAGGCGCGAAATAAAGAGCAGCGCATGGTTTCCAGAGAGGCTTGAAAAGCAGGTAGAATACGCATTAAAAATAATGCAGGCTTATAACATAAAGACCTGCCTCTTAGATGACAGAGATTATCCGTTTCTGTTAAAAGAGATTTTTGACCCACCGTTTATGCTTTTCTGGCGTGGAAACATCGGCTGCCTTGCAGAAAAGACTGCCGCTGTTGTAGGCACGCGCCGCGCCTCTGCACAGGGTTTGAAGGCAGCATTTGAAATATCAAAAAGCCTAGCTGAAAACGGTGTAACTGTAGTTTCAGGGCTTGCACATGGCATTGACGGCGCGGCGCACAAGGGTGCGGTTTCTGCCAAAACCGCAAAGCCTGACAGCGGCGCAAGCACATGCGCTGTTCTTGCCTGCGGTGTCGAGAACATTTACCCGGAAGGACACAAACGGTTAAGCCGCGTAATGCTCGAAAAGGGCGGCTGCATCTTAAGCGAGTACCCGCCGGCATGGAGTACGCAAAAATGGTGCTTTCCTGCGCGCAATAGAATAATTTCGGGATTATCGTTAATTACCGCGGTTATAGAAGCTCCTGCGGGCTCTGGCGCGCTTATAACGGCAGATTTTGCGATAGAGCAGGGCAGAGAGCTTGTTTTTCACGAGTGCTGTACGAGACAGCTCAAACAAGAATTGACACAAACCAAAAAAATGGACATAAATCAATATATCAATGACGGTGCGCCTGTTATAAGCAGCGCAGACGAGATTCTGGCAGTAATTCAGCATTAATTCAGTTTTTTGGTTTTTTATAGAAGAATCTGCCGGTGTTTTTGAATAAAAATAATGAAAATATAATTTTTCATTAACAATTAATAGAAAAAATAGCGATGTAAAAGATATAGAGGACGTATTTATGCCAGAAAAGAAAACTGCCGCCAAAAAGAAAGCAAAGAAACAGACATTAGTAATTGTAGAGTCGCCGGCAAAAGCAAAAACTATTGAAAAATATTTAGGCCCGGGCTACACCGTCCGTGCTTCTATGGGACATTTGATTGATTTGCCAAAATCCAGACTGGCTGTAAATGTAGAGAATAATTTTCAGCCTGAATATATTACAGTGCGCGGACGTGCAAAATTATTAAAGGAATTGCAGAAAGAAGCAAAGAAAGCAGATGAAGTTCTGCTTGCAAGTGATAATGACCGCGAAGGAGAAGCCATTGCGTATCATCTGCGGTCAGCATTTGCTGATAAAGTAAAAGCACCTATTCACCGCATTGTTTTCAACGAAATTACTCCGCAGGCAATTCTTGAGGCTGTAAAAAGCCCTTCTGACATTGACGAGGCAAAAGTAAACGCACAGAAAGCCCGCCGCGTTTTAGACAGGCTTGTAGGCTATAATCTTTCACCGCTTTTGTGGAAAAAAGTAAAAAACGGGCTTTCTGCCGGACGCGTTCAGTCTGTAGCGCTAAAGCTTATCTGCGAGCGCGAAAAAGAAGTAGAAAACTTTATTCCGGAAGAATACTGGACGCTTGATGCCGACTTCATGAAAGGCAAGAGCAAATTTACTGCCCAGCTTGTTCAGTATGACGGCAAAAAGCCGGCTCTTTCAAACGAAAAATCTGTAAATGACATTATTGCAGAAATTAAGAATGCAAAATGCGTTATCAGCGACATAAAAGATACTGACAAATCTGTTAAACCGAAACCTCCGTTTACAACATCTAAGCTTCAGCAGGCAGCCGCTAACCGTCTCGGCTTTACGTCTAAAAAGACAATGCAGGTTGCGCAGCAGCTTTATGAAGGCGTAAATATCGGCTCTAACCGCGTCGGTTTAATCACATACATGCGTACAGACTCTGTGCGTATCTCGCCTGTTGCAATTGAGGAAGTGCGCAAATTCATCGGCGAAAATTACCCGAAAGAACTTCCGGCTGAGCCAATCGAATATTCTGTCGGCAAAAAGGCACAGGATGCGCATGAAGCAATCCGCCCGACTTATGTAACATATACGCCGGACTATGTTAAGGAATTTCTTACAAGAGACCAGCTCCGTCTTTATTCGATTATCTGGGAACGCTTTGTTTCTAGCCAGATGATAAATGCCAAAAACCGCACGACAAGCGTAGATATTCAGGCTGGCAGCGCATTGTTCAGACTTTCTGCAACAAAAGTAGTAGAGAAAGGCTTTTACCGCGCAATCAAGATTCTTTCTTCAAAAGAAGACAAGGGAGTTTCATTGCCGTCTCTTTCTGTAGGCGAAAATCTTGAGCCGCTCAAGTTCTACCCGGAGCAGCACTTCACACAAGGCCCGGCACGCTACACAGACGCTTCTATCGTAAAAATGCTTGAAGAAAAGGGCATTGGCCGTCCGTCAACTTATGCGCCGATTATTTCGGTATTGCTTGACCGCTATTATGTGAACAGAAGCAACAAGCAGCTTGTGCCTACACCTCTCGGCAGAATGATTTGCGACATCCTTGTTGAATCATTCCCTGAAGTGATAAACGAAAATTTTACAGCCGAAGTAGAAGACAATCTCGACAAGATTGAGGACGACAAGCTCGACTGGACAAAAATGATGGGCGACTTCTTCTTTGGCTTCAAAGACCGCGTTGACGAGCTTATGGGCTCGCTTGAAAGCTACAAAGGCATGATGGACGAAAAGACCGACAAGGTCTGCGAATTGTGCGGAAAGCCTATGGTCAAAAAGCTCGGACGCTTCGGCTTTTTCCTTGCCTGTTCGGGCTTTCCGGAGTGCAGAAACACACGCTCGATTCCGCTTGCAAAGTGTCCGCGCCCTGGCTGTAACGGCGAGATTGTCGCAAGAAAAACAAAGAGCCGCGGCAAAGAATTTTACGGCTGTACAAATTACCCTGAATGTGACTTTATCAGCCACTTTAAGCCGATTAATGCAACCTGCCCGAAATGCGGACAGTTCCTCGTTGAGAAATACACAAAGAAGCATGGCACAATCAAATCGTGCATCAACCCTGAATGTGACTATCTGCATACTTCAGAAGATGAGGGCGCGGACGCAGAGGGTGCAGACGAATAAATGGGGTCTACAGTTTCAAAAATCGAAGAATTTTTGTCTTATATTTACGGCGTAAGAAACCTTTCGGAAAATACGCTTGAAGGCTATAAGCACGACCTTGACCTGTTTGTTGAATTGCTGGGCAATGAATCTGAACTTGAAGATATTACGCTCGGCGATTTGCAGCTTTGCGTTGCGCAATTAACCGAAAAAAAATTTGCGGCTACAAGCATAAACCGCTTTATTTCGGCTGTGCGCTCGTTTTTCAAGTATGCATTCAGAATGGGCTACATTAAGGTAAATCCGGCTTTAAGACTGAAAACAATAAAAGCACCGCAAAAAATGCCGCGCTTTCTTTATCCGTCTGAAACGGAGGAATTCTGTGCCCAGCCCGAAAAGACTAATCTGCTTTGGCCAAGCCGCGATGAAGCAATTATCAAATGCCTTTATTCGTCGGGCTGCCGTGTCGGCGAGCTTGCAGGGCTTAAATTAAGAGATTTGTCGTCTGATTTAAGCTCTGCTATTGTTCTTGGAAAAGGCAAAAAAGAGCGGCGCGTGTTTTTTTCGGCTGAAACTGTAGCTGCGCTTAAGAAATATCTTTTAGAAAGAAAACAGCACATAAAAAAAGACTCAAATGTTGACGCGCTTTTTGTCAATCAGCAGGCAACAGCTTTAACAATCAGAGGAATCCGCTACATCATCAACAGATATTCAGGCATTGAGGGCACAAACCACCACATTTCGCCGCACGCGCTGCGCCACACTTTTGCCACTACGCTTCTTTCTAACGGCGCTGATATAAGAGTTGTGCAGGAACTTTTGGGTCATGCTTCTATTTCTACAACGCAGCGCTACACCCACATTACAACCGAACAGCTTGTAAAGACCTACAACCAGGCTCACCCTCACGGCGGAAAAACTTCTGAATAAGCTGCATAACAGGCTGCATCTCTCAAAAGCCGGTCTCACCGCGCTGACGTGCCGCTGACACTACACAAGAACACAAAAAATTGATACATTAGTAAAGGCTGTTTTTCAGCCGGTTCAGTTTTAGGAGGTCAAGAAAAGCCCCTGCTTTTCTTTTTAAGATGAAAACACCAAAAGTACGCAGTACAACAGTTATTGCAGTTAAAAAAGACGGAAAGGTTGCCATGGCCGGAGACGGACAGGTAACTATGGGAAATACTGTTATGAAAGGCAATGCACGCAAAGTGCGCCGCATGTACGACGGCAAAGTTTTGACAGGTTTTGCCGGTGCAACAGCAGATGCCTTCAACCTTTTTGATAAATTCGAGGCTAAGCTTCAGGAATATAACGGCGACATTACACGCGCTGCTGTAGAGCTTGCAAAACTCTGGCGCACAGACAAGGCTTTGCGTAACCTTGAAGCACTGCTGCTTATCGCAAGCAAGGAGAAAATCCTTTTGATTTCCGGCAACGGCGATGTAATAGAGCCGGAGCACGATATTCTTGCAATCGGTTCAGGCGGAAACTACGCTTACGCCGCTGCCCTTGCTTATATGGAATCAAATCTTTCTGCTAGAGAAATTGCTGAAAAAAGTCTGGCTATTGCCGGCTCAATCTGTATTTATACAAACGACCACATCACTGTAGAGGAGCTTTAAATGAGCGAACCAGACGTATCAACTAAAAACCTTGAGGAATTGACCCCGCGCGAGATAGTAAGCCGCCTCGATAATTACATCATAGGGCAGCATAAAGCCAAGAAAGCTGTTGCAATTGCTTTAAGAAACAGAACGCGCCGCCTCAAGTTGCCGAAAGAAATCCGCGAAGAAATAGCGCCTAAAAACATTCTGATGATTGGCCCTACAGGCGTAGGTAAAACTGAAATTGCACGCCGCCTTGCAAAGCTGTGTGGTGCTCCGTTTTTAAAAGTTGAGGCTACAAAATATACAGAAGTCGGCTATGTCGGCCGCGACGTTGAATCAATGATTAGAGATCTCATGGCTGTAGGCTACAATGTGGTAAAAGCCGAAATGCAGGAGCAGATGAAGTCTTCCGCAGAAGAAAAAGTTGAGGAAGCCCTGCTTGACCTGCTGCTGCCTGGAAGCAACCCGAAGCAGAAGAACGATATGCCGCCGCCTGATAATCTGCCTGCATTTACGGACGTTACTAACACACATTTTGCAGAACAGCCTGCCGCACCTGCCGGCGACATGTCTGCAACACGCGAGAAATTCAGACAGATGCTCCGCGAGGGCAAGCTTGAAGAGCGCGAAGTTGAAGTAAGTGTAAACAGACGTCCGCAAGGCCCGACAATGGAAATCTTTGCAGGCGGCAACATCGAAGATCTTGAATCAACGATGATGAACCTTACAAACATGATTTCCGGTTCACGCTCAAAGAAAAAGCTTGTAACTGTAAAAGAAGCCCGCGAAATTATTATAGCCGAGCAGCTCGACAAGATGATTGACCCGGACAAAGTCTGTGACGAAGCCAAGCGCCGCGTTGAGCAGATGGGCATCATCTTTATAGATGAAATTGACAAAATTGCTGTAAGAGGCGAGCGCGGCGGCGGACAGGACGTTTCACGCGAAGGTGTTCAGCGTGATATTCTGCCGATTGTAGAAGGCTCAAACGTAAATACAAAATACGGTGTTGTTGACACTACGCATATTCTGTTTATTGCAGCCGGTGCTTTTTCAGTTTCTAAGCCTAGCGACTTGATTCCTGAACTTCAGGGACGCTTTCCGCTCCGCGTAGAGCTTGAGTCTCTGAATGCAGAAGATTTCAGACGCATTCTGCTTGAACCAAAAAACGCATTGATTAAGCAGTATACTGAACTTCTTGCGACAGAAGGCGTTACCATTAAGTTTAACGATGATGCGATTAACAGAATGAGCTCGCTTGCTGAAGAAGTTAATACACGCATGGAAAACATCGGTGCGCGCCGCCTTCATACGATTATGGAAAATCTGCTTGAGGACTTGTCTTTTGAGGCAGATGCCCATGCCGGCGAGACTATCGAAATAACGGCAGATTATGTAGACGAGCACTTGAAAGACGTTGTACAAGATCAGGATCTGTCAAAATATATTCTGTAAAGACTGAAAAATGTTGTCAAAAGCCGGTTCTGACCGGCTTTTTCATTTTTAAAAAAGTAAATGTTGTGATACAATTAAACAATAAAAAGAATATTTTGTATAAAAAAGGGGATAAATAATTTTTACAGTATTGCTTCTAAAAAAAATCAAAACACTTAAGTCTTTATTTTGTTTGCCGACAATGAAATTGTATGGAACTTTCTGCAATTTGCGTTAATTCCATACAGGGTAGGTCAATATGAATAGTTTTACAAGAACAACTGACATGCTTCACCGTGCAATGGATGTAAGCACCTTGCGTTATCAGGTTACAGCCAATAACCTTGCAAATTCAGAAGTTCCAAATTACAAGCGTGTTGAAGTAAATTTTGAAAGTGAGCTCAAACGCGCTCTTGAAACAGAGAAAAACCAGGGCGAAGCTTTCAAAATGCGGACAACAAATGAGAAACACATTCAGTCTGAAGGTTTCCGTGATTACCGCACAGTAGAACCGCGCCGTGTACGCGACTATTTAACTACCACAAAAGCAAATGGAAATAACGTTGATGCAGAAACAGAGGCAATGAATGTACTCAAGATTCAGCTCAACTATCAATTATTGACTCAGTTGCAAACTTTTGAGTTCTCTCAAGTCAAATCTGTGTTAAAATAGGAGTTAGATGATGGGTCTTTTTTCAAGTATTAATATTGCTGCAACAGGAATGAGCGTTGAACGCTTGCGAACCGACGTTATATCGGATAATATAGCTAATGCGTCTACTACAAGAACACAGGACGGCGGACGTTTTAAACGCTCGCGTGTTGTTCTTCAGCCAATAAATGAAGAGATGACTTGGCGCGGTCCTTTTGTTTCAGACGAAATGGACAAAGGTCTTGGTCAGGGTGTACGTGTTTCTAAAATCGTAAAAGACGATTCTCCGGGACGCCTTGTTTATGATCCGCAGCATCCGGATGCTATTCTTAGCGGACCAAACGCAGGATATGTTGAATATCCTAATGTTAATATAGTTAATGAAATGGTAGACTTAATTGCTGCCAATCGTGCATACGAAGCAAATTCATCTGTTGTTCAGGGCTCAAAGGAAATGTTCATGAAAGCCCTTGAAATCGGGAGGTAATAGATGATAACCAGCTTGGGCACATTGTCAATGATCCGCACTGATCCGGCACATATCGGAGCAGAGCCGCTGACATCGATGATGACGCAAGATATTAGAAGAAAGCAGGAAACTGAAACCGGAAAAACAAAAGGTGCTTTTGAACAGTACCTTTTGAATGCTGTTAGTTCGGTAAATGACAAGCAGATGGCAAGCGATACAATCGCCCAGCAGCTTATTACAGACCCGGATTCAGTTGATGTACATGATGTTACAATTGCAATGGCAGAAGCAAGTCTTTCGCTTAATTTAGCGCAGACAGTCATTGACAGAGTTATTAAAGATTGGAATGAAATTACTACCACACGGTAAGGAATAAAATTTTGAAAGAAGGCAGAAACAAACTGAACAGTAAGTTTCTCATTCGATATGTTCGTTCACGGGAGGGGTGTCATGAACGAATGGCTTAAAAAGCTGTTGGCACAAATTAAAGAGTTATGGTCTAAGTGGACCGTTGTACAGCGCGCAATATTAATTGCTATTGTTGCTGTTGTAATTATTGCGCTTGTTTTAGTCACACGCATTTCAGCAAAACCGTCTTCAGTACCGCTGTTTAATACAGCAATTACAGATGAAGCTGCAAGAGACAGAATCACGCTTCGTCTTGCTGAAGAAAACGTTGAATCACAGGTTAATGCTGCCGGAATCATTTCAGTAAAAGATGAAGCTACAGCCCGCCGTATGCGTGCGGTTTTGGTCAGAGAAGATTTAGTTCCTTCTTCTGTAGATCCTTGGGCTTTGTTTGATATTGAACGCTGGACAACTACAGACTTTGAACGCAACGTTAACTTGCGCCGTTCAATCACAGAAGTTGTAAAACAGCACATTGAATCTCTCGATGATGTTGATCGCGCTAATGTTGTTATTCAAATACCTGAGAATGCACTTTTTGTTGAAGATCAGAATCCTACAACGGCAAGTATCGTTCTTTATACAAAGCCGGGCAGCGATCTGCCTACAAATAGAAAGAAGATTGAAGGTGTTCAGAAGATAGTTCTTAAAGCTATTACAGGCCTTACTGCTGACAATGTTGTTATTTCAGATTCACAGGGAAATATCTTAAACGACTTTGAAGGCATGGCTGAAATGGATAACGTTTCTGTTACTGAGAAAGAGCAGAAGCTTATTCAGAAGCAGGAAGCTATTTACCGTGCTAAGGTTTTGAATGCTTTGCAGCAGACATTCGGCAATGACCGTGTCCGCGACTTGAACATTAAAATCGACATGGATATGTCTAAGCAGAAAATTGAAGCTAAAGAGTATTCACCGATTATAATTAAAGCTGATAACCCTGATACACCTTACGATGACTCTGAGATTGTTCCTTCTGTTACAATTTCTTCAGAAGAAGTTCATAAGGAATGGAAAGGCACTGGTTACAACCCTGAAGGACCTGCCGGCGTAGAAGGACAGAATCCGCCAGTTTATTCAGATATGTCTAACTTGTACGGCGTATCAACAGAAAGCGGTGTTAAGAAGAACGAAGTTATCAACGAACGCCAGGTTTCTTCAGAAAAGAGACCGACAATTGACCGTGTTACAGTTTCTGTGAATATTGACGGTACATGGCAGAAGAAATATGATGAGAACGGCAAATTAGTAGTTCTTAACAACGGCAGACTTGACAGAGAATATCTTCCTGTTTCAGATGAAGATATTTCAAAGGCAACACTGCTTGTTCAGAATGCTATCGGTTATGACCGTTCACGCGGTGATGCTGTTTCAGTTGTATGTATTCAGTTTGACCGCACAAGACAGTTTGAAGAAGAAGACGCATTGTACTTCAGACAGCTTCAGACACGCCAGACTTTGATTATTACCGGTATCGGTATTGCAGTATTGCTCGTGGCTTTTATTCTCTTCCGTATTATCAGCCGCGAAATGGAACGCCGCCGCCGTCTCAAGGAAGAAGAGATTCTGCGTCGTCACCAGGCAGAGCGCGAGCGTGCTTTGTGGGAAGCAGAGCAACAGGGCATGGAAGTATCTATGTCTGTTGAAGAGCGCAAGCGTCTTGAATTGCAGGAAAATGCAATTGCTATGGCAAAAGAACACCCTGAAGATGTGGCGTTGCTTATCCGCACATGGTTGATGGAGGAATAGAATGGCTACCACAACGACAACAACTTCTAAAGAGAAATCGAATTCGAAGAAGGTTAAAGATTACAAGAGCCTTACCGGAAAGCAGAAGGCTGCAATCTTCCTTGTTTCTCTTGGATCTGAAATATCTGCTGAAATCTTCAAGCATCTGCGCGAAGATGAAATTGAAACACTTACTTTTGAAATTGCACGCCTTGAAAGCGTTGAAGCTGATTTCAAAGATGCTGTTCTTGAAGAATTTCAGGAACTTATGCAGGCACAGAACTTTATCACTTCTGGTGGTATCGACTATGCGCGTGAGTTGTTGGAAAAATCTTTGGGCAGCCAGAAAGCGATTGATATTATTAACCGCTTGACGAGCAGCCTTCAGGTTCGTCCGTTCGACTTTATCCGCCGTACAGACCCTGCACATTTGCTGAACTTTATTCAGCAGGAACACCCGCAGACTGTTGCGCTTATTCTTGCTTATCTTGAGCCGAACAAGGCTTCATATATTTTGCAGAACATCCCTGAAGAGCTTCAGAGCGATGTTGCGCGCCGTATTGCTACGATGGACCGTACATCTCCTGATGTTCTCCGCGAAGTTGAGCGCGTTCTTGAGAAGAAGCTTTCAAGCTTGTCAAGCGAAGACTACACCGCTGCCGGTGGTGTTGAAAGCATCGTTGAGATTCTTAACCTTGTTGACCGTTCTTCTGAAAAGACGATTATCGAATCTTTGGAAGAAGAAGATCCGGATTTGGCAGAAGAGATCAAGAAACGAATGTTCGTATTCGAAGACATCGTTATGCTCGACGACCGCGCTATTCAGAAAGTTATGCGTGAAGTTGATACTCAGGAACTTGCAAAAGCCCTTAAAGCTGTTGATACCGAAGTTCAGGATAAAATCTTCCGCAACATGTCTAAACGTGCGGCGGCTATGCTTAAAGAAGATATGGAATTCATGGGACCGGTACGCTTGAAAGACGTAGAAGAGTCTCAGCAGAAGATTGTTTCTACAATCAGACGCCTCGAAGATTCCGGCGAGATCGTTATTGCACGTTCTGGCGAAGACGAACTTGTTGTATAATGATTGGGTAAATATTTGGGCTGCCTAAAGACTTTGATTTTTAGGCAGTTTCTTGTAAATTGAATAAAGACATGACAAAGCTGATTTGTCGTGTCTTGTGCTTTTTCAGCACAAAGGATTTGTTCGAAAACTCGGTTAGTTTTCGAACAAATCAGCAATTTTTCAGGCTAAAGCCTTGCAAAATTGCGATTTACTAAAGTTCGTGTTCGGAAAACTGAAGTTTCCAAACACGTCTAATCAGTCAAGTGGCTTGAAAGCCGCTGTCTAATAGTTCCTTAAAGGGGTCATGTATCATGGCAAAAGCAGTATTTCGACCAAATGAAATTACACCTGTAACAGATAAGATTATGCTCAAACTTTCTCATACTTTCGAAGAAGAGGAAGAGAAAGAAGTTGAAGAAGTTGAACCTGAATATACAGGCCCTACTGTTGAAGACCTTAAGGCAGAAGCGGAAGAATTCCGTGCCAGATGGGAACTTGAAAAGAAAGAACTTTTAGACAACGCAAAAGCCGAAGCTGACCGCATCATTAAAGACGCGGAACAGGCTGCTTTTGAAGAAGTTAAGCGCCAGACAACGCAGGGACAGATTCAGAAGACAAATGCTGAAAACGAAGCTGCTGCTCTTCTTGCGGACGCAAAAGCAAAAGCTGATGCAATGCTCGAAGAAGCAAATGCCAAACGTGAAGAATTGACCTCAACTGCAAGACAGGAAGGCTATGACGCAGGTCACGAAGAAGGCTACAAAGAAGGCAAGGCTGAAGTTCAGCGCCTTATTGACCGCCTGCACCTGATGATTGAAAAAATCATGGACAAGCGTGTACAGATTCTTTCTGAAACAGAACAGCAGATTGTAGACCTTGTTCTCCTTATGACTAGAAAAATCGTTAAGGTTATTTCTGAAAACCAGCGCAATGTTGTTATGTCTAACATTGTTCATGCTTTGCGCAAGGTTAAAGGCCGCGGCGATGTTCTTATCCGCGTTAATATGGCAGAACTTGCACTTACAAGTGAACATACAAAAGAATTCCTTCAGGCTGTTGAAAACGTAAAGAACATTACGATTGTAGAAGATTCAGCAGTTGACAAGGGCGGCTGTATTATTGAAACAGACTTTGGTTCAATCGACGCACGCATTTCCAGCCAGCTTGGCGAACTTGAGCAGAAGATTCTTGAAATTTCACCTGTTAAATCAAGTGTTAAACCAGCAATTCCAACGGAAAGCTAAACATGTCAACAATTTTCGACAAATATATTGAAAGCATCAAGAACACAGAGACAATTCTCTATAACGGCGTTGTCTCTCGTGTCCGCGGTATGCTTATAGAAAGCACCGGCCCGCAGTCGGTTATCGGCGAAATTTGTCATATCATAATTCCATCAACTGGCGAGTCTGTAGTTGCAGAAGTTATCGGTTTAAGCGGAACTACCGTTCAGCTTATGACTTTTGCAGATACAAAGGGCATCGAAATTGGAAGCAAGGTAGTTGCTTCCGGTTCTGTTTTAAAGGTCGGTGTCGGAAAAGACTTGATGGGCAGAGTTCTTGACTGCATGGGAAAAGCCGCAGACGGAAAGCCGGACATTGTTCCAGAAGCTTATTACCCGGCTGTTGCAAGCCCGCCAGACCCAATGAGCCGCCGTTCAATTGAAAAGCGCGTTGTTACAGGCGTAAGAGCTATCGACTCGCTTCTTGCTGTAGGAGAAGGTCAGCGTCTCGGTATTTTCGCCGGTTCTGGCGTAGGCAAATCTACGCTTTTGGGCATGATTGCCCGCAACACAACAGCCGACGTAAACGTAATTGCCCTTATCGGCGAGCGTGGACGCGAAGTTATAGACTTTATCAAGCGCGATTTGGGCGAAGAAGGCTTGAAACATTCAATTGTAGTTTCTGCCACTTCTGATACATCGCCGCTTTCGCGCATACGCGGTGCATATACTGCAACAGCAATTGCCGAATATTTCAGAGACCAGGGCAAGAGCGTAATGCTGATGTTTGACTCTGTTACGCGTTTTGCCAAAGCACAGCGCGAAGTCGGGCTTGCCATAAACGAGCCGATTGCACAGCGCGGCTATACATCAAGTGTTTACGAGACACTGCCAAAGCTTTTGGAACGCCCGGGCACGTCGCAGAACGGCTCTATAACAGCTTTTTACACCGTTTTGGTTGACGGCGACGAAATGGACGAACCAATTTCGGATACAGTCCGCGGTATTCTCGACGGCCACATTGTTTTGAGCAGAAAGCTTGCGCAGACAAGACACTATCCTGCAATTGATGTGCTTGCTTCGATAAGCCGTCTTGCACGCCGCGTTTCGGGCACACAGACACGCAAGGCATGCGACTATATCCGCAAGTTAATGGCTGTCTACGCCGAACAGGAAGACATCATCAATGTCGGTGCGTACCAGAAAGGCACAAACCCTGCAATTGACGAGGCAATAGACGCACACGATGCAATTGAAGCCTTCCTCATGCAGGAAGAAACCGAAAAAGTCACCATCGAAGATACGATGAACAAATTTGCAGAACTTGCTCATATTGAAATTCCAAAGGAAGAGTATGAAGCGTGAAAGCGTTTAAATTTTCTTTGCAAAAGATTCTTGATTTACGCCTGTTTGCCGAAGAACAGGCTAAACTTGCTCTCGCCGCAGCTATTTCTGAAAGCGACCGCATAAAGAATCTTTTGAAAGAAATTGCTGTTAAACGTGTTGAAGCAAATAAAGAACGCTCTGTCTGCACAGACATTACAGGTCATATCGCAATTGAAAACTACATAAACCGCCTTGATATCCGCAAAGAGGAACTCCTTGAGGAACTTGCTTCTGCCGAGCTTGTGGTCGAAGAAAAACGCGCCGCATTCAACGAGGCGATGAAGCAGCGCAAGGTTTTGTCAAATCTCAAAGACAAGAAATACGAAGAATACAAAAAGCAGTACAACAAGACAATGGAAATCGAACTTGACGATATGAATCAGGCACGATTTCAGTCAGTCGAATAAAAGCCAACTGTCATTGTCGGGCATGACCCGACAATCTATTTCCTTGTAATATAGCAGATTCCCGCGTCAAGCGCGGGAATGACATATTATTCGCTAAAAAACTGCCTTGAACAGTGCTGGGGAAGATAAGGGTTTGGGAAAAATGTGATTAAGCTCTTAAGTTTCCTCTACCGAAAACTTAGCGTTTTGCCTGATTAAACCAAAACTATAGTTTTAGCTATTGCAAAACGCTGCTTCCGAAGTAGAGGGGTGTCTTTTCCCAAAAAATTAATATTTAAACTCGCTGCCGCCTATGAATTCGCGGAGCAGAGACTGTGACGGTACAAAATTTGAAGGAATCGGCGAGAAGTGGGTCAAAAACTTCAAAAGTCTTGTTGCTTCAGAGTATTCCTTTTGAAGCGGAGAAACACATCTCAAAAGCGGTTCTGCATAAACTTTAAGCACAGACAGCTCATAGTCAAGCGCAGTGTTAATCATAATGTCCGCGTTGTTCTGAAACGGGAAAATATGCAGGCGCTCGCCTTTCTGGACATTAGGCCACATTGCGATTGTATCTGCGGCAGACTTGCCCCTAAACTGAGAGTCGCGCACAATGCGCCGGATTAATCGGTTGTCGCTTGTAGAAATGCGTGTAAGATCATCAAGATTAAGCTGTGTCAGCGCCGAAACGTAAATCTTGAACTTAAGGGCAGGGTCAATAAGCGGTGTAAGCTTGTCGTTCAATGCGTGTATGCCTTCAAGAATGAGAATATCGTTCTTTTCAAGACGCATCTTTTTGCCGGTGTAACGCCTTGCGCCTGCAACAAAGTCATAAGTCGGAACATCAATTTCATCGCCGTTGAACAGCAGCACAAGATTCTCGTTGAGCAGCGCAATATCAAGCGCCTCAAGACATTCGTAATCGTAGTTGCCGTTTTCGTCTTTCGGTGTGTTTTCTCTGCCGACATAGTAATTGTCAATGCTTATTACGCGCGGCGTGTAGCCGTTCACCTGAAGCTGCTGTGCGAGTTTCTTAGAAGATGTTGTCTTGCCCGAACTTGAAGGGCCTGCAATAAGCACAACTTTGGCATTTTCTTTCTGGTGAATTGCGTCCGCAGCGTCTGCAAAGCATTTGTTCTGCAAAGTTTCAGTTATGTTGATAAAGTCTCTGAAAGTGCGGTCTTGAACAAACTGGTTCAGTTCAGGCGCGGCTGTTACGCCGATGCGCTTTCCCCAGTCCTTGTAACGTTTGTATACGTTGAAAAGCTTCGGATTTCCTGTGTCGGCATCAAGCTTGCCCGGAGTGTGTGAAGGCGGAAAGCGGAGAAGAAATCCGTCTTCGTAAAGCGTAAGGTCAAAAGCTGTAAGTCTGCCTGTGCGGTGAAGCAGCGGCAGATAATAAAGATCAGAGAAACCTGTAAGCTGGTTCATTATAATGCGCGGCGGGCAGTGGAACTCAAGAGATTTTCTTGTCTGCTGAAGGTTCAAATCTTCAAGTATTTTAAGCGCTTCTTCGTAAGAAACCGCTGTCTGTGTAATTTCAAGGTTTTTCTCGACAAGCAGATGCATCTGCGCCTTAAGCTGAGAAATCTCAAAAAGCGTAATCGGCTTTTCGCCGTCAAGCGTGTAATAGTAGCCATGTCCTAGACTGTGACCTACAATAAGCCGCTTGTCTGGAAAGAGCGTATGTGCCGCCGCTGCAAGAACAAAGCAGAGTGTTCTGCGGTAAATCGTAGCACCTTCAGGCGAATTTGCGAGCACAGCCTCAATCGAAGCGTTGTAGTCAATTGAATATGTCAGTGAACAAACTTCATTGTTGATGCGTACTGCGGCAATGTCGGCAGCAGAAACATTCTCGGCTTCTGCAATTTTGTCCAAGAAGTCTTTCGGCTGCATTCCCGGACGGACACTAATCGATGTTGAATTAGAAAAAGTTAAAGTAATCATGTGCTATAGTATAACCCAAGTTTTTGCAGTTGTCTAATTTCTTAACAATTGGAAGCCTTCTGGCGGCAAATGCTGTTTTTAGCTATAATCAGGTGATGAATAAACTGAAACTTCAGGCAATATTGCTGATTCTTGCGTTTTGCTGAGAGCTGTCATACAGGCGAGATAAAATGGACGACATCTTTTTAAGAGAGCATAATTTAGGCTCATCAATCAATTATTTATTATTAACTCTTTTATGTTTCTTGGTTGCCTTTGGTATTTATGTTTTGATGAACAAAAAAGGTAATAAAAAAGTCAAAGAAATGTATGAATCATTAAAAAAAGAAACTGACAACAATAAAGAAAAAGCGAATGAAGATGTAGATATTGAATGGATTACGTTTTCTTTAAATTATTCATGGAAATTCAGAATGAAAGAGTATTTATCATATAAGATGTCTTTATTTGTTATAGGTATTTATATAATAATGAATGTAGTTTCTTTTGCTTCAAAAGGACAGATTTTTGTTAATGTTTATGTCCGTGTTTTTTATGAATTATATTGGATTCTAGTTTTAACAATTTTATTAGAGACTTATTCTTTTCTTAAAGATAGGCGTAAGTGGAAATTTGACCAAGATAAGAATTTGATGGTCTTTACAGACAGTCTTGTTCTTGAAAAGAAAGCAAAAATAAAGCTTGTTGCGTATTCAAATGACGGTACTATGTCTTTTTTATCTGGAAAACATACAATTGAAAATGCTAAAATAGTTTCGTTAAAAGAAATTATAAATCAATATCCGGTTTGTGCTGCAATGAGTATTTTGCCAAAAGGGTTTATTGCTATAAAAAAACAAAATAAATGGATTATAGAAAAAGACGAAAACGACTGACAAAAACTAAAACTGACTTTCATTGCTTTAGACAAAATCTTAAAATGCTTTTGCTTTTGTGCTTTCTCGGCTTGTTTTTGCTTTCGTGTACGCAAAAAAAGCAGATGGTCTTTTTAAGCGACAGACATGGGCTTTCGTTTGATGTGGTGGTTCATGCAGAACTCGCGCTGCAAGGCTACAGCACGCTTGTGCTTTTTGACCGGCACAACGATGTAAGTTCTTATGATGCTGAAGTTACAAGCTTCAACTGGGTGGGCAGGCTTGTAGAAAGCGGTTTTATCAAAAAAGTTTACTGGATTCCGGCTTATAGCCTTGATGATTTGTCTAAGCGCGCAAATCAAAAATATCTAAAGAAGAATCTTGAAAATCTTGAGCCGGGACGCGCCGCGCGCATTTTTGATGCGTTTTATATCTGCGGTTTTGAAGAGCTTAAAAAGCTTAATCTTGGCAAAGTGATTGTCACCTTTGATTTTGATGTTCTCTGCAAGGCAGAGAAGCCTGCTGTTTTTATAAGCGGTGCAGTCTCATGGATTGAAACGCAGGACTGCCAGCTGCTGACACTGGCTTTTTCAGCCGCTTATCAAGATGAACCGTCTGCGGCTTGGAAAAATCTTGAAGCTTTTGTGCGCTGCTACGGCAAAAATGCAGACTGGCGCATAAATTGCGGCTATTTTGCCGAAAAACCTGAAAGCAATGAAGAAAACGAAAGCTGGAATCTCTGGAAGAAAAAGCCTGAAGTCTTCAGCAGATTTGATGCAGGCTTTTACAGCGGAGCATATTTCTGGCTCAATGCGCCGCGAAGCGTTCAGTCTGAATTAATAAAAAAAGGAATTTTACCTTACACTGAAAACGACACAACTACGGCTGAAATCTTAAAAATATGGAAAAACGAAAGCTACAGGGCTTTTTATGAAAAATACGCCGGAAAACTGCCGGAATACAAAGAAATTGCGGTAAATGCTTTAAAAGACTCTCTCAACGGCGGGATTTTTCCGCCTGTCTACAGCAACTATGATTTGTCGGTGCAAAACTCGGTTGGCGTTGCAGTGCGTTTCAGAACATTGACAAATGACCGCGGCTGCTTTGCCTTGTATTGCGGCGTTGACGATATTGAAGGTGCAATACGGCACTGCGCTTTTGAAGCGGCAAGAGATCCGCGCTATCCGCATATTGAAAAGGCTGAACTCGATAAGCTTTATGTGAATATCAGCATTTTTTCAGACTGGCAGAAAATGAATGGCGCGTTGGACTTTGTGCCGGGCTTTGATTCGCTGATTATGGACAACCCGAATGCTTCAACCGAAGACTTAAAGCGCACTCTGCTTCAGGCTTCTCTTGCAACTGAAAGAGCCTATAGTGCCCAAGATTTCCTGCGCCGCCTTTGCCGCAAAGCCAAAATCGACGCCATCGCCTGGCAGACCGAATCCCAAAATCTTGAATTCTACAAAGCCCCCACGATTACATATACTTCTAAAATTCATGAGTGATTAGGATCATATCAATTATAATGACGACTATGCAAATATGTTTCCGGGTGCAGAGCAGGGTTCAAAACCGCGCAATAATGCGCTATGCACTGTTTTCCTTTTCGCAACAGTCCAATCTACGAATGGAGCTTATTCAGCGAAAAGTGTCGGTTTTTGTCTACACAAAAACCGACAGGCTGTGTATTAGAACTCAAAAGCAGTCTTTGTACACCAGTTACCAGTTTGTGCATAAGCACAAACTGGGCGTTTTGCCAGATAAAACCTAAACTGTAGATTAAGCCTTTGCAAAACGCGCACTCCGCCGCCCTCTCGCCTTTGTGCATAAGCCCCAAAAGCGCGCCCTTGTACATAATCTTTCAAGTTTACGCGAAGCGGAAACTTGCAGCGGTACGCCAGATTAAGCCTGTCCTGTAGAATAAGCTTATGCGTACCCGAAACGCAAAATTTTTCAGAATTTTTGCCAAAATCAACAAAAATTTGCATAAAAAATCAATATATAATAATATGAAACACAACAGCAAATTTTTAAGCAAAGAAGCTTATCTCGCACAGATGAAACAGGGCGCGCTGCTAAACCCGCGCATCGATTCGACTTTTAAAGCGCTTTTCACACAGCCCACAGAAGAATCGCGCAATGCGTTACATTCGTTCTTAGAAGCTGCCACTGAGCGCAAAATTAAGTCGGTGGAGCTAACTGCAAATGAAGCGCCAATAGCTTTTGAAAAGCAGCGCGGCGTAAGCTACGATATTCTGTGCATTTTTGATGATGGGCAGCCTGCAAATCTTGAGATGATGGCGTTTAACCAAAAGTACGACTACGGCAAACGCGCCGAGTATCAGGTTGCAAGGCTAGAGACAACTTATCTCAAGAAAGGCGACACTTGGGAAAAAGCTCCGAAAGTCTATCAGATTACGGTGCTTGATTTTGTGTTTGACAAAACAAGCGCCGAAGCAGTCAGCCGGTACGCAATGCGCACTGCGGACAACCGGGAGCTTTCAAACACACTCAACATTATTTTTATTGAGTTGCCCAAAGTCACCAAGCTTGAAAACAGCATTGAAAAGAACACAGCTTTAGAAAACTGGGCGATTTTCTTGAAAGAAGCTGATAATCCTAAGAAGACAGGGGTTATACAGAAACTGACCGAACAGGAGGCAGGGCTTATGAACGCAAAACAGTCACTTTCTTCAATAAGTGCAAACCAAGACTTATGGGTTGAGCAGTTCCGGCAGGAAATGTTTGAACGCGATTACCGTTCAGGCTTAAGTGCTGCCGAAAACATCGGACTTGAGCGCGGTCGTAAAGAAGGAATAACTAAAGGTCGCTCAGAAGCCAAGCTTGAAGCTGCGCGGAATCTTCTAATGGAAAATGCACCTGAAGACATGATAGCGCGTTGTACAGGGCTTCCTTTAGAAACAGTACAGCAGCTTGCTGAAGAATTAAAAGCAAAACTTTAAGCGTGAACTTGAAAATGGTGCATACGCCCTATTAAGGGTTTTGCCTTCTCCTTAAAAAGATGTTAGAATAAACACATGAAAGACAAACAAAAACAAGAACTTATCGAAGCCGCCATAAAGATGACGGCGCTTTCTTATGCGCCTTACTCGCATTTTCATGTGGGTGCGGCACTTCTTGCAAAAAACGGCACAGTGTTTACAGGCTGCAACATTGAGAATGCGGCTTACGGCCCGAGCAACTGCGCCGAGCGTACAGCGATTTTCAAAGCCGTAAGCGAAGGCGTTCGCTCTTTTGAGGCAATTGCCATAGTCGGCGGCGCAGAAAACAAAAAAGGCGAGACCGAAATAAAAGATTTTTGCCCGCCTTGCGGTGTATGCCGTCAGGTTATGTCAGAATTCTGCGGCAAAGATTTTAAGATTATCCTGTTTGACGGTAAATCTTCAATAAAAGAATTTACGCTCGCCGAGCTTCTGCCTGAAAGTTTTAATTTGCTCTGAAACTTGCGCAGATGAACATTACGATAATAACGCCGCCTTTAGTCCAGTTAAATTCTCCATACCCTTCGGGTGCGTACCTTTCAGCTTTTTTTAAAGAATGCGGACACAACACAGTCTGGCATGATTTAAGCATCGAGCTATATTATTCGATTTTCAGCAGAAAAGGACTGACGCGCCTTTTTGAGCTTTCTGAAAAAGACGCAGCTAAACTTGCGGACGAAGCTGAAAAGCGCGGCGATGAGAACACTGCTTTTAATATCAGACGCTACGTAAGCACAAAAGATGCCTGGATAAACTGGATTGACACTATAAACGCCATTTTATGCGGAAAGGCGCGCGAAAAAGAGCACCAGTTTTTGTTTTCGCCTTATGCGCCGCGCGGTTCAAGAATGGAAAATTTTCTTGCAGGGCTTCAGCACGAACCCGCCGTTGACGACGTGCGCTTTCTTTGCACTTATGCGCTTGCCGATTTGGCAGATTATATCACCGCGGTTTTTGACAGCGAATTTTCGCTTATCAGATACGCGGAGCATTTAACTGTAGACGAGCGTGATTTTGCCGCAATAGAGCAAGGGCTTTCGTCGCCCGTCCTTGAGCATTTTTACAAACCGCTCCTCGAAGAAAAATTCGGCTCTGCGCCTTGCCTGGACTTGCTCTGCATTTCAATTCCGTTTGCAGGCACGTTTCTTTCGGCATTGTATACGGCAAAGTTTTTTAAGCAGCGCTTTGGAAGCAAAGTCTTTATAAGCTTTGGCGGCGGTTTTGTTAATACTGAACTTCGTGACGCAAAAGCCGCGGCTCTTGGAAACTACATTGACGGCATTTCTTATGACAGAGGCTACGGAGCGTATAAAAGCTTGTTTGAAAATTCCGGCGCGTCACTAAAGACAGCGCAAACAGCGCAGCCGTTGTACAAGTTCCGTCTGTTTACGTCCGGCGGTGTAATTGAGCCGCTCTGGCACGATGAGAAAGATGGAAGAATCGAACAGTTTGAAGCAGAAATGACAGCCAAGATTGTGCCCGATTATTCGGCGATAGACTTTTCGCGTTACCCGCGTGTCTGCGACGACAAGAACAATATGCACCGCCTTTGGACTGACGGCGCATGGATTAAGGCTTATCTTGCGCATGGCTGTTACTGGCACAAATGCGCTTTCTGCGATACAAAGCTTGATTATGTATGCGGCTACAAATCTGTTGATGTTGAGCGCCTATATAAAGGGCTGCTTGAAACGGCAGAATCAAAAAACATTTACGGCATTCACTTTGTAGACGAAGCACTGCCGCCAGCTTCTCTTATGAAATTCGGGCTTTTGAATGCACAGAACGGGAATCCGCTTTATTTTTGGGGAAACGTGCGCTTTGAAAAGGCTTTTACCAAAGATTTGGCGGCTCTTTTAAGCTATTGCGGCTTGGGGGGCGTTTCTGCCGGGCTTGAAGTTGCAACCGGCAGCGGGCTTAAGAACATAAACAAGGGAACAGACATAGAAGCTATTGTAAGTGCCTGCGCCGCGTTCAAAGAAGCCGGCGTTCTTGTTCACGCTTATATGATTTATGGCTTTTGGAACGACACGCCGCAGACAATAATTGATTCTATGGAAACGCTGCGCCAGTTTTTTGAAGCAGGGCTTCTTGACAGCGCGTTCTGGCACAAATTTGTGCTTACGGCAAATTCTACGGTCTTTTCAGAGTGGCAGAAAGGCGGCCAGCCCGACTTGCAGCCTATAATACCCGAAAATAAGTCAATCTTTGCGAACAACAATCTGCACTTTAAGGGTGAGAACAAATACGCCAAGTTCGGCGCGCCTTTGGAAGCCGCGCTTGATTCATGGATGCATGGCGAAAAAATCGGAATGAAGGTGACAAAGTGGTTCGACTTTGAAGTGCCGTCGCCGACAGTGCCGCGCGACTATATAGAACAGTGCATCAAAAAATACGAAGAAAAATCAGCAAAGCCGCGCCTTTTATGCGGCAGTTCAGATGTGCTTTTCTGGCTTGGCAGCAACCCTGTTGATTTGGGCGGCAGCACATATTCGTGGATTTATCTCCAAGAAGAATTCGCCGGAAAAATTGACAAAGCAGCAGTAGATTTGCTGATGAAACTCAAGCCAACAGCCGCTCCCGCCGAACGTACAGAAGCCTTGCAAGTTATCAGAAATTCACATAAACTCCAAGCCGCCCTAAACCCCCTGCACAACAAAGGTCTGGTAGTAATTTAGGAGGATATACAAAATGAAAAGATTAATCTTATATTACGGAAATACAATAATGAAACGAATATTATCTTTTATTTTTGTTTTTACGTTTTTATTAACATCAATTTTTAGCGAAAAGGAAAAAAATGAAACAATAAAAGAACGTGCTTTTGAAAGAAAGTATAACCTTGAAAGAAGTATAGAAGAACATCCTTTGGTTGAAAAAGCGGAAACATATGAAACAACATATAACTCCATAATAGATAAGTTGAATGATGGAAATTATTATTTTGACTTGGATTTAATACTTACAAACGGGCATAAGGTTACTTTTCATCGTGTTAAACGAGATTTGACTTTCGGAGAATATGGAAAACTTATATGTATCAATAATGTTGATTTTTATTCTTCTATTTATAAGATAAAACCAATATCAAAAAAGGTTGTTGGATGTAATTTTTCAGGAGGACTTTATATGAAAGCTGTTAGTTTGGCATGTGATTTAGATTATAGTAATTTGTTCAATGTACTTGATAATTATATTGAATTTTGTAAATTTCTAAATTCAATTCCATTAGGGAGAAATGATAATCCTCAACAACTGAAAGTATTTTTAGATAGAAATAGATATTGCATTTTGGAACGTTGTAGATTGTGTAAAAGCGATCATTTAATCGATATTCCAGATGAACAATCTAAGTAATTCAACAAAGTTATAAAAAGCATTTCTATTGTGTAATAAGGCTAGTTGCAGTTTGCTTTTACAAACTGCAACTCATCAGAAATTCACATAAACTCCAAGCCGTCCTAAAACCCCTGCACAACAAAGGCCTGGTAATAATTTAGGAGAGTGTACAAAATGAAAAAAATAGGTTTTATATGTTTATTATGTGCAATCAGCATTTCATGCTTTGCACATGGTCATAAAGAAGAAGAAAGACAGATAGAAAGTCATATATTAAGCAATACAAATGTTGCTTCTGTTCAGCTTGAGAGAAATACACATAATTGGGCTGCTGTTATTAAATTGAAAAATGGTGGAATTATAAAAATTGAAAAATGCGATCTTGAAGGAATTTATGATGGAGTGATGATGTTTGAACAGTTTGGTGATTATCTACTCTGGGCTAATTGCATTATAAAAGGAAGGCTCCCAGAAAACGAGAACTGTAACAAAGCATGGTATGCTGCTTCTGTCGGTTTTAGCGAAATCTTGCATACGCATTTCAATTGTATCGATGACTTTATAAATAACTATGACATTATTATCGAGATGCTAGAAAAACTTGCAAATGAATCAGAACAAGAACGTAAAGAAAGATGGAGTATGACTTATACGGATTCAGATTTTCTTAATATCTACGGGAATTATGAAAATGCCAATTTCTATGGCTATGTTTTTGCACATCTATATTCAGATGATTTAGCAGATACTTGGTATCTTGGTGTAGAATAGCTGTTTTTGATTATATCATTCAAATGGAAAGCAGTGAAATGCGGTTGTAAATCTTTTGAAAGTAAAATCGTCCGGGCGGGACGCAGGAAAAAACAAGGAGGGGCGCCCTATGGGAAGATTTCCTTGTTTTTTCCGTAGCTGGGACCCGCCCGAGTGTTTTGTTTATTCAAATTTGACAGCCCATATTCTGGGCTTTTACTTATACAGCCTTCCTGTAATTGACAAAGTGCCCCAAAATAATTAGAGTAGAATACACAAAGGCAAAGACATACTTGAGGTTTAGCTTTAAGTGTCTTTGCCTTTCTTTTTGGAGTTGAAATGAAAAACGGTACAATCGTCGGAATTAACTGGGGCGACGAAGGAAAAGGTCGCATGGTAGATCTTCTTACAGAAGACTATGATATTGTTTGCAGATTTCAGGGTGGCGGAAATGCCGGCCATACTGTAATCAACGACAAAGGCAAGTTTGCACTTCATCTATTGCCGTCCGGCATCTTTAGAGATGGTGTAGTTAATATCCTTGGAAACGGTGTAGCATTAGACCCCGAAAATCTTTTGAAAGAAATCGAAGACGTAGAAAGCAAAGGCGTAAGCATTACTCCTCAGAACCTCAAAATCAGCGACAGAGCCTCGCTTTTGATTCCATGGCACAGAGACCTTGACTGTCTTGAAGAGCAGCGTCTTGCTGATAAAAAGTACGGCTCTACAAAACAGGGAATTGCGCCATTTTATTCAGATAAATACCAGAAAAAGACAGTGCTTGCCGGCGAATTGTTTTATCCGGCAGAATTGAAACAGCACCTTTTGGACATAATGGAATGGAAAAACCTTACATTGACAAAAGTTTACGGCGCAGAGCCTTATACAGAAGCAAAGCTCGACGCCTGGCTTAAAGACGTATGCGAAAGAATAAAGCCTTTTGTCTGCGATACAGGCGCTTTCTTAAAGAAGGCACAGGCTGATAAAAAGTCAATCCTTTTTGAGGCACAGCTCGGCTCGCTCCGCGACCTTGACTACGGTATTGTGCCTTATACAACTTCTTCAAACACAATCGCTGCATATGCACCGATCGGCTCAGGCTGCCCGTCAGTAAAAATTACAGACGTTATCGGTGTTGTAAAAGCTTATTCAACCTGTGTCGGCGAAGGTCCGTTTGTCTGCGAGATGTTCGGTGATGAAGCAGAAGAACTCCGCAAAGCCGGCAACGAGTACGGTGCAAAAACAGGCCGTCCTCGCCGCGTTGGTCCGCTTGATATAGTTGCAACACGCTACGGTGTAGAAGTTCAGGCTGCAACAGAAATTGCGCTTACAAAGCTTGATGTTCTAAGCTACATGGAAAAAATTCCGGTAACAACACATTATGAGCTTGACGGCAAGCAGATTGACAACTTTCCGTTCCCGGTTCTTTTGAATTCATGCAAGCCGGTTACAGAATATATGCCTGGCTGGAAAACTGACATTTCAAAGGCACGCCGCTGGAAAGACCTTCCAAAAGAAGCAAGAGATTATGTTGAATTCATAGAAAAAGCAATCGGCTGCCATATCAAATATGTTTCAGTTGGTGCAGAACGCGAAGCAATAATAGTCAGATAAAGGAAAGTACAATGAAAGAATATTCACCAGTTAAAGAAGGAAAAGTCAGAGAAATCTATGATGTCGGCGACAACCTTATTCTGGTTGCAACAGACAGAATAAGCTGCTTTGATGTAATTCTTCACAATATCGTTACAAAGAAGGGCACTGTTTTAACGCAGATGTCTAAATTCTGGTTTGACTTTACAAAAGACATTGTAAAGAACCATATGATTTCAGTTGATGTTAAAGATATGCCTGAATATTTCAGACAGGACAAATTCAACGGAAACAGCATGCTCTGCAAAAAGCTTACTATGCTTCCTGTTGAGTGCATTGTCCGCGGCTATATTACAGGTTCAGGCTGGAAAAGCTATCAGGAAAATCAGACTGTCTGCGGAATTAAGCTTCCTGCCGGTCTTAAAGAATCTGAGAAATTGCCAGAGCCTATTTACACACCTTCTACAAAGGCTGAAATCGGCGACCACGACGAGAACATCTCTTATGAGCAGTCTGTTGACTATCTTGAAAAGCGCTTTCCGGGCAAAGGCAAAGAATATGCCACAAAGCTCCGCGACCTTTCAATTGCGCTCTACAAAAAATGTGCAGAATACGCGCTTTCAAAGGGCATCATCATTGCAGACACAAAATTTGAGTTCGGTCTTGATGAGAACGGCGAAGTTGTTGTGGGTGATGAAATGCTTACACCAGATTCATCAAGATTCTGGCCGCTTGACCAGTACGAAGTAGGACATGGCGAACCGTCTTATGACAAGCAGTTTGCCCGCGACTGGCTTAAGGCTAATCCGCATGATGACTGGACACTTCCGCAGGACGTTGTTGATAAGACTATCTCAATCTATCTTGAAGGTTACGAAAAGCTTACAGGCAGGAAACTCTAAATGACAGATACATACGAATCACCATTATCTACACGTTATGCCTCTGATTACATGCTCAAGCTTTTTTCTTCTGATACAAGATATCAGACATGGCGTAAACTTTGGGTTGCCTTGGCTAAGGCAGAGAACGCGCTCGGACTGCCGGTTTCTAAAGAACAGGTAAAAGAGCTTTCTGAGCACATCACCGACATTGATTATGATGTTGTAGCCGCACGCGAAAAAGAAGTGCGCCACGATGTAATGGCTCACGTTTATGCATACGGAAAGGTTGCACCTTCTGCAGCCGGAATAATTCATCTTGGCGCTACAAGCTGTTACGTAACAGATAACGCCGATTTGGTAATCTACAGAGACGGCTTGCGCTATCTCCGCGGCGAGCTTTTAAAGGTTATTTCTAATCTCTGCGAATTTGCAGACAAATATAAGGCTATGCCTACTTTGGGCTACACACACTATCAGCCTGCACAGCTTGTAACAGTCGGCAAGCGCGCATGTCTCTGGCTTCAAGATTTTGTTTCAGACTTGAACGAAATTGATTTTGCAATTGAGAACGTAAAATTCCTCGGCTGCCGCGGAACAACAGGCACAGAAGCAAGCTTTATGGACTTGTTTGAAGGCAACGGCAAAAAATGCGAAAAGCTCAACGAGATGATTGCCAAAGACTTTGGCTTTACAGAAATCTTTGACGTTCAGGGTCAGACTTATCCGCGCAAGGTAGACAGCCGCATTTTGAATGCGCTTTCTTCTGTCGCACAGAGCTGTTACCGCATGGCAAACGATATCCGCCTTTTGCAGCACGACAGACAGGTTGAAGAACCATTTGAGAAAAATCAGATTGGTTCATCTGCTATGGCTTATAAGCGCAACCCTATGAGAAGCGAAAGAATCTGTTCTTTAGCACGCTATTTGATGGCTGATGCTTTGAATGCGCCGATGACAGCCTGCACACAGTGGCTTGAGCGCACTCTTGATGATTCTGCAAACCGCCGCATTTCGCTCCCTGAAGGTTTCCTCTGCTGCGATGCAATTCTGCGCCTTGCACAGAACGTAACAGACGGTCTTCATGTAAACGAAAAAATCGTAGAAAAGACCTGCAACGATTACCTTCCGTTTATTGCTACAGAAAACCTTATGATGGAAGCAGTAAAACGCGGCGGCGACAGACAGGAACTTCACGAAATAATTAGACGCTGTTCAATGGAAGCTACCGCTAAAATGAAAAACGGCGAGGAATGTGACCTGCTTGCACGTCTTGCTGCAGAAAAATCATTCGGCCTTACAGAAGACGAAATGAAAAAGCTTTTGACACCGTCGCTTTACATCGGCAGATGCCCAGAACAGGTAACCGCCATGATAAAGAAGATTAAGCCTCTTTTGAAAGGCGTCGCAAAAGAATCAGCAGAAATTAATCTTTAATTTAGGGGAGACAAGAACCTCTACTCGTAGGCGGGTTCTTTTCTCCCCTAAAACCCCTCTTTTTTCCAGCAACGTTTAGGGGATACCCCTAAGTTGTTACGATTAAATAATCCGAAGAAAAGTTGTACTCTAAGTTGACGGACTTGGAGAGCCGGTGGAAGGCAGCGGGGTTTCGTGAGATTAAAAAGCTCGACCCTTAGTTTTTGTCAAAGCCGGCCACCGTATAACAAGGAGCGGCCTGGAGCCAATACTCCAGTACCGCGAATAGGAGAACGGTGTTCAACGCACCCGGATCGCTCTCCAGTCCTCATTTTATATTAAAGGGGGACACTTATGGAA
>JAGAAX010000046.1 GCA_017614995.1 Spirochaetaceae bacterium
TCATAAAGCAAGGTCTACTGCCGGAATGTTCAGACATTTTTTTTACAGTATTGTTGCTTTCATGCTAAACAGGAACCTGGATTACTATAAAAATTATTTTAGAATCCGTTTAGCATGAAAACTCGAATTTCAGGCTATTTATACTGCAAGCGCAGAAAATCCACTGTTTAATAGATTAAACTTCAAGTTTACAGATAAAATGCTGAAAAAAGATTATTTTATCCGTATAATCTTATTGACGGCGCAATGTCAAAGGCAGGAAAAATGAAAATCGGAATTATATGCGCAGGCGACGATGAGCTTGCCCCGTTTTTGCAGGACATGGAAGTCACACGCACTTTTGAAAAGGCAATGCTTAAATTCCATGAAGGAAAGCTATACGGCTTTGATGTCCTTGCCTTGTTTTGCGGTGCGTGCAAGGTGAATGCAGCAATTGCCGCCCAGCTTGTCATAGATTTTCATGCCGATATCGTGATTAATGCAGGCACTGCCGGCGGAATAGACCCGAAGTTGCAGATTTTTGATACAGTTATATCAACAGAAGCAGCCTACCACGATGTAGAAGCCGGAATTCTTACAGACTTTCACCCGTGGTTAAAATCTGTTTATTTTGAAGCCGATGAAAAACTTCTGCGTTGTGCAAAATCTGCTGCACCTAAAATCAAAACAAAAGGCAGATTGTACTTTGGCAGAATGGTCACAGGAGAAGCCTTTATCACAGATGACGGCCGCCAGCAGATTATAGACAAATTCAAGCCGCTGTCTGTTGATATGGAAACCGCCAGTATTGCGCATGTCTGCTACGTGAACAAAATTCCATTCATTGCAATAAGAACCGTCACCGATACGGCGGAACACAGCGGTTCAGCAACTTTTGAAGAAAACCTGAAGGAATCTTCAAACATTGCAAAAGAAGTAACCAAGGCAATAATGAACAATCTTGCCGCTGAGTTTTAATCAGCCTGCAGGCTTGTTGATACACCAAAAAGGGCTGTTTATTGCAGCTGCCTGAAATAGATTACATTATTGTCCGGATCATAAAAGCTCATGTTGACTGCGCCCCAAGGTCTTTTTGCAGGCGGCTCAATTATCTTTGCACCCAGAGCCAGCACTTTCTCATATTCCTTTTGAATATCTGCCATAGTAAATGCCAGACAAATGTTCTGATTCTGATTATTTTTTAACTGTTCCGTCATTATAAATTGTCAGCGTGGTTCCTTCTGAAATTATAAACTGATGAGTTTCGTCCTGGCTGTTGTTTTCTATTTCAAGCAGCTTCTTATAAAAATCTGCTAGTCTTATAACATTATTTGTCAGCAGACAGACTTCACCAATCTGCATAATAACCTCCAAAACTTCAGATTTTTCTGTGCGCATTTACGTATTACGCGCTGCACACAGCCGAATATATGTCTTTTACAATAGTTTCCAGACTTGGTTCCGCTGTAATAGTCTTTTCGTTTAACAGCTCAGAATAGTCTTTTTCTTTCCACCACTGGCGCATTTCTGCCTCACCGAATTCATTACAATTTGGTTTTGTTTTATGACGCCTTACAGTTTCTTCAAACGGAATGTCAAAATAATATGCGTAAATATCTGCACCATATAGATTAACAGCCGCTTCAAACAAAAGCTGATACCAATCCGCAATGAATATTCCCTCTAAAATGACCACTTCGCAATGACTGCTTCCGTACTGCAACATTTCTTTAAGCAGAGGCAGAGCCGGCGGATTTTCTCCGTCTTTGACTTTCAGAATGTCTCTTCTGACAACATCTTGAGAAATGAGCATTGTATTGCGCCCGAACAATTCCTGCAATTTTTTTGCGACTGTTGTTTTTCCGCTGCCGGAATTTCCCCGCAGTATTATCAATTTGTGCATAGTTTAGTGTAGTAACTCCATGTTTATAGACTTTTCGGCATAGACGGCGGTACCACCTTGAAGCGCCTGCCGATTTCGGGAAAATCAAAAAGCAGGCTTTCACATTCAGCTTCAACTTCACAGATAAAGTGGTGTGAGGCGCGTTCGCTGACAAAGTTAAGCCCTTCAAGTGATACAGACGAAGCCTGCTCATAATTCTTTATGTTATAAGCAACAACACCGCGGATATTATCTGTTGACATGAATTTATCCAGCCCTAAGCGCGCAAGAATGGCGGAAAGGTCAGACGTATTTACAGCGCGGCTAACCGCCTGCGTTATTTCAGCGCTTTTCGGGTTGGTCTGATAAAGCCAGTTGTCTTGAAGTATGCACTCATTGCGGTAGACTTTGCGGAATTCGTCTACCTTGTCTAAGCCGAATTTCATCCAGCTTAGCGCATAGAATTTAGAGCAGTTAAAAATGTCAGTCTGAATATGCAGCGTATAACCTTTTAGAAAAGCTTCTGTTTCCGGCTCTGACACAAGCCTGCTCTTTTCAGTATAGAAAGCTTTTAGCATGCCGTACCATTTAATCATTGGCGCTTCTTCGTAAACTTCGCCCCAGCTTTCATCTTCTTGAAGAAAATGGCAGCGCGCCTTCAGCCTTTTTGTAAAATCCGCGCGTGAATGAACCGAATCAGGGGCTATGCTGCCAAGCAAAAACAAATCTTTGCAAGCGACAGGCACATTTTTAGCAAACATATCTGCTATTATCAGGTGGGTCATTGCATACGACATGCATGTCTCCTTACAGTCCGTTCATTTCCGTATAACATATAAGTATCTTGCCATTTTTTCGGCAAACAAATCATAAGGTTCTGTAACACAGTCTGTCTGTAACATCAACAGATCAAACCACTCTTTATTGCCTTCTTCTTCTAAAGCTTTTTGATATAACAATGCAGTTTCCCGCTTTTTTTTCAGCAAATCATAGGTTTCTTTGGTTATATCTTCCACTTTATACTGAATTCCAAGCTTTTTTAAGGCTTCAGCAAGAACGGTAGTGCCGGAATTGCTGGTCTTTGGCATAACATCGCCTTCTTGATAGCCGACAAAGAACACGCCGCCTTTCTTTAACCAGCTCATAACCTGCTTTAGAAAAGCTGTCATATCAGGTGCAAAGTACATTGTATCCATCGAGGTTATGAGGTCAAAGCTTTCTTCAGGATAGTCTATTTCGCCAATATTTCCCTGGCGGAAATCCGCATTTTTATTGAACAGCTTTTTGGCGGTTTTTATGGCACTCTCTGAATAATCGAATCCATGCACAAATGCGCCGGTTTTCTTCTGCAAATAGCCGAGCATTTTTCCGTTTCCGCAGCCAATATCAAGAATGTGCATGTCTTTCTGCCCCGGAATATACTCCAAGATTCTGTCGATTTGCTTCAAGTCGCTGAAGCCGTCCTGCGAAAAATCTTCTCCGAATGCATCTGCGCAAAACCGCTTAAATGCAGCGGATTCTTCTACCATTTTATAAAACTGTTCGTATTCTTTACTAAACAGCAATTCATTATCCATATCGATTATTCCAAAATTCATTGCTTTTCAAAAATCAGGTGATTGAAGAATGAAACCTTTTTGAAATCTTCTGTACCGACTCTTGTTTCAAGCTCAAGCATTGAGTTGTACCATTCGTCAGTGTATTTGATTTCGTTATTCGATGAAAGACCGTAAAATGCCATATTTCAGACAAAAAATTTAGCCGTACGCCTTATTTTTAATTACGGTCAGTATAAATGAGCCGTACGGCTAAGTCAACAAAATACTATGCTTCTAAAACCCGTACCCAGAGGTTCACATCGCAAAACTCGCCGCGAATTAGCCATTTCTTTTTAAGGCAACCGGCAAAAGACATTTTACTTTCTCTTTACCGGAATCCAGATTGCGCAGTGATAATCTGAAGCGGCTGGGTCGCCGTTGCCATACCACTCAATATTTGCTCTTCCCGGGAATTCAAAGTCAGGGTTGCCTGGCAGCCACTCTTTCCAGATTTTTGTGTTTACATCCTGCAGTGCTTTTGGACACGGACCATAGCAGTCAAACACAGCCCAGTCAGAAGCAGGAAGCTCATAAACGCTCATACCTTCCGGTACTTCGCCGCCTTTGTAAATGCCTGCAACAAAATAGCGGAACTTATTGTAGCCGACATCATCAACACAAACGCCGTACTCGCCTATGTCGTTGTCTACAATTGCTTTTTCCTGTGCATTTGCAGGTGCATTTCCACTCCAAACCCTTGCTGCATATTTTTCGCGAATCTCGTCCCAGAACTTTGGAATCTCTACATAAGCAGTTTCGTTGTCAAATTCTCTCGCAAATCCAATTACCTTAAAGCTTTCCATTGTCTTAATTTTGTAATCCATCTGATTACCTCCGTGAATAACAATTTCAATTTTCAGAGGAAGAAATGGTTTTACAGAAGCACCCTCGCGCACCTGCGAAGGGCTTGCTCCATGAAACCGCGAAAAAGCCTTTGTAAAACTTTCCGGTGTTTCATAGCAGTATCGGAACGCAATATCGATTATTTTGTCATCAGTTTTCTGAAGGTCAAGCGCCGCTTTATAAAGCCTGCGGTTCCGCATATACTCACTCAAGCCGTAGCCGGTCATCAGCGAGAATCCCTTCTGAAAAAAGAATGAGGACATAAACACCTGATTTGCAACATCCTGCGCAGAAATGTCGTATTCCAGATGCGCTTCCATGTAATCAATTGCCTTTCGAATACTCGTCACCCATTCCAAATTATTTTCCTCCTGAACCGTTGTTGATTTTATTCTACGCGGAGTCACGCAGTGAATCTTGTCAATTATTGTCCAGTTTTGTCCTTTTTTGAACTCTATCATAAAGGCTCCCTGCTACAACGCTTTACTCATAAACATTTCCATTGGCTGTTCATAGCCGGGAATATTCATCACAAGACTGCCGCAATCTTTGTAGCCGTTTTTTCTGTAGAAGTGCTGAGCTGATTCATCTACCTGAGTCGAAGTCAAAACCATGCCATAGCCCTGGGCTTTCATATCCTGTTCCCAGTGACTCAGTAATTCATGACCGTACCCTTTATGCTGTTCCGACCAGTCAACAAAAAGCATTGTACAAAATGGAGTGTTATCCCAAAACAAATTATATCGCAGAACGCCAACAGGCTTATCATCTGCAAAAAGCACGTAGCCTTGTTTACGATGAACTTTATTTTCGAATTCTTTTTCGGGTAAGTGTTTATCAAGTGAATACCAGAATTTTTTGTCGTTTGATGTTACGTATTCTATTTTAATCATATTTCTTAAATAAAAATTCTCCAAGTTTAATATTTTCAATATATTTATTGTCTTCAGCTTCTTTTATACCTTTTGAGTATAATTCATGCCAGTCTGCATATCCTTTGCGTTTTCTATAAATTGCAGAGACTATTTTTAATAATCCGTATGATGAATCTTCATACGCTTTAATTTTATCATGATTTTTAAGAAATGCCTCTTCATTATTTACCAATAACAACGCAACCATTAAATGACTGATAAAAAAAGGAAGATTTCCAATTTGATTTTTTTCCGAAATCTCTACAGCCATCTGATAATCTGAAACCATTTTTTCGTAATCTTTAATTAAAAAATCACATTGGCCTAGATACCAGTAATCCCACATTTTATCTTGATAAGAACTATCCGCCTTTATATCTTCGAGAAAATGATTTTTTGCTTTCTCGGGATTTCCACCATACAAATAACATAAATTAAGACTTGTCAGGACTTCTTTTCTGACGGGAGGCGTAATGTCTGGCATTTCTAAAATTGAATGAAAATGATTCTGCGCTTCACTGTAATTTTGTAAATAATAATTGCATGCTCCAATAGAACGCAAAAGAAAAACTCTATCATCAAATGACAGATTTTCTGATTCAAGAGAAGAATACATTTTCAAGGCTGTTTTATAATCACCTGATTTTTCTGTTTCAAATGCGGACTGCAACTTTTTGTTCATAATATAATTATAGCATAACTTTTGGCAGAACCACTTTTTATTCCTGATTTTTTCTGTTATCATTATTACATTATGTCAGATTTAACAGAACAGAATTCCAGCCCAAGAGCTGAAAACAAAATGGGCTATATGCCGTTGGGCAAGCTTTTGCTGCAAATGTCGCTTCCGATGATGATTTCCATGTTCGTGCAGTCGCTTTATAACATTGTAGACAGCATCTTTGTAGCGCAAATTTCAGAACATGCACTGACGGCAGTTTCGCTGGCATTTCCTATTCAGAATTTGATGTTCTCAGTTGCAATCGGTACAGGCGTCGGTATCAACTCGCTGCTTTCACGCCGTCTTGGTGAAAAGAATTTTGATGAAGTTGATATGGTTGCAAACAATGGTATTTTCCTTGCCATTTGCGGCTTTATTGTTTTTATGATTGTGGGCTTTATTGTTCCGCGTCCTTATTTTGAAAGTCAGACCGATAATGCAGAAATTATTGAATACGGCGTTACCTACATGCGCATTTGTCTTATTGCCTGTGCCGGAGTTTTTGGAGCTATTACCTTTGAGCGCCTTTTGATTTCTACAGGTAAAACCGGGCTTTCTATGATTTCGCAGCTTACTGGTACGGCGTTCAATCTTGTTTTTGATCCAATATTGATTTTTGGTCTGCTCGGCTTTCCAAAGATGGGCATTGCGGGTGCGGCTCTTGCTACAGTTCTTGGTCAGTTTGCAGCTATGACTGTTTCGTTTATTCTGAATGTACGCAAAAACAAGGAAATCCGTCTTTCAATCAAGGGTCTCAAGCCAGAAGGACAGATTATCGGAAAGATTTATGCAGTTGGTATTCCTTCAATTATCGTAATGTCTATAGGTTCTATTCTGGTTTACTTTCTGAATATTATTCTTGGCTCTTTTACTACAACAGCAATTGCAGTTTACGGTGTTTACTTTAAGCTTCAGAGCTTTGTTTTCATGCCTGTGTTTGGTTTGAATAACGGCTCCGTTCCAATTGTCGGCTACAACTTTGGCGCAAGAAACAAAAAGCGCGTTACAAAAACTATTATCATAAGTTCACTGGCTGCGTGCAGCATCATGCTTGTCGGTATGCTTATTTTTGAGCTGTTTCCGCGGCAGCTTCTCGGAATGTTCAACGCTTCTGAAGAAATGTACTCTATTGGAATTGTTGCGCTAAGAATTATCGCAATTCATTTTCCGATTGCGGCTTTCTGTATTATTCTCAGTTCTGTTTTTCAGGCTTTGGGAAAAGGCATTCAGTCTATGAGCATTAGTTTTATCCGTCAGCTTATTGTTCTTCTCCCGGCGGCATGGCTTCTTTCTCTTACCGGAAATATCAACAATATCTGGTGGGCATTCCCGATTGCCGAAGTTATTTCTCTTTTAACTTGCGTTATTCTGCTTAAGCGCGTCTACGACAAAGAGATAAAGCCGATGGCAGACTAAAAAACGTCATGCTGAACTTGTTTCAGCATCTGCATTGGCACGAATAAAAAGCTCCCGAAACAAGTTCGGGATTCCACATCCGTTCAGTTAGTTATATTTGCCTGCCTGTGCGTTCCACATTTCGGCGTATTTTCCGTTTTTAGCGAGAAGCTCTTTGTGCGTGCCTTCTTCGATAATTCTGCCGCGCTCAAGCATGATGATTCTGTCTGCGTCGCGTGTTGTCGAAAGCCGGTGCGAGATGTAGAAAACCGTCTTGCCTTTTGCGGCTGTTTCCATTGCCTTGTTAAGCTCATACTCGGCAATCGGGTCAAGTGCGCTTGAAGGCTCGTCCATAATCAGAATATCTGCGTCTTTGTAGAACGCGCGCGAAATTGCAACTTTCTGGCTTTCGCCGCCAGAAAAGTCCACGCCTTTTTTGTCAAATTCCGTCGTAACCTGTGTGAAAATGCCGTCAGGCAATTTCGCTAACTTTGCACCGAAACCTGCTGCTTCAAGCGCGCCGCAAATTTCGCCAGACTGCTTTTCAAGCTCTTCTTTGCTTATGTCGTCCATAACGACGTTTTCCGCAAGATTTGCGCCGAACATCTGAAAATCCTGAAAGACAACGCCGATCCGCCTGTGATAGTCTGCCGGCTTGAGCGTGCTGACATTTCTTCCATGATAAGAGATTGTGCCGCTTGAAGGGTCGTAAAGCCGCATTAAAAGCTTTATGAGCGTGGTTTTGCCCGCGCCGTTGTAGCCTACAATCGCAATATGCTCGCCGGGTTTAACCGTAAGCGAAATATCGTCAAGCACTGTGCGCGTCTTTTCAGAATACTTAAAGCTTACATGGTCAAGCACAATTTCGCCTGCGCCCTGCGGAACAGGGTCTCCGGCATCGTTTTTGAGGCGCGGCTCGTAAGCCAAGAAAGAGCGTATTTTGTCGACAAACATGCTGTTTTCCTGGGCACTTGCACCAAGGTCAGAAAATCGGTTCATGCACCCGCGGAGGCTTCCTGTTCTGTTAAAGAGAATAACTGCGTCACTATAGCAAAGCGAATGTTCAACTGCTGCCTTATACACAAGGTAGGTGATATAAAGTCCGTCAAGAATAAAATCGCCTGTTCCATAGTGTTTTAAAAACTCAAGAATTGTTCTTTTTGAAGCTACTTTCTTGTGCTCGGTGATTATGCTGTCGTTTGCCTCTGCAAATTCTTTTTCAAGCTGTGCGCCCGCGTTTGGGTGCAGGCGGAGTTCTTTGGCAAAATCTTTGAGATAAAAGACGCGGTTTATGTAGTCGCGCTTTCTCATGTGCGGATTTACTTTGATGCGGTTGTCGTAGTTCACCTTGTTCAGTTTTTTAGAAACCAACATTCTCAAGATAAACGAGGTGAGAACAAACACAATGCCTGCCGGGTCTGTCATCAGGTAGAAAATGCCTGTAGTGAAAAGCACAGTAACCGCCTGCACTGCCATGTTCAGCAGTTCAAGAAAGCGGTCAATTGCCGCTTCTGATTCAGAAACGCTTAAAACAAAGTCGTTGTAATATTTCGGGTCATCATAGCAGTAAAGGTCAATTTCTGAAGCTTTTTTGAACATCTGCTCTTTAAGAGCGCGGTAAAGGCGCGGCTTGTACTTGAACTGCCAGCCGTAAATAAAGAAGCCGTCTGGTATAATCTGAAGAATGTTCAGAAAAAGTATAAGCCCTATGTAAAAAAGCACTTTCGAGAAAGGTTCGTGAAATTCTGCGCAGCGCAGAACATATCTAATTCCGAGAACATGCTCTAAAAAGATTATGCCCTGATAGCGGAAACCGTCATAAAGGTGATAAATCATGTAGAGCGGGCATGTCTTAAAGCAGAGCTTCCAGAGAAAAATCTGATTTTTGAGGACGCTGCCATTTGTTTTTTTTGTCTTGTCTTTCATTATGACCAAATCCCCTCTTTCTGCTTTGTCTTGTCGGCAAGGTAGTTTTCAGCCTGTTTCTGGTACATGTCAGCGTAAATCCCCTGCTTTTTCATAAGCTCGCGGTGCGTACCTTCTTCGCGGACTTCGCCGTTTTCAAGCAGAAAAACATGGTCAGCATTCTGCACCGAAGAAAGCCTGTGCGAAATAAAAAGCAGCGTGTTGCTTCTGCATGCCTTAAGGATATTGTCAAAAAGCTTGTATTCAGCAATCGGGTCAAGCGCACTTGAAGGCTCGTCAAAAACCTTTATAGGACAGCGCCGCGCAAAGGCACGCGCAACCACAATTTTCTGGAATTCGCCCCCGGAAAGCACCGCGCCTTCATCGTCAAATTCGCGCGTAAGTGTTGTGTTCATGCCTTTCGGCAGGCTCATTACTTTGTCGTAAACGCCTGAAAGTTTGAGTGCGTCCGCGACGACCTGCTCTTTTTCGCTTTCGGCAATGTCCTCGCCAAGCACTACGTTGTCGGCCACGCTCATAGAGAACATTCTGTTATCCTGAAACGCTGTCGCAAAAAGTGCGCGGTATTTCTGAAGGTTATAGTCTTTTATGTTGTGTCCGTTCAGCAGAACTTCGCCCTCGGTCGGGTCGTAAAAGCGGAGCAGCAGCTTTATTATTGTAGATTTTCCTGCACCGTTGTGGCCTACAAGCGCGTAAGTTTTTCCGCCTTCAATTTTCATATTCAGATTAGAAAGCACTTTTACGTCTTTATAGGCAAAGCTTACGTTGCGGAACTCAATAGATTCAATCTTTGTGCCCGGGTCTATGCCGTCGTAGTCTTCTGGTATTTTTTCCTTGTGCTCCAAAAATGTCCTTAGATATTCTACAAAAAGACCGTTCTTAAAACATGCTGTGATAGAATCTGTAAAGCCGATTAAAATCCATGTAGTTGCTACCATCATGCTTGTAAGAACAGCAAGCTGCGGCAGCTTCATAGTCCCGCTTACAAGCGTGCGGTAGCCTCCGTATATTAAAAGCCCTTCAAAAATAAAGGTGAATGTGAACATAACATAGAACCAGTGCAGAAACGCCGCCTTAAACACAAACTTTTTTGTTACGTCCACAACGCCGGTAATTGCATCTGTGTACTGCCGTTTTAAAAGACGGAAAATATTCGTCAGGCGGATTTCTTTGGCATAGTCTTTGAGGTACATTACGCGGTTTATGTAGTCTATGCGCCTGTTGTGCGGTGCCATTTCTTTTGTGCGCTCGTAATCAACCTTGCTGTTGAGCCTTCGGAAATAGAAATTGCCGATTACCGGCAGAATCAAAAAAGTCAGCGAAAGCTTATCGACTTTGTACATAAACACAAACGCATAGATGCTTGCAAAAAAACCGAAAAAAACGCCGAAAAGCTGGTCAACTGTGCCCAAAAGCTGTTTGTCAGCGTTTTTCATCGCAAGAGTGTATTTATCGTAAAAGTCTGAATTCTCAAAACATTCAAGCTCTACATTGCGCGATTTTTTGAAAAGCTTCTGATAGAGCTTTTTATTCAGTGTCGCATCGGCAATTGGAGTAACACAGCCCAAAAGATAGCTGTTATAGAGCGCAATAGCAGCAAAAACACCGACTGTGAGCACTATAAAAACCATAATGGCTTGAAATGTCTCTCCGGTTTGCAGAGCGTTGATTACATAGCGCATAAAAAACGCGCTGTAAAACAGCCAGCTGAAATAAAACAGAAGTTTGCCGAGCGCCAGATGTATAACCGGCACCGGGCACATCTTCCAGACGAGCGAAAGCGCGTAAAGGTTATTACGCAGTGTTCCGATTTTTTTAGTTGCCATACGAAACCTTTTTTCTTGAACTTAAAATTAATTTCGAGGGAAATATAACATAATCAAATAATAAAACCAACAAAAAAAGCCGGATTTAAGCCAAAGTAAAGAAATACTTTAAATTTAAAATTCATAGCCGATGAACAGCGCTTTTAAGTCTGCCTTGCCGGTAATTCCGAGTACATCATAAATGTGAGAAAGGTCCTTTTTGATTGCGCTCTCGCTTACATTATGATTGATAGCAAGCGCCTTTATGGTTGTGTTGTTCAGCACAATCTCTTTTATGCAGTCTTTCTGGCGGTCTGTAAATTTGTAATTGTCGATTGAAATTGTATCAAAGCTTTTTTTGTTGTAGGCATGACGGAACAAAAGGTTTATGCAGCCGATTGTGGCAAGCGAAAAAAGCGTAATTCCTATGTATTCAAAGAAACTGCGCACACCATAAGGAATTACCAGAACAAGCTTTACAACTTCCAGCGCAAGATACGCGCCGAGCCGCACTTTTGAAGCAAGTCTGTTTTCTATAAGCAGCAGAATAAAAAGAATTGCGGTCAAAAACAAAGCTGTATAGATTCTTCCTGTATAGAGATTTGAAAGCGTGAGAATTTCAAGTGCAATATAATAAATGCTGTGCCTTGTATAAAAGAAAAACGAAAGCACACAAAGAACAAACGCAATTCCTTCTATAGTATACGAGACAGTTTTTGAAAAAGGCATAATGCTCTGCTCGTATGCAAAACCTGTGAACACATTCAGAATCAGCATGATAATTAAATACACGCAGCCAATCAGAGCCATGAGACGGAAGGGTTTGTCCAGAAACTTTTTAATAAACATAGGCATATTATATCACAAAATCTCGTCATGCTGAACTGTTATCCTTCGGCGGCTTTCAGCTCAGCATCTATTAACAGATTCCGAAACAAGTTCGGAATGACAGCTCATTTATTGAAATACCCATAAACCGCATTATAAACTGAATCTTCGCCGTTCATAAAGTCTTTAAAATTTTCCTGGACTTCAATATCGGGCATTATTCCACGGTAATAGTCATCAGTCCGCTCTTTTATTTTTGTAAGAGGAGTTATTTCGTCAAGAAATGCCGGAAAACCAAATTTGCAGTTCAGAGCTTTAAGTTCCTCTTTTCTTACGCCTGTGTAATTATAGATTGCCTGCCCAGTTTCTTCACCGAAGATTTTAGCATCAGGGCACACATTCAAAATACTTTCCATAAACCAGGTACTTGCAGAGAAAGTTCTGCCTGAAGCAATCAGAGCAATATTGTATTTGTTAAGCTCGTCTCTGTATTTTTCCGGGAATCCCGCGGTTATCAGATAACCGCCACGATTATATCTTAAATCAAAAACAAGAGTGTCATACAAACCGCTGTCTAATTCCTTAATAATATCCGAAAACCAGACATCCGGAGCATAATCTTCTCTTGGCAAGCAGGAAAGATACGGAACATACAAAGTGCGTTTTTGAGGACAGGGTTTTATAGCATAATTGTCTGTTTCAAAATGAGGCAGACAGTCGTTTTCTTTTTCAGGTGTTATCTGAATAAACTTGTTTTTTCTTACATCGATAGACTTTAAGCGGAGCTCTGCTGTTTTTCCATCTGGTGATTCAAGTGTTACATGCAACTTTCCTTTTTTGTCGAGCAGACCGGCATACTTAAAATCATAAAAAGGAATTTTCTTTTCGATAAGCTGCTTCTTGCTTATTGCTGTTTCATAGGAATAAAAGTCAGCAATTCTATCGACAGCTTCAGCCGGTTCAAGATTATTTATTTTAGTCAGTTTCCAGCCAAGATATTTTTCGTATTTTTTAATCGCGCTGACAATATGATATTCATTTCCAAAATAATAAAAGACAACAGGAAGAGCTATAGGATCAGGCTCAGCCGGTACAATGGCAACATGTGCAACGTGAAAAGTATTTAAAATTTTTCTAAGTCTGTAATAACAGTCAATGCGGCTGACATCTCCTGCAAGAATATCCTGTTCAAGCTCATCAAAAGCAGCAGGATTATAAACCGAACGCATTGAAGAAGAAGCTAAATCAGCCTTAATTCTAAGAACATCATAATAATACGCAGGCGGATTAGCGGCTTTTTCCTGCTTTTTGCAGGAGGTCAAACTAATAAGAAAAATTAGCGCAAATATAGATAAAAGTGTTTTTTTCATAGGAAGCCTCCTGTATTCCGTATCCCGTCATTGCTCGCAAGAAGTTCGTCATTGCGAGCGTAGCGAAGCAATCTGGACTGCGAACAAGCTATCCCAAATTGCGTTTACGCAATTTGCAGGGTTTGCCGATAGAGCTATCTCGTAGATTAAACCAAATCGCAAACCCGGGATTGCTTCGTCGCTACGCTCCTCGCAATGACGTTATTTCTTTGCAATTTCTGCTACGCTGGTGACTACACCGGCGAGGCTCTGCAAATCTGACGGCACGATAATCTTTGTTGCCTGACCGTTTGCAGCTTTTTCAAAAGCTTCAAGGCTGCGGAGCTTCAAAACCTTGTCGTCCATGCCGGCATCGCGGAGCATTCTAAGACCTTCGGCTTTAGCCTGCTGAACTTCGCGGATAGCTTCGGCTTCACCTTTTGCCTTCTGAATTGCGGCCTCTTTTGCAGCTTCCGCTTCAAGAATTAAAGCCTGTTTCTGTCCTTCAGCTTCAAGAATAGCCGACTGTTTGTGACCTTCTGCAATAAGAATCTGCTCGCGGCGTTCGCGTTCAGCCTTCATCTGCTTTTCCATTGCGTCGCGGATTGCCTGCGGCGGCTCAATGTTCTTAACCTCAACGCGGTTTACCTTGATTCCCCAAGGGTCAGTTGCCTCGTCAAGAATAGAGCGCATTTTTGTATTGATAACATCGCGGCTTGTCAAAGACTCATCAAGCTCAAGTTCGCCGATGATGTTACGGAGCGTTGTAGCCGACAGATTTTCGAGCGCGTTTATAGGCTGTTCAACGCCGTAAGTATAAAGCTTAGGGTCTGTAATCTGAAAATAAACTACAGTATCAATCATCATTGTTACGTTGTCGCGCGTAATAACCGGCTGCGGCGGAAAATCAAAGACCTTTTCCTTGAGCGAAACCCTCTTTGCAATTTTGTCGATAAACGGCATTTTTACATGAAGCCCGACATTCCAAGTGCCATGATAAGCACCGAGCCGCTCAATTACAAAAGCATTAGACTGCGGAACAATTCTGATGTTTGTAATAATCAGAACCATGATAAATGCAATTAAAGCAATAAGAACATACATAATTTTCCTCCTAATCAACTGTCATCCCGAACTCGTTTCGGGATCTGCAGGTAGATGCTGAAACAAGTTCAGCATGACAACCATCTAAATTTGTTTAACATACGCCGTAACACCGGCGATTTCTTCGATAATGCACTTGCTTCCTTCTTCGAGGGTGATGTCCTCTTTTACGGCAGCAGTCCATTCCATACCATTGATTTTAATAGAACCTTTTTCAAGCGCGGTGATTTTTCTTGTCACTACGGCAAGCTGTCCGATTATGCGCTCATAATTTGTTGCAATCTTTTTCTGATTAAGCTTCTGCTTTACCAATGGACGTGTAAAAATCAGAAGAACCAGAGCAAGCACAACAAATATCAAGACCTGAACGCTAAAAGGAAGCGGCGTGAATGCCAGAAAAACCATCACGAATCCGCTGATTCCAAACCAAATGGTAGTAAGGGAAAGAGTCAGCGATTCTATCACCACACAGATGATTGTAACCGCAACCCAAACCCAAGGAAGATTATCAGCTAAAACTGAAATAATACTTTCCATGGCTACCTCACAAAAGTTTGTCATATAGATCCTGAAACAAGTTCAGGATGACGGATATATACGTCATGCCGAACCCTTCGCAGCATAGCTGCTCGGAGACTCGCTAAAAATAGTCCACCGGACTATTTTTGCCCTGCTACGCAGTGCCGCTCCCTATGTTTCGGCATCTATTAGCATAATATACGGTCAGCCGAAGAAGAACGCAACGGTGACATTGGTCACTTTTGGGTAACTTTTGTTACCCGCCCAATTTTTGTAAAAGGTTGAAACCGCAAATCCGAAAATAAGACTAAAGAAGGTGAAAAATGACTTTTACTACAGCTAAAGAAAATGATATTGCACAGATTACAGAGCTTAGGCTCGCTTATATAAACGAAGATTTTGGAACACTTTCAGAAGCTGACGCACAGAAACTCCGTCAGCAGATTTTGTCTTATTTTGAAAAGCACCTGAACAAAGATGCAGTCGCGTTTATTGCCAAAGACGAAAGCGAAGTTGTGGCAGCTGCACTGCTTATAATATATGAAAAACCTGCAAACCCGAATTTTATTCATGGCAAAACAGGAGAAGTTTTGAGCGTATACACCAAGCCTGAACACCGGAGAAAAGGCTATAGCTCAAAACTGATTGCAATGCTCACAGACTATGCAAAATCAAACGGAATTGACCGCGTAGATTTACTCGCTACAAAAGACGGTTATTCAGTCTATAAAAAAGCCGGCTTTGCAGAATACAACTGCGCTTATGTACCGATGCGCTTTGTGCCATAACCCGCCACGCAACTAAAAATAACAAATAAAATCGTAAAATGTTCGTTTTAATTGATAGACAGCCCAAAGTTCTGGGCATACAATAATGTTAAGATTAGTTGCAAAGGTGGTATTTGTATGAGAAAACACTGGCTTGACAACATCCGGTGGGCAACCGTTGTTCTTGTTGTTTTTTATCACGTTGTCTGGGAATATAACGCAGAAGGAATTCTCGGCGGACTTGGAAAAATTACAAGTCTTGAAACCCAGTGGATTGACCTTTTAATGTACATTGTCTATCCATGGTTTATGCCGCTTCTTTTCATTGTTTCGGGCATAAGCGCAAAGCTTTATCTTGAACAGCACACAGACCGCGAATTTTTCAAAAGCCGTACAACAAAACTTCTTGTGCCGTCAACCATCGGTGTTCTTGTCTTTGGATTTGTACAGGGCTATTTGAGCATGGCTATTGGCGGTGCATTCGATTCTATGGCAGAAGTGCCGCCCTTTGTCTTGTATCTTATAATGTGCGCTTCTGGCATAGGCGTCTTGTGGTATATTCAGCTTTTGTGGGTATTTTCCCTTGTGCTTCTGATTATACGTAAAATTGAAAAAGACAGGCTGCATAACCTGTGTGCAAAGACAAATGTTGCAGTTCTTGCTCTGTTTGTTGTGCCTGTATGGGGCGCGGCGCAGATTATGAACACGCCGTTAATCGTTGTTTACCGTTTCGGGTTTTACGGCATTGTGTTCTTCTTGGGCTATTTTGTCTTTTCACATGACGAGGTTATTGAGCGGCTCAAAAAGTGGTTTCCGCTTTTCGGTGCAGCGGCTCTGGCTTTATGCGCCGCGTTCTGCATCTGCTACTTTGGCAAGAATATTGCGGACAAGCCTGTAAACCGCACACCGCTTTACGCCGCATTTGCATGGTTCGCCTGCCTTTCGCTTTTGGGCGGGGCTGCACGCTTCTTTGATTTTGAAAATGCCTTTACCAAATGGACGAACAAAAGAAGCTGGGGACTTTACGTTTTCCACATGATCGGAATCTCGGCTGTGGCGCTTTATTTCGGCAAAACCGCACTTCTGCCGCCTGCCCTGACTTATGTGCTGAGCCTTATTGCAGGTTTTGCTGTCGGCTATGGTCTTAACGCGATAATTTCGCGCATTCCGTTCTTCCGCTGGGCAATTCTGGGCATAAAAAAACAGCGCGCCACTGCTGAAAAACCGCGCACAAACCAAGAAGCAGCAAAGGACAGCAATGTTTAAAGACAATCTTATTCAGCTTAGAAAGATGAAGTCGCTCACGCAAGAAGACATTGCCGAAAAACTCGGCGTGTCGCGGCAGGCTGTTGCAAAATGGGAAAACGGCGAAACTATACCCGATTTGGACAAATGCCGCATTCTTGCGGATATGTTCGGTGTGTCGCTTGACGATCTCGCAAATTATGAGCCTTCAGACAACATGAATATGCTTGTGCCGCCAAAAGGCAAGCACATGTTCGGCATGGTGACAGTCGGCGACAAAGGCCAGATTGTGATTCCGGCTAAGGCACGAAAAATATTTAATATTTCGCCCGGAGACAATCTGGTTATTTTAGGCGACGAAAACCAGGGACTTGCGGTTTTAAAAGCAGAAAGTTTTCTTGCCTTTGCAGACATGCTAAGATCCGGCGTTTCGGAGCAATAAGAGCATAATAACAGCCGCAACATTCAAATTGCGGCTGCCACCCCCATACATTTTCAGTTTTAGGTTGAACCCGACACTGGCACACCGGGTTCAGTATGCAAGGCATTACAATGTGATTTTACTTGGCGGAAATCCGTTACTTGCGTCCGACGTCCTGCTCGCATGGCAAAGCCATGAGGCAGTCCGCGTCCGCAATTCACTACTTTCCGCCAGAAAATACAATCTATATCGATATGCACATACAAGAACCTGCGTAGGCGCGTTTTGCTTTGAGATTAATCTTTGTTTTTGTAATAATCCCGCAAAACTGCCGAGTTTGCTTCGCAAACTCGTAGCGGAACGCAGATTAAACTTTTATTGTAAAGCTGTCTATGCGCGTTCCCGATTTGCGGAACGGAATCCGACGAGAGCAGGTTCTTACATGGTACAATTTCTAGATTGGTTTTTCATGCTGAACCGTACAATGACGCATTTATATATTGCTTTTTCTTCCATAAAAGTACATAATGTTAAACGATTAATTTAAAGTGAAAATCACAAAATGTTTATATTTTCTTAAGTAAATTATTGGATACAAAATGCTATTATGCCGATTGTATCTATAGCATTATAAGGAAGGTAGTATAAACATGGCTGAGATTTCCAGCACACAACCATTTCGTTTTAAACACCCGCTTAGAATTTATATTTTAAACTGGCTTATGTATGCCTCGCCGATAAGCTTTTTTGTTCTTCAGCTTTACACGACAAAATATTTTTCGGTTGCAGAAACAACGCAGATAATCTTAAAGCCTGAAATTTTCATATCGATGATTGTTTCGATGATTCTTCCGTTTATCATCACAAGAATTTTTCTGCCCAGAATAGAAGCTTATGACGGAAGCCCTGAATCTGTGCGGATATGCGACAAGGCACATGCAATCTATCCTACAATTTCAATCGGAATACCAATTTTTGTTGATCTTGTAATAGTTTACGCCATGTGTGCTGAGTCAAACTGGTTCGGTTCGGCAATTATTTCGATGACAATATTTCTTCAGATGTTCGGCACAATCAGTCTTGTGAGCCTTTTGACTTACATTCTGTTTCACGGCGAGCTTGAAGACCAGATGGCAGAGATTCCGCTTACAAATGAAAACCTCGGTCTTACGTTCAGAGCGCGTTTTATCATAACAGCTTTTTTTGCAATGTGTGGAATAACTTTAGTTTGTGCCGCGCCGCTCAACAACGCACTTGTAAAAGGCTGGAAGATTGAGGATATTTTTCTTTCAAGACTTGTACCGACTTTTATCTGCTGTCTTATTGCAGGTTTTGTCGATTTTATGGCATTAACAAGAGATTCGCTTATTGCAATCAGACGAATTCAAAGGCTTTCTGAAAATCTTGCAAAAGGTGATTACACAAAAATCAATGTTAAGCTCCGCAGCCGCGACGAGCTTGGACTTCTTATAAACCACATAAACACATTTGCAAATACAACAAAAAAGCTTATTGCTAATATTCAGGATTCGGCAGAAACAACTTTGGATACTGCGGCCGCACTTTCGCAGAACGCGGAAGACACAGAAAATCAGACTGGTCTTATCTCAAAGAGCATTAAGAACGTAGATGCTGAAATTGAAAACCAGACAGCCGGAATCACTGAAACACAGGCTGCAATCAATCAGATTACAACAAATATTTCGGTTTTGAACGAAAATATTGAGGCGCAGTCTTCTAATGTTACAGAAGCAGTTGCCGCTGTTGAGCAGATGGTTTCAAACATCCACTCTGTAACAAGCATTCTTGACCGCAACTCTGAGGCTGTTGCACAGCTTGACTATGCTGCAAACGAAGGTCAGAAAAAAGTTGATGATGCTGTAGCCACTTCAAAATCAATTTACGATGAATCAGAAGGTCTTCTTGAGGCTAGTACAATTATTCAGCACATTGCAGAACAGACTAACCTGCTTGCTATGAATGCCGCAATTGAGGCTGCACACGCAGGTGAAGCCGGAAAAGGTTTCTCTGTTGTTGCTGATGAAATCCGTAAGCTCGCTGAAGAAAGTAACGAGCAGAGTAAGTTGATTTCAACCCGCCTGCAAGACCTCGGCAGCTCAATCAGCACTGTTGCGTCAAACACAGAAGAAGTTCAGGCACAGTTTGAGCTTATCTTCAACATGACAAACAACGTAAAGAATCAGGAAAAGCAGATTATGACAGCTATGCAGGAACAGGACACTGGAAGTGCCCAAGTTCTTGAAGCGATGAAAGAAATCAGCGAAATAACATATTCTGTAAAGCGGAATTCCGAAGAAATCCTTACTGGAAGCAAAGAAGTCAATATAGAAATCGGCAAACTTGCAGACGGAACAAAAAGCATTACAGATTCTATGAATGACATGACCCAAAAAACCAAGTCAATCATTTCAAATATTGAGAATATCAAACAGGCTGCAACCTTGAATATGGAAGCAACTACAAACTTGCAGACAGAAGCAACCAAATTCAAAATTTACAGCGTATAAGGCGTATAAGCAAAAGCCCGCTACAAACAGCGGGCTTTTTTGTTTTAAAACAAGTCAGCATTTTTCAGGCTATAACGCCTATTTTTTGTTTTCTATAATAGATTTGCAGACGCGGAAACCGAGGTTGCTGCTTTTGCCTGCCGGCGCACTGCCACTGCGGTAAAAGACTGTGCACTGCTGGGCGTCATCAAGCCAGCTGCCGCCGCGCTTTATGCGCATAGTGCCCAAATGCGGGCCATGCGGGTCTGTCTGCGAGGCAACAGGCAGTGTGTCAAGAAAATCCCAGCACCATTCAGAGACATTGCCGCACATATCATAAAGCCCAAGCGCATTAGGCTTTTTGCAGCTTACATCGTGAGTGCGCACATCGCTGTTTTCGCCGTACCAGGCAACTTCTGCTATGTTCTCGCTGCCTGCATAAGCAGACGGAGCTTTGGCAGCACCGCCTCTTGCAGCATATTCCCATTCAGCTTCTGTAGGCAGACGGTAGCCGTCAGCCTCGTAATTGCAGGTAACGCGCTTCCACGCAAGACTGTCGCTGGTAAAAGAGGTCAGCTCTATGTCGCGGCCCAAGCTATAGCATGGCGTAAGACCGTGCATACCGCTCAGGCGGTTGCAGAAAATAACAGCCTCGCACCAGGTTACCGACTCAACTGGACGGTTTTCGCCCAAAAGCTTAGAAGGATTTCTTCCCATAACAAATTTAAACTGCTTTTGTGTTACAGGTGTTTCAGATATTGAAAAAGAACTTAATGTTACGCTGTGGCTGAAGTCGCCGCTTCCCATCATAAACACATTGCCCGGAACCATAATCATTTTAGGGCAGTCATCGTTGAATGCAGCCATTATTTCAGCTTGATTTGCTGCTTCTTCATTCTGAACAGGCTGACCGCACTGAGGACAAAATTTAAAATTTTCTATAATCTCTGCACCACACTTTGAGCATTTCATTTTTCCGTCTCCGTTATTCAATTAGGATAAGTATAACACGATTTTTTAAATAAAAAAAGAAATCGATTGACTTTTTTTCCGATTAGCCGAAAAATATATATATTCAAAGTTATCTCTAAAAACTGAAGTTTTTAGAGGTTTCCCATATCTACGCACCAACAAACTGGAGCAAAAATGACAATTACAGAAAGCCAGAAAGATATAGTTACAGTTCTTGCCATTGAAGGCAGACTTGATACAACAACAGCACCTGAACTTGAAACACGCATAAAAAACTGCACTCAGACATGCAAAACGCTCATTATTGACCTGAAAGAAGTAAGCTATATTTCAAGCGCGGGTCTGCGCGTAATTCTGCTTGCCCACAAACTGATGATAGGCATCGGCGGAAAAATGTCTGTACGCAACCCGTCAGAATTCTGCCTTCAGGTATTCCAGGCCACAGGCATGGAAGGCGTCCTTTCGATTATCAACGTCTAGCCTATATTAGTGCAAGGCGGAAACTGCTTCGGCTGCCGCCTTGCAAAGACGCATTCTGCAAATTAACTAAGTTTTTTCCTAATTGTCAGAATATTCTTGTCGCCGACATATTCGTACTCAACTGAATCCATAAACTGCTTTGTAAGATAAATTCCAAGTCCGCCGATTTCGCGCTCTTCAAGGGCAAGGCTCGTGTCCGGGTCTGAATGTGCGAGCGGGTCAAATTTCTTCCCATGATCGCTGAACACAACCGTCAGCGTATCATTTTCAAAACCGCAGCTTATAGTTACAGGGCCTTCGTCCGGCTCGTAGGCATAATGCGCAATATTCACGAAAATTTCTTCAACAGCAAGGTCTATCTTGTTGAGAATTTCCATAGGACAGTCTTTTTGAATCTGTTCATGAACAAAATCAAATACAGCCTGCATATTTTCATCTTTTGCCTTAAAGCTTTTTTCAACCATAAGTTCACCCACCTTATCTTTAAGCACAAGTTCAAGCATTGTAATATCATCAAACTGCGGAACACCGCCGACAAAAGCATCTATATCACTGCGGACATCAGCAAGTGACTGGCGCACATCTTTGATTTCAGCTTTTCTAAGGAAGCTGATAAGCCGCTCCTCGCCGTAAAGCTGATTGTCTGCGTCGGTTGCTTCTGTAACGCCGTCCGTATAGACAAAAATCCTGTCACCTTTCCCAAGCGTTATAAAGTGCTCGTGGTAGCTCATGCCTTCCATTCCGGCAAGCATAAGGTCAGGCTTTGACTTCAAGAATTCAACAATGTTTCCATGCCGCAATATCGGGAAAGTGTGTCCGGCGTTTACAAAGCGCAGCTCGCCTGTGCTTAGCGTAAGAACGCCCATCCAGCATGTAACAAAAAGCCCTGCATCGTTGCCTTCGCAAAGCTCGTTGTTGACGCGCTCAAAAACCTGTGCAGGCTTAAGCCCCTGCATTACGTTGTTCTTTATAAGCGTTTTTGCAATAACCATAAACAGCGCGGCCGGCACGCCTTTGCCGCTTACGTCGCCGACAACAAGCGCAAAATGGTCACCGTCAATCATAAAAAAATCGTAAAAATCGCCGCCGACCTCTTTTGCAGGTTCCATTGTAGCAAAAAGCTCAAGTTCGGGGTGGTCTTTATATGGCGGAAAAATGCGCGGAAGCATGTTTGCCTGAATCTGCGTTGCAACGTCAAGCTCGGCTGAAAGGCGCTCTTTTTCGGCGGTTGTGTGCGTAAGGTCGTCTATGTACTGGTTCATGTCCACGCTCATTTTTTCAATTGCGCGGGCAAGAATGCCGAATTCGTCTTTGCCCTTAATTTTTTTCAGTCTGTCTGAAAGCTGACCCTTGTGCGCCGCAAAATGCGATGTCTCGTTTGTGATGATGGCGGCTGGCTTTACAAAGCGCAGCATAAGCAGCAGCGAGAAGAAAACAACTATAATCAGCGTAATTGCCGCAGAAGAAAGCGCAACCGTCTTTATATAGCTTTCTGTAAAGCCCTGCATCTCGCTCATAGGCTTTACAATGCTCATAATGGCGACGTTATTGCCTTTTGAGTCTACAACAGGCAGAGAAGTTGTTACATGGCCGCCAGTCGCATTATATGCAAACCGGATAGACATTTCGCCGTTAAGCATTACATTTTTCAGATTTTGAATATATTTCTCGTCGTAGCGTGAAAGCGAGCTTATTGTTCCAAGCGCAATTTTTTTTGCGCTTTTCACTTCGGAATTGACTGTATCGTAAATGTAGACGCGCGTCTCAAATTTTGAATCTGGCACAGTTACATAAATATACGCAAGCTTCGATGTCTGCGTGAGCACATCAAGCTGCGAATCTGTCTCGTACCAGTCTTCGTCTTCCTGACCGCCTTTAAGATAATAGTAAATGCGGTCGCCGTTGACATAAGAAACAGCCGTCTCGGCAACCTGCTTTGTAACTTCGCGGTACTGCCGCTCAAACAAAGTTCTGAAAACCCTGTAGCCGATTATTCCGTTTCCGACACTAAGAATAATGCAAAAAAGCACAAGAAAAAGCGGCAGCTTGACCGACAAGCTTGCCAACCAATATTTTTTTTCTTCCATTTCCATAAAGCTATTATAAATCAGTTCCTGCGTAAAAGCTATTTTTGTGTTAAAATAATTTATGGATTTTGAAATATTGCCAAACCAGACACACTGTTGTCATATTTCGCGGTGTATAATCTGGGCATGAAAAGACCAGAATTCAGCTCAATAAGCACTTATGAAGAATTTTCAAAATATTACTGGTACCGCGATGAACTGATTGAGATTTGCAGAAAACTCGGCGTAAGTTCCCGCGGCGGGAAACACGAGCTTGAAGGCATAATCAGACAGCATTTTGAAGGCACGCTTGACGCTGTAAAACTGAATAAAGCGCACACACGCAAAGCGGCACGCAAGACAGGGCGCAGCGCAGGCACGCCGTTTACAAGCAATACAAGTGTTGTGCTTTCGGGCTTTACATGCGGCAGAGCAGGACGCGAATATTTTGAAAAAGCCACAGGCATTGTGCCGTTTCACTTTACGGCAGACATGGTTGCGTGCATCAAAAAGGCGCGACAAGAAAATGACACAAGTTTTACGCTCGGCGACCTTACCGACGTTTTTTACGGCAGAAAAACCTACGCCGTCTACGACAAAAGCGTCTGCCAGTGGAATCAGTTCTTGAAAGACTATTTTGCCGACCGCGAAAAAAACGGCACAGCGGAAGAAGCGCGCTCTTTGTGGAAAAAGGTGCGCGACTCCGACAAGCCGAAAGTCTACACGCCAGAACTGCTTTTAACAGGAGAAACCAAAGATGAATGAGCTTTTGAAGCGCATAGACGAAATCCACACAACGCCGATGGGAATAGACCGCATAAAACACAACCTCGCGCTCACGTGCCCAGATTCTGCCGTTGTTGACTGGTGCAAAGCCAAAATTGCCGCGCCAGAATCAGAGTTTGTGCTAAAAGGCAAAAACTGGTACATAACCAGCGGCAGCGCTGTATTCACGCTAAACAAATACAGCATGACGCTTATAACGGCGAAGAGGTCATAACTCATTAAACAAATTTTCATTGAATTCTTATTCAATCAGTTGACAGATTCTGATTTCCGCGTTATATTGATTTTAGATTCATTGAATTATTATTCAACGAATCTAAATGGAGTGAGTTTTGACACGAAACGAACAGAAAGAAGAAAGGCGGAAGCAGATTTTGGTTAAGGCGCTTGAGCTTTTTGTCACAAAAGGCTATAGCGAAACAAAAATAACTGACATTTCGCAGGCACTGGGCATCAGCAACGGACTTTTGTTCCATTATTACGAATCAAAAGAGCAGCTTTATCTTGCACTGGTGCAGATGGGCGTAGACGGCACAAACACACCGCAAAAGTCCGCATACAATACGCCGCTTGAATACTTTGAAGGCTTTGTGCACAGCCTGTTTGCGGCGACGGCCACGAAGGTTTGGATTCCGCAAATGTTTGTGCTTATGAATCAGGCACACCGCCTCGGAATCCCAGAACAGATACGCAGCCTTGCTTCATCTATAAACCAGATTGAAGTTTCAGCAAAAATAATTGAAGAAGGCCAAAAATCAGGCGTATTCAAAAAAGGCGACGCGACCGCGCTTGCCGCTACTTTTTGGAGCAGCATTCAGGGCATTATGGAAGAGCACACGATAAACCCGTCTCTTCCCCTACCCGAAGTCAGTTGGATGCTCGACATAATCCGGGCATGAATCACATTCCACAAATTGAAACAAGGAGAACTTTATGGCAAAGAAAATAATCATTGTAGGCGCAGGAATCGCAGGGCTTAGTGCCGGCATTTACGCATTGAAAGCAGGCTTTGAGGCTGAAATTTTTGAGAAAAACGCCGTTGCAGGCGGCGAATGTATGGGCTGGAACCGCAAAGGCTACCATATAGACAACTGCATCCACTGGCTGACAGGCACACTTCCCAATACAGATTTATGGAATGTATGGAAGACTGTCGGTGCAATAGACGAAAATACAGAATACGCTAATACATCAAAATTTTACACTTCTAGATTTGAAGGCAAAGAAGTTTCCCTTTGGAATGATTTGGAAAAGAGCCGCAAGGAGCTTTTGGCAGAATCACCAGAAGATGAGGCAGAAATCAACAAGTTTTTTGATTTCGTCGAGCTTGCAAAAACATGTGAAGTGCCGTCAAAAAAGCCGCTTGATATGATGGGCATAAAAGACTACATCGAGATGGGCAAAACAATGCCTTATATGCCTAAACTTATGAAAGAATACGGCAATATAAGCTGCGAAGAACTCGCAAAGCGCTTCAAATCGCCTGTAATCCAAAAACTTATGACAGATTATCTCCCTGCAGGCTACACAGCCTATTCTCTGATTATCTCTTACGCGACAATGGCAAGCGGTAACGGCAATATTCCTCTTAAAGGCTCTCTCGCTATGTCATTAAGAATGGCAGATAAATTCAAGGCTTTAGGCGGTAAACTGTATACGGCAGCTCCCGTCAAAAAGATTGTAATCAAAGATAAAATGGCTGCCGGTATAGAACTTGAAGATGGAAAGTTTGTTGCGGCCGATGAAGTCATAAGTGCTGTAGACACAAGCTTTTTGTTCGGTCATCTGATTGATGAAAAATATATGCCAAAACTTCTTAAGAAGGCATATTCAGATAAAAAAGCCTATCCTGTTACAAGCGGTTTTCAGGCAGCCTATGCAATAGACAGCAGTTTTTCCGGCAAGGATACAATACTTTTTGAATGCGCTCCTCTAAAAATCGGAAAGAACACATTCAACAGAATTTCGGTAAAAAACTATGCCTATGACAAATCTTTTGCACCTGAAGGAAAAACAGTTCTTCAGACAAA
>JAGAAX010000047.1 GCA_017614995.1 Spirochaetaceae bacterium
AATTTTCTCATTTCCCCACCCGGGAAAATTCTATCCTTTTTCTTAGATTTTAAAAAGTGTCTTAAGTTGATGATGTTAGGTCACGCCGGGCAATGACGACTTCGCAAGCGTCATTCCTGCGCTGGCATAGTGTCATTCCCGCACTTGATGCGGGAATCTTTTGTAAGCTTATTGAGTTTTTTTACCAAAATTAAAATATGTGTGATATAATTTTCTCATCAAATAGAAACAGGAAATTGCAAGAATGAGAGGAAAATCACTTGACACGCAAAAGACAGATCTCATACTTAACAAGCAACAAGCAACAAGCAACAAGCAACAAGCAACAAGCAACAAGCAACAAGCAACATTAGTCTTTTAGCAGCAAAATTCAGATTTTTGACCGCTCTCGCCGTAATTGTTTTCGCGGCTGTTTCCATCTCTTGTGGTGGTGGAGGCGGCGGTGGCGGTGGTGGAGCAACTGGCATCGGCGGAAGCGGTTCAACTAGCTCTGGCAGCAGTATAAGCAAATACAACAGTTCTTCTAACACTTATCACAACGGTAGTGGCGGCATAAATGCCGGTAATATAAACGAAATTTATATTAATGGAAACACAACTCTTAATGTAAGCGGCTACACATTCAACGGTAAAAACTATTCAGACGTAAACTCTCTGGTAAGAGCGATATATGACAATGGTATAACATCAGATATATTCTATGTTGATTTTGCCGTTCAGGGCGAAAGCTCGCCGAGAAGGGCGCGCATAAGGGCAAATGGAGCAGCAAACTCAGGTGATAATTTGACGATTGATTACCAGTATAAAGCTACATATAGACTACCAGATTCCGCACCGGAAGAAGTTTTTTACTATAAAAGAGACGGCATACAGCTTGATCTGCCGCCTCTTTCATCTTCAGATTATACTACGCCTGATAGCAACGGTATTGTTTATCACGCAAATAAATACTCTGTGCAAGGTCAGGTTGTTTCAAGCGGCAATGTAAGAATCAATTCTTCTGGTGATGTTTCATTCGACATAATGCCGACTGGCGATACAACCTATGGTTTCCGTTTGTCGGACAGTACGCTTGTGGTAAACCAAACATCGGGTACAGTAGTAATAGACAGTACTGGTCGAAATTTTGAAAAAATAGAACTGCCTGCATCTGCTGCAGACGGAAGCATAAGCCTTGACTTGAGCGGTGTAACAGCGCTGAATATTGTAGGAGACTATGGAATTCCAGATGAAAATAATCCTGATGTATATATTGATCAGCCTGCAATTACCAATGGATCAAAGCTTGGGTCGGTAACTCTGCCAGATACACCGTTTACTATTAAAATGTATGCATTTCAAAGCTGCAGCAAACTTACAAACGTTAATCTTTCAAAATGCACAGAGATAGGAGTGGGCGCATTTGATAAGTGCAGCAGCCTTACAAGCGTAGATCTTTCAAGCTGCACATCGATAGGAGATGGCGCATTTGGACAATCTGGTCTGAGCGGCAGTCTTGATCTTTCAAACTGTACGTCTATCGGACAATGGACATTCAAACATTGCCATGGAATTACAAGTGTAACCCTTTCAAGCAGTTGCACAGAGATTGGATGGAGTACATTTGAAGACTGTACTGGACTTACAAGCATAAATCTTTCTGGCTGTACAACAATCGGGGAGTGGGCATTTCGGATGTGTGTTGAACTTACTGATGTAAACCTTTCAAACTGTACAGAGATTAAACAGTTTGCATTCGAATTGTGTTCTGGTCTTACAAATGTCATTTTCAGCAATGATACTAACGTTATTATTGCTGAAAATGTATTTAAGGATGATAACAACGCAATATTTAACTTTCCCTGCAACCCGAATAATTTTACTTATCCAAATGGGTCGGTATTCCCCAACGGTGCAACAGCTATCTGGGATGATGGAATGATGAATATATTAACATACACATGGAACAGCTCGATAGAAGAATGGGAGCATCCTTGAAAGCACAAAAAAGGCTGCCCCAAGTTTCAGCTTGTGGCAGCCGCTTTAATGCTTGCCGGGATTGTCGTGTCAATTCCGACAATGACAACAATCCTAGAAAATTGTTCCTTCTGGAATTATTGTGTTCTTCGGAACAATGATGATGTCATCTGCAACGTAGAAATGTACGCCGTTGTGCTCGTGCTCGCCGTTTTCGTAAGCTTTGCCGGTATGACCTATTGAGCAGTTGTCACCGATTCTTACGTTTTTGTCGATAATGCACTTCTTGATACGGCAGTTTTTGCCGATGCCGACATTCGGGCGTTTTGCACGTGCGTTTTCTTCTTTTTCTTCTATTGTTTCGTAGAAGTCCGCACCCATGCAGATTACACCGTCAAGATATGTACCAGATTCAACGATGCTGCGCAAACCGACAAGCGAGTTATTGATTGTAGCTTCTGTAATTACGCAGCCTTCGCTTGCAATTGCATTGTTCAAGTTTGCATTGTTCATCTTTGAAGATGGCAGGTTTCTTGAATGTGTAAAAATCGGCTTGTCTTCATCGTAGAAATTGAATTTCGGTGTAATTTTGGTCAAATCGAGGTTTGCTTCGTAGAAACTCTTGATTGTACCGATGTCTTCCCAGTAGCCGTCATAGATGTAAGACTGAACCTTGTGGTTTTTGATTGCAGCAGGAATGATCTCCTTGCCGAAGTCGGTTGCATCATTGTCGAGAACTTCATAGAGGGTGTCTGCATTGAAAATGTAAATACCCATAGAAGCAAGATAGTCTTTGCCTTTAGTTGCGCCAGGTGTGCGGCTTTCATCTGGAATAATCCAGTCGCTTATGTCAAGGTCGGCAGCCGGTTTTTCCATAAATGCTGTAATCTCGTTCTTTTTGTTTACTTTCATTATGCCGAAGCCGGTTGCGTCCTCGCGTGTAACGGCGGTTGTCGCAATCGAGATTTCTGCGCCAGATTCAATGTGCTTGTCAAGAAATTCGCGCAAGTCCATCTGATAAAGCTGGTCGCCTGAAAGAATTATATAATGTGTAGGTTTCTGCGTTCTAAAATGCGGAAAATTCTTGCGTACAGCGTCGGCTGTGCCTTCAAACCAGCCTGAATGTTCAAATGTCTGTTCGGCTGCAAGAATCTCGACGAAGCCGCCGGAGAACGAATCAAAGCTATAACCATGCGAAATGTGCATGTGCAGAGAAGCAGAGTTGAACTGCGTAAGAATGTATACCTGCTTAAAACCTGAGTTAATACAGTTTGAAATTGGAATATCTACGATGCGGTGCTTGCCGCCGAACGGAACAGCCGGTTTTGAGCGTTCCTTTGTAAGCGGATAAAGACGTGTGCCTTTGCCGCCGCCAAGAATTATTGATAAGACCTTAGTATTTTTAGCCACATGAAACTCCTTATTCCTAATAAGTATACTCCCAGTTTTTTGAAAACACAATAAAAAAAATGTTGTTTAGGGGCGACAAGAACCTCTACTCGTAATATTCATATAATAGCCGACAAGTTCATCTTAACATTTTTTTTGCGGTTCCGATAATCTTAATGTAGCGCATTTGCTGCGTTTCTAATCCCTGAAATTTGATTCGGGTAAAGCTTTTTTAGAAGCGGTTGCTTCTTTTTTTGTGGAGGCCTTCTTTTATGGTACAAGGTTGGTACACCGGCGCAAGTGGAATGATTGCACAGCAGAACCGTCTGGACGCAATTTCAAACAATCTTGCAAATGTAGATACAACAGGCTACAAACGCGATGTTGCAGTTAATAAGAATTTTTCTGAATTATTGCTTAGACGTATGCGTGATAATGGTGAATATACTTTTTGGGGCGGTTCAGCAGATGTTGCTCCTATAGTCGGAAAAGTTGGTCTCGGCGTAGAAACTAATGAACTTTACACAGTCTTTGAGCAGGGCTCATTCAAAAACACAGGCGCAGCAACAGACATTGCTCTTGCAGGAGAAGGCTTTTTTGCAGTTCAGACTCCGGCAGGTGAACGCTACACACGCGCAGGCAACTTCTTGATTGGCAAAGAAGGCATTCTTGAGACAAAAGAAGGTTATCCAGTTCTTGGCGAAAACGGCATTATCCGCGTTCAGGACAAGCACTTTAAGGTAAATGACGACGGAATTATCACTGTTGACGGCGACAAGACTATAGACAGACTTAAGCTTGTCCGCTTTGAGAATGAGCGCTACCTCAAAAAGCAGGGCGAAAACCTTTGGGTTGACACTGCAATTTCGGGCAAGGCTCATATAGCAGAAGGCGATGAACGCCCGGCTCTGCTTCAGGAATATGTAGAAACATCTAACGTAAATGTAGTAAACGAAATGGTTCAGATGATTGAAGTGAACCGCGCTTACGAAGCAAACCAGAAGACAATTCAGACAGAAGATTCAATGATGTCTGCGTTGTGGTCTAAGGTTGCGGTTTTGCGCTAACAGCTAATAAAAAGGGGAATAACAAATGGTAAGAAGCTTATGGACAGCGGCAACCGGCATGAACGGTCAGCAGGCTAACATTGATACAATTTCTAACAACTTGTCTAACGTAAACACAAGCGGTTTCAAAAAGCAGCGTGTAGAATTTGAAGACTTGATTTATCAGAACGTAAAGGCTGCCGGTACACCTGCTACAGAAGACACAGTGACTCCAGTCGGAATTCAGATGGGCAGCGGTGTAAAGGTTGCCGCTACACAGCGCATGTTCGACCAGGGTGCATTGCAGAGCACGTTGAACTCAACAGACCTTGCTATTGAAGGAGAGGGCTTCTTCAGAGTTCAGCAGTATGACGGAAGCTACGCTTATACAAGAGACGGTTCTTTCAAAATTGACTGCAATGGTCAGCTTGTAACATCAAACGGTTTGCGCGTTATGCCAGAAATTATCATGCCTGAAGGTTTCAGACTTGAGACATTGGCAATAAGCAGAGACGGCCGCGTTACAGTAAAAGTAGCAGGTTCAGATGACCCTGTTGATGTAGCTCAGATTGAACTTTACAGATTCCCGAACCCAGTTGGTCTTGCAGCAGACGGCGACAATCTTTTTAAGGTAACAAACGCTTCCGGCGACCCGATTGCAAGCAGACCTGGCTTTGAAGGTATGGGCGAAACACACCATAAATTCCTTGAAATGTCAAATGTTTCAGCTGTAAACGAAATGGTTCAGATGATTGTTGCACAGCGTGCCTATGAATTCAGCTCAAAGGCAATTCAGACAAGCGACAACATGCTTTCTACGGCAACAAATCTTAAACGCTAGTTTAGCGTAAAAGTGTAAAGGAAGAATAAATGGCATCAAGTTTAGACATCGCTTCATTTCAGACTTTCAGTTCAAATAATGTTAATGTACCGAAAGGCGGTGTAGGCGGAAACTCTGCTTCTACGGCTGCGCAGATGCAGCAGGAAATGAATAAATTCCAGTCTTTGATTGACGGAATTCAGGCAGGCATGAATTCTGAAAGCAAAAGCACTCTTTCATCAAGCCAGATTGCCGAAGACGGCAGAATTAACGGTGATTATACTTCTTCGCTTGCTGATGCTTTCAATACACCGGCTGACAAGGCTTCGCGTCCGCTTGGTGCCGCCGCTAATGCTGTTGGTGCACATGGCTTTTCTTCAAATGAAATGATTGACAGAACAAGCCGCCTTTACAAGCAGTCGCTTGAGCTTGAGTCTTATTTTGTAAAGATTCTGCTTTCTTCTATGCGGAACACAATTACAAAGACTAATCTCGGCGGCAGCCAGAACGAATACGCACAGAACATGTACGAGGACATGCTCTACGACGAGCTTGCAACTTCGGTTACAAAATCTGCCGGTTTCGGTCTTGCAGACCAGATTTATCTTCAGCTTTCGTAAGCTTTAACTTTACAGACTTTTATAGAAGATAAAAAGCAAAAATAAGACAGTTATATAAACTGTGAATTAAACAGACACTTATCAGAGTGTCTGTTTTTTTTATGTTCCAGCGGAGAAGCGCGCCGGAAATAAAGGCGTGAATAATTGCGGCAATGCCCAAATAACGGTGGGCAAGGGCAAAAAGAAGAACGGCAAAGAATTCGCATGTTTCAATTAAAAACCTTTTAGATTTTGCCTCTGGGTTCCGGTAAATTCCATTTATAAAGAATTTAAATGTGCGCGGAAGGTAATATCTGTAAAGCACTTCTTCTGCCGATGCAAAAAAGCAGGTAAGCGCAAAAAACAAAACCCATTCAAGCGGTGTTTTCTGCGGAATTACGGGGGCTTCAGTCTTTGCAAAAAAATGGGTGATAAAACCGCTTGCAAAAAGCAAAAGCAGCGTTAGAATGCCCTGCTTGTAATGCTTTATGCACTTACGGAACTTAATCTGGAATTTTACGCTTGCAAAAACCACAAAATGCCTTAAGCCGGTTGAGCTGAACGATGAGTTTCCGTATTTTTGATTATATACAGCAGACAGACAGACTGCGCTCCACAAAAGACTGAGCAGAAAAGCCAGATAAGAATAATCTGGAAAAGAATTCGCCGCAGCTTTTTGATATGCAAATATCGGGGGAATAAAACAATAGAGAAAAACTGCAAAAAATAGCAAAAAATGCAAAATAAATGACTGTTTTTTCATTAATTATGTGGTATTATAATTTAGTGATTTTGTAAAGATAGAAATAGGTTAGATAAAATGAAGCTGAAAAAAATTATAGACTTCTATTCAACAGGTTTTGATTCCGGCTTTTCTTTTAAGCAGATGCGGCTTGTCTGGAAACTTGCCAAAATGGCAGAAGTTGAAGAACCGACAGTCCTCTTTTGGTCTGTTCCTGCTATAAACAAGGCTATCGCACTTGTTGTTCAAATAGCAAATAATATTGGTTCTATTAATGATCCGCATACAGCTGAATTATTGAATAGCTTTTATGCTTACAGAAGCAAAATCGAATTAGACCCGCCGTTAAAGACGGGCTTGAAAAACACTTCATTTATCCGCCCCGGTCAGCGCTTTAGAATTGTTCTGCCTTCAAACGGTATCTTTTCTGCTATGGTATTAACAAATGACAGTGTTATAACTGTTACATATCCTGAACCTGCAAAACCTCAATACAGATGTTATGACTGGCGCAATAAAAAAATAACTGTATATTTCTGGCGCAAAAACGATGCAGGCTATATTTTTGATACTACAGTTCATGGTGTAGGGCATTATCATGGAAGACCTGTTCTGTTTCTTGACCAGACGAGCAATTTACAGCGTTCTCAGAAGCGCAGAAGTATCCGCTGTCCATGCTCTATTATGGCTGATTTGTATCTTCTTACAGATCCGCGCACAAAGAACATAAAGACAATTGAACTTGAACCCGGCATAAAATGCCTTCTTGAAGATTTGTCAGAAGACGGTGCTCTCGTAAGAATCGGCGGAAAAGGTGTAGAGGGTATGCCTGTTAAGCTTCAGTTCAAGCTTGGCGAACAGACGATTGTAATGAGCGGTGTCGTTAAGAGTGTTGAATTCAACCAAAAAATGAATCAGTCAAGGCTTCATTTTCAGGCTTCCGGCGTAGAAGAACATACACGGCAGATAATTTCCATGTATGTTTATTCTGTAATTCCAGAAGAGCAGAAAATGGACTTTGATGCAGTTTCTTTGTCAGAAGAAGACGAAGAGAGCGTTCTCCCAGACGATAATTAAGAGATTTAAAGGTACTTCGTGCGGAGTGTTTCATAACCCGACTTTTGGGTAGAAAAAGAGGATAAGAAACCCGATTGCAATAATTTAAGAATTTTCACAAATCTACTCGAAAAAGTTAAAAAAAACAATAAAAAATCGAGTAGAGTATTGGAATGTGCATCTCAAAAAAAGAGGTTGCTATACAAACAATTCTTGATATGGCAACTAATACAAAAGTACCAATAACAGTTAGGAAAGAATTATATTTTTTCTTGTGTAGCATACATAAAGATACACCACATGAAGTGAGTACATATTTGATACCTGAATTATTGAAGGAAGAGAATCTTAAGAAATATCATAGGCATATAGGTTTTTCTCTAGGTGATTGTTCCAAAGATTGACAAAGAAATGTGTTAAATCAGGTAATTGCTTTCTTAGATACAGATAATAGCCTGAAATTCGAGTTTTCATGCTAAACGGATTCTAAAATAATTTTTATAGTAATCCAGGTTCCTGTTTAGCATGAAAGCAACAATACTGTAAAAAAAATGTCTGAACATTCCGGCAGTAGACCTTGCTTTATGAT
>JAGAAX010000048.1 GCA_017614995.1 Spirochaetaceae bacterium
AAAGTTGTATTATATGAAAAACTGTGTTAGATTTAGAAAAATCAGGCATTTTAGAGGTTTATATGTGCGATCTTTCGCTTGTTGTTCCATGCAAAAACGAAGAAGAGTCAATTCCATTTTTTTATAAAGAAGCCGCAACTGTTTTAGACAAGCTCAAAGAAAGCCACAGCATAAAAGAAGCCGAATTTGTTTTTATTGACGACGGCTCGGATGACAAAACTCTTGAAATTCTAAAAAGCCTTTCTGAAAAAGATTCACGCGTTCATTATATCAGCTTTTCAAGAAACTTCGGCAAAGAAGCTGCCCTTTATGCGGGCTTAAGCCGCGCAAAAGGCAGGTTTGTCGCTACGCTTGACGCAGACTTGCAGGATCCGCCCGACATGCTCGGAAAGATGTTTGACGCAATCTTAAATGAGGGCTACGACTGTGCTGCTACAAGACGTGCGACGCGGGCGGGCGAGCCTGTTATCCGCTCGTTTTTTGCGCGTATGTTCTATAAGATTATGGGCAGGCTCTGCGACATTGAGGTTGTAGACGGTGCGCGCGATTTCAGGCTTATGACGCGTAATTACGTCAACGCGGTTGTTTCGCTGTACGAGAAGAGCCGCTTCTCAAAGGGCATTTTTCCATGGGTCGGCTTTAAGACAAAATGGTTTTCTTACGACAACAGAGAACGCGTTGCGGGCACAACCAAATGGTCTTTTTACAAGCTTTTTATGTACTCGCTCGACGGAATTACGGCTTTTTCTGTAAAGCCACTGATGCTTGCAAGTGTGCTCGGTTTTGCCTCGGTGATTGTTTCGTTTGTATTCATAGTTTTTATAATTGTGCGGAAAATCCTGTTCGGCGACCCTGTCGCAGGCTGGCCTTCTATGGTCTGTATAATCTTGTTTTTGGGCGGCTTGCAGCTTTTTTCAATCGGAATCCTCGGACAGTATCTCTCTAAAATCTATATCGAAACCAAAAACCGCCCCCTCTTCATAGTCCGCGAAGAAAAGTAGCGTGCACAAAAGCATTTGCATTTTTGCATGTTTTTTGTTATTCTTTCTAAGTATTTTTGCTCCATTAGCTCAGTTGGATAGAGCGGTTGCCTCCTAAGCAGCAGGTCGTACGTTCGAATCGTATATGGGGCGAAGAATGTGTCATGCTGAGCTCGTCTCAGCATCTGCTTGAGTTTTGAGCAGATTCCGAAACAAGTTCGGAATGACTGTAATGTGAAAACTTATTTTCTTGGTGTTAAATCTTTCAGTAATGAAGGCAGCGTGTACACGTCTTTTACGCCGGTGACAAGAATGCCGCCCATGCCCATTTCTAGCGGAACAGCCAAATCAATATCGTAGCGGTCGCCAACAGAAAGACACTGCTCAAAACCAAGCCCAAGATTCTGAGCGGCGCGCTTGTATGGCAGCCTGTGCGGCTTAGAGACAAAGCACGTATCAAGTGCAATAATTTCATCAAAAAAGCTGATTACGCCCAAAACTTCAAGCGTCTTTTTTGCAGGAATCATCGGATTGTTTGTAACGGCTGCAATCTTATACTTTTGCGCAAGTTTTTCCATTGTTTCAACGAGTTTTGCGTCATATTCAAGATATTCCGCCGGGTCTATAAGCTTCTCGCGCCAACGGATGCTTTCTTCAATTGAAATGCCGAATGCTGTCAGCGTGTTGCCAAAGCTTGTCTTTGCGCCGCCATGTTCTTTTGCCCAGTTCTGGCGGTAAGCGTCAATTTTTGCCTTTGCTTCTTCATAAGCCCAGCCTTTAAGTTTTGCAAAATGCCTTAACTGCACGTCAACCTGCTCATGTGCATAAAAGGCGTTTGTATAAAGGGTTGAGTCTATATCGAATAAAATTGCTTTTGTTTCAGCCGGAATGCGGTAAATCTTCATTTTGAAGCGTACCCGCTTTCCAAGTTTTTGTGCGGCTCAAAAATGCGCGCGGTCTTAACAAGTGCTTCCGCGCCTTCTTCAAGTGAACTGAAAAAGCCCATGCCTGTAAAAGCTGTAATTGCATCGCCCATTAATTCTGCATCAAGCATCTGCGTGGTTTCAATGTTTATGCCGAGTGTGTCTGCCTTAAACTGGTTCCATGGCGTGTTGTGCGCCTGACCGCCTGTAACGCGCATAGACTTAATTTCAAAGCCTGTGGCTTTTTCAAGAACGGCGATGCTCTGCTTTATTTCGGCTGCAATGTCTGATATAAGCCTGTAGCCTTCAGACTTTTTGTCATTTAAGATTGCTAAAACTGTTTCAGCCGGTGACCAGTCGCGGAATTCTGAATTTTTCTTGAAATTTGCAAATTTCGCGCCAGAATCCGGCAGAAGAACCGAAGCGTTCCACAAGCTGCTTATTACAGACGGCAGCGTGCGGATATTGCTTTGAAAGACCGGCTCTGAAACACAGAGATTAAGCCCCTCGCTTGAGCCGGCTCTGTCGCAGAGTCTGCCCGGCTTTAGTGTCGCTGTGCCTATAAGTGCAGCGACAAAATCGGGCGTTCCGCAATAGACTTTGACGCCTGTGCTCAAATCAAGCTTTTCTGCAATGGCGGCGGTAAGGCTGCCTGTGCAAAAGCCAGGTGCAACAAACGGCGGAAGCTTTGCTCTGTCTATGCCGCAGCGTGATAGCACCTCATCGTTCCAATATGCGGCTTCAAAGCGCTTTTCAGGCAGAATGGTTATTGCTGTTCCGGTCAGCGCATAAATCAAATATTCAGGCCCTGAAAAAATGTAAGCGGAAGCGTTCCATTGTGAAGGGTAGTGTTCCATGCAGTAAAGCAGCTTGGGCAAAAAAAGGCTTCTGCCAGAAAGCGCGGCATATTTTGCCTGCTCTCCGTCTGTGCCGTTAGGTTCGTTCCACAAATGAATGAATTTATCTGATGCGATTGTAGGACCGTTGCCAGAAATGCAGATTGCGCTTATGGCGGGGCATTGTTCAGCGTTTTTTCTTAAAAGATGAAGAGCGGCTGTCAGAGCGTCAAGCCAGCAGTCTGGTGCAGACTTATTCTCAAAGCGGATTCTTGCAAATGAAAATACCGCGCCGTCAGGGCTTATCAATGCTCCTTTCAGCGAAGAAGTTCCAATGTCTGCGCAAAAAACGGCTTCGTTCACACTATTCAGTTTTTACAAGCTTGTCGATGATTGTGCGGTTGTCAAGAAGGTCGCTCAACGACTGGTTGTGGTGAACTCTTGAGATTACGTTTGCAAAAAGCCCGGTAACATTTGTGTTGATGTACCATTCGCATTTAAGCAGCTCTTCGTGGTAAACGGCGTTTGTACCGATGATGCGGTAGAAGTAGCCTTTCTGGTAAGCTTCGTTAAACTGCTCGATTGCGTTGCCTGTAAAGAATGGCAGACTGATTGCAGCGATAACCTGTTTTGCGCCCTGCTGCTTTAAGAATTCCATTGCCTTAAGCAGAGTGCCGCCTGTTCCGAGCATGTCGTCAGCCATAAAGACTGTCTTGCCCTGCACGTCGCCCAAAAGCTTGACGGCTTTAATGTTTGTTTCGTGCGCGTTCTGCGTAACAATGGAATAATCGCGCTCTTTGTAGATAAGCGCGAGCGGTTTTTTAAGACCGGTGGCGTAGAACTTGTTTCTGTCTACAGCGCCTGTGTCCGGCGAAACTACAACAAAATCATCTTCTTTTGAAGTCAAATCTACGATTTTAGAAAGTTCGCGGATAATCTGGTAGCTTGCATGAAGGTTTTCGATATTTGCTTTATTGAAAGAATTTTCAATTTCGCGTGAGTGAATGTCCAAAGTGATGATTCTTGAAACGCCGAGGTTCTCGTAAATGTGGCCGAGGAGACTTGCCGTAAGACCTTCGCGTCCCTTCTTTTTGTGCTGGCGGCTGTAAGGATAAACAGGCACTACAAGAGAAATATTTGCCGCTCCTGCCTGTCTTACGGCGTCAATTGTAACAAGCAGAGACATTACGTGGTCGTTTACAGACAAGCGGATTTTGTTCTTTCCGCCGTTCAATGGAATTTCCTGATGGTTTTCGACATCCTGGAAAATGTAGATGTCTTTGCCGCGGATACATTCCTTGATTTCGGTCTTGAATTCACCGTTCATAAAATAGGTGAACTGTGTATCGATTTTGAATTCAGGCAGACGGTATTTGTCTACAGAGCCTTTTATGCAGGCTTCTGACGCATGAACATCACCAAGAAAGTTTATTTTTTGCTGAAGTTTATCTTTATCGAGCTCGTAGCGCTTTGCAAGTGCTTCGTTTTTGAGCTGAAACCGATGCTTGTAGATGTGCTTTAAGTGCACAATTACTTCGTTAGCAAAAGCTTCACCACCTGGACAGGCAACGATTCCAAGATTCGTCGGTAAAGAATAAGTCATGTGGGCATCCTTGTTTTTTCGTACTGATTTATTACAAAGAACTGTACTAGGTATACCATTTTGAGGGGGTTTCGTCAATCATGCGGAAGGGGAAGGCAAAACCCTTAATTCGGAAGCACGGTTTTTCCTTCCCCTTCAACCCCATCCTTTTCCGGCACCGATTAGGGGCTTGCTTCGCGCCCCTAATAACCCCCGATTTTCTACAGTTTAAGTTGTGTTTCGCGGAGAGGGGGCTTTAAAAATGTCATTGTCGGGCTTGACCCGACAATCTTTTTGGTGCATGTGTGCACAAATGCTGCCGGTTTTGCGTAAGCAAAAGCGGCGCTTTTCGCCGATTGTGCTTTGTTTGTAGATTGGGCTGTTGCGAAAAGAAAAGTGCCGATAAAAATATTATGCAAAACAAAACTTATTCTGCTGCATTGATTGGAACGGGGCGCATTGGCTACAGTCTTGGGCTTGACAAAAAGCGCGAGCAGCCTGCTTCTCATTCAATGGCGTTGAACGCTGAAAAACGCATAAAGCTTGTTGCAGGCTGCGACATAAATGCTGAAAATCTTGAAAAATGGCACCGCGCCAACAGACAGGCAAAAGCTTTTGCCACTACAGAAGAGCTTTTCAAGTCGCAGAACTTCGACATAATTACTGTGGCTGTAAACGAGGACGCACACCTTAAGACTGCGCTTGAGGCAATTGCCGCAAAACCGCGGCTCTTGATTCTTGAAAAGCCGGTTGCGCTTAATATGAGCGACGGTCTTGCCATAAAGCGCGCCGCAGAGGCCGCATCTGTGCCGGTGCTTGTAAACCACGAGCGGCGTTTCGCAAAAGATTATGCAAAAGCCAAAACTCTTGTGCCCACAATCGGTGAGCTTCAGTCTGTTCATGCGTCGCTCATGTCTGGGCTGCGCGTATATTCTGAAAAAGAAGAAGAGACCGGCGCGTACAGTCTTATTCATGACGGCACGCATCTTGTGGATATAGTGCGCTTTTTGCTTGATGACCCTGTGCTTGAAAATCCGAATATTTTCGGCATTTTCAAAAGCGATGACGGCGCTGTACGCAACGTGTCTGCGCAATATCAGACAGAGCAGGGTGCTTCTGTTGTATTCGATTTTTCCGGTCGCAGCAAGTTCTTCGGTTTTGAGATTGTGCTTACAGGCACTTTGGGAAGAATTTCAATTGGAAACGGAATTGCAAAGCTTGAGCGCCGCCGCTCGTCAAAGCTGTACACCGGCTTTTATTCGCTGACCAAAGAAAACGGACATTTCCCAAAAAAGACAGGCTATTTTGCAAACATGGTGAAAAATGCCGCCGATTTTTTAGACGGAACAGCACCGCTTAAGTCTACGCTCGATACAGGTCTTGCCGCGCTAAAAATGCTTGAGGACATCAAAGAATCGCTTTAGATGTATGTCATTGCCCGGCTCGACCGGGCAATCTAATGAGAGGTTGTCGGGTCACGCCCGACAATGACACTTTAATAAAGCTGTTAATTCTGCCAAAGCGCCGGATATGTGCTGCGTGCTATTGCGGCGGCTTCTGAATCGAACAGGACAAGATATGCGGAAATATCGCCTGCATATTTTGTGATTGTTTCCACTGCCACAGCAATTGCCTCTGCTTTTGGGTAGCCATATACGCCTGCGCTGATTAACGGAAAAGCCATGCTTTTGCAGCCATTCTTCTGTGCAAGCTCAATTGAGTTTTTGTAACAGCTTTCAAGCAATTGCCTTGCTTCGGCTGCATCATGCTCATAATATACAGGTCCGACTGTGTGAATTACATGTCTTGCCTTGAGGTTATAGCCTTTTGTAATTTTTGCCTGACCTGTTTTGCAGCCGTTAAGCGTAATACACTCTTCAAGCAGCTTTCTGCCTGCCGCCCTGTGAATTGCGCCGTCAACGCCGCCGCCGCCAAGCAGACTTTCATTTGCAGCGTTTACGATTGCGTCTGTGTCAAAAGTTGTAATGTCGCCTTGTGTAATTTTCAATGCCATTATTCTGCCGCCTCAAAACACCTTATAAGATGTGGTCTGTCTGTTTTAGAAATATCTGCAAGAGGCGGCATCTGCTTTGAGCAGCGTTCTGTCGCGCGCGGACAGCGGTGCGCAAAAGGGCAGCCAGAAAGTTCTTCAATATTGGTTTTAACTTCGCCGCTTGTTTTTGTGCCGAAACTCTGCGCGCTTTCAAAGAGAAGCTGCGTATAAGGATGCGCCGCAGTCTTGTAAAGGTCGGCAGCGTCAGCTTCTTCCATTAAACAGCCGCGGTACATTACACCGATTCTGTCGCAGAAATAGCACGCAATTTTAAGATCATGCGTTATAAAGAGATAAGAAAGCTTGCGTTTTTCGCGCAAGTCTTGAAGCAGGTTAAGAATCTGCCCCTGAATTGAAACGTCAAGTGCCGAAACAACTTCATCGCAGATAAGCACTTCTGGCTGCATTATAAGCGCGCGCGCAATTGAAATGCGCTGACGCTGACCGCCAGAAAATTCCGCAGGGCGTCTGTAAAGGTCGTCGGCGGAAAGACCTGTTTCTTCTAGAATTGCGGCTGCCTGTTCTCTGGCGGTCTGCTTGCCCGGCCAGTGTGCAGACCAGCGCAAGCCGGTTGTAAGCACCTGATAAATGGTCATGCGCGGGTTGAGCGAGCGGGCAGGGTCTTGAAAAATGTATTTGACTTTTTCGCGGTAGTCTTTAAGCTCTGCGTGCGAAAACTTTGCGGTGTCCTTTCCGTTGTAGCTTATAACGCCGCTGTCTGTCTTGTACATTCCTACAATCATTCTGGCTGTTGTGGTTTTGCCGCAGCCTGATTCGCCTACAAGCCCATAAGTCTGGTTTTTTCCTATTGAGAAAGAAACGTCGTTGACTGCGTAGACAAATCTGCCGTAGTTTGCAAAAAAGCCTGCTTCAAGATTGAAGCGCTTTTTTATGTGCTCTGCCTTAAGTACAGGCTCTTTGTCATTAGATTCAAGTGCGCTCATAGCATTTCATTCCTTTAAAAGATTCTGTACTGCATTCGGCAGAGGCTTGTGCACAGCGCGGCGCAAACGGGCAGCCTGGCGCAGGGCGGGCAGGGTCTGTTACCTTGCCCGGAATCGAAATCAGCCTGCTTGTCGAATAATGTGTGCCGAAAGACGGCGCTGCGGCTAGAAGTGCCTGCGTGTACGGGTGTACAGGGCTTTTTGCAACCTGCTCCGTCTTGCCGCGCTCCATAATCATGCCGCCGTACATTACAAGCATTTTGTCGCTTATATGCGCAACAAGGTCGATGTTGTGGCTTATAAAGATTATGGAAATGTTTCTTGTCTTGCGCAATTGAAGCAGCAGCTCGACAATCTGCGCCTGAATCGTAACGTCAAGCGCGGTTGTCGGTTCGTCTGCAACTAAAAGCTCGCAGCCCTGCGCAAGCGCAAGCGCTATGCCTATGCGCTGAAGCTGACCGCCTGAAAACTGGTGCGGATAATTTGCAAGGCGTTCTTCTGCATTTGAAAGCCCTGTCTCTTTTAAAAGCGCGGCGGCTTTCTGCATCGCGGCTTCTTTTGTAATGGCAGGGTCAATAACGCGGAAAGACTCAAGAAAGACAGAGCCGATATTCTGCAACGGGTCAAATGAACGTCCCGGCTCCTGAAAAATCATGCCGATTTTGCGTCCGCGGTAGTATTTCAGCTCTTTTGGCGGAAGCGCAAGCAGGTCTTTGCCGTCGTAAAACGCATGGCCTGTAACTGTGGCATTTGAACCCAAAAGTCCCGGAACAGCAAGTGTCGAAACGCTTTTGCCCGAACCGGATTCGCCTACAATGCCTAAGATTTCGCCTTTTTCAATGCTGAATGAGATTCCCCTTACAGCGTGAATGTCAATGTATTCTCTACCGCGCAGCACGTTAAATGTTACTGTGAGGTCTTTTACTTCAAGCAATGCGCTCATTCTGAATCTCCGGCTGCGGCTGTATTCTGTGCTTTTTCCAGATTCTTAGCGCGCTTTTTCCGGCTGAAAAATTTCATCAGCTTGAACTGCGGAAACATGTTGTGGTACGGGTCGTAATAGTCGCGGAGAACGTCGCCCACAAAATTGAACGCAAGCGTTACAATAAGCAGCAGCAGTGCCGGGTACAAAAGCCACGGATAATGCTGCAAGTTGTTCAGTGTAGAAATATCTCTGTTTATAAGCGAGCCCCAGCTTACGGCAGGGTCTGAAATTCCAAGTCCGAGGTACGACAATGTCGTTTCGCTCATAATAAAGCCCGGCACGCTCAAGGCTGTGCTGACTATAAGCAGGCTTGAAATCTGCGGAATTATATGCGCAAAAATTATGACGACAGACGGAATGCCTTCGAGCTGTGCGTTGAGGACGAATTCTTCTCTTTTAATGGAATGAACCATGCCTCTTATTGTGCGTGCGCTGCCCGGCCAGCCGACAAGCGCAAGAATTACGGTAATCACCATATAAGACTGTCCAGAATCCATTGACGACGAAAGAATCGAGCGCAAAAAGAGAATCATATAAAGCCCCGGAATGAGCATGAAGAATTCGCAGATGCGCATTATTGCCCAGTCCGTTGTGCCGCCGTAATAGCCTGCAAGCCCGCCGAAAAGAATCGCCAGCACAAGCGAAATTGCCGTTGCTATAAAGCCTATTGTAAGCGAGATTCTGCTGCCGTAGATAATGCGGCTGAAAAGGTCACGCCCTAAAGAATCTGCGCCGAGCAGAAAAACAGGGTAGCCGTCTGTTGTGCCGAACAAGTGCCTGTCGCATTTTAAGCCAAGAAATGTGTATTCTTCACCTTTTACAAAGAAGCGCACCTTGTGATAAAGCCCTTTTACCCTTGCGTATTTCCAGCCGACAGAGTTGATTACGCGGCATTCCTGCGCCTGTATTCCACCTGAAAAGCGTATGTTTGCAGGGTGATAAGTCTTGTCTGGAAACGAAGTCTGTGCTTTGTACGGCGCGGCGAACGGCGCAAAAATCATTATAACGTAGAGAATGCAGAGTATGATAAACGAAACGTATGCAATCGGGCGTGTCCGCAGATATTTGAAAAACTCTTTCATCGGTTATTCCTTTCCGTAGCGGATGCGCGGGTCTACGAGTGCAAGCAGAATGTCGGCTATGACCATGCCTGCCAGAACCAAAAACGAAATGAACATGAGGTTTGCGAGCACAAGGTTGATGTCTTCCTGCAAAACTGCTTCATACATAAGGCGGCCGATGCCCGGATAAGAGAAGATAATCTCAAGTACGAGCGAGCCTGAAAAAAGACTTGCAAGCAGGTTTGCGCTGCCTGTAATGTACGGATTAAGCGTGTTTCTGAAAGCATGGGCAAGGTACACGCGCTTTTCAGAAATGCCCCTTGCGCGCAAAGACGTTATGTAAGGCTGACCGAGCTGGTCAAGCATGGTTGCGCGTATCATTCTAAGCGTGCCGCCGATTCCGCCTAAAAACGAAGCAAGCAGCGGCAGAAAAATGTGGTGCATATAGCTGAAAACAAATTTTACAGGCGCTTCTGTTATGGGAAACGCCGGATACGCTGTAATCGGAAAAAGCCCGGTTACTGCGGCAAAAAGCTGTAGCAGAATCAGCAGAAGAATGCCCGGCACTGCATGAAAAAAGAGCGAGAAAAAAGTGACAGCAACATCTGCCGCAGTGCCTGCCTTGCTTGAAAAGTACACGCCGAGCAAAAACGAAAAAGTCGTAATAAGAATCAGCGAAATCAAATTCAGCGTCAGCGAATTCCATATACGCGAACTTATAAGAAAAGAAACCGGCGCGCGCGAAATAAGGCTTGTACCGAGGTCGTGGTGTATGACGACACGCTTTAACCAGCTAAAATACTGAACGTAAAAAGGCTTGTCGAGCCCAAGCTCATGGCGTGTCTGTTCGTATTTATCAAAGTTTGTAGCTTGCAGAGTCTGTGCGTTGCCGGCAGGGCCTTCCGCAGAAGAAAAGACCTGCTGCATCATAAGGCGCGTAACAATGTCGCCCGGTGCAAGCTCCATTAAGCCGAAAACGGCAAAGCCCAAAAAGAACAGAATAAGCACCATCGTTATCAGTCTTGAAACGATAAAAGACCAGAGCGGCGACTTTTTTCTGAAATTCAGCCATGGAGAAGCCGCTGCGTACATTATGCGCTTAATATTATTTAAGGTAGACATAGTCTGTGGTTGCCCCTCCCATAGGGTCGTAGTAAAGGTTTGTCTGATCCCATCTGTTGCTCAAAGCATAAAAACTTATAGGCCGCATTAGATAAATCAGCGGACACTGCTCAAGAATTATAGACTGATATTCGTCCCAGATTTTTTTAGCTTTATCGTGGTCTATAGTACAGCAGCCTTCATTATAGAGATAGTCAATGCGTGCTTCCCATTCTGTTGCAGGGCTTGGCTGCATCGGGTACCAGATGTGAAGCGGCGTGTTTGAAGGCCAGACATTTGAGCCCTGCGAAGGGAAGATAGATGTGCCGAGACTTATGAACAAAGACTGCCAGTCGTAAGTTGAAGTCATCTGCTCTACAAGCTTTTGAAAGTCTGTTGTGCGCACGTTTATTTTCATGCCGACTTTCTGGGCTTCGTCTACTATAATAGAAGCAATATCAGAAGCAACAGGGCTTTCTGCTGTAACTGTAAGGTCAAATTCAACCGGTGTGCCGTTCTTGTCGCGGAGAACGCCGGTTTTGTCCTTTTTCATTCCGGCTTTTGCAAGAAGCTCCTCGGCTTTTTTGAGGTCAAAAACATACTTCAATGTAATTTCCTCGTTATAAAAAGCGTTAGGCTTCGGAAAGAGGTAAAGGCATGGCTCGGCAAGTCCGTTGTAAACCTGCGAGATAATGCGCTCTCTGTTTAGAAGGCAGCTCATAGCCTGGCGGAATTCTTTGCAGGTAAACCATTCGTAGTAGGGTTTGTCTTTATTTATTGGATTTTCGTTAAAAGTCCAGAGCGAAGCACCGTTTGTGCCGCCGTTGTTGTAGATTGTGTATTTGTCGCCCTGTTTTTTTACAAGCTCGCTGATTTCTTCGGTTTTCGGGTTATAGTCTTCCTGCGAGCCTTCTTTGAACATAAGAAACTGCGTGTTTTTGTCAGGAACAATGCTCATAATCATTTCGTCAGGGTACGGAATAACTGTACCGTTTGCGTCTTTTTCCCAATAATAAGGATTCTTCTTATATACAAGCCGCTGACCGGACGTGTATTCAACAAGATAATACTTGCCCATTGAAGGAATTGTCTTTGGGTCAGCCGAAACGCTGAAAATTTTCTTAAGTCCTTCAACACCTTCTTTGTCTTTTACAGGCTTGAACACATGCATTGGCCCGAAAGAACCGTTGCAGTGCAGAAGCGGCTCTGCTGTTATGCGCGGAAAATGATACACAAACGTCAAATCGTCAATTTTTTCTATATCAACGTGCTTTATTGTGCCGTCTTCCATTGCCAGAAACTGTCCTGTATAGGCTGAAAGGTGAAGCTGCTCTTCGCCGTCAATTTCATCGTACCAGAAAACAGCATCATCGCTTGTTACTTTGATTTTCTTGTCAGAGCCGTAGTATGTCCAGTAGAGGTCGTCTCTAAGCGTGAAAAACACGTCCATTGTGCCGTCGGCTTCATGCACTTCTACGCGCGGCGCGGCGATATGCGGTTCCCATTCTTTTGTAGTGTAGTTATAGTCAATAAGATAATCTGTAAGAAAGTTGAGCAGCGCATTTGTCTCGCCGTCGCCGTCTGCAACAATCAGATTAAATGTTTTTGGGTCAGACGTTATGCTGTCTTTCCAAGTGCCGCCGCTTTTGCCCGGGGCAAATTTCTGACCTTCCCATGGACGGTATTTTGTTTTTTCCAATAATTCTGCAACGCCGCTTGTACCATAGTTTTCAATCTCTTCAAGCGAAAGTTCTTCCTGCTTATTGCAGCCAGAAAGCAGCAGAACTGCTGCAACAAAAATAAAACCAAAAACAAGACTAATTTTTCTCATAATGCTTAAGTTTGACGTGTGTTTAATGATTCGTCAACCCCGGACTTGATTTTGGCGGTTTTTTACAATCTTTTACAAAAAAGTTGTGGTTAAAAGTGGTTGTTAAATCACATAAGTGCTATACTCTATTAGATAAAAAAGTTCATATTATAAAGTGTGTTTGTTTAATAAAGTTTGTTTATCTTAATTTTTTGCTTGTATTTTGTTTTAGGAGAGCAAACATAAATGAAGAAACATCTTTCACTTAGTTCGGAACTGTTAATCGGAACAATCGGCACAGTGCTGATTGTAGCATTATTCCTCTGCACATCATTCACAATCCTTACCAGCGGCATTCTCAAAAAGTCAACGGTAAGTTCCGTTGAAGAAACAATGGAAACTTTGAGCGAAGAAGTTTCCGGCATTTTGTCAGAATACAATGACCTTGTAACAAACCTTGCCACTACAGTTTCTGTATTGAACAACCGCGAGCTTTTAACGCCTGTGGTAGAGCGCCTCGGCGACCGCATGATGGAAGGCTCAATGCTGTATTATCAGACACTTAAGCAGCAGTGGGAAGGCGGCTACCTTATTACGAACATAGGCTGGCAGGCGCCGCCCGATTTTGACGCAAGCACACGCGAATGGTTCAAGAACGCTGTAAATAACAAGAAAGATGTTGTCTACACAGAACCGTACACCGACATGAACTCGGGAAAAATCTGCGTTACAATGAGTTACCGTGTTCTTGACGAAAGCGGCGCACAGCTTGGTATTGCCGCTGCTGACATTGTACTTGATGATTTGTCAAAAGCCGTAAAGAACATTAAATTTTCAGCTAACAGTAAGACACACATTATAAATCGCGAAGGTCTGTACATTACAAATGACGACTTTGAAGCCATTATGAACAAAAACTACTTTGATGATGTTTCTTTCAAGACTTATTCAAAGCAGTCATATCTTGACGGCAATGCTAAGACATTTATAGAAAGAAACACCTTCTATGCCATTCATCCGGTAAGATATACAAACTGGTTCATTGTTACAGACGGACCTATTTCTGATTATACAGGCGAATATACGCGCATGATTCAGCGCCTTATTATTGCGCTTGTTCTGATTCTTGTTGCGGTTATTGTTGTTATTGTTATTCTTGCAAAGCGGGTTTCTAAAAACTTTAAGGAACTTGCGAACGGCTGTTCATATATTGCGAACGGCGATTTTTCAAGAAAATACCGCAGCTATTTCACTACAGAAGCATCGCTTCTTGCAGAAGGCTTCAACACATTCTCAGAAAGACTTCAGAACATCATCAACAGTATGAAGCACTCAAAGCAGTCTTTGACTGATGCCGGTATTTCGCTTAAAAACGGAACACAGGAAACTTCTGCAGCAATTTCGCAGATTACCGGAAGCATTAACGGACTTGAGGGAAACATTGCCACGCAGAATACGAGCGTTGAACAGACTGCAAAGTCAGTACACAACATCATAGGAAATATTCATTCGCTTGAAAATCTTGTAGGCGCGCAGGCAAAGGTTGTGCAGGAAGCCTCAAGCGCTGTTGAGCAGATGATCGGCAACATAAGCGAGGTAAACCGCTCTGTTGATAAGATGGCTTCTTCATTCGGTGCGCTTGCCCAGGACGCAGAAAACGGCGCGGCTACACAGGCTCAGTTGAAAGAACAGATTTCAGAGATTGAGAACCAGTCAAAGCTTTTAAACGACGCGAACACAGCCATTGCAAATATTGCAAGCCAGACAAACCTGCTTGCTATGAACGCCGCAATTGAGGCTGCCCACGCAGGTGAGGCAGGTAAGGGTTTTGCCGTTGTTGCAGACGAAATCCGTAAACTTTCAGAAACTTCTACAAGACAGTCAAAGACTATCGGTGAACAGCTTAAGCACATTCAGGACGCAATCAATACTGTCGTTGTTGCCACACAGCAGGGCGTTCAGGGCTACACAAGCCTTGCAAGCGAAATCCGCATGACAGATACGCTTGTACAGCAGATAAAAGCCGCCATGACCGAGCAGCAGGAAGGTTCTGTTCAGATTACCGGCGCACTCCGCAACTTGAACGACAGCACCGCAGAAGTTCGCGGTGCTTCTCAGGGCATGACAGACGGAAGCCGCGTAATTATGGAAGAAATCGGTACATTGCAGCAGGAAACTGAAAAAATGCGCCAGAGTATGTCTGAAATGACGCATGGTGCAAACCGCATAGAGCAGATGGGTTCATCTCTTACAGAAATTTCTTCTGTAATGGAAAAATCTATCATCGAAATCGGCACACAGGTTGACCAGTTCGAATCGTAAGCACAAAAACTTATGCGAAGAATATGAGGCTGCTTAGTTTATATTCTTCGCGTTTTGTGTTTTTGGTTCCCGTACAATGCTATTGAAACCAAAACCAATGTAATACCTGCCGCAATTGTGGAGCTTATGGACATAGCCGGGAAGTGCTCATGTTTCAGCATATATGTAACAAAAGCATTGGGAAGGTTTACAAAATATGCTACAAACAAGTTGCTGCCTGAAAGTTTGTATGCAGCCGCAAAACTGATACCTACAGCAAACAGCAGTAAAATATCGCCAAAGCTGCGGAATCCCGGGTAGCCCAAATGATACAGCGAGAACATCATTCCTGAGACAATAATTGCAGCTAACCAGCCGAAGTGCTGCTCAATTCTAGTCTGTATAAATCCACGGAAAAGAAATTCTTCAAAGAACGTTGTCATAATCAGCGGAACAATTCCCATGTGCAGCAGGTGCCAGGGAATCTTTTCACCTGCAAGCATTTTTGGAATAAGCTGCCCGCCGGCAGAAAATGCTGTAAATGCTGTTAAAACAATGAACTGCCGCAGCCCAATCTTTTTAATTCCGACGGAAAATAATGTTGCATTTTCTTTCCGGAGGAAATAAAGAAGTGCTAGAAAGCTGAATATAAATCCATATCCAAGATTATAAAAAACAAAGTATAGTACAGAATCTGGATTTGCATTTGCCAAGGCAACACAGCTTATTAACAGCGCCTCTAAGACAGCGCATAAGAGGACGAATTCAAGCTTTTTCATTTTCAGCTAAGCCATAATAAACATCAACGGACATGTCTTTGTTGTAGACTTCGTAGACTTTGCCGGTAAGCTTAATCTGGTGCGCATCTGCATAGTTCTTTATGACAACATGCGCCCGGCTGACTTTTGAGAATCCTTCTGTAAAATTTGTGTGCAGGCACTTTTCTTCAAAAACTTCGCTTGTGTCTGCACCAGAATAATTTGCAACAGGCAGACATGTTCTCATAGAAAAACCTTCTTTGGCAGCAAGACCGTCATAAACTACAAAATGATTTCCCGCTATGCTTATGCCTTCTCTGGAAGCTTTCTCGTATAGCTTTCCGACAGACATTCCAAGATTCTCTAGCTCGACATTCTCATCAATATAAAGGCAGCGGCATTTTTCAAAAGGACGGATATCCGGCGTGCATTCCGTAGTTCCATTTTGCGTCACAAATTCTTCATCTGCATTGGCAAGTTCCCTGGCTTCCTGTAGCCGCGAATCCATTTCGTGAAGCTTAGATTCAATAAGCTCTTTCTCGGCTGCCTTTCCTTTTAGAACAAGTTTTATTTCATATAAAGAAAGCCCGATTTTTCTGAGCTTCTTAATTTTTTCAAGAACCGCCAGCTGGCTTTCTTCATAATAATGGTAGCCGTTTTCTCCGTTGATAAAAGCCGGAACAAGCAGCCCCTCTTCATGGTAGATTCTGAGCGCTTTTCTGCCTACTTTTCCTATAATTGCAAATTGACCGCGTGTGTACATTATTCACCTGCCTTTTTATGGAAACCTAGAAAAACTTCAGTTTTTCTAGGTAACTCTGAAAATGCGATGTTTTAACTCTTGCTATTTTCAAGAGTTAAAACTCGCCGGCATCTTTAGATGCCATTATTCTTCTAACTTTGCCGAAAGCTTTTAAGAAACCGATATGAAGCGGAAATATCTTATATAAGAAATAATCATCATATTTCTTGTAATCTGTTCTATTGTAAAAGTTTATCACAGCTTCGCAGATTGATTCAATGCAGTTCTGGTTAAGCTCTCGCCCGATTTCTTTTGAAGCAAATCTCGGCATGCCTATATGTCCGTATTTTCCCATCGCGGCAATTTGCTTTTTCTTAAAAATCATGTCTCTGTCAGAAATGTCAGAATCGGGTAAATCCTTGTATCCGTCACGCACAAAATTCGCGTCAATATCCAATAAGCTTGAAGTTTCAACCCAACCGGCATGAAAATCGTTTCCGTGTTCAGCTTCAAGTTTTTTGATTTCTTCAGAAGGCTCAACGCCGGCTCCCATAAAAATTGAACCCATCGGTGCTATAGCGCAGATTCCATGTTTTTTATTGATTTTTCTGACCGCTTTTGTTACGGCAATCTGATGATTCGGGTCTGCATGTGAAGCGATAACAACAATGTGCTTAAAGCCCATAAATCTGATGCTTTCAAGAATTTCATACGCTGTTTCATAAGTTGTCTTCATTGAAAAATGAATTGAACCATAAAATTCGTTTACTGATGCTGCCGCTACCGGAAAAGGCGGAAGATAGTAACATTTAACAGAGTTTTTCGCCTCAAGTTCTGCCATTGCGCCCCGGCTCCAGTTCTCGCCTTCAATTAAATCTGTTGCAAGCGGAAGACACCAGCCATGCTCTTCGATTGGAGCCATTACAATAAAAGCGATGCTTTTTTCTTTATCAACCGCTTTAACCTCTTTCCAAGTCATTAAGCTTAAATCTTTCATTTCGTCATTCTCCCTTTTCTTAAGTCTGAGAGAATGGTAAACCTGGCCTCAAAGACCAGGTCAAGCAGTTTTTGCGATTTTTTTTCAGCAGTAGCAATGGTACTGTTATTGCGGCAACAAGGGTATTGTCATCGTAGTAACAATGGTACTGTTATTGCGGTAACAATGGTACTGTTACTGCAATAACAATGGTCTTGTCATCAAGTTCCTGTAAACCTTACAATCAGCTTTTCTCTTACGGTCTTAGAACGATATTATGATAAATGCAAACTTGCTTTATGTAAAAGAAAATCCACAATATTCAAATGCTCTATTCCATTGTGTGATAAATCAATTCTATCCATAGAAAGAACATATTTTGGGGAAGCATCCGTAATTTTATCATACGCTCCAAATTCTCTTTTTATAGTTTCTTCCCCAGAAAGCAGATATGCCACCTGAATAAAACACTTTTTATTTCCCTTAATAGCGACAAAATCAATTTCTCCCTTATAAGTTTTTCCAGTGAATACAGTAAATCCTTGAATCAACAGTTCGTTGTAAATAATATTTTCCAAAAAGAAAGTATCTTCATAATTGATTGTATTCGTATTAAGAGTGCGCAGACCTGTATCAATAGCATAAAACTTGTCATTCGATTCAAGGGCAACTTTTCCCACAATATTGTACTTTTTGCAGGAATGTAGAATATAAGCTTTATGCAGTTTTTCAAGATATGTGTAAATTGTACGGGCGCTTAGCCTTTTTTTGCTTTTTTGCGAATAATAAGCTGCAATGTTTTCAGCAGAAAACTCTTTTCCTGCGTTCGACATAATATAAAGCGAAATATCCTTAAAAGCTTTTCTGTCAATTTTGCTTGATTTTTTGATTATATCCCTGTTTATAATGTTTGAATAAAGATTATCCAGAAACCGCTTAATAGAATTCTCTTCCCTAAAGCTGAATCTAAGAGGAAAACCACCCCATTTTATATAATCTTTTATAAACTCATCAGGATTACAGCTGATATTATTCATTTTCAGAAAATCAACTGACTCTTTAAAGCTAAACGGAAATATTTCAAACTCAACAGTTCGCCCTGTCAAAAGTGTGGCAAGCTCACCTGAAAGCATTGTTGAATCACTTCCTGTAACAAATATTGAGCAGTTAAACTTAGCCTTAAGCGAAGCAAGAACCTTTTCAAAATCCTCAAGATGCTGAATTTCGTCAATAAAGATATAATATTTTTCCAAGTCTATTATACGGCTTTTTATTTCTGAATGAAGCTCAACGGCATTTGTTATAAAAGAATAATCCAGATCTTCAAGATTTATGCTGATTATATGAGAACCGGAAACCCCTTTTAAAAGCAGTTCATTCTTAATTGTATCCATCAGAACTGATTTGCCTGAACGGCGAACTCCGGTTATCACCTTTATTAAATCTACATCATAATAAGGACGAATAAGTTTTAGATAGTCTTCACGAATTAACTGCATAAGCACCTCGTTTGTCAAAATCTCTGAAAATAAACCGTTGTTTACTTTTAAAGTTTATGACTGTATCTAAAATTTTGCAAGAATAAAAGCATTTATTTTCACAAAATATAAAACTAATTCAATTTATTTTGATTTTGGAGAAACTGGAATTTCAGCAAAAACCATGTTACTATGTACTTTTGTTAAATCTGATGAGCGTCTGCGTATTTTTTTATTTTTGCATATTGGGAACAGAAAGTCTATGAATTACTGTTTTAGCGATTTTGAAATCATCAGATGATAGATGGCGAATATCGTGAATTATTTCATTTATATCGGTATTTAGTTGTTTTTTTGTTGTTTCCTGTCCTGTTACAAGGTATTCTACACTGACTTCTAAAATTTTTGCAATTTTGACTGCTGTTTCGGCTGATGGGGTACTTCCAAGTTTAATTCCTTGTCCTATATTTGTAAGGCTAAATCCACATTCTTTTGCAAGATATGTTCTATTCAATCCTTTGTATTCTAGTTCTTCATCAACTCTTCGCCAAAATTCACTCATAAAGCAATAATGTGAAAAATTTCTGATTTTTTCGCTTAAAACTGAATAATTACTGAATATTTGTGTTATACTCAGTAATTACTGAGTAATTGCGATTAAGTCAGAATTTTTACATTTAAGCGTGCGGTTTATAATGCAAAAAAATGATAGATGTACAATAACACCAATTTTTCCTTTCACCGAACAAGTTCTTTCCACTCTACTTTTAGACCGTACAACTGGCAGAAACATTCTCTGGGCAACCGAAGATTATTCTCCAATTAGTGCAAAATCACAGATTAAAGTGTCACAGCTAATCGGCAAAAATTCAGATTTTATAAAGCCGCGTGTTCAAAAAGAAAAAGAAGCTCAGGCACTCCGCACAAGAAACAAAGCCGAAGTTTTTACTCCAAGCTGGATTTGCAACGCCCAAAACAATCTTATAGATGAAGCATGGTTTGGAAGAAAGGATGTGTTCAATACAAGCGAAGAAAATTCTGCTAGTAAAAAATGGATTTCAACAAAAGAGAAAATCTTATTTTCAACAGACATAGAAAGTCATAAAACATGGCAGGATTATGTCAAACTTTCACGACTAGAAATCACTTGCGGAGAAGCACCTTATCTTGTAAGCCGTTACGACACTGTTACCGGCAAAAATATCAAACTTCTTGACCGTATTGGGCTTCTCGACCGAAAAATGCGTGTTGTCTGTGAAAATGCTGCAAACGAAGCAGACTACTTTTTGTGGACAACGGTTGCTTTTCAAAACATTTATGGCTTTGAGCTTCAGGGCGACAACCTTCTCTTAGCACGAACAAATCTTCTCCTTTCATTTAACGAATACACAAAACATTTCTTAAAGCGAAATTCCACAGAAGAAGAACAGTTAAAAATCGCAGAAATCATTTCCTGGAATTTATGGCAGATGGACGGGCTGACATTTTCTACACCGTTCTCCTCTGGTGATGACAACGAGCAGGAGTTTTTATTTGAGGAAATGAACACTGTAGAAAATTTCCCCTGCAAAATCATGGACTGGAAAGAAAACAAAACCATTCTATATAAATCACTTTTGAAAAAGCGGGGTGCATAATGGCAGATTCTACAGAAAAGACTTTTAAAAATACTTTTTCTTACAAACTCATTTATGTTTTTGCAATAGCAGATGATGCACACGCAGGAAGTGTAAAAGTCGGCGATACCAAACTAGATACAGATTTAACACAAGACCGCTTACAACCTAATTGCAGAGAATTAAATCAAGCCGCACTTGAAAGAATTAAAGCTTATACAAAAACAGCCGCTGTCAGCGTTATACTTCTTCATACAGAACTTGCAATCAGAACTATTCAGAAAAAAGACGGTAGCTGGAATACAGAAAGTTTCCGCGATTACGATGTGCACCGCGTTCTTTTGAATTCTGGAATTAAGAAGAAAACTTTTGGTGACAAAAAACTTGGTAACGAATGGTTCTGCTGTGATGATGTTACAGCAATTAAGGCAATAACTGCTGTTAAGCATGGAGATACTGCAATCGACACGCTGATTCCGATGGATAAGTTTATTCCAATCAATTTCCGTCCGGAACAAAAAGAAGCAATTGAAAAAACAGTCAGACAATTCAAGAAATCTCCACGAATGCTGTGGAATGCAAAAATGCGTTTTGGAAAAACTCTTTCCGCTCTTGAAGTTGTCCGACGCATGGATTTTGGACGAACGGTTTTAATTACACACAGACCTGTTGTTGATGACGGCTGGCATGAAGATTTCGGAAAGATTTTTACAAAGGAAGATAAATTCCGCTATGGCTCTAAAAAATCTGGAATCGAAATTTTTGACCTGGAAAAGACTTTCAAAAAAGATAAAAAGCACTACATCTATTTTGCTTCGATTCAGGACTTGCGCGGTTCAAAAATTGTTGGCGGAAAGTTCGATAAAAACGATGATGTCTTTAATATAGACTGGGATTGTGTAATCATTGATGAAGCGCACGAAGGAACAACAACCGAACTTGGAGATAAAGTAAAGAGCATTCTGTTCAAACCAGAAAAAGGCACAAAACTCTTAGAGCTTTCTGGTACACCATTCAACATTCTTTCAAATTATGAAGATGACGAAGAAAGTGTGTTCACATGGGATTACGTTATGGAGCAGCAGGCAAAACAGGAATGGGAAGAAACTCATTTTGGAGATTCAAATCCTTATTCTGATTTGCCTGAAATGCGCATGTACACTTATGACTTGGGAAAACTCATAAAAGGAGATTTTGTTGATGTTGGCGATAAGGCGTTTAACTTTGCTGAGTTCTTCCATACTGACGAAACAGGCTCGTTTGTTCACGAAAAAAATGTGAATGACTTTTTAAATCTTCTTACCAAGCAGGTCAAGGAAAGCCTTTATCCTTTCAGTTGCAAGGAATACATTAATCTTTTTCATCATACATTATGGATGGTGCCGGGCGTAAAAGAAGCACTTGCATTACAGCGTTTGCTTGAAAAACATCCGGTTTTCTGTAATTTCAATATCGTAAATGTTGCAGGTGATGGAGATCCAGAGGATCCAACAGGAGAGGCTCTTGAAGCAGTCCGCAAAGCAATCAAAGATGCAGGTGAAGACGGCTACACGATTACGCTCTCTTGCGGAAAACTTACAACTGGCGTTAGCGTGAAACAGTGGACAGCCGTATTTATGCTTTACGGAACATACACAACAAAAGCCGCTGGATATTTGCAGACAATTTTTCGTGTGCAGACTCCTTGTAATGATTATGGCAAGACTAAAACCTGCGCCTATGTTTTTGATTTTGCACCTGACAGAACACTCAAAATGGTTGCAGATGCAGTAACTCTTAATGCAAAAGTCGGAAAAACAAAAATTGATGACAAAAACCGTCTTGGAGAATTCCTGAACTTCTGCCCGGTAATAGGAATTGAAGGCAGCACTATGAAGCCGTACAAAGTTAACAGTCTTCTCCAGCAGTTAAAATCATCGTATGCCGAACGTGCAGTAACAAAAGGTTTTGATGACGCAAGCCTTTACAATGACGAACTTCTAAAGCTTTCAAAAGTTGAACTGGAAAAATTCAGTGCATTGCAGGCAACCATCGGGGAGACAAAGGCAAACAAAGCAGGAGATAAAATCGATGTAAACAAACAGGGGCTTACAGAAGAAGAATTTGAAGAAATTTCAAACCCCAAACAACAAAAAGAGAAACGAGAATTAAGTCCAGAAGAACAGGCATTACTTGCAAAAGAAAAGGAAGCTAAAAAGCAAAGACAAACTGCAATAAGTATTCTTCGGGGAATTTCAATCCGCATGCCGCTTTTGATTTACGGAGCAAGAGGAAAGAACGGAGATGAAATACCAATCACAGAAGATATTACGCTTAAAATATTTGTGGAACTTGTAGATGACACTTCTTGGGAAGAGTTTATGCCACGTGGAGTTACAAAAGAAAAGTTCGCAGACTTTGAAAAATATTACGACGAAGATGTATTCATTGCAGCAGGAAAACGAATCCGAAATCTTGTTTTGGCAGCAGACAAACTGAATGTAACCGAGCGCACAAGAAAGATAGCGGAAATCTTCTCATATTTCAGGAATCCTGACAAAGAAACAGTTCTGACTCCGTGGCGAGTTGTGAACATGCACATGGGAGACTGTCTTGGCGGCTATTCATTCTTTGATAAAGATTACGAAAAATCATTAGGAGAAAACGAAACTCCGCATTTTATTGATGTTAAAGATGTAACAGAAAAAACACTCGGCAACAGTGAAGCAAAGATTCTGGAAATAAATTCAAAAACAGGTCTTTATCCGCTTTACTGTGCTTATTCGATTTTCAGAGCAAAACAGAGCCTTCATCCGCAAATGGCAGAAAATACGCTTTGGGAAGAAACAATTTGCGAAAACATTTTTGTAATTTGCAAAACCCCAATGGCAAAAGCAATTACACAAAGGACGCTCTGTGGCTTTACAAGCACAAAAATCAATGCACATGCTTTTGACCATCTTATAAACGATTTGAAGAACAAGAGCGACGCTTTCATAAAAGACGTAACATCAGAAAACTTCTGGAAAAAAGGAAATGGAAAAATGGAATTTGATGCAATCGTGGGGAATCCGCCGTATACAGAGATAGTTCAAAAAGAAGATAACAACACAGGTTCTTCAAAGCAGATTTTCCCAGACTTTATCATCAGTGCAATAAATGCTAAACCTAAATTTGTATCTCTTATAACTCCATCCCGCTGGTTTGTCGGTGGTGAACAAGCTGGATATTTTCCAAAACTCAGGAAGTTTCTAAAAGAACGTCCACATATGATTCAGTTGGTTCATTATACTGATTATGAAGAGATTTTCAAAAAAGTTAATATTCCTGGAGGAATAAACTATTTCCTTTATTCTCAAGAATATAACGGAATGGTGAATTTTGTAATTCATACAAATGGAAAGATTATTAATCAAAAAAGAAATCTTTTTGAAGATGGAATGGACATCGTTCTTGCCGACTACAATCTTTATTCTGTTCTGCAGAAAGTTAAGAATTCCAATTTTTCTACAATGATGGATATAATAGGTGAATGGAATTCATTTGGCATTGTAGGTAAGAAAGATATTTTGGAAAATGTTACTTCAGTAGAGAACTTTGAAAAAGCTGTTAAAGTTCAATGTGCCTATGAACAAATCCGATATATAAAACTTCAAGATATACCAAAGAATCATGATTTGATTTCTAAATGGAAAGTATTCACATCAAAAGGAAACGGTGGTGCGGGTACTTTGCAAGATGGAAAACCAGTCGCAATAATCGGGAAGTCTTATGTTGCAGAACCTAATAGTATCTGTACAGATTCTTTAATCCCTGTTGGAAAATTCGAATCAAAAACAGAAGCCCTCAATTGTAGAAAGTTCATGGCGACAAAGTTTTTGAGATTTATGGTTGGGATTTTAAAGGTAAGTCAAAATATTTACAGAAATGTGTATGGTTTCGTTCCTCTCCAAGACTTCACCGCAGGCAGCGACATCGACTGGACTAAATCAATTCCCGAAATCGATACGCAGCTCTACAAAAAGTATAATCTTTCAAAAGATGAAATCGACTTTATAGAGCGTATGATTAGGCCAATGGAATAGAAACAATTTTAGATAAAATTCAATAACTTTACGCCCTATTCAGTAGGGTGTATACTGTAAGAAAGATGGCAGAAAATAAAGTATTTGAAAGCATTATGAATGGTCTCACAGAAAGCCTTGAATTTGCAAAAGGGGATATCTCAAAAGCAAGAAAAATTAGCGTAACTGTTGATGAACTTCCTCAATATTACAATGTTGTTACAGTAAAAATGTAAACTTAGCTAGACCGGTGGTAAGGCTGCTATACAGTTCAGGCATGTTTATATGCCTGAACCGCTGGCGAATCCTAAACTTTGAACTGGTCTACCTGCTGGCCTATCTCGCTTATCGATTTTTCCATGAGGTTAGAGATTTCAGAGAGGGCAGCGCCGCTTTCGTTTATTTTTGAAGCACTGCGCGCCATTTCGTCCATTTCTTCTTTCATGTTATGAGTTTCTTCCTGAAGGGTGTTCATCTCAGTCATAATTGTCTTACTGCCTTCGTTCATCTCCTGGGCGGCACTCTGAACCTTCTTTGAACTTTCGTTCATGTCTTTAAGTGCATGAGTTATCTGGGCAGAACCAGCCTGCTGTTCTTCCATTGCAGACTTAATCTGGCGGACAAGGCTGTCTGTTTCGCTGATTTCTTTAGCAAGATTTTTATAGCCTGAAACACCCTCTTGAGTTGCGGTTACGACAGTTTCAATTTTTGACTGAATTGCGTTAAGCTGCTCGCCGATAGTTTTTGACTGGCGTGTTGAAGTTTCAGAAAGCTTACGGATTTCATCTGCAACTACGGCAAAACCTTTACCGGCGTTTCCGGCATGGGCTGCTTCAATTGCCGCGTTCATCGCGAGAAGGTTGGTCTGGCTTGCGATATTTGCAATTACCGTATTTGCTTCGTTCAAAAGCTTAGACTGTGTTTCAATTTCTGCGATATGTCCCTGCAATTCAGTCTGTGTTTTTGCGCCGGAATCCGCAACATTTGCAAGAACCCCGAAAGATTGAGCCATGCGGTCAACGCTTGTGTTTACTTCGCCTATGTTATGAATCATCTGACCGACAGCGCCTGAAGCATTTTCTACAACCTGCGCCTGCGTTATAACCATTGTTTCAAGCGACTTAATATTTGAAAGAATCTGTTCTACAGTTGATGCCGTCTGGTCTACGCTCAAATTCTGGCGCTCAAGGTTTTCGCCAAAGCCTTTGATGTTGCTGATAATCAGGTTTATTGAGTCCATTGTTTCCTGCGTGCCTTGCGAAAGCTTTGTACCGGCAGTTTCAAGCGAAGCCTTTGACTGCTTCATTACAGAAATAATCTGATTCAGGTTTTCTAAGAATGCATTAAAGCCCCTTACAATAGCAGGAATTACTTTAAAAGCTGTGTGAAATTTCGTATCAATGCGTTTTCTTAAATCTGCATCACCGGAAGAAATGCCTTTTACGGCGCTGCTGATTTCATTGAGCGGTCTTAAAATGTTAGACAGCGCGGTAATGATAAGCACTATTACAAGAATAATCATAATAACTGCAAAAGGCGCTGCGGCGTTCAGAATAAATTCCCTGAAAGTATACGGCTTGAAAAGCACCATCATCCAGCCGACCTGATTGAGCGGCGTAATAAGATATTCGCCTTTCCATGTAGAAAGCCTTGTATTGGTTTTGGGGAACAAATCAGAAACGGCGGCAAGTTCCGGCATACGCACTGTGATTTGTGTCTTTTTCTCAAGGTCGTCAAGGTTTGTTGAGCCTGAAATTTCGCCGTTCATGTTGTACATGAGCATGTCAACGCCGCTTTCAAGCTTTGAATACATTGAATCTACAAAGTCAGAAAGTTCGATACCTGTGCCGGCGATGCCTATAGGTTTTTTGTTCTGGTTGTAGACAAGCGCATTAATCCAGAGAAAGGTTTTCTGAAATGCAACTTCAAAGTCAACATAAAACTGATACTCGTCTCCGCTGTTCAGCGTCATCGGGTACCATGCGCTGTCTTCGCGTGTCGGGTCGAGCGTGTAAAGATATTCCATGTTGGAATAGTATTTTTTGTCAATGTCAGAAATCCAGAATGTTCTGTGCGAGGCAAATTCGCTTTGAAAGACTTGAAACTCTTTCATCGCGCGTGCGACTTTTTCCGGGTCTGAAGGATTTTCCATATATTCAATCATGACAGGGGAGCGTACCATCTGCATAGCAAGCGTAAGTTCAGGCTCCATGTCATTGTCAAGTTCCAGAAGTTTTGTGTATGCAACGGATTCAAGGTGCGTATGTGTGTCGCGGCTGAAAATCATGTGTGAGCCTATGACCATAAAGACTGATACCATAACAATGCTTGCTATAGATAAAATAATTTTTCCGGCTTTCATACTATTCCTCTTTTGTTTTCGTTGAAAAAATTCAATAGATATTATTTTATCATATTATTTGAATTATGGCTATAAAAAGATAAAAATTTTCAAATGTGAATGCCTTGACCTTATTTATTGATTTTGGTAAACTTCAAGCTCTAATTATGAAGAAACTATTTAGGTAGGTACAAATATGTCAAGAAGATGTGATATTTGCGGTAAAGGTTCACTTTCTGGTAACAAAGTTAGTAAATCTTATAACCACGTTCGCCGTACATGGAAACCAAATATTGTTGCCGTAAAAACTGAAATTGGCGGAACAACTGTAACTGTAAAAATGTGTACACGCTGCTTGAGAAGCGGCTATGTAACAAAAAAGGTTTGATTTGTGCGAATGTTTTAATCTGTGTTAAGCACAGATGCAATAAAGAGCTGTCTTTTTAGGCGGCTCTTTTTGTTTTTAAAGCTCTTTTAAAGTTCAATTGAAAGTCCGTCGTAGGCAGGCTCAACAATACAGTCTGCAAGCCGGCCGTAGTTTTTCTTTTTTTCGTTGAGAAGCTGCTTTATTTCTTTGTGCGTGTAGTCGTGGCAGAAATGCGTCAGATAAATCTGTGTGGCGCTTGTCTTTTCGGCTGTTTCAAGAGCCTGATCAAAGTTAAAGTGCGTTTCGTGCGGCTTGGTTCTAAGCCCGTCAATTATAAGCACTTCAATGTCCTTAATGCGGTCAAAAGACGAAGGCGGCAAAAAGCTTAAGTCTGTTAGATATGCAAATCTGCCGAAGCGCCAGCCTGTTGTCGGAAGAATTCCATGCATCATTGGTACGGGCACAAAATCTATTGAGCCGATTGTGAGCGGTTTCTGCTCGTTATAGTCTGTGCAGTTTATAAGCTCTATCAGCGGTTTGCCGCCGCCTTTCTGTGTGGGTCTAAAAACATAGTCATAGCAGCAGCGCACTTCTTCGAGCGTGTTCGGGTCTGAATAAACTGGAATAGAGTGGTCGCGCGAGAAAACGCGTATGTTGTCAAGACCATGTACATGGTCTGCGTGTGCGTGCGTTAAAAGTACGGCGTCAAGCTTGCAGAGTCCGTAAGCAAGCGCCTGAAGCCTGAATTCTGGGCCGGTGTCTATGACGACATAAGTATCGCTATTCTGCACAATTGCGCTAGTGCGGAAACGCCTGTCTTTCGGGTTTTTTGATGTGCAGGCTTTGCATTTGCAGCCTATAACCGGCATTCCATGGCTTGTGCCTGAGCCGGTAACTGTCAGTCTCATTTCATTCTCCAAATATACGGCTTTATCAGCTTCCGTATTTTTTCTTTATGTCTTCTATCTCGTTGCGCAAAGCCGCGGCTTCTTCGTATTCAAGACGCTCGGCATGTTCAAGCATCTGTTCTTCAAGTGCCTTGATAAGCTTTTTGCGCTCTTTCGGAATCATCGGGTTAAAGCTGTTGCGCAAAGCCTTAGTTTCAATTGCGGCGTTTTCTTCGGCGTCTTTTTCCTGGCGCACAAGAATGTCGCTGATAGCCTTGTGTACGGTCTCTGGCGTAATGTTGTGCTCTTTGTTGTATGCGCTCTGAACGGCGCGCCTGTGCTCTGTCTCGGCGATTGCCTCTTTCATGGCTGGGCTTATTGTGTCGGCGTACATAACGACAGTGCCGTTCTGGTTTCGGGCGGCGCGTCCTATAATCTGAATAAGACTGGTCGCGCTGCGCAAAAATCCGATTTTGTCTGCGTCAAGAATCGCGATAAACGAAACTTCAGGCAGGTCAATTCCTTCTCTTAAAAGATTGATGCCCACAAGAATGTCGATTTCGCCTGTGCGGAGGCTCTTCAAAATTTCGACGCGCTCTATTGTGTCAATTTCGCTGTGAATGTAGCGCACTTTTAGCCCGAAACCGCTTAGATAATCGGTTAAGTCTTCTGCCATTTTTTTTGTGAGCGTAAGCAGAAGGCAGCGTTCGTTTCTTTCAAGCCGGAGTTTAATCTCGTTGTAGATGTCTTCCATCTGGCCTTCGCTTGGGCGCACCGAAACCAGCGGGTCTAAAAGCCCGGTCGGGCGTATAAGCTGCTCTACAATCTGCGTAGACTTTTCGGTCTCTTCTTTGCGCGGTGTCGCCGTAACAAAGATTGTCTGGTGCACTTTTTTGTTGAACTCGTCGGCTTTGAGCGGTCTGTTGTCCAGGGCGCTCGGCAGCCTGAACCCAAAATCAATGAGATTCTGCTTCCGCGAGCGGTCGCCCTCATACATTGCGCCAATCTGCGGAACTGTAACGTGCGCCTCGTCAATCATGCAGCAGAAATCGTCCGGAAAGTAGTGCAGAAGCGTTGCAGGCGGTTCGCCGCGTTTTCTGCCTGAAATCGGACCTGAATAATTCTCAATTCCGGGGCAGCGGCCCATCTCTGAAAGCATTTCAATGTCATAAGTTGTGCGCGTCTTTAGGCGTTCAGCTTCAAGTATTTTGCCCTGCTGTCTGAAAAGCTCAACCTGTTCAGTCATTTCGTCTCTGATTCGGTCAACGGCGCTGATTAAAAGATTCTGCGGAACAACAAAGTGCTTTGCCGGATAAATTGTGGTTTCATCAAGCTCTTCGATTGTCTGCCCAGAAATTGAGTTTATGCGCCTTATGCGCGCAACTTCTTCCCAGTCAAGGTCAATCCGGTAAGCTTCGTCAGTTTCCATATAAGCCGGAAAAATCTCGATAGAGTCGCCTCTTATGCGGAAATCTCCGCGCTCAAAGCCGAAGTCGTTCCGCTTATATTGAAGGCTGATGAGCTTTTTGGAAAATTCGATTGTGTCGAGAGTTTCGCCTTTTTCAATGTGAATGCGCATGTCGTGGTAGAGTTCAGGCATACCAAGACCGTATATGCAGGAAACCGTTGCAACAACTATAACATCGCGGCGCTCCATAAGGCTGTACGTGGCTGCAAGGCGCATGTGGTCAATTTCATCGTTTATCGAAGCGTCTTTTTCTATATAAAGGTCTCGCGCCGGCACATAGGCTTCAGGCTGGTAATAGTCGTAGTATGAGACAAAGTATTCAACCGCGTTTTCCGGGAAAAAGCTTTTAAACTCGCGGTAAAGCTGCGCCGAAAGTGTCTTGTTGTGGCTTATTACAAGGGTAGGGCGCTGAATGGCTTCGATTATCTTTGCCATGGTAAAGGTCTTGCCCGAGCCTGTAACGCCCTTTAATGTCTGAAAAGTGTCTCCTCGCAAAAAGCCTTCCGCAAGTTTTTTGATTGCTTCCGGCTGGTCGCCAGAAGGCTCGTAAGGTGCATAAACTTTGAACGGTCTCATAGGGCTATTCTATCATGCAAAGGCATTAAAATCAAAGCCCGAATAAATTACGCACTTAAAGGCTGTGAAAAATTTATTTGGGTTGCATTTGTTTTTTGTTGAAAATTCGTGGTAATGGGTGTAAAAGAGTATTATAACTGTGAAAATTTCACATGTTATTAGATAAAATTTTATCTAAAACTCTTGAAAATGCTTCACAAGAGCAGTGGAAAATGCTAGATTAGCTTAAAGAACGAAAACAAACCGTAATGTTTGCGAAAAATTCGTTAAGGAAGGTTTTTATGGGAAACAAGGTAACGATTATTGGTTCTGGCAGTGTAGGTTCTACTATTGCCTATACCCTGGCTGTTCAAGGTACAGCATCAGAAATTGTTATGGTAGATATTAATGTAGAAAAATCACTTGGAGAAGCCTTGGATATCCGTCAGGGCACACCTTTCTGTGCTCCTTGTTCAATTTATGCCGGCAACTACGAAGATACAAAAGATTCTGACATTGTTGTTTTGACATCAGGCATGGCACGCAAGCCTGGACAGAGCCGCCTTGATCTTGCTCAGGCAAATGTGAACATCACAAAATCAATTATTCCGCAGATTACAAAATATGCGCCTAACGCAATCTTTATTGTTGTTGCAAACCCTGTAGATATTTTGACTTATCAGTTTATCAAGACTTCAGGCATTCCAGAGCACCGCATTATCGGTTCTGGTACAATTCTTGATACGGCACGTCTCCGCGCACGCATTGCCGAATACTATGGAATAAACCAGAAAAATGTTCATGCCCACGTTTTCGGCGAGCATGGCGATTCATCTTTTGTGCCGTGGTCTTTGGCAAACATTTCTAATGTTCCGATTGACAAATACGCTTCATGTATGACAAATCAGGATAAAATCGTTCCGTCTCTGATTCATTCAGAAGTTGAGGATTATATCCGTAAGTCTGGTGCAAAAGTCATTCAGCGCAAGGGCGCAACTTTTTATGCTGTAGCAATTTCGGTCTGCCACATTATCCGCTGCCTTTTCAGCGACATGGACACAACACTTACAGTTTCAACAATGATGCATGGCGAATACGGCATTGACGATGTTGCGTTGAGTACGCTTGCAATTATTGACCATAACGGAATTTCGGGCAAACTTACAGCTCCGCTTACAGATGACGAAATTGCATCTCTGAAAAAATCTGCTGACGCACTGAAAGATGTAATCAAGCAGATTGAGTTCTAATTTATAAAGGGAATTATCATGAATTATCGGGTTGAACACGATTCAATGGGAGAGATGCAGGTTCCTGCTGATAAATACTGGGCGGCGCAGACAGAGCGCAGCCACGAAAACTTTAAAATCGGTGTGGGCATCGAGACCATGCCGAGAGAAATAACACAGGCTTTCGGTATTCTTAAAAAAGCGGCTGCTATGGCAAACAACATGCTTAAGCCGCAGAAAATGACGAGCGAGAAACTTGCCGCCATAAGCGCCGCCTGCGACGAGGTTATTTCCGGTGCGCTTAACGACCATTTTCCTCTTGTAGTGTGGCAGACTGGTTCCGGCACGCAGAGCAACATGAACGCAAACGAAGTTATTGCAAACCGCGCCAACGAAATTGCGGCAGGGTTCAAAGCCGGTGCTTTTTTCGCACCAAACGCAAACATTCCGCGTCTGCTTCACCCGAATGACGACATCAATATGAGCCAGTCGTCTAACGACACTTTTCCGACGGCAATGCATATTGCAGCCGTTACTATAATAGAAGATAAAGTGATTCCGGCTATCGACAAGCTTATTGCAACTTTTGTCCGTCTTGAAAAAGAGAACGAAGGCATTGTAAAGAGCGGCCGCACACATTTGCAGGACGCTACGCCGATTAAATTCAGCCAGGAAATTTCAGGCTGGAGAGCTTCGCTTGAGCGCGACAAGCAGCTTTTGAACGCCGCGCTGCCGCCGCTAAAAGAGCTTGCTCTCGGCGGAACAGCAGTAGGCACTGGCTTGAACGCGCCTGAAAAATTCGACGAAAAAGTTGCAGAAGCTGTTTCTAAGCTGACAGGCAAAGAATTTGTTACAGCACCTAATAAGTTCCACGCGCTTACAAGCAAAGACGAGCTTGTTTTTGCTCATGGCGCATTAAAGGCTCTTGCCTGCGACATGATGAAAATCGCTAACGATGTGCGCTGGCTTGCTTCAGGTCCGCGCGATGGTCTCGGTGAAATCCGTATTCCTGAGAATGAGCCTGGTTCTTCGATTATGCCGGGCAAAGTGAATCCGACACAGTGCGAGCAGGTAACAATGGTTGCAGTTCAGGTTATGGGCAACGACGTTGCTGTCGGCATGGCTGCAAGCCAGGGCAATTTTGAGCTTAACGTGTTTATGCCTGTATGTATTTACAATTTCTTGCAGAGTGCGCGGCTTCTTGCAGAATCAATTGTTTCGTTCAACGACAATTGCGCGGTCGGCATTAAAGCTGACAAAGACAAGATGCACCACAACCTGCATAATTCGCTGATGCTTGTAACTGCACTTAATCCGTATATCGGCTACGAGAATGCGGCAAAAACTGCAAAGAAAGCATTCAAAGAGAATATTTCGCTTAAAGAAGCCTGTGTTGCACTCGGCTTTTTGACCGCAGAAAAATTTGACGAAGTATTTCATCCTGAACAGATGTGCTGAATTGAGGAACTGACTTTATGACTTACAGCTACTATCCGGGTTGCACCCTTAAGACAAAAGGCAAAGACTTAGACAGATACGGCCGTTTTGCCGCCGAAAAGCTTGGTGTTACTCTTGAAGAAATTGCAGACTGGCAGTGCTGCGGCGGTGCTTACACAATGCCGAGAGACGAAATCGCTTCAAAGCTTTCGGCTGTGCGCGCCCTTGTTTCAGCACGTGACGCAGACCAAGATGTGGTAACGCTTTGCTCTGCATGTCACAATGTTCTCAAGCAGGTCAACAATGACATGAAAAACGATGAGAACATCAACTTTAAGGCGAACAATTATCTTAAGCTTGAAAAGCCGTACAACGGCGAGACAAATGTTATCCATTATCTTGAACTTTTGCGCGATGTTATAGGCTTTGACAAAATTGCAGAGGCTGTTACAAAGCCGCTTGCAGGCAAAAAGATTGCAGCTTATTACGGCTGTCTGCTTTTGCGCCCAAGCAAAGTGCTTGAAATGGACAACGCCGAAAACCCAAAGATTATAGAAGATTTTATCAAGGCAGTTGGCGCAGAGCCTATTGTTTACCCGATGCGGAACGAATGTTGCGGCGGCTATATTACAATGGAAGATAAAGCGCTCGCCGCCAAGAAAAGCGCCGCTGTCTTGGAAAGTGCGAAAAACGCAGGTGCAGAGCTTATCGTTACAGCATGTCCGCTCTGCCTTTACAACCTGAACAAGAACGGCGCATCTCAAGTTGCAGGCGCACCAAAAGTTGTGTACTTTACTCAAGTTTTGGCTGCTGCTCTCGGCGATGAAGCCGCATTAAAAGCTGTTGAAGACGCCTGTTCAGTTACAGCAATTGAAGGAGGCTGCCCATGTCACAAGTAACCAAAGAAGACATCGTGCGCATTTCTGGCGTAAACCCGCGCAAGTGCATGAAATGCGGCAAATGTTCGGGCACATGCCCAAGCTATGATGAGATGGAATATCATCCGCATCAGTTTGTTGCCATGGTAGAAAACGGAAACATAGAGCCGCTTTTGAATTCGCCTTCGCTTTTTAAGTGCCTTTCATGCTTTGCCTGTGTTGAGCGCTGCCCAAGAAATGTAGAGCCTGCAAAAGTTGTTGAGGCTGTGCGCGCAGCAGCCATACGCGTTCAGGGCAACAATCACTTAAAGCCGAATCAGATACCGGAAATGCTTGATGACGAGCTGCCGCAGCAGGCAATCGTCACTGCATTCAGAAAATATTCAAAATAAGGAGCTGCAATCGTTATGCAGAAAATTGGTGTTTTTGTGTGTCATTGTGGCACCAACATCGCTGCAACTGTTGATGTAAAGACCGTTGCAGAGCAGCTTGGCAAAGAGCCGGGCGTTGCGTTCGCCGCCGACTATCAGTACATGTGTTCTGAAGCCGGTCAGAACCTGATAAAGAACGCAATTAAAGAGCATGGGCTTACAGGCGTTGTTGTATGTTCCTGCTCTCCGCGTATGCACGAAGCTACTTTCAGAAAGGCTTGTGCCGCCGCGGGAATTAACTCTTATATGGTAGAAATTGCCAATATCCGCGAGCAGTGCTCATGGATTCACAAAGAAAAGGCTGATGCAACCGAAAAGGCAATTATCATCGGACGTGCGGCAATCGCAAAAGTTCATTTGAACGCACCGCTTGTTCCGGGTGAAAGCCCAGTTACAAAGCGTGCGCTTGTTATAGGCGGCGGTATTGCCGGTATGCAGGCTGCTCTTGATATAGCAGAAGCCGGCTATGAAGTCGATATCGTCGAGAAAAAATCTACAATCGGCGGCAAGATGACCCAGATTGACAAGACTTTTCCGACTTTGGACTGTGCGGCATGTATTTCAACCCCAAAAATGGTTGACTGTGCCCAGAACGAGAAAATCAATATCTATGCTTACAGCGAAGTTTCTGCGGTAAAAGGCTTTATCGGTAACTTCGATGTTTCAATTACAAGAAAAGCCCGCTACGTTGATGAAACAAAATGTACTGGCTGCGGCATCTGTACCGAAAAATGTCCGCAGAAAAAAGTGCCTAACGAATTCAACCTCGGACTGAACAACCGTACTGCAATATATATTCCGTTTGCACAGGCTGTGCCTAAAGTTGCCACAATTGACGCAAATTACTGCATGATGCTGAAAAGCGGCAAATGCGGAATCTGTTCAAAAGTCTGTGGCGCAGGTGCAATCGATTACAAGCAGAAAGACGAAGTAATCGAGAAAAAGTACGGTGCAATTGTTGTTGCAACAGGCTATAACCCGATTAATATCGAAAAATATGACGAATTTGCCTATTCGCAGAGCAAAGACGTTGTTACATCACTTGAGTTTGAGCGCATTACAAACGCCGCTGGTCCTACAGGTGGAATACTTCTTCGCCCGTCAGACGGAAAACATCCGCACACAATCGTTTTTGTTCAGTGTGTAGGCAGCCGCGAAGCGCCTCCATGTACAAAAGGCGGAAAAGAATACTGCTCAAAAATCTGCTGTATGTATACGGCAAAACACGCAATGCTTACGCGCGAAAAATACCCCGATACTGACGTTTATGTATTCTATATTGATGTGCGCACACCGGGCAAAAACTTTGACGAATTCTACCGGCGTGCAGTAGAGCAGTACGGCGTACACTACATTAAGGGAATGGTAGGCAAGGTTGCACCGCAGGCAGACGGAACACTTCTTGTTCAGGGTTCTGACCTTATTGAGAACAAGCAGCTCAAAATAAAGGCTGACATGGTTGTTCTTGCGGCGGCAATTGAAGCTGACAAGAGCGCGCGCCCGCTTGCTACAATGCTTACAGCAAGTATGGACACAAACGACTTCTTTACAGAAGCTCATGCAAAGCTCCGTCCTGTAGAAAGCCCTACAGCCGGTATTTTCTTAGCAGGCTGCTGCCAGGGACCAAAAGATATTCCAGAGACAGTTGCACAGGCAAGTGCCGCCGCTGTAAAGGTTGTCGGTGTTCTTGCAAAAGACAAGCTTCTCGGCAACCCTTGTGTTGCTCACCCTAACGAGAACATGTGTAACGGTTGTTCTTCTTGTGAGAAGGTCTGCCCTTATGGTGCAATTACATACAGCGATAAAGAATTCCGCGGTCCGAACCGCTCAACACTTATTAGACGCGTAGCAAGTGTAAACGAGGCAGTCTGCCAGGGCTGCGGCGCATGTACTGTTGCCTGTCCGTCTGGCGCAATGGACTTGAAGGGATTCAGCAATAAACAGATTATGGCGGAGGTTGATGCAATATGTCGATAGAAGAAACTAATGCAGAATGGCGCCCGACTATCGTGGCTTTCTGCTGCAACTGGTGTTCTTATGCAGGTGCAGACCTTGCAGGAACAAACCGCCTGAATTATCCGGCAAATGTAAAGATTATCCGCGTGCCGTGTTCATGCCGCGTAAACCCGATGTTCATTCTGCGTGCTTTTCAGCGCGGCGCAGACGGCGTAATTATGTGCGGCTGCCACCCGGGCGACTGTCACTATACAAGCGGCAACTATTTTGCACGCCGCCGCATGACGCTGCTTTTCAGTATGCTTGACTTTCTCGGCATTGAGAAAGGACGCACACGCGTTGAATGGGTCAGCGCCGCAGAAGGTGCAAAATTTGCAAAGACTATGAATGAATTCGCTGAGACAATTACCAAGCTCGGCAAAAATAAACGCCTGGAGGACTTAAGATGCAAGAAGCAGTAGCAAAAAAAATGCTTGAACGCGCAAAGGCCCTTCTTAAAGACGGAACTGTAACACGCGTTGCAGGCTGGAAAAAAGGTTTATTCGAGTACGATGTGACGCCGGGTGTGTTCACATCTGAAGCACAGCTTGATGCAGAATTTGTCTACAACGATTTCTGCTGTTCAAACCTTTCAAAGTATATGATTGCACAGTCTCGCCCGGTAAAGGCAAACGGTGCGCCAAACGAAGGCAAAATCGCAGTTTTCTTAAAGCCTTGCGACACATACAGCTTCAACCAGCTTTTAAAAGAGCACCGCATTCTGCGCGATAACGTGTATGTAATCGGTGTTCCTTGCGGCGATTTTAAGACTGTGCCCGAGGGCGGCACTTTGGCTGACGCAAAGCCTACAGACCGCTGTGCTGTGTGCAAAAGCACAAAGCATGTTGTGTATGACGAGCTTATTGGCGAAGAGGGCGAAGTAAAAGATTCAAAGCGCTTTGACGAAGTTGCAAAACTTGAAGCAATGAGCCCAGATGAGCGCTACGAATTCTGGCGCGGCGAGCTTTCAAAGTGTATACGCTGCAACGCCTGCCGCAACATCTGTCCGGCATGTTCATGCGAGCACTGTGTTTTCGACAACCCTGAAAGCGGCATCTCGCAGAAAGCGGCTGCCGACAGCTTTGAAGAAAATATGTTCCATATTATACGTGCATTTCACGTTGCAGGCCGTTGTACAGACTGCGGCGAATGCAGCCGCGTATGTCCGCAGAACATTCCGCTTCATCTGCTTAACCGCAAGTTCATCAAAGACATAAACGAACTTTACGGCGAATTTCAGGCTGGTGAAGATACCGAAACACGCGCACCGCTCAACATTTTTGACAAGAACGACGTTGAGCCGGGTGTCGTCTACGAGCGTGCAGAAGCGCGCGAAGCCTCAAAGGGGGCTGAATGATGTACAGACTTGCTGAAAATAAATTGAATGATTTCCTTGCAGCTTTGGCTAAGGTAGAAAAGATTTATCTGCCGGTCAAAGACAGTTCAAGCGGCGCAGCTTCAAACTTTGCCGCCAACTACAAGGAATGGAAAGAAGGCGTTGAATATGCTGACTGCCTTAATACAAGCCGCAGCGCAAAAGACTTTTTCTTTCCGCAGACCGAAAACCTGTTTGAGCTTAAGATGAGCGGCAAAAATATTGAAGTTATCGATACGAGAAAAGAGCACGAAGATTTTGTAATCTTTGGCGTGCGCGCATGTGACGTTCAGAGTTTTGCTGTTCTCGACAATGTTTATCTTAAACAGCAGCCGGTTGACACTTATTATAAGAACAGACGCGAACACGCGACAATTATCGCAATGGCTTGTGCAAAACCTGCACAGACTTGTTTCTGCCAGAATATCGGAATTGACGCCGCAAACCCAGGCTCAAAAGACGGTGCTGTTGATGCACGTGCCTGGAAAAAAGACGGAAACTACTATTTTGAAGCAGTAAGCGAGAAGGGCAAGGCTTTGTTTGCAAAACTTGCTGCAAGTGGTTCTGGTCTTGCAGAAGATTCTTCAGCAGAAAAAGCTGTTGAAGAAGCAAAAGCTGCAATCAAGGCAGAAGTTGCAAAGCTTCCTATAAAGATGCCTGATAATGCAATTTTTGATGAGAAAAACCTCAAGACTGTGTTCAATGCAAAAGTCTGGGGCGAGCTTTCAGAGACTTGTCTTGCCTGCGGAACTTGTACATTTGTGTGCCCGACATGCCAGTGCTACGACATCCGCGACTTTGACACAGGTTCCGGCATCAGACGTTTCCGCTGCTGGGATAGCTGCATGTATTCAGACTTTACAAAAATGTCTGCCGGTCAGCCGCGCCTTACACAGCTTGAACGCTTCCGCCAGAGATTTATGCACAAGCTCGTATATTATCCGTCTTACTATAATGGAATGTCTGGCTGCGTAGGCTGCGGACGCTGTCTTGCAAAATGCCCTATCAGCATGAATATCGTGAAAGTTGCAAAGGCACTTTCTGCTGAACTTGAAAACAAGGAAGGTAACTAATGGAACAGGAAGCACTTATTCCGCGCGTCGGCGTTATTACTGAAATCCGTCAGGACACACCTGATGTAAAGACCTTCCGCGTAGTTTCTACTGACGGAAAAAAACTTTTTGAGCATATTCCGGGGCAGTGTGCAATGCTTTCTGTGCCCGGCGTAAGTGAAGCGATGATTTCTATTACGTCTTCGCCTACAGTTAAAGAATACATGGAATTCAGCGTAAAAAAATGCGGCTGTCTTACAACATGGCTTCATGCAACAGAGCCGGGACAGATGATTACAGTCCGCGGCCCTTACGGCAACGGATTCCCTGTTGATACAGACTTTAAAGGCAAAGACCTCGTGTTTATTGCAGGCGGAATCGGTCTTGCACCGCTTCATTCTGTGATTAACTATTGCCGCGCAAACGCAAAAGATTACGGCAAGCTTCAGGTTATTTACGGTTCGCGCTCAAAGCAGGATTTAGTTGACTACAAAGAGATTCTAGACGAATGGTGCAAAGACCCGAACATGGAAGTTGACCTTACAATCGACAATCCGCAGCCTGACTGGGACGGTCATGTTGGGTTTATTCCAAACTACGTCAAGGAGCTTAACCCTGATTTACGCAAGACCATTCTGATGTGCGGCCCGCCAATCATGATTAAGTTCACTTTGGCCGGTCTTAAAGAGCTCGGCTTTAAGGAAAATCAGGTTTATACAACGATGGAGCTCCGCATGAAGTGCGGAATCGGCAAATGCGGCCGCTGCAACATCGGTAACAAGTATGTCTGCAAAGACGGTCCTGTTTTCAGATTTGACCAGCTCGACGAGCTTCCAAATGAATACTAGCTCTGTTCGAAAACTTGGTTAGTTTTCGAACAGAGCAGCAATTTTTCAGGCTAAAGCCTTACAAAATTGCGATTTGCTAAAGTTCGTGTTCGGAAAGCTGATGTTTCCGAACACGTCTATTATAGGAGAATTACAATGGAAAAGATGGTTAGCATCTTCCTTTTTGGAAAAAAATACGAAGTTCCTGCTGATTTGACGATTATGAACGCCATGGAATATGCAGGCTATCAGCTTGTGCGCGGCTGCGGCTGCCGTAACGGTTTCTGCGGTGCCTGTGCAACAATTTACCGCATTAAAGGCGAGCGCGAGCTTAAAACTTGCCTTGCCTGTCAGACTAAGGTTGAAGACAACATGTATGTTGCCACTCTGCCTTTCTTTCCGCTTGAAAAGCAGGTTTACGACATCAACAAGGTTAAGCCGTCAGAGCAGATTATGATGCAGCTTTACCCTGAAATTTACTGCTGTATCGGCTGCAACGCATGTACAAAGTCTTGTACACAGGGCTTGAACGTAATGCAGTATATTGCCTACGCACAGCGCGGCGAATACGCAAAATGCGCGGACGAGTCTTTTGACTGCGTAATGTGCGGTGTGTGCAGCTCACGCTGTCCTGCCGGCATAAGCCATCCGCAGGTTGCAGAGCTTGCGCGCCGTCTTAACGGCAAGTACATTCAGCCTGAAACACAGCATCTGCTTGACCGCGTTGCTGAAATTGATGCAGGTAAATGCGAAGAAGCAATTAAGAAGCTCGTAGAAATGTCTACAGGCAGCAAAGAGCAGATTAAGAATCTGTATAACACCCGCGAGATTGAGAAATAAGGAGCGTATGATGAGCGATAAATATATTGCTGATGTAGCAAACAGCTACACTGATGAGATGATTGAGTCAGCAAAGATTGTTGCTGCAAAGCGTGATGAAAACATCAAATTTGAACATGCGCGCCTTACTGCTGATGAAAAAGACGAAATTTTAGCAAAATACCATCCAGACCGCATTGCAAGCCAGTTTGCAGAACTCAAGATTGGTCCGAATAAAGGTGAAAAAGCTCCGATTGAGCTTGCAGAAATGCTTCAGGCTAAACCGCGCATTGAGCCGGAAGACGTTGACCTTTCAAAAGTTGATTATGAAGCTGACGTGCTTGTAATCGGCGGCGGCGGTGCAGGAACTTCTGCCGCAATTATGGCTTCTGAAGCCGGTGCAAAAGTTCTGCTCGTAACAAAGCTCCGCGTAGGCGATGCAAACACAATGATGGCAGAAGGCGGTATTCAGGCTGCTGACAAGCCGAACGATTCGCCGGCACAGCATTATCTTGATGCATTCGGCGGCGGCCACTTTGACGGAAAACCTGAGCTTGTCTATACGCTTGTAAACAAAGCTCCGTCTGTTATTAAATGGCTCAACGACCTCGGTGTTGAATTCGACAAAATGCCGGACGGCACAATGGTTACAACACATGGCGGCGGAACAAGCCGCAAGAGAATGCACGCCTGCAAAGACTATTCTGGTGCAGAGATTATGCGCACATTGCGCGACGAAACATTCAACCGCGCAGACAAAATCACTGTTGTAGATTTTACTTCTGCTGTTGAGATTATCAAAGACGATAACGGCAATGCATGTGGTGCTGTCCTTATGAATATGGAAACAAAGGAAATTCTGATTGCAAAAGCCAAAGTTGTGATTATCGCAACTGGCGGTGCAGGACGTATGCATTATCAGGGATTCCCTACATCGAACCACTACGGCGCAACGGCGGACGGTCTTGTTTTGGCTTACCGCGCAGGTGCTAAGCTTTTGTACCAGGACTCATTGCAGTATCACCCGACAGGTGCTGCTTACCCGGTTCAGATTCTCGGTGCGCTTGTAACAGAAAAAGTGCGCTCTCTTGGTGCAAAGCTTGTAAATTCAAAGGGCGAAGTCTACATTCACCCTCTTGAAACACGCGACGTAAACGCTTCAGGCATCATCAAGCAGTGCCGTCTCGGCAACGGCATTAAGACAGACATTTCTGAAGGCGTATGGCTTGATACTCCAATGATTGAAAAAATCAACGGCGAGGGCACAATCGAAAAGCGCATTCCTGCAATGCTGCGCATGTTCGGCAAATACGGCATCGACATCAGAAAAGACCCGATTCTCGTTTATCCGACACTGCACTATCAGAACGGCGGCGTAGAAATCAACAAGACATGCCACACAAACGTGGGCAATCTGCTTGTTGCAGGTGAAGCTTCTGGCGGCGTTCATGGAACAAACCGCCTTATGGGAAACAGCCTTCTTGATGTTGTAGTATTCGGCCGCGAAGCCGGAATTGAAGCCGGAAAGATTTTCAAAGACATCAAGATGCCTGCAAAATTGAGCTTGCAGCATGTAAAAGACTTTGAGAAAGAACGCGCCGCCGCAAAAATCGCCGGTGACGCTGTTTCACCAAAACTGCTGCCGGTATACACCTTTGGCAACACAGAAATTACCAAAATGCCTTTCTAAAATTTGGAGGAACAGAAATGACAATTGCAGTATGTATGGGAAGCTCCTGCCATGTTAAAGGCGCAAAAACTATTATAGAGCTGCTTAAAGAAAAAATAAAAGCCAATAACCTTGAGGACAAGGTAATATTGACCGGCACAATCTGCTTAGGACAGTGCGCATCTGGCGGTGCAAATATGAAGATTGACGATGAAATCGTTACAGGCATAACCCGCGAAAATTTTGACAACTTCTTCGCCGAAAAAGTCCTGACCAAGCTAAAGTAATTACAAAGCTGCTGTCTGAAAAAAAGCGGAGAGGAAGTCTAAAATCATACTGTCATTCCGAACTTGGTTCGGAATCTCTGCACTAAATATAGTGTAGATGCTGAAACAAGTTCAGCATGACAATTCTTTTTATACGTCTCCCGCTTTTTTTTGTTGTATGAAAATGCAAAAAAGTATAATATAATCACATTATGATTTGGAATCCAGAATTAGAATGTATGGACAGGGAAGCACGCAAACGGCTCCAGTTCGCAAGGCTTAAGAACCTTGTTGAACACGTATACAATGCTGTTCCTTTTTACAGGCAGAAGTTTGACGCCGCCGGCGTTAAGCCTTCCGATATTACTTGTCTTGCCGATATTGCAAAACTTCCATTTACAACAAAAAGTGATTTGCGCGAGACCTATCCTTATGGGCTTCTCGCTGTTCCACAGGCTCAAATTGTTGAAGTTCACATGTCGTCTGGTACAACCGGCACACCTGTTGTAGACGCTTACACAGACAGCGACTTGAACGACTGGGCAGAAGCTATGGCACGTTCTTTGGCAGGTGCAGGCGCATGCAAAGACGATACAATCCAGAACGCATACGGTTACGGTCTTTTTACAGGCGGTATGGGCGTTCATCATGGAACACGCAAGCTTGGTGCAACGATAGTTCCGATTTCTTCAGGAAATACAGAAAAGCAGCTTACAATGCTCCGCGACTTTAAGTCTTCGGTTTTTACTTGTACACCTTCTTATGCACTTTATATGGCAGAATGTGCAAAAGAGCTTGGCATTGACTTAAGAAAGCTCAATGTCCGCGCCGGTGTTTTCGGTGCAGAACCTTGGTCTGAGGGTATGCGCCAGAAAATCGAGGAAGAATGGGGCATTAAGGCTTATGACATTTACGGCCTTACTGAAATTACCGGCCCTGGTGTTGCATGTGAGTGCGAAGCACAGTACGGTATGCACGTAAATGAAGACATGTTCTTCCCTGAAATTATTAACCCTGAAACAGGCGAACCTCTGCCGGACGGTGAAAAAGGCGAGCTTGTATTTACAACGCTTACAAAGCAGGGCACTCCGCTTATCCGCTACCGCACAAGAGACATCACATTTATCATAGCTGATGAATGTTCATGCGGACGCACAACACGCAGAATCCACCGTCTTTTCGGCAGAACAGACGACATGATGATTATCCGCGGTGTAAACGTATTCCCAAGCCAGATTGAGAACGCACTTGTCGGCATAAAAGGTGTTGAGCCAAACTACCTTATTACAGTTGACCGCAATCCAAAGACTCATCTTGATGAGGCAGAACTTCAGGTTGAAGTCAGCTCAGAAGCTTTCAGCGATGAGACTAAGAACCTTGAAGCACTTCGCGCTAACATCGACGCTGTAATGAAGAGCAAGCTCGGAATTCACTTGAAGATAAAGCTTGTTGAACCGAAGACAATCGAGCGTTTCACCGGAAAATCTAAACGCGTTATCGACAAACGCAAACTTTAGCCTTAAAATACAAGAGAGGTATGCTATGAAAATGAAGCAAATATCAATTTTTTTGGAAAACTCTACAGGACGTATTGCCGAGGTTACACGCGTATTGAAAGATGCCGGTGTTAATCTGCGTGCTATTTCAATTGCAGACACCGCCGATTTCGGCATTCTGCGCCTTATTACAAGCGATTCTGAGAGAACTCTTGAAGTTCTTAAAAAAGCCAATTTTACCACAAGAACTACCGATGTTCTCGCTGTTAAGATTCCAGATCAGGTAGGCAGCCTTCATGATGTAATGGTGCTTTTTCAGAAAAACAGCATAAATATTGAATATCTTTATGCTTCTTTTGAAATGACCGAGGACAGCACTGTTATCATTTTCAAGGTTGAAAACCCTGACGACGGTCTTAAAGTTCTTGAAGCCAACGGCTACGAAGCCATTTCTTCTTTTTAATGCAGAATTGACGTCATTCGTGCACTTGAAGCGGGAATCTCTCAAAAAATGCAGAAAAGCCGGTTCTGTTTTTCAGAGCCGGCTTTTTTTGCGCTTTAAAATGTCATTATCGGGCGCGACCCGATAATCTACTTATAGATTGCCGGATCAAGTCCGGCAATGACAAGAAAGCTAATTTATAGTTCTTTCAGATGAACGGCGCAATTCGGGGTGCTTTTCATAGAAAAGCTTTTTATCCTCGTACATGCGGCCGTCCGCAATTTTCATGGCAAGATGAATGTTGTTGCAGTCCTTGTCAAAGCAGGTGCCGATTGCAAAGCGCACGCATTCTGTAGTTTCCATTTTCTGTTTCAGTTCAGCAGCTTTTTCATTAAGACTTTCTTCTGTTGTGTCGCGCGCAAGCATCATAAATTCGTCACCGCCCGCACGGAAAATCTCATAACTAGGAAAAACTTCCTTAAGAAGTTTTGCTGCATCTTTAAGCAGAACGTCACCAGCAGAGTGCCCCTGATCGTCGTTTATCCTTTTAAGACCGTTCAAATCAGCAAAGATTACACCGATGTTTTTTCTGTTCGGGTTAATGTCCAGACTAAGCTGTGTAACGCGCTCATTCATTTCGTTGCGGTTAAAGACGCCGGTCAGCATGTCCATAGTGCTTATAATGCGGAATCTGTCAAAAAGCTGATAATTGGAAATTTCTGAAGCAAGGAAATATGATACAAGCTCAAAAGTCTCTTTCAGTCTGACAGCATTCTTTGTGTCAAAATTTGAGAACCAGAGATAGCCTAAAAGTTCACAGCCGTTTTTCAAAGGAAAAAGCAGGACGCTTTTGATGTTAATTGCTTTCAATGACTCGTACCACAGTGGGTTGCGCTCGTGCAGAACTTCCATGTCATGTTCATTTTTTATGATAAGACAGTTGCTTCCGGCGATGCAGTCTTCCCAAGTATCTACGATTTTATAAAAATCATCAGTCAGCCAGTTTTCTTTATACATCGAAGTATTATTCGTGTCTTTAAGCGCTTCGCACAAAATTGAATACTTGCTGGTGAAAAAGTCTATCATAAGAATGCCGCCGTAATCTGCATCGCAGACTTCGCGGATATCTTTAAGAACATCGCCCATTGATTTTTCAAAGTTATCTGTACCGCGGAGCTTGATGCATGCATTAAGAACAGCAGACGCAGCTTCGTATGAGATGTTCGACATTTTTTCAGTATCAGGCGCCTGAGAAAGTTCCTGCGAGTAGGTGCAATAGCCGATGTGCTCGTCGCCTGCATCAATAGGCATCATAAATATATTGAACCAGAAGTCGAAACGTTCTGGGTGAATATAAGTGTGCAGCGGCTCTTTTTTAACTGCGCAGCGGTAGCAGAAATCTTCAAAATTCAAGTCTTTAGGAAAATAATTCTGATATTCCAAGTTTGGAACAAATTTATGAGTGAGCATTTCCGGTGCATCAGGATTCACCTGTTCTATAGAATCAATGTAAGGTTTGTTTCCTGTTACGATTTTTATAGCTCCATAAGATCCGTCATCAAGTATCTCTACGGAGATAACACAAGTCATAGTTTTAAAACCGTCTACAAATTTCTGAAAATCCATATAAAACTCTCGTTGATTCTAAAATATTATACGGTGTTCATTAAGAACAAGCTCAAAAACAACATTATTATTCTAACATTGTTTTGTTTATTTCTCAAATGTTTTATTTAGCCTGATGTAGTTTCTGAAATCTGTGAGCCTGTTCATTCTGTATATAGTATGATAGAATCAGGCTCAACATGATTTCTGGAATTATTTTTGATTTGGACGGCACGCTGATTGATTCTCTTGGTTTTTGGGATATTGTGCCTGAAAAATATCTGCAAACTGTCGGCATAAAAGCTGACAAAGATTTAGCAAGACAGATAGATTCATTTTCTCTTAAAGAAAGCGCGGCTTTTTTTATTGAAAAATTCAAGCTTAAGCTTAGCGTAAGTCAGGTTCTAGACGGAATAAATCAGACAATTGAAAAATTCTACAAAGAAGAAGTTCAGCTCAAACCGGGCGCAAAAGAATTTGCGGTTTTGCTGGCTGAAAAGCACATCAAAATTGCGGTTGCAACTTCTTCGCCGGCGCACCTTGCAGAAGCGGCTCTTAAGCGCCTGCTGCCAGTTGAGTTTGACTGCATTGTGTCGTGCAACGACTGTGCGCAGGGCAAAGACGAAAGCGCTGAAGTTTACGAGAAAGCTCTGGCAAAAATGGAACTTTCAAAAGAAAATGTGTGGGTCTTTGAAGATGCTTTGTTTGCACTGGAAACAGCAAAAAAAGCGGGCTTTCATGTCTGCGCGGTAGAAGAAGCCGCTTATCAGCACGAAGCCGAAAAAATAAAAAAAGTTGCGGACTATTATGTGCACAGCTTAATTGATTTTTCCGCAAAATTAGGAGAGCAAAAATGAAAACAGCATTAACAATTGCCGGCAGCGATTCTTCCGGCGGGGCAGGTATTCAGGCTGACATAAAGACAATGACCTGCAACGGCGTTTACGCAATGAGCGCAATTACGGCTTTAACCGCGCAGAACACAACCGGCGTTCAGGGCATATTTGAAGTAACACCGGAATTTCTTGCCTTGCAGATTTCAAGTGTCTTTGACGATATCCGCCCGGACGCAGTAAAAATCGGCATGGTTTCTTCGCCTGCTTTAATCGACGTAATAGCGGAGCGGCTTGTGCACTACAAGGCGGAGAACATTGTGGTAGACCCGGTTATGGTTGCGACAAGCGGTGCAAAGCTAATCTCTGACGGCGCGGTTGAAAAGCTTAAAACAAAGCTGCTGCCGCTTGCTGTTTTGGTTACGCCCAATATTCCAGAAGCTGAAATTCTTGCAGAAATGCAGATAAAAAGCGCCGCTGAAATGGAAAAAGCCGCAAAAACAATAGCCCAAAAATACGGTTGCAGCGTGCTTTTAAAAGGCGGTCACAGCACAAATGACGCGAACGATTTTCTGTTTGATAAAAGCGGAAACACATTGTGGTTTAACGGCAAAAGAATTGACAACCCGAACACTCATGGAACCGGCTGCACGCTTTCAAGCGCAATCGCCGCAAATCTTGCGAAGGGCTGTACCCTTGAACAGAGCGTGAAAAACGCCAAAGACTATATCTCGCAGGCACTAGCCGCCATGCTCAACCTCGGCAAAGGCTCCGGCCCTATGATGCACAACTATATCTTTTCGCACTAGCTTATTCTACAAATAAAGTCTATTCGGCGAAAAGTGCCGCTTTTGCTTTGCAAAACCGGCAGCCCGTGTACACCCGCTGCCCTCATAAGTCTATGTACAGTGGCGAGAGTGCCCAGCCCGAATTTTGAATTATTAGGATTTCGGTGGCTGAGCGTAGTCGAAGCCACAATAAGCAGAGGTTTTGTTAATAAAAATTGGAAAATCGGTCATTTCGACTCCGCTCAATAACCGATTTTCGCTAAAAAGTGCATTTTTTTAACTCGAGATTGAAACTACTAAATATCAAATGATAACTGCTTCCTTTTTGCGTTTTGGACGAAATATCATTTGATATTTGCTTCCTTTTTGCGTTTTGAACGAAATATCAAATGATATTTGCTTTCTTTTTGCATTTTGAGCGAAATATCAAATGATATTTACCTGCTTTTCTCATTTTGGGCAAAATATCATTTGATAATTGGCAGAAATTTTTATATCCAATGAAATATCATTTGATATTTGCTAATCCGGTATATTCTGTTTTACTTTTGAATTCTGAAAACCTTGTTCTTGTAATCTAGCTGAATTATCTTATTTTCAAAGAAAGGGAAACCTAAGGTAGAATACTCGGTCAATCTTCCTCTTGCTTCATCTGCCATTTGTATACGCGGATCTGATGCAAGTTTTGCGGTCAGCTTCTTATATTTTATTTTTCCTATGCTTACTTCTTGAAACACATAATTTACCGGCTCTGATAATTTGACCCTGCGGTTTTTTAATTCTTTAATCTTTTCAATTGTCTTATGATTATATTCACAGGATTTTTCAAAAAAGGAAGAACGCAGAATAAAATCATCTGAGCCTGTGTCAATTAAGCCTATTTCTTTATTTCCGTTGCATGAAAACTCAATAAAGCATAAGCCTTCTTCATCAATCAACATCGGAATCTCTTCTCCCTTAATTGGTTCACCGTCAAAGACTATAAGTTTGTTTTTATAATCTATTATGATATTAGAAAAACTTTTAAAGCAGTCCTCACCAATTATTCCATCAAATTTAGGAAAATCATAATTTGAAAAATAAAAAGGTATATTCTGAAAACCGCCGTCATAAGAAGGTATTGTCCAATATCCTATCTGCTGATTATAAATATTGAAATTTCCGTCTGATGTTATGAGATTTTTCTGACTCATCACATTTTCATAGCTGTCATAAAATAAATCATACAGCCCCTTTTCGCCGACACAAGTGATATTTGCACCGGTATCAAGCAAAAGAAATGAATTGTTGATTTTTATTATTGGATAAGAAGCTGGTTGTGTGTAATTCAATGTAAAAGGAAAAATAGCAAAACAGTTTTCGTAAGGTGTCTCTCTCTGCCTGAAATCTTTTTCATATTCTGAAACAGAACCGCTCTTGTTTGTTGATTTACATGATACAAATAGAATTATAAGAATTATAAAAAGATAACTTTTTTTCATGCTTTCTCTCGCTATAAAATTTTTCCGATAGTATTAGCATCAAATTGAGAAATTGTCAAATGAGGTGGGTAAGATTGCCCAATCGAGTCGGAGAATGACAAAAACGGTGTCATTCCCGCGCCTGACGCGGGAATCTTTCAAGAAAGATTATCGGGTCAAAGCCCGATAATGACAGGTTTGTGACGGTGAAGTACATTATCTTTCAAGTTTTGCGAAGCAAAACTTGCAGCGGTGCGCTAGATAAACTCTTTTTGTAGAACAAACTAATGCGCACCCGTTAGGCTTTTCGTGTGCCGAAGATTAGCTTGTCTTCGCCGTTTTCTTTTATGAGCACGCCGCGTTCCGTAACCATAAGAGGAAAACCGTTCATCAAAATGCGGTGGCGGCTTGTAAAAAATCCGTCTTTTTCAATAGTTCTCAAGATGTTTTCTTTTGTGTGGCGTTTCTTGAACACTTCACGGTCTTCTTCAACAATAGCCCAGTCTGCATTAACTTGTGCAATGGCAAAATAATCTTCGCCCTGTTCCTGAATGCCTATAGTCTTAAATTCAGATGAAGCGCGGTACTCAATAAAGCTGTGGGTTTTCGGGTTGACTATGTAGATACAGATATAATCGCCGGAAAGAGCCATAAGTCTTGTATAGAGAAGCTGTTCCTGTTGAGCCTGTTCAAGCTGTACCTTCTGCCGCATCTGTACATCAACATTGCTTACACCGATAACAATGTGCCTTTTATTCTTCTGCATAGGCATGGCTTTCATGTTTACATAGATTGGCACGCCGAATTTTAAAAGTCTGTAAGTATGCAGAAACGTACCCTGCTTTTCAATAGACATGATGATATTCTCTTTTGTAAAGTTTCTTATGAAATCATCACGGTCTTCTTCATAAATATGGGTAATTGCATCTCTACGGCTTTGAGCAAAGAAATTTGTTCCATGCCGTTCTGTTGAAAGCTCTTCATCGCCAGCATTCGAGGTATATTCAATAAATTCTTCTGTCTCAAGATTCACATAATAAAGGTTGAAATAGTCTCTTGAAAGGGCTCTTGCAATATTGGCATAAGTTTCACCCTGAACAGCATCTGTAATAGAAAGAACAGCCACAACAACAGCAGATTTTTTATTGACCGGATCTTCAGAAATTTTGTGCGCATAATAATATGCCCTTGAACCGTCTGGAAGATTTTCATCAATAAAAAGCCTTTTGTTTTCTTTTGCGGTCTGCTTCAAAATCATATAAAAAGAAGCGCCTTCTCCCTGCAATATGGCTTTAATCGGAAGATTTTCGTTGTGAACCATAATTGAAAAATATCTCAGCATAAAATCGCGGTAAGACTGATTAGTTCTGGCATAACGTACAGTATCATCGTCGATTTCAAGAATAGCCATAGGAAGCGTATTAAAGAAATTGGAAAGCCCCTTTTCATCCTGTGTAAGTACGGAGAGGTCATGCAGGTTTATCCTTCCAATCATTTCGCTGTATTGCGATTCAGCCGGGTTTTCAAAACCAATTTCCTTCTTAGCCTTGTATTTTTCAAGAATTGTCTCAAGCGGAATAGGTTTCTGGTAGTAATATCCCTGAAGTTTAGAACATCCTATTTCCTGAAGAAAAATAACCTGTTCTTCGGTTTCAACACCTTCGCATACAGTGTCTACACCCAGAGAAGCTGCCATTCTCATCAGCTCTGTCAGTATGATTTTTCCGTTTTTGCCCTTGTCAAGCTGACGCATAAAGCTCATGTCAAATTTGATTAAATCAAACGGTATAAGCTGCAGGACATTAAGAGAAGAGTAGCCGCTTCCAAAATCGTCCATCCAGACGCTGAAACCGTGCTTTTTGAAACGCTCAATCTGCGCCATCATAAACTCAAAGTCTCTGCCGAGAATGCTTTCAGTAATTTCAATATTGATTTTGTTGTGTGAAATTCCGGCATTATCAACTCTTGTATAGATTTCTTTGACAATATCGCAGACATCAAAATCTGAGCGCGAAATGTTTATAGACTGTGAAACTTCAAAAAAGCCGTTTGCTTTCATGAATTTCATCTTCTCGAGAACCTGCTCAAGAATATAAAGGTCAACTTTGTAAATCAGATTTGCTTCTTCAAGAATCGGAATAAAATCTCCCGGAGAAAGAAAGCCCTTTACAGGATCAATCCAGCGGGCGAGTGCTTCTTCATCGCAGACACGCGTGTTTGAAGCACGGACAATCGGCTGGTAGTAGACTTTAATCCATTTTTCTTTTAACGCACGGTCAAGGTTATCGATGATGTACTGCTTTTTTTCGTTTGCTTCTATAATGGAAATATCATGATAGCTGAAAGCAGATTCCTTAATCTTTTTGATTGAATCACATGCAGTTTTAGCCCTATCACATGCAATATTGATAGCAACATCTTCTGTATCGAAAAGGTAGATTCCTATGTGGAGAGTTATAGTCTGAGACTGTTCTTTGTTCTGTCCTAAGTCTTTGCATTCTTCTAAAAGCTTTTTTAGAACGTTTTCAAGATTTTCTTCTTTTGTGATAACAGCAAAATGGTCTCCGCTGACGCGGCAGCAGTTTTTAATGCCAAAAAAGGTGATAAGAATCTGGGCAAAAGACTGCAGAAGCGCGTTGCCTGCCTCAAAGCCAAATTTATGGTTAAAGACCTTCATGCCGTTAAGGTCTATAAAAAGAAGAACCGGAAGTTCATGTGATGCTGTCATGCTTTCTTTTTTTGCCGTAGCAAGCCCCAGAAAGTGCATCATATTCGGCAGGCCAGTAAGGTAGTCGACTA
>JAGAAX010000049.1 GCA_017614995.1 Spirochaetaceae bacterium
CGGCTTTGACAAAAACTTAGGGTCGAGCTTTTTAATCTCACGAAACCCCGCTGCCTTCCACCGGCTCTCCAAGTCCGTCAACTTAGAGTACAACTTTTCTTCGGATTATTTAATCGTAACAACTAAGGGCAGAGCCCTTAGACAGTGCCGGGAAAGGAAGGGGTTTAAGGGGAAGGAAAACCCTCGCTTCTGAGTAGGGGGTTGTCCTTCCCCTTGGAAAGTTCCGGCACTTCCAAGTGCCAAAAGATTTTCAGATTCCCAGCAAGGCTATAAGCGGCACAAAAAGTGCGGCGAGTACAATTGCCGGAAGGTAGTTTGCGGTTTTTAGGGTTCTAAGCTGAAGAAGATTTATGCCAATCATAATAATCAGCGCGCCGCCGGTTGCGCTTATCTCTGTGAGCATTGCTTCGCTTATAAAGGGCTCAAGCCATGTTGAAGAAAGCGTAAGAAGTCCCTGATAGACAAGAATCGACAGAGCCGAGAACAATGTGCCCGGACCCATTGCGGCGGAAAAAACAATTGCCATAAAGCCGTCAAGAATCGATTTTGTAAAAATCAGCGTATAGTCCTTGTCGATGCCGGCTTTGAACGAACCGACTATTGACATTGCGCCCACGCAGAAAAGAACGGACGCGTTCAAAAAAGCATAAGCAAAATTCTGTTTTGGCGCAGCAGAGTCTTTTTCGTTTATGTCTGTGCTGGAAACGGCGGTTTCGGTAGATTCAGTCTTGGCAAAACGCCTTTCAAGCCATTTGCCCAAGCTCAAGATTTTGCCGTCAATGTCCCACCACGAGCCGAGCAGACCGCCGGTAATAAGCGCAAGCGACAGAACAATAATGCTGTTGTACTTAAACGCCATCTGAAGCCCGATTACAACGGAAACAATTCCGGCGGCGGCAGATACAATGTCCGAAAGATTTTTCGAGATTTTCCTGCTGAAAATTAACCCGATAAGCGACCCGACAATTACTGTGGCGCAATTTACAAATACTGCAATCATAATTTCCTCTTCCGTTTTTACCTGAAAATGAATGCTGAAAGCGGCGCGAGTTCTATGCTGTCTTTATAGAACTTTATGCCGTCAGGATTTTTTATGCGGCTTAAGCTTGCGCCGTTTGTGTCAGCATAAACTTGAGGGCGTTTTATTGCAAGCGCAATTTTTCTGCTCTGTGTGTCTGCGTTTATTGCGATAAACCAGTTTTTGTCTTTGTCTTTTATGGAATAGACCAAAACGTGACAGTCTGAAACTTCGCGGCATAAGCTTATGCTGTTTTCGATTTTCTCAAGAGTTGAAAGGCTGAAAATACCTGTCTTTTTCCTGAACTTTATGAGAGACTTTGTGTAGTCCAAAAGCTCCTGCTGGTTTTTGTCAAAATTCCATTTAAAGGCGTTTACGCTGTCAGGCGAGTTGTAGCTGTTGCGCACAAAACTGCCTGTATTTTCGTTTGAATCGAAAAGCGCGGGCTTTGTGCGCGCACATTCCTGACCGGCGTGCATAAACGGAATGCCCTGCGATGTAAGCAGAATAAAGTTACCGAGCTTTATGCGCTTAAAAAGCTCTTCGACCTGTGTTTTGTCTTTCGGGTCAAGGGCGCAGTTAAACGCTATGTTGTCGCGGAGCGTCAGCCCGTCGTGCGCCTCAAGATACTGCACATTGCTTAGCGGCGTAATCACGCTGTAATTCTGCTGCGGCCGCCCTGTAATATTGAAGAAAAGCTGCTCGGCATTGGTAAAGTCCGCGCCTGTTATAAAGCCAAGACGCGCTTCGTTCATGCCGCCGCCTTTAAGTAAATCGCGGTATTCGTCGTTAAAAACCGAAATCTCGGTATTTTCGCGCATCATATTCTGGTCCATGCCTCTGCCAGATGCGCCGTTGTACATTTTCCAGCCTTCGCCAATAAAAAGCAGATTTTTTCTGTAGCGGCGGCAGGCGGCAAGCCCTTCCATGATTGTGTCTGTGTCGATAAGCCCCATAAGGTCAAAGCGGAAGCCGTCAACGCCGTAGTTTTTTACCCAGTGCACGAGCGAGTCAATTATAAGCTTGTGCATTGCAGCTTTTTCTGTCGCGCAGTCGTTGCCGCAGCCAGAAGCCGAGGTAAAAGTGCCGTCACCGTTCAGTCTGAAATAATAGCCCGGAACAATGTTGTCTAAAAACTCGGTTGAAGCTATATGGTTGTACACAACGTCCAAGATTACACGCAGGCCTTTGGTGTGCGCCGCCTGAACAAGCTCGCGCAAGTCGCGGATTCTGCTGTACGGGTCTCCGGGATTTTCAGAAAACCAGCCTTCCGGGCTGAAATAATTGTGCGGGTCGTAGCCCCAGTTGTAGTTTGAATTCGGAAAATTATCCGAGAAACCTGTTTTAGTCTCGTCGTTGTTGTAGAAGTTCAGCACTGGCATAAGCTGAATATGTGTTGCGCCGAGCTCTTTTATGTAGTCAAGCTTTTCGGTAAAAGCCTTGAACGAGCCGCCGCGGTTTTTGGTCTCCGCGCTTTTGTCTATGGTAAAATCCCTGACGGAAACTTCGTAAATAAGGGCATTTTCTTTTTGTAATGCTGAAAGCTTCGCATTCCCTATTTTTCCGTCTTTTGCCAAATCCACAATTGCACCTGCGCAGAATTTGTGGTCGTTGCGGTATTCAGCCATTGAAAAGCTGTACGGGTCTAGGCAATATTTTTCCGGGCAGCCGCGGTTGGTTACGGCAAAGCAGTAGTATTTGCCGTCAACGGCAGAAGCGTCTTTAAATAGTTTGCAGTGCCAGATGCCGGTTTTTCTGCTTTTCTTTAGCTCAATCTTAAAAAGCGGCTGTTTTTCAGTGTCGGGTGTGGCAAAAATGAGCAGCAGCACTTGCTCTGCAAGCGGTGCCCAAATTGCAGCTTCAAGCGTGTTTCTGGTTGTGTCCAAATAAAGCCCGAGCTTTGTCTTTAAGCCCGGCTCCGGCAGCGCGTGTTTTTCCATAGGCTTACGCTCCATCACAAACCAGAACGGCTGTCGCTTCGGTTTCTTCGTCTTTGCCGCTTATGTCTAGAGCCTGCTTTATCAAGACCGAAACTTCCTTTCCGGCTAAGTCTTTCAAAGTCTGCTTATTTTCTTCTATATAGATATGCAGAAAATTTTCGGTTACAGCCTTGCCGATGTTGGTCTCGCGCTTTTCTACAACCGCTTTTAAGGTTTTTCCTTCAAAAGATTTTGCATATTCAGTTTTAGATTTGCACGCAAATTCAGAGAGCCACTTTACGCGCTCGCCTGCAATTCTCTGCGGAATCTGATTTTTCATGGTGTAGGCTTCTGTTCCGGGGCGCGGCGAGAATGGAAAGGCGTGAATGTATGTGAACCGGCAATTTTTGCAAAGTTCTTTTGTCTGCTCAAAGTCTTTGTCTGTTTCGCCCGGAAAACCGGCGATTATGTCACAAGCTATAAAAGGATTGTCTTTTGCCTTGCGCAGATTCTCAACCGCCGCGACTACAGTTTCAGCCGTATAAGGGCGGTGCATGGCTTTAAGAATTGCGTTGCTTCCAGACTGCACCGAAAGATGAAAGTGCGGCCTTACGCGCTTATGTGCAATAATTCTGCAAAGTGCATCATCTACGCGCTCCGGGTAAAGGCTTGAAATGCGGAATGAGATTGTGCCTGTGTTTTCAAGCAGATACTCAAGAAGATCTGCAAAATCCATTTTGCGCTCTCCGCTTTCGGTGTTCAATATGCCGCGGTAGAGAGTCAGGTTTACGCCGGTAAGCACAACTTCGGTCTGTCCGCCAGCTTCAATGTCACGTACACGTTTTAAAACCTCTGCCGGTGCAAGCGAGACACTTTCGCCGCGCGCAATGCAGATTCGGCAGTAGGCGCACCTGTTAGAGCAGCCGTCCTGTATCTTAATTGAACCGCGCGAATGGTGCATAAAAGAATCTGTTGCAAGCCTGAATTTGTTTACGCTTTCAATAGCTTTTGCGTCTTTGCTGTTGGGCTTCAGTCTGTTTTCAGTTTGTTCTGCCGGTATTTGCTTTAGCGGCTGCCATGCGCGCAAATCTTTTGCAAGCGCGGCGGCTTCTTCTGCTGTTTTTGGTGCACCGGCTTTTGTAAGCAGGTTCATAAAAAATTGCGGAAAGTCTGCAAGCGTGTCTTTTGCTGTACCGGGCACAACCACGATGCGGCTGTCAATCTGCTCTATCTGGGCTTTTTCAACCTGGGCGTAGCAGCCTGTTACAAGCATTGCTGAAAACGGAAACTTTGCGAGCAACATTCTGATAATGCGCCGCGCTTTTTGTTCAGCTTTTGCAGTAACTGTGCATGTGTTTACGATTGAGAGTACCGGCGCAGTTTCAGCTTGAGAAGCAGTACTGTGCGCCATTGTAACGCCAAAACCTGCGTCCGCGCAAAAACGCGCTATTGATTCTGTTTCTATCTGATTGAGCTTGCAGCCCAAAGTCTCAAAATGGATTGTATACATTCTAATAAATATATTTGCTTATGCGCTCTTGACCGCGTATTGCGTCCTGATGTGTCGGGTTTATTTCAAGTGCCTGTGTATATGCCAGTGCAGACTCGCGGTAATTTTTTGCCATTTCTCTTGCATAGCCAAGCCGCACAAGCCAGTTGTCGTTTCTAGGTGAAAAGCGCACTGCAACAGTCAGCGCAATGTCCGCATGATGGAACATAGCCTTTCTTATGTAGATTTCTCCCATATAATAATAAGCTTCGCCGACGCGGCTTGCGTTAGATCTTACAAGCGAAATGTACTGTTGAAAAAGTGAGAGTGCGGCATCGTTTTTGCCCAGAAAGTATTTTGTCTCTGCAAGTGCTTCTATAAGTCTGTGCTCGTATTGACCGATTTTTAAGCCTTCTGTAGCCCAATACTCAGCTTCGCGGTACTGTTTGTTTTTGATTAGAGCCCAGCAGAGTACAGTATAGGTATCAAGGTTTTCAGGAGATGCTTCAAGTTCTTTTTTGCACTGGTCAATTGCCTGCTCATATTTTCCGTTATTGTAGAGTTTCAGAGCTTCTGTATCTTGTGACTGTGCAGACAAAAGCGCTGCGGCAAAAACTAGCAGGGCAACCGCGTAAAGCTTTTTGAAAATCATACAAGCTTTTTGTCCATTGTACATTTGCCCGAAAAGAAGCAGCCGTTTTCAAGCACAATCTTGGCGCTTGTAATGTCGCCGTTTACCGAGCCTGTGCTTGTAACGTGCACAATATGCTCTGCAACAATATTTCCGGAAACTTTGCCTTTTACAAGAACTTTTGAAGCTGTAATGTCAGCCGTTACAACAGCGTCTGTATCAATTACAAGCTCGCTTGTTGCATCTATAAGCCCTTTTACTGTGCCTTTAATCAACAAAGGCTGCTTGAATCTGATTGTGCCGGTAAACGAGATGTCATCTGTGATTACTGTGTCAAAATCTTCTTCATCAAGCTCAAATATATCAACTTCTTTTGAATCAAACATTTCATTACTGTATCGGTAAATAGCCAGCTAGTCAAGCAAATTTTTTCTTCTGTGCGAAAACTTTAAAATCTGCTATAATTCGTGTATGAACACTTATTTTGTAGACTGGCTTTTAAAAGAACTGCCGGTTTTAATCGAAAAAAACGTAATTTCAAACGAAACTGCTGAAAAAATTTCGCAATACTATGAAGATCAGAAAACACTTGAAGAATCTAACCGGAAGCTTCAGCAGCTTAAGCAGAAAGAAGAAGAAAGGCTCAGGCTTTCAAAGCGTCTGCCTGTTATATTGACTGTTCTGGCCTTGCTTTTAATTGCAGGCGGAATCATTTCATTGATTGCATATAACTGGGCGGCAATTTCAAGGCTTGCGAAGAGTATTGCCGCAGTTTCAATGCTGCTGATTACGCAGGGCATAGCCGTATTCTTAAAGCTCCGCAGAAAGAATCTGTCTTTGCGCGCAAGAGAAGGCTTTTCTCTTTTCTGGGCTCTGCTTTTCGGCGGAATTGTAGCTTTTGTCTCGCAGATTTACAAATTTCCTTCTGACACAGCTTCATTTTTATTGGTCTGGGCGCTTTCTTCTGTATTAATCACATATATTTTTAGAAGTGCCGCTGTGTTTATTCTTGCGCAGATTCAGATTTTTGCTTATATGATTGCTGCCTGGAATTCAAGCCTTTTGTATATTTATGTTCTAGTTTTGGCGCTTTTCCCGTTTGTGCTTTCAAAGGATTGTCTCAAATGGCAGAGATATAATCTCATTACTTTTGCGGCAGTTTTGTTCATTCCGATGATTTTTAGATGCGGCGGATATCCGCTTTGCTTTATTCAGTTGAATACAGTTTTTGCGGCGATTTTCTTAATCCTGTTTTTCAAAGGCAATGAAAATTTCAAATCAGCGGCGTCGGTTTTGCTTCTGCTTCTTTCATTTCTTTTTCTCATGCTGTTTGCTGATTCATCGTTTTTTAGGGAAACTAACTTTGAAGAATACGGAAATTTCGCCGAACATTTGGTGACATACATAATTTCAGCACTTCTGCTGCTTTATTCGATTGGTCTGCCTTTGTACAGGAATTTCATCAAAAAAGAGAAAACCAGTGTCAGCTTAAGCCTCACTTTGATTCCGCTTCTTTTTTTGTTTACCGGTCTTTTTTACGCTCGGAATACAGCAAGCCTGTTAGGCAGGAGCCTTCCGGCTACAGTTTTTGCGCTTTCAGTTACCGCATTTTCGGTGCTGTATGCATTTAGAAGCAGAAATTTTCATTTTGTTGTTTTTCTTGTGTTTGCGGCATGCTGCCTGATTCAAAGATGTGCGCATAACGGCATTCCGCTTATTCTGATTTCAGTTTATGCGCTTTTTGTGCTTTCGCTGATTTTATTCCGCGCAAAGCATTTTGAACTTGCAGACAAACAGCCGTTGTTGATTCTGGCTAGATTTTTCGCCGCAATTCTTTTGCTTTCTTTCTATATTGCCTTGCATGAATCAAAGCGCACAATTCAAGATGAAAAACTGAAAGTAATGCTTATAGACAATTTAGTTTTCTGCATTCCGCTTATAGGTTTTTCGGTTTTTTCAATCTTTATGCTTTTCAAAAAAGAGGTTTCTAAACTTTTGTGTCATGCAGACATTTTTTTGAACCTGCTTTTTGTAATTGTGTTTGAATATTTGTGGCTTCTTACTTCAATTAAAAAAGAGTTTTTTATTTATGCAGGCAGCATTCTTATTCTTGTAAATGGAATTTATGCCGCGGTTTCATATTTAGTCTTTAACAAGAAGAATTATCTTCCGTATCTGATTTTGATTTTCGCAGAGGCTTTCTTGTTCTGCATCTATGATGAAAACGGCTTGGAATTTTTGTGGATCATTACAGCGGTTTTGTTTTTGGTTCATCTTTTCGGACGGCATACTGACTTGCAGGGAACAGCAAAATTCTGTACGGTTTTTTCCGCAATTGGAAACGGAATTCTCTTTTTGCTTGAAGCTGCCGTCAATATGGTTTCAGGGAAGAATGAGTTTAATTTCAGCAGAATCTTTACGGTTTATCTTGTGTTTGTTTTAATTCTCTGCGCGGTTTTGTGCTATAAACTGATCCGCAGCCGGAAGATTTTTAATCTTGCAATGATTTTTCATATAAGCCTTTTCTTTACAGATGAAGCATTTGGAATCCTTGCAATTCCGGCGACGGCACTTTTCTGCTTTTACTATTTTTATTGTGCCTACAAAGAAAGTTCTGTTAAAAACGCAAATCTTACAGCGGTGTATCTGACAGCCACACTTATGATCCGCTTTTTTACGCTTGGCTACGGACTTGTTGCGCAGGGCATTACGCTGATTCTGCTCGGAGTTGCACTGCTTTTAATAAATAGATTGATAAAACCTGCTGACGCTCAAGGAATTGAAAATGAAAATAACTAGTTTTTTTGCAGATAATCCGGTTTTCAAAAAAATAGCTCTGATTCTTGCTGTTGTGCTCCAGCTTTCTGTAATTGCCGCAATGTTCATAAGGGCAAACGCAATAAAAAATGATGCAATCCGTAATAATTCGATAATCCGCCTTTCGTGCACAGCTTACGACCCGTTTGATCCTTTTAAGGGGCGCTATGTCAGGCTTTCAATTAAGCGCGACGAGCTGGAGGCAGCAGGCAGGCGGCTCGGCCTTGATTTGAGCGGTCTTGCAAAAACAAGCTGTGATTATTATATGCAGGAAAATTACGCCCGCGAAGTAGACAAAATAAACTGGCAGGACTTCAACAACCTGAAACCAGTGCTTGAACTTTATGTCGACAAAAAGGGCAGGGCTATCCAAAAAGCGCTCATGGTTCACACCGGCAGTCAAGAAATTCCAATCGAAGACTACATCCGTGACCGGCTCTAAAGCTGATACACATAGGCGGGAGGGCGTGGAGTGGGGTTCAAAAACACTCTGCTTGTTGCCGTCGCGAAAGCGACGTATTTATAGTTTCATTGCAACAAGCAGTGTGTAGCGCATTACAACATCATCAACTTATGGATTAAAAACTGCTTTTTTGATTTGCAGAGTATTTATTTGCTTCTGTAAATTTTCTTTTGCGGGAAAAAGAAGGACGAACCGGAAGTAAATATTTCTTCATTTCATTTATTAGCTTTTTC
>JAGAAX010000050.1 GCA_017614995.1 Spirochaetaceae bacterium
CGGCTGATAGCTCTTCATTCTCCTTTCCAGAGGTCATCGCCCCTACTAAAAATGCCGAACTAACGCCTGGGTTCCGCTGAATCACTTCAGCGTATCACATATCCGCCTGCTCGTTTATATTTTTATCACGCCTCCTTTTTTAAGGGTTTTGTTATATAGATTCCGAAACAAGTTCGGAATGACAGAACTTCAAATCTGGTATGACAAGTATGTAAATCTGAAATAAGCCCAATTTTCGAGATGAAGTGAGAAAGCTTGTCTACCTTTAGGCTGGCTTTTTTATGCCCGTTGGACTTTTCAGGCAAATGTCCTACGAATTGCGTCTTACTACAAATTCTTTGGGCTTGCCGCTGTCAAAAACTGAGGCTTTTTTCATCTGTTCAAGGTAAAAGAAAGCCTGCGCTCTTGCCGGCTCTTCTGAGGTCTGTTTTATCTGCCATGTGCCGTCACTGTTAAGCTCAAAAGACTGAACCGTATCAGAAAAATATGCGTTTAAGGCTTCTTTAAGCTGTTTTACCAAATCATCCTGCACAACGGGGAACATAAGTTCCACGCGCCGTTCTAGGTTTCGCGGCATCCAGTCTGCGCTGGAAAGATAAAGCTCTTCATCGCCGCCGTTCTGAAAATAGAAAATCCGCTCATGTTCAAGGTATCTGTCTATTATGCTGACAACCTTTATGTTGGCGCTCATGTTTTTTACGCCCGGAACAAGCATACAGATTCCGCGCACATTGAGAAGAATGTTTACACCGGCGTTGCTTGCCTTGTAGAGCGCGCGTATAATCTCTTCGTGGCCGAGGCTGTTCATTTTTGCCATAATCAGCGCACTCATTCCGCGTTTTGCGTGTTCTGTTTCGCGCTCAATCATCGTAAGCAGGCGCGTCTTTAAGTCAATCGGTGCCATCGAAAGCCATTTCATAGTCTGAATTGAAGAATAGCCCGAAATCATGTTGAAGAAGACAGTGGCATCGTTTGCTATTTCAGTTCTGCTCGTGAAAAGCGAAAAATCTGCATAAGTTCTTGCCGTCTTGTCGTTGTAATTGCCCGTTGAAAGATGTACATAACGCTTTATGCCCTCGTTTTCGCGGCGAATAACCAGAAGCATTTTTGCATGAACTTTAAGATTTACAATGCCGTAAACGACGATTACACCAGCGCGCTCAAGCTGTGTGCCCCATGAAATGTTCCGCTCCTCGTCAAAGCGCGCTTTAAGCTCAATAAAAGCCGTTACGTGCTTGCCGTTGTGCGCCGCCCGCTCAAGTGCCTGTACAATCGGCGAATTTCCGCTTGTTCTGTAAAGCGTAATCTTAATTGCAAGCACGTCCGGGTCGTCTGCCGCCATATTCAAAAAATTGACGACAGAATCATAAGATTCATACGGAACATGAAGCAGTACGTCTTTAAGCTTCAGCACGTCCCATGGAGAATTTCTTAAAAGCGCGGAAGTCTTAAAATGCTTCCACTGCGGGTATTTAAATTCTGGTGCGGAATCTATACTGCCAAGCTCTGTAAGAAAGCCCAAATCTACAAGCCCGTCAACCTCGTAAACGTCCTGCTTTTGCAGCTTAAGCATGTCCGTTAAGGCTTTTGCAATCGTTTTGCTCGAAGAATTTGTCATTATGCGCACAATAAACGAATTCTGCCTCTGCTCAAGCACTTCTTCCATTGCCTGAATGAAATCGCTGCTGCGGTCTTCGTCTACGGCAAAGTCGGCGTCTCTTGTAATCTTGAAAATAAGCGTTTCTTCAACCGAAAAACCCGGAAAAAGATAAGTGCCGAAAGTCTGTATCACGTCGTCGAGAGTTGTAAAGCTCCGCAAGTCAGAATCTTCCGGCAGCCAGACAATGCGGTCTATGCTCGAAGGAACTTGTACAATGGCGAGCGGCTTTTCTTCTAGCGGCACTGCGCCGAGAAAGTTCTGCGTCTCTTTGTTGCTGAACATCGGCTTTAAAAGAAACGCCGCGTGAAGCCGCAGATTTGAGACATGCGGAAACATCAGCGAATTTGTTCTAAGCGGCGTAAGAAGCGGGAAAATCTCGTTTAGAAAAAGCTTTTTAAGATATTCAAGCTGCTTTTCGGTGTAATCATTCCGGCTTATGTATTTTATTCCGCATTGAGAAAGCGACGGCAGAATTTCACTGTTAAAGCATTTGTACTGCTGCTTTAAGATTTGGTGCACGCGCTTTGAGATTGCGTCAAGCTGAGCCTGCGCTGTCATGTCAGAAATATCTTTCCATTCGGGGTTTTTGCGCTGCTGGCGCTTAAGGCTTGCAACGCGCACCATAAAAAATTCGTCAAAATTAGAGCTTACTATTCCTAAGAATTTTACACGTTCCAAAAGCGGAACATCGCTGCGCTCCGCCTGCGCCAGAACGCGTGCGTTAAATTCAATCCATGAAAGTTCTCTGTTGAAAAAACGATATTTCTCAGGCATATAATTCCCTTAGTGCAAAATAACCTTATAACCGAATATGTTTTCAAATAAATCAGCTTTTTCTGCAAGCGCGTTGCGCTCAAGCGTCGTATTGTTGATTCCGTTGACCGCAAGATGCATTGCCTCGTCTTTCAGCTCAATCTTAAAGTCTTTGATGCGCTGCGTGTGTCCTCTGTCGAGCGCGTCAGCAAGTCTAAGAATTGCCGCTAATTTCTGAACCGTAATTCTGTCCTGTGGCGGAAGCGCGTAAAATTTGGTGTCTGTCGGTCTTGGCGGCACGCCTTTGTGGTAGCGCGCAACATTAGAGACTATAATCATGTCGTCTTTGCTTAAACCGAAAATCTCAGAATTCGAGATTATGTAAAGGCTGTGAAGTTCGTGGTTCTGGCTGCGTATAAAAGCCCCTACATCGTGGAGCAGGGCTGCAACTTCAAGAAGAAGCCGCTCGCGCCCTCCAAAGCCAAGCTCGTCCTGAAGTTTGTCGTAAAACTTAAGCGCGGTTGCCCTTACATATTGGGCATGTGCTTCGTCAACGCGGAATTTGCGGCAGAGGTTCAGCGCAGACGCAATTACCTGACTTGTAAAGTTTGCCTGCAATGCCTTGTTCGGGGCTGTGTATTTTCCGGCGATTATTCCCTCACGTATAGAAGCTTTTACTACAAGAATTTCTTCTGCGGCGGTCAAATTTATAAAAAGCTGGTAAGTAAGCAGATTTATCGTCAGCGAGCGCGCCTCTGTGTACGGAATCTTGAAATGAGCCGTACATTCGTCAATAGAATAATTCTGAATCGTTGTTACAAATTCCTGAAAATCGTCGCGGCTTATAATCCAGCAGTTATCAGAAATGCTTTTGCCGATTTTGCCCGCGACAAGCTGAGCTTCCTGGCCGGTGGCGATAAACTGGTGTACTTTTGCAAGAGAAAGCTCTTTGTTTAAGTTTAAGCCTGTATTGTTGATGAATTCTTCGAGGAAGCGGCGTGCGTCTTTTTCTGTGCCCATCATAGATTTGATGTGCTGTTCTATAATAACTGTGCCGAGGCGGAGACTGTGTACTGCAACCATTTCGCCGCGGTGAAGCAGCATAAGCTCTGTAGAGCCGCCGCCTACGTCTATGATGATTGAATTATACTTTTTGAACCTCGGCATCTGCTCTTTTAGCGCGTTGAGGACCGCGATGTACATAAGCCTGTTTTCTTCAATGCCGTCGATTATTCTTACAGTAAAGCCGGTCTTTATCCGTATGCGGTCTAAGACGGCGTCTCTGTTTCTTGCCTCGCGGAGTGCGCTTGTAGCTACAATTGTGGTGTGTGCGCCGTCAATCTGCCATGTGGCAATCTGTTCTTTAAATCTGTTTAAAATCTGAAGGCACTGGATAAGCGTTTCTCTTGAAACGGAAGACGTTGTAAAAACGTCCCAGCCGAGTGCAGCGGGTAGTTCTGAGTAATCGATAAAAGACCAGCTATTGTCATCAGAAATTTCTGCAACAGCCAGTCTTATGCCAGTTGAGCCAATCTCTATAACGGCTTCAAGTTTTGTCATAGCTTGTCTATAAGCATAGAACATTTACCGGAAGGAATCGGCAATGTCTTTTTCTTTTCTCCGAGAATGTTGATTGTAAAATAATAGAGCTTTTCGCTTTCCATGTGAATTTCCCAACCGCGCTGGCTCTTGTTAGAGAGAATCGTGATAAGGTTGCGTTTCAATGAAAGGTTTTCTATACCCATTATTTCAAGGTTCGGAATAATCCAGTCAACAGTCTTTCTCGGCAGGCTTATGTAAAGACCGATGACGTTTTCAATCATCAGCGCAATTGTAGAAAGACCTGTGTAATGTATGTAGCGCTTCTTCGGAAAGTTCGGGTTTGTGGCTGATTTTGCAGGGCCGTCTTTTACAGGCGAATAAGCTTCCCAGAGGTCGCCCTTTGTGTGACCGTCTAAGAGCAGTGCGTCAAGAATCTGGTAAAGGTGTCTGATTGAACATTCACGCGCCAAATCCCATTTCTGGTATTTTTCAAGACCTTTGATTACAACAAAAGTGAACGGCGGATAAACACTTCCGCAGAATTCGTTGCCGTCCGGGTCAAAATGCGGATCGTCGGCAGAAAGAGTAGGGAACGGGTGCGTTGTTCCGAAAGCCTCTGGATTTGTCAGATGTTCTACAAGCTGGTCTGCCTTATCCTCATTTGGAATTTCTGCAATCATCGGCCAGAAGCCCGCAATTGTTTTTACAGGAAGCCGCTCGCCGTTCTCGTCAAGGTCGTGATAGAAGCCTGTGTCAGGGTTCCACATAAGCGAGTTGATGCGCGTCTTTAAAGAGAAATACATGCGCTTGTACATAAAGCTCAAGTCTTTGTCGTTGAGAATGTCGCCCATTGCAGACATGTACAAAGCATTTACGGCGAGCGCACTGTTGAAATCAACAAGATATTTTGCGCCCTCTCTCGGTGAGTTGGTCATTGTTGTTGCGGCAACAGGGCATGTATAAAGACCGTTTTCGCATTTAAAGGTTTTTTCAAGCCATGTCATGTATTTCTGCATAACGGGCATAACTTCTTTAATGCGCTTCTTGTTTGCAGACTTGTGGTAGAGGTTATATTCAACCCAAGCAAATAAAGGAATTCCTACACCTTCAGGATTTTCCTTTGAAATGACAGGTTCGCCTGTCTTGGTGTTGTACTTCCAGCGGATAGCGCCGCTTTCTTCCTGCTTTGAGTAAAGATAGTCTAAATTCTGGTTTGCAGGGAAGTTTCTGTTTGAATAAACGAGAAAGAACGAGGCAAAGATAGATTCAAACTGGTCGATAATCAGCTCGTTATTCTGCGGATACAGAAACAGCTCTGAACCGATTTTATCTTCGGCAACAGCGCCAGTTTTGGGATCCTGCCAGAAGTCCTGTAACCATGACCATGCCTTATCATAGATGTCAACAAAATCCTGATCGTAAAAATGGACTTTAGGAAAATCGCGTTTATTCACAGAGGCTCCTTTTTCAGCTTGCAGTTGAACTTTTTAGAAATGCTAAATATCACTATATCATAAATTTGCAAAAAATAGTATAGTTTTCTAATAAAAATCTGAAATTGTTTTCTGAGCGCAAAGAAGGTCGTATGTTTCAGTCTCACATTTATCTTGAAGTCCGAATTTTAGTTTCAACACAAAGAAAAGCTTTTATGCCGGGCGAAAAGCCTGTTCTTAACAGCGAAGTCTGCAAAAAAGTCTGTGCGTTTTTAAAAGCCTTCAACTGCAATATTTTAAAGACCGTATATTATGAGCGCCATAAAGAAAAACTGAATGTGCCTGAATCAGCCGGTTTTTCGGGGCTTTCTGTAAAAGTTGCTGAAAAAGGCGTTATGCCGATTGAATTTCATAAAAGGCAGAAGCTTATAAAAATTGAAGAAGTCCGCATTGAAGAAGATGCCGGCCGTCTTACGCATTCAAACAATGTTTCAAGAATGGATTACACTTGGGCGGGTTATGCCAGTGTTCGCATAAGAACTGCTGCCGATTTTGAGCTTGGTGAAGAAGCCGAGCTTTTCTTGAATGAGCTCCGCCGCCGCATTCAGTATATGCGCCTTGTCGAGAATATTCCGGTTGAGAGCCTGATAAGGTGCAATGCTTATGTTGCGCTTGCCCGCTATCCCGAAAAGCCTGATTATTATGTAAAGCTTAGAAACTTGAATTCGTTCAATTTTGTAAGAAAAGCTGTAAATGCAGAAATTGACCGCCAGGAGTCTGTGCTTTCGTCGGGCGGAACGGTAGATTCAGAAAGCCGTCTTTGGAACGAAAGACAGAATCTGACAGAAAGCTATAAGCCGCGCCCGACAGAGCCTTCTGAAAAAAGGCAGTTTGAGCTGCTTGAAGATGCAGAACCTTTTGACATGTCGGAAATTCTTTCGGAACTTGCCGGAGAAGATTCTGCCGGTGTTTCGGTTGACTCTAAAATTGAACAGCCTGCGGAGCGGTGCAGGCGGCTTTGCAGCCAGTATGGGCTTGTAAAAGTGCGCGCCGAATTTATCTGCGACGACAAGGCGAGAGCCGATTTTTTTGAAAAAGCTGTTTCAGCCGGAGCAGAACCGGTAATGGCGGCGCACTGGCTTTGCAGCGAATTTATGAAGCTTTTGAAATGGTCTGGTGCTTCAATTTCGCAAAGCCCTGTAACACCAGAGCGGTTTGCGCGTGTAATGATTCTTCTGAAATCAGGTGAAATTCACAGCAGCATTGCAAAGCAGCTTTTGCAGCACCTTCACGAGAAGGGCGGCGAGCCTGACGAGATTTTAGCCGAAAACAACTGGAAGCAGATTACCGACAAAGAGGTTCTGCTCCCTCTGGTGCAGAAAACAATAAGCGCAAATCCCGAAGAAGCTAGAAAACTACGCAAAGGCGAGATGGCGCCGCTTGAGTTTTTGACAGGTCTTATAATGAAAGAGACTGACGGACTTGCGTCTCCGCTTGTTGTCAAAAGTCTTTTAAAAGAAGAGCTTCACATCAATATTGTCTATGTAATTTCCATGGGCGGCTCTATCTGCGGCCGCCGCACAAAAGACGGTGCTGTTATTGCCGCAGACGGGCGTGTCTTAAAGTCAATGCTTCAAGATATAGACCCTTCGATTCATTATCAGGTTGTGCAGCTTGGGCGTATGCTGAGCGAGGAGATTGAGCCGGCCGACTGGGCTGTTCTTATTTCAGAGATTGCCTCACTTATTGCAACAGGCACAGCAACCGGCATTGTAGTTGCGCATGGAACAGACACGCTCTCTTATACGGCGCCGCTTTTGTACTGGCTTTTTTCTGATGCGGAAGTTCCTGTCGTTGTTACAGCTTCTTCTAAGCCGAGCGATGAATCGTCTGAAGCAAAAGAGAATCTGCATTTTGCAGTTGAAACCGCCTGCAAAGAAAAGCAGGGTGTGTTTGTCGCTTTTGGCGGCAAGCTGCTTTCGCCGCTCAACCTTAAATTTGAGCGCCCTTCGCCGGACGGTTTTTCTAACTGGAATATGAAGACACCGCTTTATACTTGCGGTGCAGGGCCTTTGAGCGGTCTTTTCAATGGCTTTTTGGACGCTGACGAATTTGTTATGCGTCAGGTTTTGCGCGAGGCGGCAAACCACATGCTAGTCTGCCGCGTTTATCCGGGGCTTAGAGCCGAAAGTTATGTTCAGCTTGTAGAAAACGGAATAACCCACATTTTCTTGGAATTATACGAAACAGGCACAGGCAGTATGCGTAACGGCGATTATTCGCTTAAACCGCTTCTGACCAAAGGCAGAAAGAAAGGCTGCACATTCTTCTGCACTTCGCAGCAGCAGAGCCTTCTTGACTTTTCTGGCTACACAACAAGCCGCCGCATGTGGCGCGAGGGTGCAGTGCCGATGGGTCGTCTGACGACAGAATCTGCGGTTGCGCTTTATTTTGCGGCAAGCCTTGTCTCTGACACAAACGAAGAATTAAACCAGTGCATGGAAGCCTACGCCGAGCTTTTTGAATAGCTGGTTCGCATTTAGATTTATCTAAGAATAATGAATTATTATGCGAACCCTTGCAGTTTTCTATGAAAACTGCAAGGCGGAAACACAAGGAGGTCTGTTCGCATTTAGATTAATCTAAGAATAGTGATTTATTATGTGGGCAAGGACTGAAACTGCCAGCCAATGTCATTTTGCGAAAAGTTCTTTTATAAGGCTTTTGATGTCGCTTACAAAGACGGTTTCGGCGCTTCTTTCGGGTGCAAGAACGCGGTTAAAGCCGAGGCTCTGCGCCGTCTTTACGCGCTGCTTAAGTCTGCTTACCGGGCGTATTTCGCCTGCAAGGCTTATTTCGCCGGCAAGAGCGGTTGATTCAGGGCAGGGCAAGTCTGTTCTTGCTGAATAAAGCGCCGCCGCGAGCGCAAGGTCTATTGCGCTTTCGTTAAGGCGCACGCCGCCTGCTACATTCACGTACAAGTCATATTCGCTGAGTTTTAAGCCGGACTTCTTTTCAAGAACGGCGGCAACGCGGCTGACTCTTGCCGATTCAATTTTTTCTGAAAAAACACGCGCAATAGACGCTTTTGCCGGTACGGTTAAAGCCTGAATCTCAACCATAAATACGCGCGAGCCTTCAAAAACAGGCACAATCGCAATTCCGGCAGGCAGCTTGCCTTCGCGCTGTGTAATAAACATTGCGGAAGGGTCTTCTACAGGTAGAAGCCCTGCTTCAGTCATTGAGAAAATACCAAGCTCGTCTACCGAGCCGAATCTGTTCTTTTGTGCGCGTAAAAAGCGCACGTCGTCAGAATTGCGCTCAAACGAGATAACCGTATCAACCATGTGCTCAAGCGATTTTGGGCCGGCAATTACGCCGTCTTTTGTTACATGCGCCGAAAGAAAAAGTACAGAATCGCGCTCTTTAACCCAAGAAATAAGCTCATTCGAGCAGAATTTAAGCTGGTTCACTGTGCCGGGCACAATACCCGCTTCTGCGCTGTACACAGTCTGAATTGAATCGACTATAACGCACATCGGGTTGAGCGAATTGAGCGCATTGTCAATGTCGTCAAGCCTTAACGTGCAGAGAATGTCTATATTTTCAAGATTTATCTTTAATCTGTCGGCGCGCGCCCTAATCTGCGAGGCTGATTCTTCGCCTGAAATGTAGAGAACCCTTCCGCCGCTTTGAACCGAAGAAGCGGTCTGCAAAAGCAGCGTAGATTTTCCTATGCCGGGTTCTCCGCCTATTAGAATTGCAGAGCGCTTTGTTGCGCCGCCGCCTAAAACGCGGTCAAATTCGGTGTTGCCGGTTGAGATTCTTTCGCACTCCATCGGGTCTACAGAAGAGAGCGGAATTGGTGTTATTCTTTCTGATGAAGCTGGAATTCTTCCATAAGGCAGAGAAGATGCACCTGCGTCTTCGATGTGCTCTTCTAAAGTATTCCATTCGCCACATTCAGGGCAGCGGCCAAGCCAGCGCGGCTGCGTAAAACCGCAGTTTGAGCATTTGTATACAACATTTGCTTTTTTCTTTGCCACATCTCACTCCTTAATGCGCAATTAAATCCGCAGCCGGCTTTAAAAGCTGTTCAGCCGGTTTTTGTGCTAATCTGCTTCGTCTGCCGGTCTGTCTGTAAGCTGATATTTTACCTTGCTGTACGGCGGAACAGAAGAAATAACCCAGACATTGCCGCCGATAATGCTGCCTTTGCCGATTACGGTATTTCCGCCTAAAATTGTAGCACCCGGATAGATTGTAACATCGTCTTCGATTGTCGGGTGGCGTTTTTTTGCCTGCATCTCTTTTTTGACGCTCAACGCGCCGAGCGTTACGCCCTGAAAGATTTTGACCCGGTCGCCGATAACGCAGGTTTCGCCGATTACTACGCCCGTTCCATGGTCAATGTGAAAAGACTCGCCGATTGTAGCGCCCGGATTTATGTCGATGCCGGTTCTTCCATGAATGTACTCGGTCATAATGCGCGGAATTATCGGCACGCCGTTTTGGTGCAGAAAATGCGCGATGCGGTACACAAGAATTGCCTGCAAGCCCGGATATGAGAGAATAACTTCTTCGATGCTGTTTGCAGCCGGGTCGTTAATAAGCGCTGCCTCTGCGTCAAGTCTTGCAAGACGGCGGATTTCGGGTATGTATTCCACAAGCGAGAGTACCGTCTTTTCGGCAAGCCCGAAGCAGTTCATCTCGCCTTTGTTTGCACTTTTGCAGATGTAAAGCAGCGCCTTCTGTGTTTCGGCTGTAAGGTTGCTTATAAGCCTGTTGACGCGTATGCCCGTTGTGTATTTCAGGCTTTCCCTGTCAAGCTTTTCTGCCGTATTAAAGCCCGGAAATACTATATTCTGAAAGTCTCTTAAAATATCTTGAACAGTCTGCCTGTTTGGAAAATTTTCAGCTTCTGAAAAATTGATTCCGCCATAATTTTGATATGAGTCTAAAATGTCATCGACAAGATTGTCTATCGTTTTCATAGGCTGATAATAGCGATTATGACAGAACTTTTCAATAATGGCGGTGATTTTATCTCATCTGGCGGACGCGCTTTTTATGCAAACTGTCAGTTGTATGAAAAAAAATCAAAAATATAGCATTTTATTGTTGACAAAATGAGATTTTATCGTTATTCTCTACAAACTGAATCTGCTTATAAACACTAAGTTGAGAGCATGCCTTTATAGCTCAGATGGTAGAGCGCGTCCTTGGTAAGGACGAGGTCAGCGGTCCGATTCCGCTTGAAGGCTTTTGCTTAAAATGTGTATACAGAAAAGTAACGCGAGTTACTGTTTATATAGTAAGGGGAATTAAAATGGCTTCAAAAAAGACTGCTGTTGAAATTATTGCATTGCAGTGCAGTGAATGCAAGAGAAAGAACTATACTACTTATAAAAACAGAAAAAACATTCAGGGAAAGCTTGAATTGAACAAGTATTGCCCTTTTGACCGCAAGCATACTTTGCATAAAGAAACAAAGGCAAAATAATGTTTTTCCAGCGGCGAGCAGTCTGTGTTCGCCGGTAAAACTAAAAGACTGCGTGCGGTTTTTTAGTTTTACTTTTTAGGCCAGTAGCTCCAATGGTAGAGCGTCGGTCTCCAAAACCGAGTGTTGCGAGTTCGAGTCTTGCCTGGCCTGTATTTTGTGGCTGCCCTGTTCTTTAATTGTTCAGTGCAGCATTTTTTTAGATTCTAAAGTCGAAAAACGAGGTTCGTGATGGGAAAGGTCACAAATTTCTTTAAAGAAAGTGTTGCAGAACTTAAGAAAGTAGTATGGCCGGGCTTTGATGACGTAGTTTCATCAATAAAGGTTGTTTTGCTTTCAACTTTATTGGTTGCAGTTGTACTCGGCCTGCTTGACTGGTTGTGTGTTTCTGGCATGAATTTGATTTTTTAAGGAAGTTCAATGGCAAAGGGCTGGTATATCCTTCACGTTTTTTCTGGTTACGAAGCCAAGATTGAAAGAACAATCCGTTCTATGCTTGAACAGGGCGAGCTTTCGCCTGAAGTTGTTCTTGATGTTAAAGTTCCTGTTGAAACAGTTGTAGACGTTAAGGACGGAAAAAAGAAAGAAGTGAAGAAGCTTCTCCTTCCTGGCTATATCATGGCAGAACTTAATTTGCCTGACGGCTTGGGCTGGAAACCTGTCTGCTCGGCGATCCGCCGCATTAACGGTGTTACAGGCTTTGTAGGCACTGCAAACAGCGTGCGCCCGCGTCCTATTCCGGCAGAAGAAGCAAAAGCCTTGCTGCAGAAAGCCGGTGACATTAAAGGTGAAAAAACTCCGCGCGTCAGACAGACATTTGCTGTCGGTGAGACAGTTAAGGTTATTGACGGACCTTTTGCAAGTTTTACCGGTACTATTGACGAAGTTAATCTCGAAAAGAATAAGCTCAAGGTTGTGGTAGGTATTTTTGGCCGCGCTACACCTGTAGAGGTAGATCTTTTACAAGTTGAAAAGGTTTAATCCTTAAGAGAAGCCCTTGAAAGAGGGTTTTTCTGTTTTGGGAGAGATTGCGCACCGTTGGTGAAGGGCATCTCGTTAAAGCCGGTCTTTATTCCGGTGTCACCAATTAAATAAGGAGACATATATGGCAAAGAAGAAGGTAACGGCCATCATCAAGTTGCAGTGTCCGGCAGGAAAAGCTACTCCTGCTCCTCCAGTTGGCCCTGCACTTGGTCCGTATGGTGTCAGTGCTCCTCAGTTTGTACAGCAGTTCAATGACCGTACAAAGTCTATGGAACCGGGACTCGTTATTCCGGTCGTAATCACAGTCTATCAAGACAAGTCTTACACATTTGTTCTCAAGACTCCTCCTGCAGCAGTTCTTATCCGCAAGGCAGCCGGAATCGAAAAGGGTTCAGACAATCCTCTTAAGAACAAAGTCGGCAAACTTTCAAAAGAAAAACTTGAAGAAATTGCAAAGACTAAAATGCCTGACATCAATGCAAACGACATTGAAGCAGCGAAAAAAATCATCGCAGGTACTGCTCGCAGTATGGGCGTAGAGGTGGAGCGGTAATATGAAACATGGAAAAAAATATCGCGAGTCGCTGAAAAAGTATGATCCGACAAAGTCTTATGCGCTTGCTGAAGCATGTTCTTTGGTAAACGAATTGAAATTTGCAAAGTTTGATGAAACTGTAGAGCTTCATGTAAGCTTGAATCTTGGCAAATCTCAGACTGTCCGTGATACTTTGGTTCTGCCGCATCAGTTTAAGGGTGAAAAGAAAGTGCTTGTTTTCTGTAAAGAAGACCGCGTAAAAGAAGCTCTTGATGCCGGTGCAGCTTTCGCCGGTTCAACAGAATACATCGACAAAGTAAAGGGCGGCTGGCTCGACTTTGACGTTGCTGTTGCAACACCTGACATGATGAAAGACGTTGGTCGTCTTGGTATGGTTCTCGGCCGCAAAGGTTTGATGCCTAACCCAAAAACAGGAACTGTTACAACAGACATTACTGCCGCTATCAACGAACTTAAGAAAGGTCGTGTTGAATACCGTGCAGACAAAGGCGGAGTTGTTCACCTTGCTGTTGGCAAAGTATCTATGGGTTCTGACAAAGTTGCTGAAAACATCTCAACTTTGCTTGCTGAAATTTCACGCAAGAAGCCAGCTGATGCAAAAGCTGATTATATTCAGTCTGTTTCAGTAAACTCAACAATGGGTCCTGGAATCTGGATTGACTACAAGGATGGTGAGTAATTATGGCTATAAAAGCAAAAAAACTCCAACCAGCAAAAGTAGAAGCAATTGCCGAAGTTAAGTCAGTTTTGGAAGGATACAGCGATTTTATCTTTGCTGAATACCGCGGCTTGACTGTTGCTCAGATTACTGATTTGCGCAAACAGCTTCGTGCAAAAAATTGCGAATTCAAAGTTGTAAAAAACAATTTTGCTCGTGTTGCTTTTGATGAGCTCAAAGTTGAAAACGTTGCAGATTATCTTTCTGGCCCGACAGCTATTGCGCTTGCAAAAGAAGATTCAAACGAAGTTGCAAAAATCATGTTTGATTTTGCAAAAGAAGTTCCAGCATTAGTAGTAAAAGGCGCATACATTGAAAAAACAGTGTATGACCAGGCTAAGATTGAAGCTTATTCAAAATTGCCAAGCAAAATGCAGCTTTATACTATGTTTGCTTGTGCTCTCAATTCTACAACACAGAAACTTGCTGCTACATTGCAGGCTGTTGTTGATAAGAAAAACGCAGAAGGTGCAAACTAATCTGCAAAACGGTTTCGGAGAAACTGAATTAAATGTGTCAGGCTTCATTGCTGTCGTCCTGTCACAAAAAAATAATGCCTATTTTAAGGAGAAGATAATATGGCAGCTTTAACTAACGATCAGATTTTGGATGCAATCGCATCAATGACAATTCTTGAACTCTCAGACCTCGTAAAGGCAATTGAAGAGAAGTTCGGTGTAACAGCAGCAGCTCCAGTTGTAGTAGCTGGCGGTGCAGCTGGTGGTGCAGCAGCAGCTGAAGAAAAAACAGAATTTAACGTATCTCTCGAAGCAGCAGATCCTGCTAAGAAAATTGCTGTTATCAAAGCCGTACGCGAAGTTACAGGACTTGGTCTTAAAGAAGCAAAAGACCTCGTTGAAGGTGCTCCAAAACCACTCAAAGAGGGTGTTTCTAAAGAAGAAGCAGATAAGATTAAATCAACTGTTGAAGCAGCTGGTGGAACAGTTAAGATTGCATAATTTTAGCTTGAAAATTAAAAGCTTTGCTGCCGGTGCAAATCTACGGCAAAGCTTTTCAAACAGCGTTTGTTTTACTCAAAATTAAGCGTGTGCTACCGGAATACATATTCCGGTAGCTGTATCTATTTATAGAGTTTTTGAACTCCGGGAAAATGTGAACTAAAGCCATAGACGGCCAGTGAATAAAGTCACAACCCGTATAAGATGAAGCCACGTAGGCAAAAGGCAAGGGGGATCGATGTCCGCAAAAAAAGCGATAATCAATCGTCAGTATATTGGTAAAAATATCCAGAACTTTATGGAACTTCCTGACTTAATAGGAATCCAGACTTCTTCATACGAAAGTTTCCTTCAGAAAGAGAAACTTGACGCAAAACAGGAACCTGCCGTTCAAGGTTTGGAAGAAGTATTTCGCTCGACGTTCCCTATTGAAAGCCCGAATGGCGACATGTCTCTCGAATATGATTCTTATGAACTTGATGAAGCAAACATCAAATTCTCTGAACTTGAATGTAAACAGAAGGGACTGACTTATGCAGTACCTTTGAAAGCACATATAAATCTTGTTTTCCAGCAGACCGGCGAAATCCGTATGAAAGACATCTACATGGGTGATATTCCGCTCATGACAGACCGTGGTACTTTCATCATTAACGGCGCAGAACGCGTTGTTGTTTCGCAGATTCACCGTTCGCCTGGTGTTATTTTCTGCCACGAGAAAGGCGTTTTCTCAAGCCGCATTATTCCGTACCGCGGTTCTTGGCTCGAATTTGAAATTGACCAGAAAAAGGAACTTATCTACGCAAAGATTGACCGCAAGAAGCGCATCTTGGGAACAATTTTCCTGCGCGCTTTGGGTTATGAAACACGCGAAGAAATTATCAGATGTTTCTACAAAGTTACAGACATTGATATTTCAGCCTGCAAAAAAGAAGACCTTGTCGGAAAAGTTCTTGCAAGTGCTATATATATAGAAGATAAAGAAACAGATACAACCAAAAAGTTGTTCCGCGCAGGTGAAAAACTTCATCCTCACAGCATTGACGAACTTTTTGCAAATGAAATCAAAAACATTACAGTCATTGATTTTGAGGCTGAAGGCTCGCTCAATTCTCAGATGCTCATCAACTGTTTTGAAAGGGAAGAAATCCGCTTTACAAAAGAAGGCTCTGAGTCTGACGAACCGACAAAAGAAGATGCTCTCGCAGCAGTTTATTCAGTATTGCTTCCTGGCGAACCAATCACAGTTGAAAACGCAGAGAAAGACTTGAATACAATGTTCTTTACATTGCGCCGCTATGACTTGGGCCGCGTCGGACGCTACAAGCTCAACAAGAAATTTGACTATAAAGAAAATATCGAAGAACACACGCTCGTTAAGCAGGATATTATCTCTACAATGAAATATCTTATTACAGTTTACTGTGGCGATGAGCCTGTTGATGATATTGACCACCTCGGCAACCGCCGCGTCCGCTCTGTAGGCGAATTGATGACAAATCAGCTTAAAACAGCATTCAGCAGAATGGAAAGAATTGCCAAAGAAAGAATGAGCATGAAAGAAACTGAGACTATGAAGCCTCAGGACTTGATTTCCATTAAGCCGATTGTTGCAGCTATCAAAGAGTTCTTCGGTTCAAGCCAGCTTTCACAGTTCATGGATCAGGTAAACCCTCTTGCAGAACTTACACACAAGCGCCGTTTGAATGCGTTAGGACCGGGCGGTCTTTCACGCGACCGCGCAAGCTTTGAAGTCCGCGATATTCACTATACACATTATGGTAGAATGTGTCCTATTGAGACACCTGAAGGCCCGAACATCGGTCTTATTGTTTCGCTTGCAATTTATACACGCGTAAACGACTACGGCTTCCTTGAAGCTCCGTACAGAAAGATTGTAGACGGAAAGGCTACACAGGACGTTGAATATCTTTCAGCTATGGAAGAAGACCGCTACTTCATCGGTACTGTTTCAGAAGACATGAAAGAAGACGGTTCATTTATTACTGACACAATTTCTTGCCGCCGCCGCGGTGACTATACATCGCGCTCGCCAAAAGATGTTCAGTACATGGACGTTTCACCAAAACAGATTATTTCTGTTTCTGCTGCACTTATTCCGTTCCTTGAGCATGACGATGCTAACCGTGCATTGATGGGCTCTAACATGCAGCGTCAGGCTGTTCCTCTTCTTTTCCCGGAGCCACCACGCGTTGGTACTGGTATGGAACGCAAATGTGCCTACGATTCAGGCGTTCTTGTAAAAGCAAAACGCGCCGGCGAAGTTGTTTGGGTAACATCTGAAGAAATCCGCGTAAAGCCGGTAACACAGAACAACCCGGACGACATCGACGTTTATCCTGTATTGAAGTACCAGCGTACAAACCAGGATACATGTTATCACCAGAGACCGATTGTTTCGCTTGGTCAGCACGTAGAAAAGGGAACGCCGCTTACAGACGGTCCTGCAACATATAACGGCGAGCTTGCTCTCGGAAGAAACATTCTCGTTGGATTCGTTCCATGGAACGGCTACAACTATGAGGACGCTATTCTCATTTCTCAGCGCGTTGTCAAAGAAGATATGTTTACTTCTATTCATATCAAGGAATTCTCAACAGAAATCCGCGAGACAAAGCTTGGTCCTGAAAAGATTACACGTGATATTCCGAATACAGGCGAGAAAGCTTTGGACAACCTCGACTCAGAAGGTATCATCAGAATCGGTGCAAAAGTACGTTCCGGCGATATTCTGGTCGGAAAAGTTACTCCGAAGTCTGAAACAGAGACAACACCTGAATTCAAGCTGTTGAACTCAATCTTCGGTGAAAAGGCTAAAGAAGTACGTGATTCTTCACTCCGCGTTCCGCATGGAATTGAAGGAACTGTTATTGATGTTCAGCGCATGAGACGCACAGCCGGTGACGACTTGAACCCTGGCGTTGATGAAATTGTTAAAGTTCTTATTGCCACAAAACGCAAGCTCCGCGAAGGTGACAAAATGGCAGGACGCCATGGTAACAAGGGTATTGTTGCCCGCATTCTTCCGGTTGAAGATATGCCGTACATGGAAGACGGAACTCCGCTTGACATCTGCTTGAATCCGCTTGGTGTTCCTTCTCGTATGAACATCGGTCAGATTATGGAATCAGAGCTTGGCCTTGCAGGTTTGTACCTTGATGAATGGTACGAAGCACCTGTTTTCCAGTCTCCTTCAAATAAACAGATTGGTGAAAAGCTTGAGCAGGCAGGTTTCTTGAGCAACTCAAAAGCAATTTTGAGAGACGGTAGAACCGGTCAGCCTTTCGAGAACCCTGTTTTCGTCGGTGTTATCTACTTTATGAAGCTGCACCATTTGGTTGATGACAAGATGCATGCCCGTTCAACCGGTCCGTACTCACTTGTTTCACAGCAGCCGTTGGGCGGTAAGGCTCAGTTTGGTGGTCAGCGTCTTGGTGAAATGGAAGTTTGGGCTCTTGAAGCTTATGGTGCTGCAAATACATTGCAGGAACTTCTGACAATCAAATCAGATGATATGACAGGCCGTTCTAAGATTTACGAATCTATCGTAAAGGGTGAACCTACAACAGCAGCCGGTGTTCCGGAAGCATTCAATGTTTTGGTTCAGGAACTGCGTGGTCTTGCCCTTGACTTCACAATTTATGATGCACAGGGCAAAGAGATTGGCTTGACAGAACGCGACCGCGAACTTATTGAAAAGTCAAATTCAGCATTCTGATTTGTTAAGTGTTTAATGCAAAGTAACTAGATAGGAGAAATAGATGCGAGATATACAAGAGTTTGATAGTTTGCAGATTAAACTCGCTTCACCGGAGACTATCCGTGCATGGTCTTATGGCGAAGTAAAGAAACCTGAAACAATAAATTACCGAACATTGCGCCCGGAGAAAGACGGTCTTTTCTGTGAAAGAATCTTTGGTACAACTAAAGAATGGGAATGTTATTGTGGTAAATTCAAGTCAATCCGCTATAAGGGCGTTATCTGCGACCGTTGTGGTGTTGAAGTTACTCATTTCAAAGTCCGCCGTGAACGCATGGGACACATTGACCTTGCCGCTCCTGTATCTCACATCTGGTACTACCGCTCTGTTCCGTCACGCATGGGTCTCCTGCTTGACTTGCAGGTTGCCGCACTCCGTTCTGTACTGTACTACGAAAAGTACATCGTTATAGATCCGGGTGATACAGACCTTAAAAAGATGCAGCTCTTGAGTGAGGACGAATATTCTGAAGCACAGGAACGCTACGGCGGTTCGTTCTCAGCAGGTATGGGTGCTGAAGCAATCAAAATTTTGCTTGAAAACCTCAACCTTGATGAGCTTGCAGCAGAATTGCGCGCAAAAATGATTGAAAAGGGCGCAAAAAGCGACAAGCGCCTTTTGAAGCGCGTTGAAATCGTAGAAAATTTCCGCTCATCTGAAAATAAATGTTCATGGATGATTCTCGATGCAATTCCGGTTATTCCACCTGAACTGCGCCCGATGGTTCAGCTTGACGGCGGACGTTTTGCAACTTCAGACTTGAACGATTTGTACCGCCGCGTACTTAACAGAAACAACCGCTTAAAGAGACTTATGTCTCTTTCTGCTCCTGACATCATTATCAGAAACGAAAAGCGTATGCTTCAGGAAGCAGTTGATGCTCTGTTTGACAACTCAAAGAGAAAGCGCGTTGTAAAAGGCGCTTCAAGCCGTCCGCTTAAATCAATTTCAGATATGCTGAAAGGTAAGCAGGGACGCTTCCGCCAGAACCTTCTCGGTAAACGTGTAGACTATTCCGGCCGTTCTGTAATTATCGTCGGCCCTGAGTTGAAGCTGTGGCAGTGCGGTCTGCCTACAAAAATGGCTCTTGAATTGTTCAAGCCGTTTATAATGAAAAAACTTGTCGATAAAGACATCGTTTATAATATTAAGAAAGCAAAAATGCTCGTTGAAAGCGAGGCAACTGAAGTTTATCAGATTCTTGATGAAGTTGTACGCGAGCACCCTGTTATGCTGAACCGTGCGCCGACACTGCACCGTCTTGGTATTCAGGCATTTGAACCTGTTCTTGTTGAAGGCAAGGCTATCCGTCTGCACCCGCTTGTTTGTAAGGCTTTCAACGCTGACTTTGACGGCGACCAGATGGCTATCCACGTTCCGCTGACACAGGCTGCCCAGATGGAATGTTGGACATTGATGCTTTCTGCGAGAAACCTGCTTGACCCTGCAAACGGCAAGACAATCGTTTATCCGTCACAGGACATGGTTCTTGGTATTTACTATTTGACAAAGATTAAGCCGTCAGGTAAAGGCAAAGGCAAACGTTTCTCTTGTGCAAACGAAGTTCAGCTTGCTGCTGAAGCCAAGAACATTGACTGGCAGTCAGAAATCAAGGTTCCTGCAACAAAAGACGCAATCGACGGTTCTTTCAAGAAAGGCGATTTGATTGCAACAACTGCCGGCCGCCTGATTTTCAATGAACTGATGCCGCCTGAAGTTGATTATGTAAACGAACTTCTTGGTGATAAAGAAATCCGTAAGCTTATTGAAAAGGTCTACAAGAAGAGCGGACCTTGGCTCACTGTAAAAATGCTTGATGCTATCAAAGCCTGCGGTTACAAATATGCAACTTTCTTCGGTGCAACACTTTCTATGGACGATATCATCGTTCCAGAAGAAAAGCCTGCAATTATGGAAGAAGCTAACAAGAAAGTAGCTGAAATTGAAAAGCAGTACAAACATGGTGTTATTACACAGGACGAAAGATACAACAAGGTAGTCGAAGTTTGGCAGAAAACTAACGATAACCTTACAGACATCATGTATGAAAAGCTTGAAAAAGACAAAGAAGGCTTCAACACAATTTACATGATGGCTACTTCTGGTGCCCGTGGTTCTAAGAAGCAGATTTCTCAGCTTGCTGCTATGCGCGGTTTGATGGCTAAGCCTAACGGAGACATCATTGAGTTGCCGATTCGTGCAAACTTCAAAGAAGGTCTTTCGGTTATCGAGTTCTTCATTTCTACATCTGGTGCACGCAAAGGTTTGTCAGATACAGCTCTTAAGACTGCGGAAGCAGGTTATTTGACAAGACGTCTTGTTGATATTGCCCAGGACGTTGTAGTAAACGAAGACGACTGCGGTACAATCAACGGTATTGAATATACAGCCTTGAAAGACGGCGACAAAGTTATTGAAACTTTGAAAGACCGCATCGTAGGCCGCTTTACTCTTGAAAGAGTACGCCACCCGATTACACGCGAAGTTATCTGCGATGTAAACCAGTACATTACAGACGAGCTTGCTGCAAAAATTGATGAAGCCGGAGTAGAGAGTGTTAAGCTCCGCACTGTTTTGACTTGCGAAAGCCGCCACGGCGTATGCTGCAAGTGTTATGGTAGAAACCTTGCAAGAAACAAGATTGTAGAAATCGGCGAAGCTGTCGGTGTTATTGCCGCACAGTCAATCGGTCAGCCTGGTACACAGCTTACAATGCGTACATTCCATGTTGGTGGTACTGCTACAAAAGTTACAGAAGATGACCGCATTGTACTTAAAGACAAGGTGCTTGTTCAGTCTATTACCGGTACTCACGTTGAAATGGAAGACGGCACATGGCTCTTTACTCGTAAGGGCAAGATGCTCGTAACAAGAATTCTTGACATTGTTGATGTTCCGAAAGGTGCAGAGCTTCTTGTTAAGGACGGTGACCGCGTTCTCAACGATGTTCCTTTGTTCAAAGTAAAGGGACAGGAAACAAAATCTACTCAGATTGCTCAGGTTCTTTTGCGCGACGATAAAATCTATCTTGCAGGAAAAGACCAGGAAATTGAAATCCAGAACGGTTCTACTGTTAATGTTAAGGTCGGTCAGCTTGTCAACGAAGGCGAGACAATCGCAAAGTTTGACCCGTATTCAGATCCTATTATTGCTGAAGCTTCTGGTCTTGTTCACTTTGAAGATATTATTGAAGATTTGACTCTTGAAGTTGAAGTAAACGAAGAAACAGGAACTGAAGAAAAGCGCATTTCAGACCTTCACCTTGATACACACCAGCCACGCATCTGGATTGGTGATGATGACGGTTATGAATTGAGCTCATACAGCTTGCCTGCGGGCGCTATTCTTCAGGTTGAAGCCGGAAAGAAGATTAAAGCCGGTGACCTTATCGCCAAGATGCCGAAAGAATCATCAAAGACAAGCGATATTACCGGTGGATTGCCGCGTGTTGCAGAACTTTTTGAAGCCAGAAAGCCTAAGAACCCGGCCGTTCTTGCACAGATTTCTGGAAAGGTATTCCAGAAAGGTGTTTCAAAAGGCAAGCGTATTCTGGTTGTTGAAGACAAATACGGCAAGACATTTGAGCATCAGATTCCGATGACAAAGCGTCTGCTTGTCCGCGACGGTGACGAAGTAGTAGCAGGCGAACAGCTCTGTGACGGTTCTTTGAGCCCGCACGATATTCTTGCAATTTCAGGCGAGAATGCTTTGCAGCGCTACTTGATGGACGAAATCCAGCAGGTTTACCGCGCTCAGGGTGTAAATATCAACGACAAGCACATCGGCGTTATCGTAAGACAGATGCTCCGCAAGGTTGAGATTGTCGCTGTAGGTGATACAAGATTCATTTACGGCCAGCAGGTTGATAAATACAAGTTCCATGAAGAGAACAATAGGGTTATGGAAGAAGGCGGACAGCCGGCTGTTGCAAGACCTTTGTTCCAGGGTATCACAAAAGCTTCATTGAATATTGATTCGTTCATGTCTGCTGCTTCGTTCCAGGAGACAACACGTGTATTGACAAATGCTGCTATTGCAGGTGCTGTAGATACACTGCATGGTCTTAAGGAAAACGTAATTATCGGTCACATGATTCCTGCCGGAACAGGAAGCAGAAAATACCGCGACATCAAGCTCTTTGACTCTAATGAGACAGATCTTGATGCACAGATGAACGAAATCCTCGAAAGACGTAAGCTTGAAAAACAGGCTGAATCTGAGGACGGAGAAGACGGCGACAGCAGCAGCGAAGAGTAGCCGCCGGACTGAAAGCTTGTGCCATAGACTGTGTCTGTTGACATAGGCTTGCAGTTTCTGCTATCTTTAACAAATCTTGCAGTGAGCTGCGGATTTTCGTAATTAAATTCTGCCGGGGTGCTGACCGGTGTAAATAAATAGGAGAAGGCTAATGCCTACAATTAATCAGTTGATTCGTCAGGGACGTAAATCAGCCGCGAACAGAACGAAGTCTCCCGCGCTTCAGTCTTGTCCGCAGAAACGTGGCGTTTGTACACGTGTTATGACTGTTACCCCTAAAAAACCGAACTCGGCTCTCCGTAAGGTTGCCCGTGTTCGCTTGAGCAATGGTATTGAAGTTACTGCATATATTCCTGGAATTGGACACAACTTGCAGGAACACTCAGTTGTTCTTATCCGTGGTGGACGTGTAAAGGATCTTCCTGGTGTACGCTACCACATCATCCGCGGTACAAAAGATACTCTTGGTGTAGAAGACCGCAAGCGCGGACGCTCAAAATATGGCGCAAAGCGTCCTAAGGCATAAGGAGACATAAGATGGGAAGAAAGAATAAATCGATTGACCGTCATGTAATGCCGGATGCCAAATACAACAGTGTAGTTGTATCAAAATTCGTCGGCAGAATGATGCTCGACGGCAAAAAAACAACTTGTGTCGGAATTATCTACGATGCAATGGACAAATTGAAGGAAAAGACTGACAAGGATCCTCTCGAAGTATTCTTGAAGGCTCTTGATAACGTAAAACCTTTGGTTGAAGTTAAGTCACGCCGCGTCGGTGGTGCTACATATCAGGTACCTATCGAAATCCGCGAAGCACGCCGTGAAGCACTTGCAATGCGCTGGATTATCGGTGCAGCACGTGCAAAGAGCGGTCACAACATGAGTGACAGACTTGCTTCTGAACTTTTGGATGCTTACAACAACACAGGTACAGCATACAAAAAGAAGGAAGATACACATAAAATGGCTGATGCTAACAAGGCATTCGCTCATTTCAGATGGTAGTATCAATAGTCACTTAGGTGATGCAAAAAGAGCTGTTTTTGAACAGCTCTTTTTTTATGCCCAAAAGCATGAATTTGCGCGCGGTAGCTTCAGTTTAAAGAGAAAAACAGTCTGTTTCTGCAATTAAGTGCTATAAATTTGCAAAAAAACGCAAAGAATTGCGCTAATTTCATTATAGCTCTTGCATAAAAAAATAATAATTGGTATAAAAGAAGTCCGAGTATTTTGCAGAAGTGTGAGAAAACTCAGGTTCTTTGAGAGTCAAAGCGTTTAGCGCAGGGCGATTAACCGTAAAGATTGCAAAATCAGGTTTCGCCGCCCTTGATGAAAAAGTTACCTGCCGTTGGCAGCAACTGCAAAAATGGTCATTAAGGGTTTTGATTGCACCGTGTTGTGCCAGGCTCTTGGATGCCAGACCGGTCATTGAACGAAGTTTGATGGTGATTGGTGGTTCCGAGCGAATCAGTTCGAAAATTATGGGCTGATATGCAAGAAAATCCGCAAAAGCGGTTATCCCATCTTTTAATCTAAATCAAATTTCTACAGGTATATGTGTGTAATAGGTTTTTCTATTTATTATTGAGGAATCTTAAAATTAAAACACATAAATTAAATGCGATTGCCTTTATCTGTTAAGGAGGATCAAATGGCAAAGGAAAAGTTCGAGAGAACAAAGCCGCACATGAACGTTGGTACTATCGGTCACGTTGACCATGGTAAGACAACTCTTTCAGCGGCAATCACAATGCATTGTGCCAAAAAATATGGTGACAAGGCTATGAAGTATGACGAAATTGATAATGCCCCAGAGGAAAAAGCTCGTGGTATTACAATTAACACACGTCACCTTGAGTATCAGTCAGACAAACGTCACTATGCTCATATCGACTGCCCGGGACATGCTGACTATGTTAAGAACATGATTACTGGTGCTGCTCAGATGGATGGTGCTATCCTCGTTGTTTCTGCTCCAGACTCAGTTATGCCACAGACACGCGAACACATCTTGCTTGCCCGTCAGGTAGGTGTTCCAAAGATTATCGTTTTCTTGAACAAAATCGACTTGTTGGACGACCCGGATCTTCTTGAATTGGTAGAAGAAGAAGTTCGTGACGTTCTCGAATCTTACGGCTATCCACGTGATACACCAATCGTTAAGGGTTCAGCATTCAAAGCTTTGGCTGACGGTGCTACAGCAGACGACACAAAGTGTATCGACGAATTGCTCCAGGTAATGGATACATATTTCGACGATCCAGTACGCGACAGCGATAAACCATTCTTGATGCCAATCGAAGACGTATTTACAATTTCTGGCCGCGGTACAGTAGTTACTGGCCGTATCGAGCGCGGTGTTGTAAACATGAACGATGAAGTTGAAATCATCGGTATCAAACCTACACAGAAAACTGTTGTAACAGGTATCGAAATGTTCCAGAAGACACTCGATCAGGGTATCGCTGGTGATAACGTTGGTATTCTTCTCCGCGGTATTGAAAAGAAAGACGTTGAACGCGGTCAGGTTCTTGCTAAACCGGGTTCAATTCACCCACATACAAAGTTCGAAGGTCAGATTTACGTTCTTACTCAGGAAGAAGGTGGACGCCACAGCCCATTCTTCACAGGTTACCGTCCTCAGTTCTATTTCAGAACTACAGACATCACAGGTTCTATCACTCTTCCAGAGGGCACTGACATGATTAAACCTGGTGACAATGCTAAGATTATCGGTGAGTTGATTCATCCAGTTGCTATGGACAAGGGTCTTAAGTTCGCTATCCGTGAGGGTGGACGCACTATCGCTTCTGGTCAGGTAACAGATATTAAAGAGTAAATAAGATTTTGGGTCTGAAATCAGGTCATTGACCTGGTTTCAACCCTGGAGGAAACATGGCGACCGAAAAGATTCGTGTCAGACTTCGTGCTTTTGATGTAGAGTTAATCGATCAGAGTGCAAAAGCTATAGTGCAGACTGTACAGAAAGCAGGTGCAAAGGTTTCAGGCCCTATCCCGCTTCCTACAAGAATCAATAAGGTAACTGTTTTGCGTTCTCCTCACGTAAACAAAAAGTCACGTGAGCAGTTTGAAATGAGAACACATAAACGTCTTATTGACATCATTGAGCCATCAGCAGATGTTATGGATTCATTGATGAAGCTTGAACTGCCTGCCGGCGTTGATGTAGAAATTAAACAATAAGCACTTTGTGCTGAATTGAAAAAAACAGTACGGTCCCCAGGATCAGGGGATGGCGGCTGAAAAACGGGAACGGCGAAAGCTATTCTCAAGGAGAAATGTCAGAATGAAAGGTCTGATTGCAAAAAAAGTGGGTATGACCCAGGTTTTTGACGAAGACGGTAACTTGACACCTGTTACCGTGATCCACGTCGAGCCTAATACGGTTGTAGCACTTAAAGACAAGAAAACTTTTGGTTATGACGCAGTAGTTTTGGGTCTTGGTGACAAGAAAAAGTCACAGATCAAGAAACCTTATGCTGGTCAGTTTCCGGAAGGAATTACACCAAAACAGCAGCTTAAAGAATTCCGTGATTTTGAAGGCGAAGTAAAAGTTGGTGATCAAGTTGGTGTTGAGCTTTTTGAATCAGTTCGTTACCTCGATGTAACTGCAACTTCAAAAGGAAAAGGCTTCCAGGGCGTTATGAAACGCTGGGGATTCCATGGTGGACGTGCTACACATGGTTCAAAGTTTCATCGCGAGCCGGGTGGTACCGGACAGTGTACTTCACCAGGAAGATGTTTCAAGAACATTAAGATGCCTGGCCGTATGGGCCGTGAGCGTGTAACTGTTCAGAATCTTAAGATCGTTAAGATTGATCCTGAAATGAAAGTAATGATGGTTCGCGGGTCTGTGCCCGGGAATAAAGACTGTGCGCTGATCATCAAGTCTGCGGTTAAGAAATCCTAACGACAGGAGAAGACAATGGAAAAGAAAGTCTATTCAGTCGATGGCAAAGAACTTAGAACGATTAATCTTGATGATACCGTGTTCGGCCTTCCGGTCAATGAAGATGTTATCTATTATGCCATCAATAATGAATTAGCCAACAAGCGTGTTGGTACTGCATGTACAAAAGGACGTGCAGAGGTTCATGGCAGCAATGCTAAACCATACAAACAGAAGGGTACAGGTAATGCCCGCCGTGGTGATAAGAAATCACCTCTTGTAAGAGGCGGCGGTGTTATTTTTGGACCGAAACCAAGAGATTTTAGCTTTGCATTACCTAAAAAGGTAAAGCGTTTGGCAATGAAATCTATATTGAGCCTTAAAGCTCAGTCAGATAAGCTTACAATCGTTGAAGATTTTACTGTTGCAAGCGGAAAGACAAAAGACCTCGTAAAGATTTTGAGCAACTTCGGAAAAGATGAACGTACTGTAATCGTTCTCAAAGACGATGATGCAAAAATCAAGCAGGCCGGACGTAATATTCCGACTGTTTCGTTCCTTTCATTCAACAGACTTCGTGCACACGATTTGTTCTATGGAAAGAAGATTGTTATGCTTGAAACAGCTGCAAAGAATCTTGGTGATTTTTACAAGGCAGAAGAAGGAGCTGAATAATGAATTACGAAGATGTCCTTATTGAGCCTGTAATGACAGAGAAAGCAACTTTGCTTCGCGAAGAAGGCAAGTACGTATTCAAAGTACATCCTGATGCAAGCAAAATTGAAATTAAAGAAGCAGTTCGCCGTCTTTTTAATGTTAAAGTGGTTGATTGCACAGTGATGAATGTTGACGGAAAGGTTAAGCGTGTACGCTATAGACCTGGCAAAACATCAAGCTGGAAAAAAGCAATCGTCAAATTGGCAAAAGGCGAATCAATCAAAGTGTTCGAGGGTGTATAACCTCGACGTAGTAAAAGGGGAACCTAGATGGCTCTAAAAGTATATAAGCCGGTAACTGCAGGAACTCGAACACGAATCGATCTTCGCAGAGATGAAATAACCTGTGACAAACCAGAGAAGAGTTTGACATATGGTTTGCGTTCAAATGGTGGACGCGGTGCTGGTGGACGTCTTTCAGTTCGTCACCAGGGCGGCGGACATAAACGCAAGTACCGTGAGATAGATTTTAAGAGAGAAAAGCACGGAATTCCTGGAACAGTTCGTTCTATCGAATATGATCCAAACAGAAGTGCAAATATCGCTCTGATTTTCTATGCAGACGGTGATAAACGTTACATCATTGCACCGAAAGGTTTGCAAGTTGGACAGAAAATTCTTTCAGGTGAAAATGCAACTCCTGAAATCGGAAATGCCTTGCCGTTAGAGGTAATTCCTGTAGGTTTTACTGTTCATAATATTGAATTGACACTGGGACGTGGCGGTCAGCTTGTCCGTTCGGCCGGCGCCAGTGCACAAGTTCAGGGTAAAGAAGGTGAATATGTAATTATTCGTCTTCCTTCAGGTGAATTGCGCAAGGTTCACAAAAAGTGCTATGCAACTATTGGTATCGTTGGCAATGAAGACCACATGAACACCAGTCTTGGAAAAGCTGGTCGTGCAAGATGGAGAGGTATCAGACCTACCGTTCGCGGTATGGCTATGAACCCTGTAGATCATCCGCTCGGTGGTGGTGAAGGCGCTGGTAAAGGCCGTAACCCGGTTACTCCGTGGGGACAGCCTTGTCGTGGATACAAGACACGCAACAAGCGCAAGGTTTCTGACAAGTTTATTGTCTCGAGACGTAAGAAATAGTTGTAGGAGTTAACCGTGTCAAGATCTGTAAAAAAAGGTCCTTTCATTGAAAAGAGCCTTCTTAAAAAGGTTAATGAAATGAACAAGGTGAGCGACAAGAAAATGATTAAGACATATTCGCGTTGCTCAACAATTATACCTGATATGGTTGGAAACACCATTTCTGTGTATAACGGCAAGTCATGGGTGCCTGTATACGTTACGGAAAACCTCGTCGGCCACAAGCTCGGCGAATTTGCTCCTACACGTACTTTCCGCGGCCATGGCGGTTCAGACAAAAAGGCTGGTAAATAGGTGGATATGATGGCTGATACAAATAACTATAAAGCCACTACAAAATTCCTTATTGCATCACCTACAAAGGTTCGTCCAGTAGCTAATGTAATTAAACGGAAGACCTGTTCAGAGGCTATGGCAATTCTTGAGAATATGCCGCAGAAAGGCGCTAGTCTGATTCATGAAACTATGAAATCAGCTATGGCAAATGCTCTTTATGCAAATAAAAAGCTTGATGAAGATATGTTGTACGTAAAGGAAATTCGCATTGACGAAGGTCCGCGTCTTAAGAGAGTTTGGTGCCGTGCTCGTGGTAGAGCTGACATGCTCATCAGACGTATGTGCCATATTACAGTCGTAGTAGCTGAAAAGGCAGGTAAATAACGTGGGACAGAAAGTAAATCCGATTGGACTGCGGCTTGGAATTAACAAAACTTGGCAGTCACGCTGGTATGCTGACCCGCGTGAATATGCTGATTTGCTTCACGAAGATCTGAAAATCAGAAAGCTCGTAAGCGAATTGCCGGAATGCAAAAATGCTGATATTGCTGAAGTTGAAATCGTAAGACATCCTCAGCGTATCACAATTGTAATTCACACAGCACGTCCTGGTGTAATTATTGGTGTTAAGGGTGCTACAATCGAAAAGATTGGTGCTGAAATTCAGAAAAGCCTGACTAAAAAGGTTCAGATTAAGATTAAAGAAATCAAAAGAGCCGAAGTCAAAGCTTCTCTTATTGCGCAGAACATCGCACGTCAGCTCGCTGGCCGCAGTTCTTTCCGCAAGTGCCTCAAACAGGCTTCTAGCAGTGCTATGAAAGCCGGAGCACAGGGCATCAAGATTCGTTTGAGCGGCCGTCTCGGCGGTGCTGAAATGACCCGTTCTGAAGAGCACAAAGAGGGACGTGTTCCTCTTCACACACTTCGTGCTGATATTGATTATGGATTCGTTGAATCACTTACAACATTCGGAAAAATCGGTGTTAAAGTTTGGGTTTTCAACGGAATGAATTATGGTCGCGACTTAAATGAAGATGCTGGACAGCTTCTGAAAAAACGCCGCGAACGCACTGATAAAGCTGATTCTGCTAAAGGTGATAAGCCTGCTGCTGAAAAGTCTGAGCGTAAAGAACGCGCACCACGTGCTGCTAAATCTTCAAGGAGCTAGTAGATGCCACTTAGTCCTAAAAGAGTTATTCACCGAAAGGTACAGCGCGGCAGAATCCATGGCAATGCTACACGCGGAAACGAATTGGATTTCGGTGACGTAGCACTTGTTGCAATGGAACCATTTTGGTTGACAAACCGTCAGCTGGAAGCTGCTCGTGTTGCCCTTAACCGTTATATGAATCGTCGCGGACAAGTATGGATTCGTATTTTCCCTGACAAGCCATATACAAAGAAACCTGCTGATACCCGTATGGGTAAAGGTAAGGGTGCTCCGGAATACTGGGTTGCAGTAATTAAACCGGGTCAGATTATTTTTGAAGTAGGCGGTGTTGACCGTGCAATAGCTGCAAGCGCTATGGAACTTGCAGGAAGCAAATTGCCGATTAAAACTAAAATCGCTTACAGTAATGATGTGCAATAAGGAGGAATAGCATGGCTAACAAAAAACAGAAAGAAATGTCTTATTCCGAATTGGTTGCTCAGCGTAATGAGCTGAAGAAGAAGTATATGGATCTTCGTTTCCAGATGGTTATCGGACACGTTGATAATCCAATGCAGAAGCGTACAATGCGCAGACAGATTGCGACATTGAATACGCTCATCCGGCAGAAAGAAATTGCCGGACAGGATAAGTAGGAGCTGACCCGTGGCAGAACAAGAAGTTCGTAAGGCAGTAAAACGTGAATTTGTTGGTAAAGTAACAAGCGACAAAATGGAAAAAACTATTGTAGTTGCAGTTACAACCAAGAAATTGCACAGACTGTATAAAAAATATGTAACGCGCGTCAAGAAGTATAAGGCACATGATGAAAAGAATGATGCACACATTGGCGATACAGTTCGTATTGTTGAATGTCGTCCTCTTTCAAAAGACAAGTGCTGGCGACTTACTGAAATTATCGAGCGGGCTAAATAAGCATAAGGAGAAGAAGCTATGATTCAGATGCAGACGTATTTGAACGTCGCCGATAACTCCGGCGCAAAACAAGTCCAGTGTATTAAGGTAATCGGTGGTTCTCACCGCCGTTATGCTAGTATTGGCGACGTTATCGTTGTTGCTGTAAAGGATGCAATTCCTACATCAACAATCAAGAAGGGTACAGTTGAAAAGGCTGTTATCGTTCGCATTTCAAAGGAATATCGCCGTCCTGACGGTACTTATGTTCGTTTTGATGACAATGCTTGCGTTATCATCGACAACAACAAGAACCCGAAAGGAAAGCGTATATTTGGCCCTGTGGCTCGTGAACTTCGTGATATGGATTACATGAAGATTGTTTCACTTGCACCAGAAGTTCTGTAAGGAGAATAAACAATGGAAAAGAAGTTTAAGATCCGCAAGGACGATATGGTTGAGATCATTGCAGGTAAAGACAAGGGTAAGCGCGGTAATGTAATCCGCGTTATCCGCGACAAGGACAGAGTTATTGTTGCAGGCGCAAACCTTGTTAAAAAGGCAATGAAGAAACGCAGCCAGCAGGATCGCGGCGGAATTGTAGAAGTTGAAGCTCCGCTGCACATTTCAAATGTTATGATCGTATGTAAAAAATGCGGTCCTACCAGAATCGGATATAAGCTCGACGGCGACAAGAAAATTCGTGTTTGCCGTAAATGTGGAGACACACTGTAATGAGTAATTACGAACCTCGGCTTAAGAAAGTCTATAAAGACACAATCGCCCCAGAGCTCTTCAAAGAGCTCGGTTATAAGTCAGCCATGCAGATTCCTGCAATCAAAAAAATTGTAGTCAGCATGGGTGTTGGCGAAGCTCTTGCAAATAAGAAACTCCTTGATGCCGCAGTTACTGATATAACGGCAATTACCGGTCAGAAAGCTGTAAAAACCAAGGCTAAGAAATCTATTGCAAACTTCAAGCTTCGTCAGGGAAATGAAGTTGGTGTAATGGTAACATTGCGCGGAGCACGTATGTACGAGTTCCTCGACCGTCTTATCAATGTTGCATTACCACGTGTTAAGGATTTCCGCGGAATCAAAGCAACAGGCTTTGACGGCCACGGCAATTATTCTCTTGGTATTACAGAACAAATTATTTTTCCGGAAATCGACTTTGATAAAATCGAAAGAGTTGCCGGCTTGAATATTAATATCGTAACAAGTGCAGCAACTGACAACGATGCCCGTGTTCTTCTTACCAAATTTGGCATGCCCTTCAGAAAATAAGTGAGGAGTTCATGGCTAAGAAATGTTTGATTATTAAATCGAATGCGGAACCAAAATACAGCACAAGAAAATACAACCGCTGTAGAGTTTGTGGCCGCCCCCGTGGATATTTGCGCAAGTTCCAAATGTGTCGTGTTTGCTTCCGCAAATTAGCAAGTGAAGGCCTGTTGCCAGGCGTTACAAAGTCTAGCTGGTAGGAGAATAGAATGAGCGTTTCAGATCCGATTGCAGATATGCTGACAAAGGTAAGAAATGCGGCTCAGGCCGGACACGAAAGTGTTGACATTTCTACTTCAAAATTAAAGCTGGAAATTGTTAAGATCTTGAAGAACGAAGGTTATATCAAGAACTTCAAAAAAGTTACCCAGGACGGTTTGAACATTATCCGTGTTTCTTTGAAATATGATGATGAAAACAAATCAGTTATTCATGGCATTCAGAAGATTTCTACTCCTGGCCGCCGTGTATATTCTGGCTACAAAGATATGCCGCGTGTTTTCAATGGCTATGGTACCGTTATCGTTTCAACATCTATCGGTGTAACAACCGGTAAAAAAGCTGTTGAAAAGCTCGTTGGCGGTGAATTGCTCTGTAAAGTTTGGTAATAGGAGGAAGTATGTCAAGACTTGGTAAACTTCCGGTGTCTATTCCAGCGGGAGTAAAAATTAGCGTTAATGACAATGTTGTTACTGTTGAAGGGCCGAAAGGAAAACTTTCTCAGAAATTTGACAACGTTGATATTAAGGTTTCAGGTTCAGACATAGAAGTTACCCGCAAGGATGACTCACGTGCTGCAAGAGCTGCACATGGTTTGTACCGCAACCTTATTAAGAATATGGTTACCGGTGTTTCAACAGGTTTCACAAAATCATTGATTATTAATGGTGTTGGTTATCGTGCTGAAGTACAGGGAAAAACGATTGTAATGAATCTTGGTTTTTCTACAGATTTTATTGCACTCATTCCGGAAGGTCTTACTGTTACTGCTGATGCTCAGGGAAAAGTTACAATTACCGGCGTTGACAAACAGTTAGTTGGTGAATTTGCTGCTGAGATTCGTAGTCTGCGCAAGCCTGAACCTTACAAAGGAAAGGGTATCCGCTATGAGAACGAATACATCAGAAGAAAAGTCGGTAAATCCGGCGTTAAATAAGGGTAATGCGATATGTTTAAGAAACTTAATGATAAAGATAGAAAACGCCTTAAGAGAAAGATTCATATCCGCAAGAACCTTCGCGGTACAGCAGCCCGTCCAAGAATGACCGTTACACGCAGCAATGCGAATTTGTATGTTCAGGTTATTGATGACGACACTGGAAAAACATTGGCTTCTATTTCAACTCTTGAAAAAGAATTTGCATCACTTAAGCCTAACACTGAAGGTGCTGCAAAACTCGGTGAAGCTATGGGTGCTCGCTTAAAGGAAAAGAAAATTACAACAGTAGTTTTCGACAGAAATGGCTATCTCTACCATGGTGTAGTAAAAGCTCTTGCTGACGGAACCCGTGCAGCCGGTATTGTATTTTAGGAGTTGGCTATGGAACACCAGAAAAATTATGATAAAGACCAGCCAAAGGAATTCATTGAAAAGCTTGTAAAGCTTAACCGTACTTCAAAAACTGTAAAAGGTGGACGAAGAATGTCTTTCTCTGCTCTTACTGTAGTAGGCGACCAGAAAGGACGTGTTGGTTATGGTTTCGGCAAGGCTAACGATGTTTCTGAAGCTATTAGAAAGAGTATCGATAAAGCCAAGAAGAATTTGGTAACTGTTCCTCTTAAAAACGGAACAATTCCACATGATATTCAGGCTGAATACAAGAGCTCGTCAGTGCTTCTTAGACCGGCTTGTTCTGGTACTGGTATTATTGCCGGTGGTGCAGTTCGTGCTGTTATGGAAGCTGTAGGTGTTACAGATGTTTTGTCTAAATCACTTGGATCAAACTCTTCTGTAAACGTAGTACGTGCAACTTTTGAAGCAATCAATTCTTTGATGGATGCTAAAGTAGTTGCTAAAAACAGAGGCAAATCTCTGGAAGATTTGTGGGGTTAATCATGGCAAAGACAAAAAAGCTTAAGATTACACTTGTAAGAAGTGCCATCTCACAGAAACCTGCTGTTGTAGCAACTGTAAAAAGTCTCGGCTTAAGAAAAATTAATTCATCAGTTGAGCAAAATGCTACTCCGGATATTCTTGGAAAAATTAGAGCAGTTTCTCATCTTGTTGAAGTAGAGGAGATGAAATAATGTCTGATTTCAATCTGAGCGCACCTGTAGGCGCAAACAAGAAGAAGCGGATTGTTGGTCGCGGTTCATCTTCTGGTCGCGGTACAACTGCTGGAAAAGGAAACAAGGGTCAGCAGTCTCGTTCTGGCGGCAAAGTATACGTTGGTTTTGAAGGCGGTCAGATGCCTCTTTACCGCCGTATTGCACAGCGTGGTTTCTCTAACTACTGGTTCAAGAAAGAATATGCAATATTCAATCTTTCACAGCTTGAAGCAAAATATGCTGACGGCGAAACAGTAGATAAAGAATCATTAATAAAGAAAGGTTTGCTTAGCAAAGCAAATGTGTTGGTAAAAGTTCTTGGTGATGGAGATTTGACCAAAAAACTTACTGTTGCTGTAGACAAGGTTTCTGCTTCTGCAAAGGAGAAAATCGAAAAACTCGGCGGAACAGTATCTGTTACTAACGAATAAACGGAGCAAGTGGAAAAATGGCAAACAATCCAATAGTTAATATGCTAAAGGTTAAAGAACTGCGCGAGCGCATTTTCTTTACCTTCGTCATGCTTGCAGTTTTCCGCTTGGGAAGTGTTCTCACTATTCCGGGAATCAGTGCCCAGGCTTTAACTGCTTACTTTAAGTCACTTACTCATGGCAATGCGTTTGTTGATTACATGGACTTTTTCGCAGGCGGTGCCTTCTCGAATTTCTCTGTGTTTATGCTTGGTGTTATGCCTTATATTTCTACTCAGATTATCATGCAGCTTGCATTGATAATCCTGCCGTCACTCAAGAAGATTGTTCAAGATGACGGCGGACAGAAGAAATTTAATGCCTGGACAAGATTTGGTACAGTTATTGTATGTTTGATCCAGTCAGGAATTGTTGTTGCTTATGCTTCTAGCATTCCGGGCGCAATCATCATTAATAACCGTATTATGTTTACTGCAATTGTTCTGATTACTGTTACAACAGGTTCAATGATTACTGTTTGGATGGGCGACCAGATTACTGCACGTGGTATCGGTAACGGAATCTCAATGTTGATTTTCGCCGGTATCGTTGCACGCTGGCCTTCTGCCGTTTGGGAACTTATCCGTTTGGTAAGAAACGGTGATATTAACCTTGTATTTGTAGTAATCGTTTTAGGTATGTTTATAGCCATAATCGGCTTAGTAATTATGGAACAGCAGGGAGAGCGCAAAATACCTATTCACTACGCTAAACGTGTTGTAGGACGCAAAATGTATGGCGGTCAGAGCACATACATTCCGTTCAAAATCAATCCGTCTGGTGTTATTCCGGTAATTTTTGCTTCAACATTCCTGACTTTCCCGTTACAGATTATTAACGGTCTTGCAGCATCAAACCGTTTCTTGAACAAAGTTGCTGCATTCCTTAATCCGGCCGGTTTGTGGTATAACGTTATACTGATTTTGTTAATTGTTTTCTTTGCTTACTTCTACACTCAGGTAACACTGAACCCCACTGAAATAGCAAAGCAGATTCGGGAAAACGGCGGCTCGATTCCTGGAATCAGAACAGACAAAACAGAAGAATATATGCAGAAGGTATTGAACAGACTTATTCTGCCAGGTTCTTTGTATCTTGCTGTAATTGCAGTTATTCCAACTGTAATTCAGAATGCGTTCCATTTCCCGCAGTCAATTTCAATGCTTATGGGCGGTACATCTTTGTTGATTGTCGTCGGCGTTGACTTGGATACAATGAGTCAGGTTGAAGCCTTGCTGAAAATGCATCACCATGATGGATTAGTAAAAAAAGGCAAGTTAAGATCAAGAAATCTGTAGTTTTTTAATCTAACCTGTAGATTAAGTTTGGAATTTAGTGTTTAATACAAAGATGCCGGTGCTGCCATTGAGGCGTGTGAATCCGGCATCTCTTTGACACAAAATCCAAGGGGGATTTTATGAAAGTACGAACCAGCGTAAAGCCCATCTGTGATAAGTGCAAGGTTATCAAGAGAAACGGCATTGTCCGCATTATCTGTAGTAATCCAAAACACAAGCAGCGCCAGGGCTGAGGAGTAAATTAGATGGCTCGAATTGCGGGAGTTGACCTCCCAAATAAACATGTAAATGTTTCGTTGACCTATATTTACGGTATTGGACGTTCATCAGCAGAGACTATTTGCAAAAGAGCAAAAGTTGACCCGAACAAAATGATGAACGATTTGTCTTTAGATGAAGTTAACGAACTTCGCAAACTGATTGAATCAGAATACAAGGTTGAAGGACGTCTCCGTTCTGAAATCGGTTTGAACATCAAGCGTTTGATGGATATCGGTAGCTATCGTGGTCTTCGTCATAGAAAAGGTTTGCCAGTTCGCGGTCAGCGGACTCGTACAAATTCTCGTACACGCAAGGGTAAGAAAAAGACCGTTGCTGCAAAGAAGAAGTAATAGCTAACCGGAGGTAGATCAAGTGGCAACCGTAAAAAAACGAAAAGAGAAAAAGAGCGTTTATGAAGGTAATGTGTACATTCAGGCAACGTTCAACAATACAATCGTAACAATCACTGACTTGAACGGAAATGCACTTTCTTGGGCATCTTCTGGCGGACTTGGTTTCCGTGGTGCTAAAAAATCAACACCTTTCGCAGCTCAGTCTGTTGCAGAAACAGCTGTACAGAAAGCAGCTAGTTATGGTTTGCGTGAAGTACATGTGTTCGTAAAAGGACCAGGCGTTGGTCGTGAATCTGCTGTCCGCTCTTTGGGAGCATTGGGATTAAAAGTTAAATCTATCAGCGATATAACTCCTATTCCACACAATGGCTGTAGACCAAGAAAAACACGCCGCATGTAATCAAGGAGAACGTGAATAATGGGAAAAAGCACACAACCGTTATTAAAACGCTGTAAAGCCTTGGGAATTAATCCAATTGTAATGGGTTACGGAAAGGTTTCTAAAAGAAACCAGAAAGAAACCCGCAGAAAGATTTCTGAATATGGCCTTCAGCTTAAAGAAAAACAGAAAGTAAAATTCATTTACGGCATCATGGAAAAACAGTTCCACCGCTATTATGTTATGGCAACTAAAAAACATGGTGTTGCAGGTGAAATGCTTCTTCAGCTTTTGGAGAGCCGTATCGACAATGTAATCTTCAGAATGGGTTTCTCTAAGACCCGTGATGAAGCACGTCAGATGGTAAGCCATGGACACATTCTTGTTAATGGCAAGAAAGTTGATATTCCGTCATACCTTGTAAAAGTAGGCGATGTAATTTCTATCAAGGAAAAGAGCAAATCTTTGTCAGGAATTAAACTGATCCTTGCTAAGAATGGTGACAGAGCTGTTCCAGGTTGGCTTGAAGTTGATAGAGATAACTATACCGGCAAAGTAGTTGCTTTGGCTACAAAAGCTGATATCGATTATTCTGTACAAGAAAACCTCATTGTTGAGTTTTACTCTAGATAAGGAGCATAAATGGCCCGCAAAAATCTGCTTAAAGGATTTAAGAAACCTAAAGGCGTTACATTTGAACATATTGAATCAAATCCTGATTATGGAAAGTTCATTGCATACCCGTTTGAAACTGGTTTCGGATCAACCGTAGGTAACACCCTGCGCAGAGTATTGTTATCATCAATTCAGGGCTATGCAATAACCTCTGTTCGTATTACATCATACGACGCTGATGGCGTTGCACATGTAATTTCGAGTGAGTTTGAAACCATACCGAATGTTGTTGAAGATACACTTGAGGTAATCAACAATCTTAAACAGCTTCGTGTACGGCTTCCTGCTGACGTTGAACAGGATACTTTGGAATTTGAATTCAAAGGACCGGGAACTGTTGTAAGCGATATGCTTAACAAAGAAGGTGCTCTTGAAATTTTGAAGCCAAAGGATTTTACCCTTTTCACGATGATGGAAAATGCAAATCTGCTTTTCGAAATTCAGGTTGATTTGGGAAGAGGATATGTTCCTGCGGAAGTGAATGAGAATTACATCGACATCGTTGGAACTATTCCAATGGATGCAATTTTCACTCCGATTCCAAAAGTAAACTATTCAATTGAGCCTTGTCGTGTTGGACAGCGTAGCGATTACGATAAGCTGGTTATTGAAATTTGGACAGACGGTACTATTGCTCCAGATGATGCTTTGGCAGAAGCTGCAAAAATTGCGAAAGATCATTTCTCAGTTTTTGTAAACTTTAATGATACAGAGCAGAGTCGCAATGATGAACTTGATGACGGCGACGACCGCATCAAACAATTGCTTAATACACCGGTAGAAGAACTCGAACTGTCTGTTCGTTCTTCTAATTGTCTGAAGAACGCAAATATTCGTACTATTGGCGAATTGACCCGCAAGACTGAAGATGATATTGCCAAAACACGTAACTTTGGTAAGAAGAGTCTTCTTGAGATTAAAGAGAAGTTGCTTGAATGGAACCTTAATCTCGGCATGACAGACTATTCACATCTTAAAAATGCGGTAAATTTACCAAAGCAGAAGGAAGAATCTGATGAATCATAAAAACGGTTTTAATCCGCTTTCACGGACTACGGCTCATCGCCGTGCAATGTCTCGGAATATGGTGACTTCACTTTTCAGATATGAACGCATTACCACTACAAAGGCAAAAGCTCTTGAAGTGCGCAAGGCAGCTGAAAAATTAATTACACGCAGTAAGGTTGATTCTGTTCACAACCGCCGTCAGGCTGCGCGCTATATCCAGGACGATATCGTTTTGGCAAAATTGTTCAATGAAATTGGACCAAGAATGAAAGATCGTGCAGGTGGTTACACCCGCATTCTTAAACTCGGTTTTCGCCAGGGCGATGCTGCTGATATGGTTATTCTTGAATTGGTTGACTACAAACTTGATGTAGAAGGCAAAAAAGAAAAGAAAGAATCAAAACCAGCAAAGAAAGACGCTGAAAAGGCTGAGGCTAAAAAGCCAGCTGAAAAAGGCAAGAAAAAGGCTTCTGCAAAAAAAGCAGATGCAGAACCCGCATCGTCAAAGAGCGATGAATAATTTAGTATAGGAGAAAAACTATGTCAAAATCTCATCGCGGAAAAGGTCTTCTTGACAAGCCAGCACATGGTCGCGGTACTTGCGCACGTTGCAAGAAAGACGGAATCAAAGTTCTTTATGAACAGGAAATTGATGGAACAAAAGCTCAGATTTGCAAATACTGCAAAGCTGCCATCAAAAACGGAAAATCTGTCTGATAACTAAGCATGTTTCTACAAATGCAAAAAGAAAGCTGTCCTGTATAGAGGGCAGCTTTTTCTTTTTTAAAGACTGAAATGTGATAGGCTGTGCGCGGTTTCCGCTAGTGTAGCGCGGGTATAGTTTCCGGCAAAATAAAAGGCTTAACACTAAAAAGTGCTAAGCCTTCTTTTTGGAAAAACCTGTTTCAGTTTTATGCAGAACGGATGTTCTTTCTCTGTTCTACAAGACGCTGAATTTCGTTGATGTTCTTAACTATGATGTAGTTTTCCATAACTTCGATGCGGCGCTTTTCAACATAACGGTTGATTTCATCGCGGGTTTCGTCCAAAGACAAGCCTGCCCAGTGCGAAATGTCCTGAATTGTAACATCGAAGCGTCTTGTTGGACTTGATGTCGGCATAACCTGCGGCTGTGTTTCATCAAGCATAAGGAATACATCGCCGATACGTGCTGTTGTATCAGAAATTACGAGAATTCTTAATCTGCGTTTCTGCTCGTTAATGCGGCGGCAGAACATTTTCAAAAGAATCAGAGCAATTGCTGGGTTATTTGCAATCAAAAGCTCAAAGTTAGCTTTATTGAATTCAAGAACTTCTACAGTGTTTACTGCAACACAAGTTGCTGAACGCGGTGTGTTTTCAAGAATTGCCATTTCGCCCAAGAATTCAGATGGTCCAAGAATGTCGATGTTCTTGTTGATTCCGTTCATTGCCTTAGAAAGCTGAACGCGGCCAGATTTAACTAAATAGAAGCAGTCGCCCGGTTCAAATTCTGCGATAAGAACTTCACCCGGCTTGTATGTTTTTGCAAAGCGGCTGAATGCAGGCAGAGAAAACTGTTTCATTGTTGAATTCTCGCCAGCAGCAGCAGCGTCTTCTTCTGTTGTGTCTTCAATTGTATGCTTTTTGCCAGGGCGGTTCATTTCAATTTCGTTTTTGCGCTTAGCATCTGCCATGTATTTGGCAATTTCCATTTTGTGAGTAGTGTTTGGAAATTTTGTAAGATAGCGTTTGCACAAATCGAAAGTTGTAACATAGTTTTCGTCATCATAAAAACTTTTAACAACGTCAAGAATTCCGTCGTCTATGCTTTCTTCTGCACTATTAAGAATTGATTTAATTTTATGATGTATTGTTCTAAGCTGACCAGAGAAAACCTGAAGCATCTTCATAATGATGGCTTTATTTCCGCTGAAAAGCTTCTCAAATTCAGGTACAGTCATAGCAACAGCTATGGAATCTGTCAAAACGCGAACAGTTTCCTCTCGTACAAAATGTCCTAATGCAGATTTAACACCAAAAAATTCACCTTCACGAACCTGCTCGGCGACTTCTTTTCCGGTCTCGACATCTATAGAACTTAAAATCATTGTACCTTTTTGAAGAATAAAAATTCTGTCGTCTTTATCACCTTCGAAATATACAACAGAACCTTTTGAATATTGCATCACCTTTGGCATTTATGTACATCCTTGAATATATGATACCACATTTTTTCAATTTATGCTATTGTTTTTTTATGGTAGATTTGCATACTCATTCTAATATATCGGACGGAATTCTAAATCCAATAGGCTTAATTTCTTATGCTGTAGAACAAAATTTGTCTGCTATTGCTTTGACTGACCATGATTCAACAGACGGAATAGATGCGGCTGCAAAACAGGCTGAATTAAAGGGAATCGATTTTATTCCAGGGGTTGAGCTTACAATTTCCTGGCCAACCGGCGAGTTTCATCTGCTCGGGCTTGGCATTAAGCGGGTTTCAGCGCGTCTTGCAGAAATAACTGAAATTTTGCAGAAAAACAGAATCGAAAGAAACAAACAGATAATTCTTAAAATGCAGGAAAATGGTTTTGATGTTTCTTATGAGGAGCTTGTAGCTTCGGTTGAGACCAAATGTATTGGACGGCCGCATTTTGCTGAATATCTGGTCAAAAAAAAGCTTGTAAGAAACCGTCAGGACGCTTTCAACAAATATATTGCGAAAGGCAGACCATATTACGTAGAGAAAACCGGCTGCAACCTTGATGAGGCGATTACGGCTATAGTTGAGAGCGGGGCAGTGCCGGTGCTTGCGCATCCATTATCGCTTTATGTTTCATGGGGAAAAATGCAGAATGTTCTTGAAGATCTTAAAGAGCGCGGCATTGTCGGCATAGAAGCCTTTCATCCGGGCGCAAGGCTTAATGACTGTCTGCGTCTTGAAGAATTAGGAAAAAAACTTGGATTCTGCATTACTGCCGGAAGCGACTATCATGGTGAAGCTGTAAGAAAAGACCGCCATCTAGGCTATACTGCCGGCGACAGAAAAATAGAAGACAGGTTTTATTACGAAGAACTAAAACCTCTTATAGATAACGCTGAAATTTAGCCAACTCTCGGACTTGAACCGAGTACCTGCACGTTACGAGGGTGCTGCTCTACCGGGTGAGCTAAGTTGGCAAATATAGAGCTAATATAACAAAATAAGTATGGTCGGTCAACTAAAGAAACGCTGACAAAGTCATAAATATTAACTTGAAATTTGCAGTTAAATTATTCAGTGTTTCCTTCGATTTGTCTTTTGAAGAATTTATCTTTATGTTATTATGTAATAACCAGATGAAAAATAGTACAACCAAAATGATATCTTTTGTTTTCTCAATGATGCTTGTCTTTGTGGTCATTCTTGTGATCTTTTCAGTAAACATTTTGAACAAGCAGGAAAGCTATGTTGCTTTGCCGGCAGAGGGATATAAAAATCATATTTTGGTTGTCGGCACTCATACAGACGCTGCTTTTTTGCAGGAAGTCTACGAAGGTGCCGCCTCTGTTGCAGACGATTATGACGCGGTTGTAGAACTGCTTCTGCCGGATTCTCATGCTGACGATGTTTCAATTTCTTCATGGCTTGAATACGCAGAATACATCGGGGCTTCAGGCGTTATTGCTTATATAGACGACGAAAAAGAAATTGTTAAATCCCCTGTGGATATTACCGGCAAAAAAATTCCGCTGGTGACAATAGGAAACGATAACCCGAACTCAAGCCACATTTCATACATTGGTACTAACAAATATGAACTTGGAAAACAGCTTGCAAAGCTTGTTAATTCAATAAAGCCGCAGAACGCTCAACTGCTGATAGTAGCAGATACAAATTACAATAGCGAAGCAACAAATATTATGGTTGCGGCTTTTTCAGAAAGCCTCGGTTCTTCATCAAATTTGAGCTGGCATCTGCTTGAAACCGGCAGAAACAAAAATGTAAGCTCTGATGAGATTATAAGACAGACTTTTTTGAAAAGACCTGAAATAAACATGGTTATCTGCCTTTCACTTGAAGATACCCTGCGCGTAGCACAAAGCGTAATTGATTTGAATAAGACCGGCGACATAAAGATAATCGGTTTCCATGAAAGCGAAAAAACTTTGGAGTATTTAAGCAAAGGAATTTTATCTGCTATAATATCGTTCAATCCTGAAAAAATCGGTAAAGCTGCAATGAAGGAAATCTTCGATTATAAGCAGAACGGCTATGCAAATGGATATATCGTAAGTGATATCAATATTATAACAAAACAGACGCTGTCGCGGCGGGAACATCTTAAATGAATCTGATACTTGCTGTAAGAAAATGGTTTTTGAACACAACAATACGCAAAAAGCTCCTTTTATCATTTATTGTTTCAACTTCCATTATGTGTTTTGTTGTTATTTACATAATTTTCATTTTCAGCACAGTCGTAAATTCTGTAGCCATTGCATACAGAAGCAACGCAAAACTGGACGAATATTCAATAAAACTTTCTGAAATGGAAGCTTCGCTTGAACAGTATATAAAGCTCGGCTCTTTTGACAGCATTGACAGCTATTACCGCCTTAAAGGCAAAATTGAAGGTGAAACCGCTTCTATCTTTGCAACAAAACCCCAGAAAAATGAAATAATCTTGCGTGAATATTCGCTTACAAAGCTTGTTGAGTCTTTTATTTTTTATGCTGATGCGGCAGTGGCTGCGCGGAGGGCAAACAATATCGGAGTCTCTGACATGTGGTACACAAAGGCAGGCAGGGGCTACAAGCTGATTAACTCGAACATTCTTGAGTTGAGCAACCTCTATTTTCAGCGGAATATCCGCGAATATAAAAAAGCGCTTGAAAATTTGCGGAGCGTTTCGTTTTTCTGCATTTTGATTGTGATTCTGATGGCTTTGCTTGATTTGCTGTTTGTTTATATGCTCGTCAACAACATTACGCAGCCGCTCGAAAGAATCTCGAACGTGGCGAACAAGCTTGCCGACCGCGAATTTGATATTCCATTATTGCAGTCAAACACAAATGATGAAGTGGGCAACATCTGCCGCGCCTTTAACGGCATGATTATAAGCATAAGGGAATACATCGACACAATTTGGGAAAAAGCCGAAAAAGAAAACGAGCTCCGCAAAAAAGAGATGGAGATGGCTTCGCTTTACAAAGACGCGCAGCTTAAAGCCTTGCAGTCGCAGATTAACCCGCACTTTTTGTTCAATACGCTCAATACCGGTGCGCAGCTTGCCATGCTTGAGGACGCGGACAAAACCTCGTATTTTATTACGCAGGTTGCGGACTTTTTCCGTCACAATATTCAGCAGAACAGCATAGACACAACTTTAGAAAACGAGCTTAGCCTTATCGATAATTACGTTTATATTATGAAGATGCGGTTCGGTTCAAAATTGAATTTTGAAAAAACTATTGAATGTTCTTCATTGAGCCAGCGGATTCCTACAATGGTGCTTCAGCCAATTGTAGAAAACTGCATAAGGCATGGGCTTAAAAATATAGAAAAAGGCGGAATTGTCAGGCTGAATGTTACCGAAAACAGCGACATAATAGAAATAAGAGTAACGGACAACGGCTCCGGCGTTCCGCCAGAGATAAGAGAACAGCTTTTAAGTGAGAATGGTGCGGTTATAGCTGACAAAGAAAAATCGGCTACTTCAGAGCATGGAGTCGGTTTGTATAATGTAATTTCGCGCCTGAGGCTGTTTTATTCAGATATTTCGGTTTTTGATATTTTGCAGAATGAAGGCGGCGGCGCCTGCTTTGTGTTGAAGCTGCCAAAGACAAAATAAATTAGGCGTATTAAAAGGTGGGGTAAAAATGAAGATAAAACTAACTGTATTTTTTTTGAGCTTTTTGGTTTTGTTTGCCGGATGCTCAAAAAAGGAAATAAACAAATCTGCTGAAAGCCAGGACAAGAAAAACCTGACGATTGGCTTTTCCATTGACAGTTTTGTAATTGAGCGGTGGCGGCGCGACTGCGACATTTTTATGGCATCCGCAAAAGAATACGGCGCGTCTGTTATAGTTCAGAATGCCGGCAACAGCATAGACGAGCAGATAAAGCAGATTAAATATCTAATAGATCAGAATATTGATGTTCTTGTGATTGTGCCTAAGAATGCTTCGTCTTTAACAGACGTTATACAAAAAGCACATGCAAAAAATATTCCGGTAATTTCTTATGACAGGCTTATTTTAGACGCGCCTATTGATTTGTACGTGACAATTGATACCAAAAAAGTAGGAACTTTAATGGCGGAGGAACTCTGCAAGATTAAGCCGAAAGGCAACTGGTTCTGCATTTACGGCGCAGAAGAAGACTATAATATGCAGATGCTCAAAGAGGGCGTTTTGTCTGCCGTTAAGCTTATAAATGCAAGAGCGCACAATGATATAAAAATCGATATGGAATATTTTACAGCCGGCTGGAATTATGATTTGTCTTATAAAAAGATGAACGAAATGCTTGAAGCCAAACGGATTCCGGAAGCTGTTATCTGCGGAAACGACGCAATCGCTGAAAATATTCTGCGCGCCCTGTCTGAGCACCGTATAAACAATGTGGCTGTTTCCGGGCAGGACGCCGATATTGCGGCTTGTCAGCGCATTGTGGAAAGCAAGCAGGCAATTACAGTCTACAAGCCGATTACACAGCTTGCAAAATGTGCCGCCGAATGTGCGTGTATTCTGGCGCGCGGCAAGCCCAATATTTCCATTATTACCGGCAACAGCACAATCAACAACGGTTATGGAGAAGTTCCTGTTTTGTGGCTTGATCCGCAGGTTGTAACAAAAGAAAATATTGAAGACGTAATCATCAAAAACGGTTTTCACACAAGAGAAGAAGTTTACAGAAATATTGATATTTCTGAGGAGTGAGATTTATGAAAAAATGCTTTTTAGCTTTAATCTGTTTTTGTTTTGCCGCAGCCTGTTTTGCCGTTTCAAGAGACCGCTCAATTATAACTTATAACCTTGAATATTTTTCAAACGGCGCACAGAAAGAGCTGGAATTTTATATCACAGATTCCAGTGTTGTGGTAAACAATTTTGACAAGACCGTTTTGAATGCAAAGAAAACCTTTGCAAGTGACAAAAAGCTGCATGAAGACTTGTCTGGCGATTTTAATTACAGGTTCAGAATTGATTTTTATTACGATATCAACACAAAAAAATCATATTATGTGAGAAACGGCTTTGATATTTTTGACTGCAAGAATAAAGTTTCTCTTGAACTTGATAATCTTATAAGAGATGTTTATGGAAACTTTTCAACTTATGCAGTTGAGCACTTTTATAAAAAAGGAACTTTGAGACCTGATAAGCTTTCAGGTACAAAGAGAGTCTGCTTTTATCTTGATTCAAGACCGTTTGCAATGGAATCAACTGGCGAACTCTGCGACCGCGGCAACATTCCGTTTTTTGACTGTGACTTGCGGACTGCTCCAAAAATTGTGAATCAGATAAAAAACTCAAGACGTATTCCAAACGGCTTTGCTATTAAAGAAGCTTTAATTGAAGGTTCTTACATTATGCAGATTTACCACGGCGACAAAGTAGATAAAACTTTCAGAATTGTGAATTCTAAAAATGCTTTTGACGATTCAGACAATTTGCGGAAAGTTGCCGTTGCCGATGATCTTCTTGTTTTGTCTGTAGAATTCATGATTGCCAACTGGCTTTAGATTTTGTACTAAAAGCGGTGATTCTTGTGGTATAATTTATAGTCATGGATAGTAAACGTGATCTTTCCGAAAGAGACATCATTACAAAATACATTCTCCCCGCAATTGAAGCTTCTGGTTGGGATAAGCAGACTCAAATCAGAGAAGAGGTATCCTTTACTGCTGGTCGCATTTTTGTAAAAGGTAAGCTGACTAAACGCGGTGAAAAGAAACGAGCTGATATTATCATTTATTATAAATCAAACATTCCAGTTGCTGTTGTTGAAGCAAAAGATAATAAGCATACGGTTGGAGCTGGAATGCAGCAGGCCTTGGAATATGCAAATACTCTTGATATCCCAGTTGCTATTTCAAGTAATGGTGACGGTTTTGTAATTCAATATCGAAAGAATTGTGCAGATGTAGTTACCGAAAACGCAGACCTAGAAAACTTTCCAACACCATCGGAACTCTGGGCTTGTTACAAACGCTACAACAACATCCAAACAAAAGAAGCCGAAGGAACTTCACTTTGCTCATACTTTTTTGATGCGGAAGGCCGGACTCCACGCTACTATCAGCGAATTGCAATTAATCGCACTGTGGAAGCAATTGCACGCGGTCAGAACAGAATCCTTCTTGTTATGGCTACAGGAACCGGCAAGACTTATACTGCATTTCAGATTATTTATCGTCTCTGGAAAGCTGGCTGTAAAAAGCGAATCCTCTATTTAGCAGACCGTAACAATCTTATTACTCAAACAAAGAAAGGCGACTTTAAACATTTTAAAGATAAATGCCATATTATCAAGCATAAGAAAATCGACAAGTCCTATGAAATCTACCTTGCTCTTTATCAGGGGCTTACAAATTATGATGAAGAAACAGATGCTTACAAAGAATTCAGTCCAGACTTTTTTGACCTTATTATTGTAGATGAGTGTCATCGCGGTTCTGTTGATGAAGATAAAGCCTGGCACAAAATTTTGAGCTATTTTAGTTCTGCGACACAGATTGGTATGACAGCAACACCAAAAGAAACAAAAGCTCTTTCAAATATTGAGTATTTTGGTGAACCGCTTTATACCTATTCTCTCAAGCAGGGAATTGATGACGGCTTTCTTGCTCCATACAAGGTTTTACGCGTAGGAATGAATGTAGATCTTGAGGGTTATCGTCCCGAGCATGGTAAAACTGATATCAACGGCGAGCTTGTAGAAGACCGTCTTTACAACACAAAAGATTTTGACCGCAATATTGTAATTGATGAGCGAACAAATCTTGTTGCCAAAAAGATTATGGAATATCTTACAAATTCCGACCCTATGGCAAAAACAATTGTTTTCTGTGTTGATATTGAACATGCAGAAAGAATGCGACAGGCTCTTTTGCAGTATGTGCCGCCAGAAATCACCGCGCGGTCAGATAAATATATCGTCCGCATTACCGGCGATGATCCTGTTGCTAAAGGATATCTTGAAGATTTTATAAATCCGGAAGAACGATTCCCTGTAATTGCAACAACTTCAAAACTGATGAGCACAGGAACAGATGCCCAGACCTGTAAGCTGATTTGTCTTGATGAAAATATTGGTTCAATGACTGAGTTCAAGCAGATTATTGGTCGCGGAACTCGTATTAACGAAGATTACGGAAAACAGTATTTTACAATTATTGATTTCAGAAATGTAACAGACAAATTTGCAGATAAAGATTTTGATGGTGCTCCGGTAAAAATCAAAGAATCAAAACAGGACGAACAGCTTTCAGAAGAAATAATCGATGAAGGAACTGGTGAAGAACAGATAGATCCTGTAACTGGTGAAAATGTTCAGTTCGAAGAAGTTTATGGTTATGATGATGATTTTGGTGCAATGGAACTTGGAGAAAGTACACCCGAATACGGCAAAAAAGAAAAAGTCTACATCGCAGGTGTTGATGTAAGCATCTTAAGCGAACGCCGCCAGTTCCTTGATGCCAATGGAAAACTTATAACCTGCAGTCTAAAAGAATATACAAAACATGGAATCTTAACTTCATATCGTAGTCTCGACAACTTTTTACAGGCTTGGAACGATGCAGAAAAGAAACAGGCAATTATAGAAGAACTGGAAAATCAGGGGCTTAGTTTCGACGAACTGAAAGAAGAAATCAAATCTGATTTAGATATTTTTGATTTAATCTGTCATATTGCCTAGGATGCTCCAGCTCTAACCAGACGCGAAAGAGCAGAAAATGTCCGCAAACGAAATTACTGGACAAAATACGGAGATAAGGCACGCACAGTTCTGGAAGCGCTACTCGAAAAATACGCAGAAAACGGAATTGAAAATATAGAAAGTATGAAGATACTAACCGTTGACCCGCTTAAAGAACTTGGAACTCCAACAGAACTTGTAAATGCATTCGGTGGTAAACCACAGTATCTGGCTGCCATAAAAGAACTTGAAGCAGAGATTTATAGTGTAGCATAATCAAATTCGTTACTTTTTCTTGAAGTTTATAATAAATTTTGTTACAATTTGTAACATTTTGACGATTTATATGATATAATATCTAATAAGGAAGGAATAAATATGAATTTTAATTTACAGAAATTTTCAGCTGATGTCAAAGAATTCCGCAAGGCAAATAATCTGACTCAGTCAGAGTTTGCTGGTAAATTGGAATTGGACAACCACACTTTAGTTTCTCTTTTTGAACAAGGCAAACGGGCACCTTCAAAAGAAGTCTTTGCTAATTATTGCCGTACTACAGGACATCGTTCTGAAGAATATTGGGAAGCAACAAATGACATGCCGTCTGCTTATCTGATGGGAAAAATTCAGCAGGGAGATAAGAAGGCTTTGGAATCGGTACTTGAAAAAATCGGTATGCGTGAATATTTATTTGCGCTCTATGACAGGGTGAATAAATGAATTCTAAAAACGATATCGATTCTATAATCAATAATCTGTCTCAAAATACGTACACTTTCGATGAAAACCTTTTGACAAAAGAAGAAATTGAACTTCTAAAGAATAGGGCAAGGGATTCACGAGCCATTTATGGATTAAATACTCCAATAGGTGCGAATATTTTTTCATTTCTAGAACAAAAGGGCGATATAGTTTTTCAGCTTCAGGATTTCAAAAAATCAGATTTAGATGCAATGATTATAAAGTATTCTTCTAAATCATTAAAAAAATATATCGTCATTAATTCCGATAAACCGCTTATAAATCAAATCTTTGCAGCTGCGCATGAATTATATCATTACTCATACAGCTTTATTGAAAATCAGCTGGATTCATTTGTGTGTTCATTTAGTAAAAATGACAAAGAAGAAATAAAAGCAAACAGATTTGCAGCAGAATTCTTGCTTCCGGAAGAAGCTTTGCGAAATGAATTAAAATCTTTCTTACAATTTTCAGAAGGTAAATTCCAGACAACTCCTCTATATAAACAAATTGCTTTCTGTTTTGTACTGGTAATAAAATATTGCATTCCTTTGAAAGCAGTTTTATATCGCCTAAAAGAAGAAGGTATTTCAAACACAGATTATTTACTCAAACATTATGAAGATGTAAAGAAGATTCTCCTCGAATTTTCAGAAGAAAATGTACGTGTAAAGGAATTGTATTCAAATAAGAATATTTATATTAACGAACAGCTTTATGATTTAGTTCCCCTTCTGTATAACAAAGGAAGATTGGATGACTCTACATTAAACGAAATCATAAAGAAATTCGGCTTATCAGAAACAAAAATAAAGGAAGGTCTGATTGCCGATGAATAAGTTTTTTGAAATAAGCAAAGATTCTCCCATCATAATTGATACCTGTATATTTATGGTAGGAATTGAAAAGCGTCAAACAAATCCAGAATATTCTCTTGAAAACATGAAAAAGAACTGGATGAATGATGCGCTTTCTTATTTTGAAAATATCAAGCTTCATGAAGTTGTTTATAACGAACTGGATGCTGACACAAAAAAAGTAATAGATGAACACGTTGGTAAAAATGTTGAAATAGTTTCTGACAAAGATTTGTTTGATTCAGATCCTGAGTTTATGCGCATTTTTAATGAAATCCATGACCATCCATTGATGTACGCTCCATTTTCAAAATCAAAGAATCAGGGAGAAGTACATTCGCTCGCTTATGCCTGCTATTATGGTATTCCATATTTTTCTTCTAAAGATTCAGATGCCTGTGATGTTTGTAATGAAATTGAAGATTTAAAAGATGTTACTGTGGTCGGCTTTGAGAGTCTTGTTGGAATTGCATACAAGGCCGGTGGAAACAAAGAAAAAAGAAAAGCCCTAAAGGCCCTTTATAAAGAGTTTTGCGCTCCTAAAATAAGACAAGGCGTCATTCCAAAAACTTTAGCAGAATATTTGAGTGAAGAGGAATGATAAATGAGCCAATGGAAAAAAGTAAAAATAGACTTTAAAACAATAAAACTCGGAGATTATATTGAACCAATAAAGACAACTGTCGCTGAAAAGAATATGAAAGATCCAGTTGTATATGGAGTCACAAATAAAGAAGGAATAGTACAAACTGGGAAACCTGTTAGTAAAGATATTTCAAATTATATTGTATTAGAAGAGAATTGTTTTGCGTTTAATCCATATCGAATAAATGTTGGGTCTATTGGTATTAATGACAACAATTTAACAGGTTGCGTAAGTCCTGCATATGTTGTTTTTAAAACAAAAAATGGTCTTTTACCTAAATTCCTATTTTTCTATTTGAAAAGTGATTATGGAAATCATCTGATTAATTGGTACGGAAACAGAGGTGGTGTTAGAAATGCCCTTAGATATTCTGATTTATGTAATATAGATATTCCTGATATAAGAAATATTAATCAAGAATTATTACTTAAGAAATTTTCTTCCGTTTCAGAAACAATTAATCAAATTAATCTGGAACTCGAAATACAAAAAACATATATTAAGCAACTCCGCCAGAACATTCTGCAAGATGCTATAGAAGGAAAACTCACCGTCGACTGGAGAAAATCGCACCCCGTAATCAAAGGCAATCCCGACTACGATGCAAAAGCATTGTTTGAGAAAATACAGAAAGAAAATGGTTATGACATATCGAAAATAAATAAAACAGGATATGGTTGGTGTTCTTCAATACTAGGAAATTTTGTAAAACTAAAAATAGGTGGAACACCCTCAAGAAATAATCCTGAGTACTGGAAAAGAGAAATTCCTTGGGTTAGTAGCGGAGAAGTTGCAAATTGTGAAATATTTTCTACTAAGGAACAGATTTCAATAACAGGATCAGAAAATTCCGCTGCTAAAATTTTGCCAAAAGGAACTGTTTTAATTGCAATGATTGGACAAGGTAAGACTAGAGGACAATCTGCAATATTACGAATTGAAGCTGCCACTAATCAAAATGTATGTGCTGTATTATTACCAAACCAGTTAATAAAAAGTGAATACATGTATTTATATTTTTGTTCAAGGTATGAAGAAAGCCGTAAGGTTGCAACAGGTGGAAATCAGGCAGCATTAAGTGGAACAAAGATTAGTCAATTTGTATTTTCATTACCCCCTCTCGCTGAACAAGAAGAAATTGTTGCTCGTGTAGAAAAACAACTACAGAAAATCTCTGAACTTGAAGCACAAATCACCGAACGAGAAACATACATAAAACAATTAATGCAAAGCATATTAAAAGATGCTTTTGAGGAGAGATAATCGAACTATTTCCATTTTGGAAATAGTTCACAAGATACCAACTACCGAGAAATCCTCGGTAGTTCAAATCAGTTACCGAGAAAAACTCGGAAACTGAACTTAAAATGAGTTATTCGAAATTTTCGAATAACTGAACTATTAAAAAAATTTTATTAGTTCAAAACGCCAAATTGACGTTTTAGATGACGTTTTGGGGTGTTGCGGGGTGTCCCCGCTAGAAGGGGAAGGCTTTCCCCTCCCAAATGAAAGGAAAATAGGAGACAACAAAAATGTCAAACATATCAGGAATCATAAAAACACTACAGAACATCATGCGAAAAGATCAGGGCGTTTCCGGTGATGCACAGTGCATTGAGCAGCTTGGCTGGATGATTTCTCTCAAAATTCTGGATGACAAAGATGCCGAGATGGAGCTTTTGAACGATGATTATGTTTCTGTGATTCCTGAAAAGTTGCGCTGGAGGTCTTGGGCTGGTGACAGTGAGGGCATTCGCGAGTTTGCATAGCAAACTCGTAACGAGAAAATGCAAAGCATTTTCTCGCGTGATGCTATGAAGGAGTTTGTGGACGGGGAGCTTCTTCCTGGTTTGCAAAATCTTGATGTTTCTGATGGTAACGATGGCGTAAACAGGCGTGCGGTTCTTGTTCGTGATATTTTTGCGGGCACTAACAACTACATGAAGAATGGTACGATTATCCGCCAGGTTGTGAACAAGCTGAATGAGATTGATTTTAATGCCAGCGAAGACCGTCATACATTCGGCGATATTTACGAGAGCCTTTTGCGTGATTTGCAGAGTGCGGGTAACTACGGTGAGTTTTACACTCCGCGCGCTGTTACGGAAATAATGACTGAGATTATTAATCCTCGTCTTGGAGAAAAGGTGCTTGACCCTGCCTGTGGTACGGGTGGATTTTTGACGAGTGCGATTGAAAATATCAGAAAGCAGGATGTTCATTCGGTTGAAGATTTAAAGACTCTTGAAAGTACAATCCGCGGACAGGAGCTTAAGCCGCTTCCTTTTATGCTTTGCGTAACGAATCTGATTCTGCATGATATTGAAGTTCCGAATGTAATAAACGCCGACAGCCTGAACCGCGAGTATACAAGCATTGGCGCTAAAGACAGAGTTGATGTAATCCTTGCGAATCCGCCTTTTGGTGCGAGTGTAAGCGATGGTGTTGAAACTAATTATCCAGCTCAGTTCCGTACTACAGAAAGTGCTGATTTGTTCCTGCTTTTGATGATTCGTTATCTTCGTGATGGTGGTCGCGCCGCAATTGTTTTGCCTGACGGTTCTTTGACTGGCGACGGCGTAAAGCAGAGAATCCGCGAGGAGTTTTTGAAGCAGTGCAATGTTCATACTATTGTGCGTTTGCCGAACTCGGTTTTCCAGCCATATGCTAGTGTTGCGACAAATCTTTTGTTCTTTACAAAAGGCGAACCGACCCGCGAAATCTGGTATTGGGAACACAAACTGCCAGAAGACCAGAAATCATATTCTAAGACAAAGCCGATTCAAAAGAACGAGTTTGCTTCACTTAAGGAATGGTGGGGCAAGCGGGCCGAAAACGAACAGGCTTGGCGAGTTCCAGTTGAACGTATTGCAGAAAGCGGCTGGAATCTTGATATAAAAAATCCATTTGTAAAAGAAGAGGAAGTTACTCATACTACTGCGGAACTGCTTGATATGCTGAGTGCGTCGTTTAAGAAAAGTGATGAGTTAATTGAAGAGTTGCGGGATGGTTTGAAGTAACATATCCAGAGTGCAATTACAGAAATTGTTTTGCAAAACTAAAGCTGCTTTTTAATTAAGCCACTGTTTGCAACCGCAGAGGCTTGCCCCTACGATGCAGAAAATGCGTATTCTTGACGATAATTAAAAGAATATGCAAAAATTTATCAGGCTTTTTTTATGCCTTTATATATGCCTAATTTTAATTTCATGTGTTTCAGACAAAGATTCTCAGGCTGATCCGTTCCCGGAAACAGAAAATTCGGAAGAGAAGCAGCTTAGCAGAAAAGAGATAATTCAATTAATTGAAAGAACTATAACAGATACAGAAGCCGAGGCTGCCGAAAAAGGCGTTATTCAGCCTGAACCAAAAGACACAAAGCAGACCGAAAAAGAAAAACTCGAGAATGTGCTGAATTTTCCTCTGCCGGAAGTGAAAAACACACGTGAAATTGCTGACTTTATAGAAAAAAACAGCAAAGAAAAGCTTGAAATTCCGTTTGAGGCTTATTCTGGCAGTATAGAAATTCCAGACAGAGATTTGCTACCGTTTGGCGCGCTTGTTCTTGAGTCTTACCGGCTTGCTTACCCCGACAAAAAGATGAAAGTCTACGAAAAAGAGGGCGACTGGTGCATTGAGCTTGACGGCATGGTTTTCGCATGGGCAGACGGCAGACTTCTTCCGTTCAGCAGGCGTGTTGAAGCTGAAAACTACGGCAAGCAGATTATTTATCCCAACACAGGCAAGCCGCGGAATCCAAAGACTTACACACAGGAAGACATCGCAGAACTGATGAAAAAAGGCACAAAAGCCGCACTTGCCGCCGAAAAGCCTGTGGACAACACTTTTTCGCAGTTTCTTTTTCAGACTAACGACCGCATTGTAACGGAGCGCAACATAAGATCAATGTCGTTTTTGGGGCACAGGCTTAATGTGCACAAGATGGTTATTCCTTTTTTTGAAAAAATTGACCGCGAGATAAAAGCCGCCGCAAAAACTGATAAAGAGACAGCCAAATTTGTCGCTGATATTTCTGAGATTGGCGGCTATAACTGGCGCACAATCGACGGCACAGCAGGCAGAAGAAGCTACCACAGTTATGGGCTTGCAATTGACATTGCGGTTAAAGGCAACAAAAAGCCAACCTATTGGGAATGGGTTAGAACTTGGAACAGCAAGTGGATGCTCGTTCCGCAGTCAAGCTTATGGCTGCCGCCGGAAACTGTTATCAAAATCTTTGAAAAATACGGTTTTGTCTGGGGCGGCACTTGGGACGAATATGACACCATGCACTTTGAATACAGACCTGAACTTGCTGTTCTGGCGTATTTGTACATGGCTGACGAAGAATAACGCAAAAAAACAAAGAATTTACAAAATTTTCCTCTGAAACACACAAAAAAAATAACTTTTTTCTGATATTAAAGGCATGAACATTTTTAGTTTTTCACCCTTTGGCTACGAAGGGGCTATGGTTAATGTCGAAGTTGATTTACGCCGGGGCATTCCGTCTGTTGATGTCGTAGGGCTTGCAGACGGTGCTGTCAAAGAGTCGCGCGAACGAATGCGTGCCGCTATCCGCAACTGCGGGTTTGAGTTTCCTCAGGACAGGGTGCTTATAAGTCTTTCTCCTGCTGACGTAAAAAAAGAGGGTGCAGGCTTTGATCTTGCAATTGCTCTTGCTGTACTTGCTGCTAAAAACAGCTTTGACGGCGGCGAAGATTGTCTTGTGATGGGCGAGCTTGACCTTTCCGGAAACATACGTCCTGTCAGGGGAATAAATGCCGCCGTTTCTACGGCAAAAGAGCAGGGCATAAAATGGTGCATCATTCCATCAGAGAACGAAAGGGAAGCTTTGAATTGCGGACTTGGAGTTTGTGCTGTTGAAAATTTGTCAAAAGCCTTTGAATGTCTTGCTTCTGCGGTTAAAGGTGAAAAGCCGTATTCTGAAGCCGGTGCTTCTGATGCTTTTGCGCATGAAACAGAAGAAGTGTGCTTTGCGCCTTTAGACCCAAGTATGGATTTTTCTTCGGTTAAGAATCAGGGAAAGCTTGTGCGTGCCTTGCAGATTGCCGCCGCCGGCGGACACAATCTTATAGCTTATGGCCCGCCCGGCTGTGGGAAAACTTTATCTATTCAGCGCATACCGTCAATTCTGCCCTGTCTTTCTTTAGAAGAATCGCGCACCGTAACTAGAATTTACAGCCTTGCAGGTTTAATTCCGCCGGGCGGTGAGCCGATAAAAGCGCGTCCGTTTAGGGCGCCGCATCAAAGTGCAACCCTCGAAGGCATGGCTGGCGGCGGCAACCAATGCCGGCCGGGCGAAGTTTCGCTTGCGCATAACGGTGTGCTCTTTCTCGATGAGGCGGCAGAATTCCGCACAAATGTACTTCAAAGCCTGCGTATACCGCTTGAATTGGGCAGCATCACTTTGAGCAGGGCAGGGCGGCACACCGTTTTTCCTGCAAGATTTCAGCTTTTTATGGCGGCTAACCCATGCCCATGCGGCAATTACGGCTCTGAAAACAGAATCTGCGTTTGCAGTCCGCACGCCGTCGAAACTTATTGGAAGAAGCTGTCCGGGCCTTTGCTTGACAGAATTGACATAAGAGTACCGCTGCTCGATTCATATTCTGAAAATTCTCAAGACAAATATGAATATTACAATAATGTTTCGTCTGCAAAATTAAGACCTTCCATAGCCCTTGCGGTTCACATGCAGCGTCGCCGGCAGGGAAAAAATAATGCCTCACTGACTCCCGAGGAGATAAGCACAAAAATTGTTCTTGAAGAAGATGCAGAAAGCACGTTTGAAGAATTGATAGTCAGCTCCAATTTTTCAGGACGCGCAGAGCACAGCATTTTAAAGCTTTCAAGAACAATTGCGGATTTAGAGGGCTGTGAGAAGGTTAGCTCTAATCATATTGCTGAAGCCTATGAATTCAGAAAAAATGAGGGCGGACTTGAAATCTGCTTCTAATTTTTGTGTTAAGTACCTCATAAACGCGATATTAGGTTCCTCACATTTATATTGCGGAATCTGCTGCAATGGTTTATTAGTTTTTGTGTACGGCAGGCTTTTGTTCCAGTTTCAATTTGAATGAATGAAAGCAAAAAAGCCGTTACGAGAGGTTCTTATGAAGAAATATCTTTTAATGATTTTGTTTGCTTTGAGCACAATATGTTTTGCAGAAGCACCGGCGGCAAAGAAGCTGCCGGCTGAAAATCTCCAGCAGTTTGACGCTTATCTTAGCGAAATAAAAGAAGCTTATCATATTCCGGGAATGGCGTTTTTTATTACTACACCTGAAGAGACGGTTTTTGAAAGAACTTACGGTCAGTGCACAAGCTTAGACCAGCAGTTTTTCATCGGCTCAATGAGCAAGTCTTATACGGCGCTCTGCGTTATGCAGCTTGTAGAAAAAGGGCTGATTAATCTTGATGAAGATATTTCCACTTATTTGCCGGATTATAAATTCCCCAAAAAAGTTAGTGTCCTTTCGCTTTTGAATCATACAAGCGGTTTTGACACACATGCCAAGCTGTTCAATGCAAAGATTACTGATTCTTATGGAAAGTATGAGTATGCCAATGTCAATTATGACCTGCTTGGAAAAATTATTGAGACTGTGAGCGGCAAATCTTATGAAGACTATATTCAGCAGAATGTTTTTGCTCCGCTTGGAATGACTGATTCAAGAGCAAATGCACAGGCGCTGGATGAAAGCCCGAAATTGTTAAACGGCAACCGGAATTATTTCGGCTTTTTTAAGCAGGGCAGGGCTTCTTATCCGACAGCAAAATCTTGGTTCCATGAGCCGGCAGGTTATATTGCAACTACACCGCACGACCACGCAAAGTATCTGCGCATGTATTTGAACGGCGGGCTTTCAGAGCAGGGTGAAAGAATCATCAAAAAAGAAACAATTGATTCCATGTGGTACACGAATGTTCCATATAATGAAGATAATGAAGTGTTTTATGGCAAGGGCTGGAACTATACAAAGATGAGCGGGCTTAAGCTTATTTTCCATGGCGGACAGGTTGAAACTGGAATTACTTACATGTTTATTCTGCCTGAAGAACAGCTTGCAGTCTGCTTTATGCTGAATGGAAATGACGAATTTGTAACGAACTCGCTTATGGATAATGCAATTTGGGACAGCCTTGCAATTATAAAAGGCGAGCGTACAAAAAAGATAAGCCATTCCGCTTATATTGTCCGTCATACTGTTTATGACGCATTGTATTTGCTTGTGTTTGCCCTTTCACTTTTTATTTTGATTAAGGCTATAAAAACGAAAAACGGAATTAAACCGGCTGGCGCTGCAAAACTAAAAGCTGTTATATTCAATGCTGCTGCATATATTTTGTGGCCGCTGTTCCTTTTGACGGCTATAAAAATCTTTTTTGATACGCCTCTTTGGGTTGTGCGTCAGTTTGTTCCAGATTTGTATTTTGTGATTCTGATAAGTGCAGCTTTTGCTTTCACCGGCGGAATTTTCAGAATAATCAACGCGGCATGTCATACAAATTGAATTATCTTGGCATCTCTAAAAACTCACTATCGTGACTTTTTAGAGATTGCCGCCGAGTTGTAAATCGCTAAAATGGCGCGATTTACAACATCGCATTTTCAAAGTTACCTCTAAAAACTGAAGTTTTTAGAGGTTCCCATCTGCTATTTTTGAAAAACAATTTTTGCGTTTGAATAAATTGAAAGAAAACCGATGCGGTCGCCGGTTTCAAGAATATGATAGATTTTGTTGAGCCTGTTCTGAACAGTGCCAAGAGTCAGTTCATAGTCTATGGCGATTGCTTCGTATTTTGTGCCCTGCTGTACAAGCTCAAGCCACTTTGCGTCCCGCTCTGTGGTTTCGGGATAATCGGCAATATTCAAAACCTTGTCTTTCGGGCTTTGCGTTTTCAGATATTCATAAAGTATGAAAATGATTGAAAAAGTGATGAGAATAATCTGAATAATGTCAAAAAGCTGTGCTGCAAAAATGTTCCAGCCGAGACGCAGACTGAAAAGCAGCGGAATTATGTAGACAAGAACAAGCGCGCTGATTTTTAGTGCTTTGTGATTTTTGAAAAAGCCCCGGATCCAAAGCAGCAGGGCTGCAAGCTCCATAAAAATAACCGGAAAAGCCGGATTAGAATTTCCTATAGAATTTGAAATTGAAAAAAACAAAAGCGACGGAACAAACAAAGCAAGTTTTTCCGGCTTAAAGAACACGAAGCCCAGAATAACAAGACTTAAAGGCCCAAAAACAAGCCCTATAAGGCAGGGGTAATCATGCTGTATAAAGACGCTGTAAACAGCGCGGGCGGTCAAGTAAAGCAGAATCATAACAAAAAAAACTGAAACAATTCTGATAAAAAGCAGAAATGATTTTGAATAAAAGGCTTTTGTTTTCATAATTCGATTATATAATAAAATTGAGTTTTCGCCTATTTTGGTAAATGCTACGATAAGTAGCATGAATTTTTGCTTTTGTAATGCAAAGTTTCTGTTATAATTGAAAGCGCGGCTTTATGATTCGGGTACAAACCTGCGGAAAACTGCGGGTTGTACAAGGAGATAATATGAACTTTGCAGACAAACTTAAGGAACTTAGAAAACAGAAAGGCATTTCACAGGAACAGCTTGCTGAAAAAATACATGTAAGCCGTCAGGCAATCACTAAATGGGAAACTGGCATCGGAATTCCGGATATCGAAAATCTGCTTGCCATTTCTTCATTATTCAATGAATCGCTTGATTCTCTTTTAAGCGAAGAAAAAAGCCTCATCTCAAAGCACGAATTTTTCTATGAAAGCCGTACCGAATATGATTTGGACTGTCAGAAAAAGATTGATTTGCACATCGGCGCAGCCCACGAAGTAATCATTGAAAAAACCAGGGACGAAAAGATTCAGGTAATTGCCGCTTCTAATAGACTCAATTATCTTGCCCAGCAGGTTAAGGTGAAAATCACAGAAAACGAAAAGCGCATGGATGTTATTGTAAAGCATTCGTCTGATTTGTCTGATATTGCGGCAATTGAAAATCTTTTTATACTTGTGCGCATTCCGGAAAAATTTGTAGCTGACGCTGAACTTTCTTCTGAGCTTGAAAATCTTAAAGTCAGAGACCTTACTTTTGACGCAATTGAATTTTCCGGCAAGGCAAAGAATGTGAGCTTTGTAAACGCAAAGGGAAATCTTGAGCTGGACACAAATTCTAATCTTTTTGTAAAAGTAAACGGCGCAAAAGGAAGAATTGACTTTAATCAGATTCACGCGGTTTCAAAAATCACTTTTGTTGAAAGCACGAATTATTATCTTAAGAATGCAGGGCGTTTCACCCGCTTTGTTGATGCAGATGCAAAAATCATCAGCGGCAGAAACAAAAAAGAAGAGCCGGAAGCTGACACAGACCTGATTGTAGAAATAAACGGTTGGAAATCTGAAGTTCAGATTGTAAAGGCAGAGTAGGGGGCGGATATGTACACATACAGACCGAAACGCTTTTACGCGCTTGTCTTTGTTTTTACCTGGACTTTCTGGTTTTTGGCAATTCTTTTTAATGAAAGTGTCTTCTGCACAATCGGAATGGTGCTTGGATTAATAAGCCCTGCAACACTTGCAATTATCACAGTATTCACTTCAAAAAGTGATGCGCTCAAAAAAGACTTTAAGCGGAAGATTTTCAACTTCTGGAAGCTTAAGCCGGTGTACATTGTCGGCGGCTTTCTGATTATGTCCGCTGTAATCTGTAGCTCGATTCTTCTTTCAGTTTTGTTCGGCGGCTCAATGGAACAGTTTTCAATTATTGAAGGCTTTACTTTTGACGGTCCGGGGCTTTTCTCTGCTTTTGCAACAATTACTCTGGCTGCAATTCTAGAAGAAGTAGGCTGGCGCGGTTACGGCGAAGATTCAATTGCGCAGTACTGCTCATGGTTTAAAGAGTCTGTCATTTTTGGTTTTGTCTGGGCGCTGTGGCATCTTCCGCTTTTCTGGATTCCGGGAACTTATCACATAGAAATCCGCCAGATGAGCAATCTTTATATGTTTAACTTCTTTATTTCAGTTGTGCCTATGGGGTTTATTACAACATGGGTCTATGTAAAGAACGGGCGCAGTATGCTCGCAAGCATTTTATTTCATCTTTTTGTAAACACAATACAGGAAAAAATTGCAATGACGCAGACTACAAAATGTATAGAAACGCTTTTTGTAACTGTTGCCGCTGTAATCATTGTGCTTACAAACCGCGACATGTTCTTTGAAAAGCGCCACATCGGGCATATTCTTGAATAGCTTCTTGACAAGTTTACTTGGCGGTGCTATAAAATAATAGTTGCATAGTTTACTTGGCAAAGGCTGCTGAAGCGGCGGCTCATTCAGGAGGACTTTATGAAATTACAGACATTCCGAAGATTTCTTATTACGTTTTCGATGCTGCTTTTTCCGCTTACGATTTATTATTTTTCGCCGTATCTCATAATTATGGCGGCGCTTCAGCATGTGATTAACGGAAGCTTTATTGTTTTTACGCTTATGTTTTTGTTCGGCATGTTTTTCGGGCGGCTGTGGTGCGGCTTTCTGTGTCCTACCGGCGGAATGAGCGAATGCTTTGAGCGCTTTTCTCCGAAAAGCCCTAAGCAGGGCTGGCGCAATTATCTGAAATATGGAATCTGGGCTGTGTGGCTTTCCGGCGTTATTGTGTGCCATCTGCTCGGCAAGGGCGGCTACACAATTCAGCCCTTTTTTATGACAGAGCACGGCATTTCTATTGCCAATATTTACAGTTACGTGATTTACTATGGAATTGTTCTTCTGTTTTTGATTCCGGCGGTTGTTCACGGCAAGCGCGCCAACTGCCACTATATCTGCTGGATGGCACCGTTCATGATTATGGGCTACAAGTTCGGCCGCCTTCTTCATCTGCCTCAGCTTAAAATCAAAACACAGCGCGAATCCTGCATCGGCTGCGGTGCCTGTAACAAGGCCTGCCCGATGAGCGTTGATGTAAAGAAGCTTGTGGCAGACGGCGGCAGCGGAAACAGCCAGCTTGGTGAACTCCGCACAGCCGAATGTATTCTCTGCGGTGAGTGCATTTCAGCCTGTCAGAAGAAGGTGTTGAACTATAAGATGGGGATAAAATAAATTTGTGACAGCTTTGGGAGTATGAGAATATGCGGAAGTCAATCTATAGTTTGTGTCTGCTGTGCATTGTCTGCATGGCGTTTACATCGTGCCTAAGCATAGAGCCTGATTATTTAATCAAAGCAAAAAGCGATAATGGTTTTATTACTGCTTATCAGGCACATTTTGCAATAGAGGGCAATTCCATCACCGAAATTTCAGCGCATCAATACGACGACCTAACACTTGGAGCAGACTCAAATTATAAAATGATTAGCGCCGACACCTATTCATTCGATATAAACGCTGCGGGCAGCAACCCGGCAGAATGGAAATATGTGCAGAACGAATATGACAAAACAAGCTATGATGTGCAGACTCTCATAGAAGATTTAAAACAGATGAAACTTGCATATATCGGAACGGTTTATGTGCTTATTACCACATTTGACGAATACAAGATTATTGAAGCTGCAAATCTTGACGGCAATACGCTTATTGATGATTCCTATATAATATTCAGGAATAATGTGAAGCTTGAAAATTCTGACGCCCTTAAACTGAATCAGCTTAGCAAATTCTATAAACACAAATAGACAGTGCATATTGAGCAATTTGTCCCATAGTAATTTTCTCTGAATTGATTAAACGATTAACTTAATTTATATTGTATATATGCAGGAAAACAAACTTATATTATCAGAGAAAACATCGAGAAAAATTACGCCGGACATGGTCGGGCTATTTTTTGAGGACATAAACTTTGCCGCAGACGGTGGTCTTTATGCGGAATTAATCGAAAACCGCTCGTTTGAGGCCGTAAAAAGCAAGGGCGAAAGCCATAACTATGTGCTTAAAGAGGACAATCTTTATGCATGGAATTCGATTGACGGCAAAGATGAAAATCTTGAAATTTCGTTTAATGAACCTGTAAGCCAGAATAATCCGCATTATCTACGGTTTACGGCTGAAAAAGACGGCGAAGGTTTTGCCAACAAAGCTTATGACGGAATTAGTCTTAAAAAAGGCGCAAAATACAAGCTTTCGTTTTATGCGCGCGAGGTAAAATACCCTGAAGGCAAGCTCATTGCTTCTATAGTAAAAGACGGAAAAACTTTTGCCAAAGCCGAAATTGCCTTTAATAATGGAAAGAATCCGCCAAAAGAGTGGATGGACACAATTCATGTTGTCTGTGACACGCATGAATGGCAGAAATATGAGGCAGTGCTTAAAGCCGAAGCCGACGTTCAGGGCGCAAAATTCCAGATTCAGCTTTCAAAAGCCGGTTCTGTAGAATTTGACCTGATTTCGCTGATGCCGGAAGACGCTGTTGCAGGCATTTTCCGCAAAGACTTATTCGATGCGCTCAAAGACCTGCACCCTGCATTTTTGCGCTTTCCGGGCGGCTGTATTGTAGAAGGCACAAGCATTATGCGCCGCTATCAGTGGAAAAACACAGTCGGCGCGCTAAAAGACCGCAAGATTATGACAAACTTGTGGGCACTACAGGGCGGCAACACAATAGCCGAATGGGAGATGCAGGACTGCCATTATATGCAGAGCTACGGCATCGGCTTTTACGAATATTTCCTTTTGTGCGAGCTGCTTTCAAGCAAAAAACGTGCGTGTAAGCCGCTGCCGATTCTGAACATCGGCGTTGCCTGTCAGTTCCGCTCTTACGAAGTTGTGCCTGTAGATTCAGAAGAATTTCAGCAGTATGTTCAGGACGCATTAGACCTTATTGAGTTTGCGAACGGCGCTGTTTCTACTAAATGGGGAAAGCTCCGCGCCGAAATGGGACACCCGGAAAGCTTTAATCTTGAAATGATCGGCATCGGCAACGAGCAGTGGGAAAGCGGCGCAGTTGACCTTGCTCCGCGCTACCTTGCTTTTGAAAAGGCAATTCACGAAAAATACCCTGAAATTAAGACAATCGGTACAGCCGGGCCTTTCATCAAAAACGAAATGCACGCACAGGCTTGGGATTTTTACCACAAACAGGGAAAGTCAAACAAAAAGATTGCATTCGCTGTTGACGAGCATTATTACGTTGCACCGCAGTGGCTCTACGACAATGTTGCGCTTTACGACGATTATCCGCGCGATATTGCGGTTTTTGCAGGCGAGTATGCCGCCCATGATGACAATCTTTCTAATTCTATAGAAGGTGCTGTCGCAGAAGCCGCCATGATGACCGGCATGGAGCGCAACGGCGACGTTGTAAAGCTTGCTTCTTATGCGCCGCTTTTCAACAGAATCGGGCACTCACAGTGGACGCCGGACATGATTTGGTTTGACGCTGATAAAGTTGTGCTTACTCCGACTTATTATGTGCAGAAAATGTTCTCTGATTATTCAGGTGTTGAGGCACTTGAATTAAACGGCCAGGAAAAAGTGCTCCGCGAAAATAAGCTTTACATTTCCGCAGTAAAAGCCGCTGACGGCAAGAAAATTGTCAAAATTGCAAATGCAGGCGACGAAGCGCAGACGCTCGCCTTATTTGATGAAAAAAACAATGCTCTAAAATGCAGCGCAGAAATTGCAAGCCTTGCCGCAAAATCAGGCAAAGCCAAAAAAGTTGTGCCTACAGACGCTGTTGATACATCAGCCGGAAACAAAGTGCTTAAAGGCAGCATTATGAGCAATCTTGAGGTGTGCCAGAAACGCGCCCCGGAAGAAGCTGCTTTTAAAACTGAAAAAATCAGCCTTTCAGGTGCGGTTTCAATTCCGGCAAAAGCTTTTGTTGTTATCAGCTTTTAAGCCTGCGTTTTACGGGAGGGGAATATGGAAAACTCTTTTGTGCTGCCTTTGATAGGCTTTGGAACTTATAAAGCGACTGAAACAGACGGCAAAGAAAACATTCTCCGCGCGCTTAAAGCAGGCTACCGCTATCTTGATACAGCCGCTTTTTATTTTAACGAAGAAGAAATCGGGCAGGCTGTAAAAGAAAGCGGTATTCCAAGAGAAGAGCTTTTTATTGCAAGTAAAGTCTGGCGCACAGAGCTTGGCTTTGAAAAAACGCTGAAATCTTGCGAAGAAAGCTTGAAAAAACTGGGTACAGATTATCTTGATTTATTCCTTGTACACTGGCCGCGCGCAGACGGTAATTCAGAATGGAAAGAGCCTCTGAAACAGACTTGGAAAGCCATGGAACAGCTTTATGAAACTGGAAAAGTAAAGGCAATCGGTGTAAGCAATTTTCTGCCCCATCATCTTGAAGTTATTAAATCTATGTGGAAGATAAAGCCTGTTGTTGACCAGCTTGAGCTTCATGTGGGCTATATACAGGAGACAGCCTGCCGCTATTGCAGAGAAAACGGCATTCTGCTTCAGGCGTGGAGCCCGCTTGGCAGGGGCAGGGTGATGAATGAGCCTGTTATTACTGAAATGGCGGCTAAATACAAGGTTTCAGCGGCAAAGCTTCTGCTTCAGTTTCTTGTCCAGCAGAATATTTCGGTTATTCCAAAAGCGTCTAATATTGAGCGCATGAAAGAAAATCTTGATATTTCAAGCTTTGAAATTAGTGCTGAAGATATGTCATTCTTAAACTGCCTTCCGCAAATGGGCTGGTCAGGCGAGCACCCGGACTTCGTCTTTTCGCGTTAGCTTATTCTACAAATAAAGCCCAATCGGCGAAAAGTGCGTAGTTTGCGCAATGCGCAAACTACATAGATTGTGAACAAGCCTGTGTTCGCGGTAGATTAATCTACAAATAAAGCTCATTTGGCGAAATTCTTTTCGCAACAGATAAATCTTGTATTAAAGTCTATTTGGCGAAAAGGGCCGCTTTTTGCATACGCAAAAACCGGCGGCTTGTGTACACTGCCGCACTCATCAGTTCTTGTACAGCCGCCCCTCATCAGTCTATGTACACTTGTGCATTATTTCCAGCTTTTTTGTAAAATCTTTCAGAAATTCCGCAAATTGGTACAGAAAAAACGAATTTTTTTTAGATATTCATTGTGAAAATCATTTCAAAGGAGAATCACAATGAAATCTATCAAAGATTTAACCTTCACCGACGACTTCATGTTCGGTGAAATAATGAAGAACGAGGAAATCTGCAAGGGCGTTATCGAGCGTTTGTTGCACATCAAAATCGAGAAACTTGAGCTCATAACTTTGCAGGAAACTATCGCACCGTACTACGAAACGCGTGGCGTTCGCTTTGACGTGTATGTCAAAGACTCTGATAAAGTCTATGACATAGAGGTTCAGAACAAGAAATTTACTGAAATCGAAAAACGCACACGCTATTACCAGTCTATGATTGATATAGATATGCTCGCCAAGGGCGCAAACTTCAAAGAACTTAAAGAAAGCTATGTGATTTTCATCTGCAAGACTGACCCGTTCGACTTGGGCGAACCATGCTATAAAGTCAAGTCAATTTTCGAGAATCACCCCGAAAAAGAGTTTGATGACAAAACGCATAAAGTCTTTTATAATGCAAGTGCATACAAGAAAGAAACCGACCCGGAAATTTACGCATTCTTACAGTACATCAGCACAAACATTCCCGAGGACGATTTTACAGCCGGTATCTTTGAGAATGTAGAAAAAGCCAAAGAGAACGAACAGTTCAGGAGCGAGTATATGAGGTGCAATATTCACGATTTTGATAAACTCGAAGAGGGCAAAGAAATAGGTATTGCAATTGGCGAGGCTAGAGGTGAAGAACGAGGACGCTCTGAAGCCAAGCTCGAAGCAGCGCGGAATATGCTTTTGAAGAACGTTGGAACTATAGAACAAATTGCTGAAATTACTGGCCTTTCTCTTGAAACTGTGAAGCAGCTTGCCCAAGAGCTGCACTTTTTGCAGTAGCGTTTTGCAGAAGCTTAATTTACAGTTTGGATATCATCTGGCAACAATACCCACTGTGCAACCAGCCTGTGGTTGAGGCTGGTGTAGCTAGTTAGCGGATTGCTATGTTGCGGATTGAAAGGTCGTCTTTCAACCCGTTTTCGCCCATAGCAAACTTAAGGCAGTATATCTTTTTCCATGAGAACTTGCCTTCAGGCGGATAGGATTTCTGCTCAATGTCACTCCATGCACCATTATCTCTAAAGTTCTTTAATGGAATAGACACCTTATGCCATTCTCCGTCAACAGGAATATTTTTACTGCTTACTACATTCACACAATCCCATGGGAGACCTTCTTTGGCTGTGCCCGCAATCTCTTGAGCAGCAAAATAAGCATACAGTTTCAAATCTTTTTGGGTTGTGCGGACTTCAAATTCCAGTGATTTTCCGCTGTTTACAAGATCAGAGAAATCATAGTTTTCGCCAAACAAGAATTTAATTGTTGCCCATGCATCTGCTTTTGGTAAATAAATATATGTCCCTTCATCGGCAGCATCTTTTTTATTGATTCTACAGTCAGCCCAGCCGTCCGAAGCATAGACACCCTTTGCAAAGCCGTTCCTGTAGATTGTATAGTCATTAGTTTTCTTTGCGTTTTCAAACCAACTGTAATGCTTACGCGTCTTTTCCTGCGGTACATTAAAACCCAATGCTTTTACAACTTCTATATTCAAATCTTCAGGAAAGCGGGCTTCTACAGGATTCAGTTTTGTATTATTAAAAATTGCCCAATAGCCCTTATATTCATGATTTAGACGTATAATATTACGCTCGTCCATCCATTTTGTTTTTAAGTTATACCAGTCAGTTCGCTCTGTTTTATCGGCTTGGTTCATAATTACGCCATATTCATTGCACATAAGTGCAAGTCCGCGTTTATTGGCAAATTTGACCGCATCATCAAGAGGTTTAACAAGATTTGCTTCTTTTGACATTTCCGGATAATTTTCATAATACCATTTTTCTGAATCTGTAGGATTTTCAGGTAAAGGCGGCATTTTTTCTTTTACGTATGGAAAAGGAGTATGTTGTATCCACTGATGTGTAAAGAGAAACGGACTATAATCATGAAAATTTAGAATAATGTTGTCATCTTTGTAATCCGGCAGTTTTAAAACTTCTTCGATACCATTCCAATTTTCTGCGCCGACTATTACAGTACGTTTTTTGTCTGTTTCGCGTATTTTCTTTAAAACATTGCCCTGTATCTTATTCCATTTTGAAACATCGCCAGCAAGATTTCCACTCATAAAGTGCGGCTCGTTATAGATTTCATAAAGAATATATTCCGAAGAATCTTTATATCGTGCTGTTATCTGCGGCCAGATTTTTAAAAGCATTTTTTCAACATCAGGTTTTGTTTTGACACCACCATAGGTATTATTCATAAAGGTTATGATCATATACATTTTAAGTTCTGTGCACCATTCAACCGCATTGTCGATTTTTTCCCAGAGCCAGTCTTCTACAATATAGTCAGGCTTGCCAGAACTGAATTCTTCAAACATAATATTAAGTCTTACAATTTCAATGCCAAGAGCTTTCATGTCGTCAAAAACCTGACGTTCAAAATAACTTGAATTTACGTTTCCATTACCATAATCACAAAGCCACTCGCCTAAATTAATTCCTTTTGAAAACGACATTGTCTTTTGAACTTTGGGAACTTCTTTAGTCTTAGCTGCAAAAACAAATGCGGTTGAAAACAGGAACAATACTGCAAATATAAGAGTGCAAAGCTTTTTCATAACGACTCCTCGCGTGTAAGTCTTTATAATAGCCCGAATTTCGAGTTTTAGTAAAAATTTACAAAAAAAGCGTAAACCTTTAAAATTTGTTTTGCCCAACAAAAAAATCAAAGGGATACGCTTATGTATGAACAAATTTTATCTTTAGTAACTTTATTTTTCAAGAGATTGCAAGGAATTTTTATGTTTTCTTTTTTACTTTCAAAGTGGAATGGAAAACGTGGTCCAAAAAGTA